>JAFSUU010000052.1 GCA_017445115.1 Clostridia bacterium | reverse complement strand
GGCAGCGCGATGGTCGGCGAGAGCGGGACCAGTAAAACCGGGAAAAAGTTTTATTATTATAACTGCGTGAAGCGGAAGCGCGAGAGGGCCTGCAAAAAGAAGCAGGTCCGGAAGGACTGGATCGAGGAGCTCGTCGTCAGAGAGACGCGGGAGCGCTGCCTGAGCGACGAGATGATCTCCTTGATAGTTGATGCCGCTCTGGAGCTTCAGGAGCGGGAGAAGGACGACAGCGTCCTCCGTGGCTTCGAGAACGAGCTGGCCGAGGTCAAGAAGGCGATCGCGAACATGATCCGGGCGATCGAGCAGGGCATCATCACGCCCAGCACGAAGCAGCGCCTCGACGAGCTGGAGGGACGCCGGTCGGAATTGGAGATCGCGATCGACGAGGAGAAGATCCAGCAGCCGCAGCTGACGCGCGACCAGTTGACCTTCTGGCTGGAGCAGTTTCGTGAAGGAAGCATGACAGACCCGCGCTATGTCAGCGCCTTCATCGACGTGTTCATCTCGGCCGTCTATCTGTACGACGACCACCTGAAGATCGTTTGCAATTATACCGGCGACGCCGGCGCCGTCTCCTATGACTTTGTGAACGGCGTCGAGACTTACGAAGGGGACGATGTGGAGGTGTTCGACTTTGAAGCCCGCGCCTCCACCATAAAAGAAACGCCTTTTGTCTACCACAGCAAAAGGCGTTTTTTCGTGGTTTTGGGACGATTTCGGGTAAAACGAATAATTCTATTGCTTTTTTTCTCCTTTTGTGTTAAAATGGACTTGCGACACAACTAAATATGGCAAACCGCAGGAGAAGTGTTTTTATCTTTTGGTAAAAACGCATTCTCCAGTTTCGCATTCTCTTGTGGTTTGTCGAAAGTTGTGTCGCAGCAATCGGAGTTGTGCGTTTTTCGGTGCGTGGCTTCGGCTGCGCACTTTTTTAATCGGGAGATAAATATGATAAAAAGGAATTAATAGACTATAATGATTGATAATAACCGCATAATATTTCTAAAATCGCAAGAAACAGCATTATCTTTATGAGTATATCCAATTTAATGAATGCCTCATTTTTTTAGACTATACAAAATTAAACTAGAAAGGGTAAATAGGAAGCGAAAATGAAAGATCATATTAAAGAATTAATCAACATTGTTTACAAAATGTGTGATGCATATGATGATTTACTCAAATTATTAGAAGCAAACATAATCGATGATCCATTACGCGAAGCTTTACGTTTGGAATTAGTAATGTACATATCTCATTTATCAAAATCAGATGGAACAATAACCCAAGAAGAAGTTGACTTTTTAAATGTTTATTTAGATAACAATTTTAATGCCGAATTTTATGAAAGATTTATCAAAGAAGTGTATTTTGATATATTAACTGACGTTCCGCCAACAATAAAACTATTAGTGATCTACGACAACATAGTATATAAGCATACTGATAACGTTAAGTCTCTTGCTGGAACAACTGCACAGCTATTTTACTATTTAGGTAAAGAGCTTTTGGCTTGTGATAATGAAATTACGCATGATGAGATTTGCGTATTTACATCAAGTATTAGTAGAATAATATATTATATTAATAATAATTTAGATTATTGGTATGATATAGACATAGATTTCTGTGCTGAAGAGAACTATTCATTTGAGGACGAAGAAAGTGAAGATAATCAAATAATCGAACGTGAGCAAACACTAAACCAATTGCTTGAAGAATTAGATTCTTTGATAGGTCTAAAAAGTGTAAAAAATGATGTTAAATCTCTTATTAATCTATTACAAATACGAAAAATAAGAGAAGAAAAAGGGCTCAAAACTTTTCCGTTGTCTTTGCATCTTGTGTTTTATGGCAATCCAGGCACGGGAAAAACAACAGTTGCTAGATTATTGTCAAGAATATATCGCGAATTAGGATTATTGTCAAAAGGGCATTTGGTTGAAGTGGATAGGTCGGGGCTTGTAGGGGGATATGTTGGACAAACCGCGTTAAAAGTCAAAGAAACCATAAATAAAGCCAAAGGTGGGGTTTTATTTATTGACGAAGCTTATTCCCTTACAGCTAATAAAGGCGATTCTGATTATGGAATAGAAGCCGTAGAAACGCTTTTAAAAGAAATGGAAGATAATCGGAACGATTTAGTTGTAATTGTTGCAGGTTATCCCAAACTTATGGAAGAATTCTTGAAATCTAACCCAGGGTTAAAATCTCGATTTAACAAGTTTATTCTCTTTGATGATTACAATGAAGAAGAATTATTAGCAATATTTAAAAAGTTTTGCGACGATACTGGATACTCACTTGCAAGTAATTGTGAAGTTTTCCTTAAAAAATATTTTATTGACATTTGTTCCAACAAAGAAGAAAGCTTTTCAAATGCTCGCTTTGTAAGAAATCTTTTTGAAAAAGCAGTAACAAAACAAGCAAATCGATTAGTAAACAATCAGAATTTAACGGAGGAGAATATCTCTATTATTACAGTGGATGATATTTTATAAAAGGCAGGGGACGGTTCTGCGTCTTTTTCAATCTTATGCTCAGAAAAGATTGACTACCGCAATTTGGAAAACAAGCATAATAAATGTGCAACTGATATATTCGTCGGTATACTTTTTGCTGTTCTTAGCTCGTTTTTGGTACTTTTAGGCGCTCTTATACAACAAATAAACCGCTTTTGTCTACCGGACAAAAGCGGTTTATTTGTTTATCCAAGCCGCAGGCTTGGTATATCATCAGCCCGCAAGGGCTGTATATCATCAACGCGCAAAGCGCGTTGTATATCATCACGCGTCAGCGTGTATTCTTCCTGCGGCTTGATGAGATACAATTCCTGCGGAATTGATGATATACAAGGCTACGCCTTGATGATATACAACGGCTGACGCCGTTGATTTTTGAATAAATTTGTGCTACAATAATCGTGAGGAAGTGATAATATGCCGAAAAACTATTTGCTTAATTTCAAATGGCACTTGACAGAGTGATCGAATATATCCGTACAAAGCCGTTCGGAAATTCGGACAGAGTTGCCCTGACCTGCAATAAGGATAATAATACCGCAAGAAAGCTATACGAGAAAAAAGGATTTACCGCCACCGGAAACGAAGACGAAGACGAGACAGAACTTGTTATGATGATCGGCTGATTTCGGATATTTTCGTCTGCAAAGCGTACTCCGGCGATTTGTCATAAACGACAGAAAAGGTGTTTTTTGTAATTTGTTTCATAATTGCATTGAATTACCGGAATATATATGATATAATGAATCATCACATTAATAATAAGCGCCTTCAGCTTTACAGCTAAAAGCGTTCGGCACTAAGAAAACTCACACTCTCGGATATTATATACCAGTTCTCAAAAGAGAAAGCAGGAGTGATATCATGACAAAAGCTTTACATTTGATCTCTCACGTTCTGGGTTTTGAAAAACTGAGCAAATATGAAAACGAATATTTGCATGAATCGAATATCCGCAGCAGCAGCTATATGGGCGGGATCGTCGTTCTGCTGGAGATCTGGATGCTTATCCGGCAGACGTATTCAAAGATCGTACCCAAATATCAGGCGGGCGGAGATCTGTTCGAGCTGATCGTTAAGTATACATCAAAATACTGGCTGTTTTTGCTGATCGGGCTCGGAGTTATGCTGTTCTGCATATTCCAGAAAAACAAAGAACTGTCCAAAGGACGTTTCATAACGCTGTGCGTGATCGGTGCGGCATGCATTTTGTATACCGGGGTGCTGTCTCTCGAAACGTTCACGAAGGTCAGCGATTCCGTGACGCCGGTGATGGCGAATATCATGAACACAATGCTCGTATCAATTTACGTTCTGCTGTTCGTAATCGGCGCGGCGATCCTGACTTACGCACTTTTCAGATACCTTAAGAAGAAAAGAATCGTCATTCTGGAACACGTGACGATCACTTCCTTTACGCTCGTCTGCCTCGCTTTCGGCGTCTTCGTATCATACAGCGACTTCTGGGGCGGGAAAGAGATAATCTGCTTCCTGACGATGGTATTTTACGTCGGCTGTCTGCTGATCTACCGTCCTTACATAACGATCCTTATCCTCGGAGCAAGTTTCCTCGGATTCTACGAAATACTGCTCACTTTCCAGAACGGCTTGACGTTCCAGGCACAGGAAATCGTCATCAGCGGCACGACGCAGAAGATCATATCCGGCGACTCAGTTAACTACGTCACGTTCTTTATCTCGCTTGCCACGATCTGTTTCGCGATTTACCACGGACGTCTGAGCGAAGCGAAAAAAGCAAAAGCGCTTGAAAAAAGCGCTAAAGAAGACGTGCTCACCGGGATGTATAACTTCAACTATTTTTCAGAGCTCGCAAAAGACAGGATCAAAAACCTTCCGGATGAAAACATCAGCGAAAACGTCTTCCTGTTCCTTGACGTTCACAACTTCAAAGCCTTCAACGATCAGAGAGGATTTGAAGCCGGCGATAAGTTCCTGATCTCGCTCGGAAACAACGTTTCAAACATCTTCAGCGATTCTCTCTGCGCCCGTCAGGCCGACGACCATTTTGTGATCTTTACAAAGACGTCAGACCTTGAAAAAAGACTGAACGCGCTGAACACAATAGTTCATGATTACGACGACGAGATCCTGCTCGGAATCAACTGCGGCGCGTATCACCTGAGCGCCGACAGAGAAGATCCGCGTCTCGCTATCGACAGAGCGCGTTACGCCGCTCACCTTATCAAAAACCGCTTCCAGACGATCTACGCCGAGTATGACAAGACAATGAGCGAAGCGTATCACAAGAGACTGTATATCGTCAACAATATTGATAACGCCGTTGAAAACGGTTGGATAGTTCCCTTCTATCAGCCGGTCGTATGGTCTGATACGGAAGAGCTTTGCGGCTGCGAGGCGCTCGCGCGCTGGATGGACCCGGTATACGGTCAGCTCTTCCCGGGCGAATTTATACCGGTCCTCGAAGAATACCGTCTTATACACAAGCTCGATAAGTCGATCTTTGACTCCGTGTGCAGAGACATAAAAGCGGCGATAGACGAAGGCAAACCGGTGGTCCCGGTATCGCTCAACTTCTCAAGGCTCGACTTTGAGCTGATGGATGCGGTCGGAGAGCTTGAAAACATCGTTTCTAAATACGGTATTTCAAAAAACCTTATCCACGTCGAAGTGACGGAGAGCGCTCTCACAGACAACTTCTCGAAACTCAATGAGGCGATGAACCGCATAAAAGAACTCGGCTACTCGCTGTGGCTCGACGACTTCGGAAGCGGATATTCTTCCCTCAACGTCCTGAAGGATTATCAGTTTGACGTCATCAAGATCGATATGCGTTTTCTGTCCAACTTTGAAAGCAGCGAAAAATCGAGAGTCCTGATAGACTGCATAGTACAGATGGCAAACAGGATCAATATGCTCACGCTTACGGAAGGAGTCGAAACGGAGGCGCAGGCGGACTTCCTCGACAAGATCGGCTGCAGCCGTCTCCAGGGCTATCTGTTCGGCAAACCGATACCCAAAGAAAAGCTGTATGAGCGGATCGGCAACGGCGAACTGACCGTATCTGAAAAGCAGCTATAACAAACTCATAATATCGAAATTATTAAAAAGCGCCCGCACGGGCGCTTTTTTGTCGATCACATATTTTTCCGTTGAAAAATCCGGACTTCTCTGCTATACTGGAACCGGAACTTGCCGGGCGGCTGGCCGGATCGACAGATCAGAACAAAGATCAATGCAGGCCGTCCCGGATGTGAGATTATCGGAGGTATTCTTATGACTGCACCGGAACTTATATCTGCGATCGCGGTATTTACCCTTGCGGGAGTATTTGCGATAATCAGTATTATGAGTTTTGTGGAACGCGGGTATTTGATCAACAACGCGTACATCTACGCGTCGGAAGAAGAACGAAAAAAGATGGATAAAAAGCCGTATTACAGGCAATCGGCAATAGTGTTTTGTCTCCTTGGAATAATGTTCACTGTCGTCGGCATCTCGATAGTCGTTCAGAACTATCAGATAGAACTTCTTGAAATACCCCTTGCCGTCGGTACGGTGATCTACGCCGTCGTTTCCTCATCAAAGATCAACAACCGGACAAATTCGAGCCGGAAATGACAGGATTTTTGATTTTCTGCGCGGTATAATGGCATCAGTCTTGAGAAGGAGAACAAGGTATGGAATGGCTGTCGGCGGTTAGAAGATCGATCGAATATATGGAGGGGCGTCTTTTTGACGGTGTCAATACGGGAGACGTTGCGAACGAAGTGCACATATCTCAGTACATTTTCTGCAAGGGGTTTGCTGTCGTGACCGGCTATTCGGTCAGCGAGTATATCAGAAACCGCAGGCTGTATCTTGCGGCGCTCGCGCTGAAGGATACGGACAAAAGCGTCCTCGATATCGCTCTCGACTCCGGTTACGACACGCCGGAAAGTTTCACGAAAGCTTTTTCGCGTTTTCACGGCAGCACACCGTCGGCCGTGCGCTCAGGCGCACCGTTCAAAACTTTTCTCCCTTTGAGGATCCAAATCACCGTAAACGGAGGAAATCAAATGGAATGTAAGATCGCAAAACTGTTCGGAATGAAATTCATCGGCTTCGTAAAAGAATTTTCCATGGAAAACTCTTATGAAGAGATACCGAAATGGTGGGAAGAGATCTGCGAAAAATACGCATACAACGTGTACGCCGGAAATCCCCCGGCAAACGCTTACGAAAAAGCGCTGGTCGACAACTGCATCGGAGAGTTCGCCGTATGCGTCGACGATATAGGAGGAGACAAGTTCAGATATCTCATCGCGGGAAGATATACCGGCGGCGAAGTTCCCGAGGGTATGGCGCTCTACGAGTTCCCGGCGGGCGAATGGGCGATTTTCGACTGCGTCGGACCTATCCCGGAAGCGCTTCAATCAATGAACACGAGGATATTCAGAGAATGGCTGCCCGGCAACTCAGAGTACGAGATCTCCGGGAACGCTACGATAGAATGGTACGACTGCATCAACGGGGAGAAGACCGACCCGGATTATCACAGCGCGATCTGGATACCCGTCAAGCGCAAATAAATATGATAAAAGCGCCCGTATGGGCGCTTTTTTGTAAGTCGCCGCATCTTGAATTCTTCGCGGTTATATGTTATCATTAATGCAAAGGCAGTTTCATTAAGTCAGTCGCCGACCGGTATTTAAATACGGAAATCTTTAGTGAAACACGGGGGAAACGTTAAAATGAGAAGAGTTTTATGTGTGCTGATCACTCTTGTGATCCTTGCGGGGACGCTTCCGGCGCTTGCCGTGGGTGTTCAAGGCGCACAGCCTGTCGAGCGAACTGTCATGCTGTATCTTGTCGGCTCTGACCTCGAGGGCTATTACGAACTTGCAACGTTCAACCTTATGCAGTGTATGAGTTCGGATTATAACGAGCATCTGAATTTTATCGTTATGACCGGCGGCTCGGAGGAGTGGTACACCGACGGTGAGTATCTCGCCGGCGCGGATTACATCGACCCCGAGCTCAATCAGGTCTGGAGCGTCGTCGGAAAGAAGGAGGGCGAAGCTCACGGCTTGATGACTGCGCTTGAAGCGGGCGGATTGCCCGGATTCGAGGATACGGCAATGTCCGATCCCGACGCGCTCACCGCCTTTATTAATTATTGTTATGACAACTACAGCGCCGACAAATACGATCTGATCCTCTGGGATCACGGCGGCGGCCCCGCGGGCAACTTCGGCTATGACGACAAATTCTGGAAGTCGATGACTTTTGCCGAAGTCGTCGGGGCGATAAAGTCGAACAAACTCACTGGATCCGGCAAAAGATTTGAAATCGTGGACTTTGACGCATGTATCATGGGCTCGGCGGAGGTCATCACCGCGCTCAGTCTGTACGCCGACTTTCTCGTGCTCTCCGCAGAGACCGAGCCGGGCTGCGGTCAGGAGTACTCATACTGGCTGAACGCACTGGCGCGCGACCCCGCAATGAGCGGATTTGACATCGGGCGGAATATTGTCGACGGCTTTGAGTATTTCTACAACAACGTCGAAAAAGACTACGGAACGCTCGCCGTTATCGACACTGAGAACTTTGTCGGCCGCCTTCTTCCCGCGCTCGCGTCACTTGACGAATTGATGGTCGGCGAGGCGACCGTAAAGAACACGGAAAACGGCAAATACAATTTTTACGACGAGATATACTCTCTCAAGTATTCGATCGGCTACGCCATGAACGAGTGCTCCTTGTACGACCTTGGCAATCTTGTAGGTGCTCTCAGCGTGCCGCAGAGTGAGTTCGACGTCCTGACAAACGACGAGATAAGAGCTTCGCAAAACGTTTACACGCAAGTCGCGCTTGATATAATCGACGTGCTCGCTGACTGTGACAACAGCGGCAACGACGTCATTTATTCCGGATACAGCGATTCGATGTATAAAAAGATAAATTCGGTCGGGGTAAGAGGGCTCGACAAGGAAATCACCGTTCCCGATTCCTCCGACTTCGTCACGCTTTATCCCGCCGGCATCAGCATTTTCTGCGGCGACAGATCCGTGAGCAACGCGTACAGTTTTGTCCGCGGGATGCGCAACGTCGCGTCTCTTTTGCCCGACGGCGTACAGAAAGACTATCTGACGGGCCGCGCGGTCGCGCCCGCGATTTACTCGATGATCTTCAGCTTTGGAAATATTATCTCGATTTTTGCAAACAGAGAAGAGTACGATCTTGAGTACAGCGACCTGAAAACTCATTACCAGACCATGCGCTACTGGAGCCTGTATGAAACTTTAATCGGATATCTTTCGACGGAAGGACCGTTTGAGGCACCGTCCGAGGTCGAGGCATACCTTGCAGAAGTCGTCGCGCAACAGAGCGGCGAGGTGATCCGAAAAGAGAACATAAGCGTCAAAAAGCGCGAAAAATATTTCGACGAGGAGGTCGGAAAATACAAGGTCACGTTGAGCGGCATTTCCGCACAGAACGTTGCCGCTGTCGGCTCGTCGATGGACATTTACGTCGACGCGTCGTCGCCTGATTTCGACGTAATTTTCAACGATACCTATTTTGGAATGGAGTTTGGCGAGGTCTTCCCGAACGGCGTTCATTTCGTGTCGGGTGAAGTCGAAGGCTCTCCCGATATGACGGAGTTCATTGACTATCAGATCGACGTTCAGTACGACTTAATGAGAGATTTCTACGCCTCCGACACCATCTCCTGGGTCGTGTCGGAAACGGAGAGGGTGGTCTATTCGCTGATCGACTCCTCGGGTATGCGCCACCTTACGGACATCACGTTCGACGACGCCTCTCGCTCGTCGGGTTTCATTACCGTTTTCATCAAAGAAGGCGAGGGCGAATATTCGTACGGATTTCTGCTCGTTGCGAAAGAGAACGGAGAGATGAAGGTAAAGGGGCTCACACTTGACAACGAGGATATTTCTGAGAGAACATTCATCCCGATGGACAGCGAGCGGTTCAATGGCTGCACTTTCGCTCCTGCGGCGGACGTTTTCGATGACAGATTCGGTATTCCCGTTACCCTTCCGATCAGCGCGTTCAGCGATACGAACGTCGATTATCCTTTCTGGGGGATACGGATCGAAGAGACTGCCGCGAGCGCTCTGCCCGAGATCGTCGATATATACGATCTTTTCTACATAGACGATATTTATACGACCGTAAATCACAAAGACGTGACGGAGTTTTTTGACGAGGCGGACGAAAAAGCCGAGGAAGGCGACGTGGTCCGAAGTCTTGCAGACGCCGAGCTTACGGTAGGCCGCGTGGTATATAGCGGCGAGAGCCAAAAGCCGGAGGTTACAGTCAAGCTCGACGGCGAGGCGCTCAAAGAGGGCGAAGACTACGTCGTCTGGTACGACGGCTTCGCAAAGCCAGGTCCCGCTATGCTGATCGCGGCGGGCATCGGCGATTACTTCGGCACTCCGGTGGCCATCTATACCGTTTCATGCGCAGAGCACGGAACGCTTTATGAGACCTCTCACACCGAGCCTGGCTGTACGGAAGACGGAGAAAGAGTATCCATCTGCCTGGTTTGCGGCGATACCGTCACCGAGGTCATTCCTAAGAACGGACACGACATGACCCGCACGCCCGCTGTGGCCGCGACGCCGTCATCCGACGGCAACCGCGAGTACTGGACTTGCAAGACATGCGGCAAATTGTTCCTCGACGCCAAAGGAAACAGAGAAACAACACACGAAAAAGTAGTAAAAAAGTATTTCAAATACGTTCACGAGCCATCCGATGACCCGGAGGCGATGAAGGATATCGTCAAGGATGAGAACGCCGTTTACGGCTATCGCCCGAGCGAGACGGGAAGCTTAACGATATACACCGACGCCGACTGGTCCGATCCGGACGTCGTCGAAGCAGGACGGAAAGAGCGCATCGCCTACCACGAGAGCCTCGAGTCGATGTACGATATGCTGAAGCAGATGCTGAAAGAGGGCAAGAGCACCGAGGAAATCGCGCGAGCGCTAAGCACAAGGCGAAACGAGATTCGCCTTGAGTCGTACAAGAATAACCCCGAAAAGCTGGCGTCTGTCAAGCAGAGAAATCTCGAAAAGTACGGTCACGAGGAAGGACCCTTGCCCGATGAGCTATACGAGCAGTACGGCTCGTGGGAGAGGGTGATCGAGAAGGCTTTCAGCGCCAACGCCGGTATGGACGCCTGCCTCGGGCTATACGACGATTATTACGATATTTACGTGATCCTCGATCAGTTTGAAGAAGCGGCAAATCACGCGGACACCACCTCCCCGAAAACCGGCGAAGAAGACGTCACCTCGTTTCCGCTTACCCTTATGATTATCAGCGCATCGGGACTTGTCGCAACGTTTGCCTTTGCGAAAAAATCCCGCAGATAAAAAAGAAAAAACAGAAATCCGGCGGATGCACGGGGAACTGCGCGACGTGCGGAATGGGATGCTCCTACTGTAACGTAAAGAAATAGCTCCGAATCAATCTTATTCCGGTCCCCGCCGATATTCGGCGGGGATCTTTCTGCATTTCAAGGATTGCAAACGCCGCATATTTCTGCTATACTGAATAAAGATCACGGGCACGTCCCGGTCAAACGCTCGACGTCGGGAACGACGCTGACTTCGCAGTCGGATCGGTCGGCAGGACCGATCGCTCCGAAGCGGACTATATATAACACATTTTTCAGGATCGGAGATGCAGGATGAACAAAGTATTATCAAAGATAGGCGCGGCGACCGTCGCCGTCACGGTTTTTCTGTTTGCAGCATTTTTGATAGCCGACTTCACTTTCGGCTCATACCTCGTATGTATGTTTCTTCCGATCGGATATATCATGATGGCGGCGGGATTTCAGGCTGAATGTCGCAAAGAACGCAAGGTCGCCGGATATACCGGGTTGATATTTGCGGCGATATACGCTGCGCTCATACTTATAGTATATTTTGCCCAGACGACAAGCGTACGCACCGAAGATCTCACCGATCAGGCGGCGCGAATACTTGATTATCGGAACGGCGGACTGCTTTTCAATTACGACCTGCTCGGATACGGAATGATGGCGCTATCGACCTTCTTCATCGGGCTTTCGATAAAGGCGGTCACAAAAGCAGACAAATGGCTGAAATACCTGCTGATGATACACGGTGTCTTTTTCGTCGGTTGTTTCGTTATGCCGATGACCGGTGTGTTTACGAGCATGGCGTCGGGCAGCACCGGAAAAGGCGGAACGATAGCGCTTATTATTTGGTGCGCCTACTTCTTCCCGATAGGGATTCTGGCATACAGACATTTCAACAATTCAAAAATCTGAGCTTTTAGCGGAAATAAAATGGAAACACAAACAGAACAGACGGTGTGGGAGTCTCTCTCTCACGAAGAAAAGAATCATCAGCTTTATTTAAGGCAGGAATCTCTGCTCGGAGAATTCTTGAAACACGGAGCGATATCAAAGGCTCAGTACGAAAAAAGTCTTCACGACCTGCGCGAGAAGACGGGGTATACTGAACCGTAACGCCCCGGAAGAGAAGGTTTTTATGGAAACAGAAGTCATAAGGGCGACAGAGACCTGGCAGCAGGCGGGCGCATACTACGTCCGTATCCAGGGGATGGCAAGACAGCACGGCATCACGCTCCGCCGGGAATTTGACGAACACGACACGCCGGATACGAAATATATCGTACTGACGGACGACAGTTTTCCTGTTGCGACCTGCCGTCTATATCCGCTCGACGCGGGCTCGGCGATGATCGGCAGAGTCGTCGTACTGCCGGAATACCGCGGAAGAGGGTTCGGAAGACGCGTGATGAACGAAGCTGAAAAATGGCTTCGCGAGCTCGGCTTCACGAAAGCGGTGGTAGAGAGCCGTGACGTCGCTCTCGATTTTTACCGTCACCTCGGTTATACGGTGACAGATCCCGACGTTATCCGCGGAGATACTTTCAACTGCATACGGATGGAAAAATCTTTGTAGTCAAGAGGATATAAATGGATATCAAAAAAGGAAAAACACGCATCCGAAACGCGGAATCTGACGATTGTGAAAAACTCGCGGCGTGGTGGAACGACGGCGCCGTCATGGCGCACGCGGGTTTCCCGGCGGGGCTCGGCATAACCGCAGACGAGATAAGGCGGAAGATCGCATCCGACAGCGACGTTGCAAGACGCCGGCTGATGATCGAGCATGACGGAATCCCGGTCGGCGAGATGAGTTACAGCACGAAAGCCTCTGACACCGCGAAGATCGGAGTCAACATCTGCGAGTCTTCGTACCGGAACAAAGGTCTCGGAAGAGTTATTCTCAGCTTGCTGATAAAAGAGCTGTTTTCCTCGGGATATAAGAAGATAATTCTCGACACAAATCCCAAGAACGAAAGAGCTCGGCACGTTTACGAAAAGCTCGGCTTTTTGAAGCTCCGCGTCAATATCGATTCATGGAAAGATCAGACCGGCGCTCTTCAGTCCTCCATTGACTACGAACTGACGCCGGAGCAGTTTATCGATCTGTCCGGCTCAAAAACAGATCTTGAATAAAAAGGATAACGAAATGGAGACCGAGAGACTGATGATCGATCCTTTACGCGAAGGCGACAAGGAAGACTATTTTCTGAATATTTCACACGATAAGCGTGTGCTCGAAACATTTATTTGCAAATACGCGGAAAGTCTCGAGGATTTCGACTTTTCATCGTATCTCGCAGTCAAAAATATGTTTGCGATACGGCTCAAAGAGACGGGGCGGCTCATAGGCATCATTTTGTATTTCGACGAGACGGAAGATTCCTGCGAGATCGGTTACGGCATCGGATCCGGGTACTGGGGCCGCGGATACGCTACCGAGGCGGTCAGACGGTTCATTGATTACTGTCTTAACTACGCGGGGTTCAAAACCGTTTGCGCTTCATTCTTTACCGGCAACGACGCTTCCCGCCGCGTTATGGAAAAATGCGGGATGACGTACGACCGTTTCTCCGAAAAAGAGCTGACTTATCTCGGGGTCGAACGAGACCTGACTTATTATTCCATTAAAAAAAGCGGTTGAGCGACATCTGAAGCCGAAGCTGATAAAAATTTTATCCAAAATATTGTATTTTTCAGGATCAAGTGGTATAATATAGACTCAATAAAAACAAAGGAGATGTATTCTATGAAAAAGATCATTGCTCTTGCAGTAGTTTTTATGATGGTATTCGCTCTCGCATCCTGCGGAAACAGCGCTCTTAAAAACGCCGCAGGTAAGTACGAAGGCGTTCAGTCGAAATTCGTCGGCGACGACGAGTGGGAGACCGGCGGATTCAGCCTCGAGCTGAAAGCAGACGGGACCGCTGTCAGCACGCGCGACGGTACAGATTACAGCGCTACGTGGGAAATTGAAGGCGAAAACTTCAAGATGACAGAGAAATTCCTCGGGCTGACGATCGAATACACCGGCACGCTCAAAGACGGAGATCTCCACATCTACAACGGTGATCCGGCAGACGCACTCACGTACGAGTACGTTTACAAAAAGAACTGACAGAATACAGCGGCGGACCGATAAACGGTCCGCCGTAATTCTTTTTTTATTTCAGCACAGGTAAGGAAACTGTAAATCTGATTATTCCGTCCCGGTATGTGACCGAGATCGAACCGCGGTGTCCTTCCGCTATCGCTTTCGCAATAGCAAGTCCCAGTCCGTAATGACCGCCTTCTCCGCCGCGCGCTTCATCAGCTCTGTAAAACCTCTCAAAGATGTGCTCGAGTTTTTCTTCGGAAATCTCCCCTGCAAAGTTTTCTACCGAAAGATATGCCCATTTATGCTCTCTCTTCAGCGAGAGCTTTATTTCTTTACCGCACTCTCCGTGCTTTATCGCGTTGTCGATGAGGATCGACGTCAACTGTTTTAACTGATTTCCGTTTCCTTCGACAAGTATTCCTTCATCGACTTCACATACAAGAGTTTGCCCTCTCTCGAACGCCAAACTTTCGAACGGAAGCTCCTCGCCGATGACGAGGCGGGAAAGATCTGTCTCTTCCTTCTGCACTTCGGCGCCCTCGGCGCGGGAGAGCTCGAGAAGTTCTTTGACGAGCGTCCCCATCCTCTCGTTTTCATATACAATATTCGAGAGCCATTCGCTGTCGCCTATCTCGCGGGCAAGCAGTTCCGTATTGGTGGAGATCACGGAGACAGGCGTTTTCAGTTCGTGCCCGGCGTCAGATACAAACTGCCTCTGCCGTCTGTCGTTTTCCTCGAGCGGCTTTACTATCTTCTTTGAAATAAGGATCGACACGAAGAATATGACGAGCACCGAGATCAGCCCTACGACGAGCATATTGTTCAGGAGAGTGCTCAGACTGTTATCGGAAAGAGTGCTGTCAAGGAATGCGACGACGGTATAATCGCCGCGTTTTTCCACCATATACATAAGGCCGTCTGCTTTTCCGGATATATCGCCGGACTCAACGATTTCTGCCGCCAGCTCTTTCAGCTTATCGTCGCTCATAACGCTGCTGTTTCCGTTCTTAATGACGACGTCTCCGTCATTTCCGATCGTGACGGTGTAAAACGTTGATAATTCTCTCTGCCGTTTCCCGCCGTCCTTTAAAAAATTATCCGGAGGTTCAAGCGGTCTGTCCGTTATATTGTCCGAGAACTGCCCGCTGCCGTCGATATTGATCGTTTCGACATGTCGTCTCAGCATTTCCTCGTTATCAGTTTTGAATGAATAATAGTTGGAGGTGTAGATCACGAGAAGCAATATGCTCATAAACAGGACCGTCGACGCCGTTATTGCGGCGACTATTCTTCTCTCTGTCCGCTTAAACATTTTCGTACCTCAGTTCATACCCGATCCCGCGGATCGCTTTAATAACGGTAGAGGAGCCGATGAACGCGAGCTTTTTCCGGGTAAATGACATATACACCTCGACGTTGTTATACTCCGCCTCGCTCTCAAATCCCCATATTTTGATGGCGAGTTGCTCTCTCGTCATAATGCGACCCTGATTCGCTATCATATATTCGACGATACGCAGTTCTTTCTCTGCAAGTCTGACACTCTGTCCGTTTGCCGTACAAGTCAGCATCGCCGTCACCGTATCGAGAGAAAGGTCTCCGAAAGTCATGCTTCCGTCTTTCGAATTAATATTTCTGCGGCAAAGAGCGCGAAGGCGTGCCAGAAGTTCTTTCGTCTGAAACGGCTTTGTCAGATAATCGTCGGCGCCGGAGTCGAGCCCCGTCACCTTGTCGTCCGTCTCGCCCTTGGCGGTCAGCATGAGGATAGGGGTTTTCACTCCTTCCCGCCTTGCGCGGCGCGCGACTTCAAAACCGCTCATCCCCGGCATCATGACGTCAAGAACTATCACGTCATATTCTCCGATCAGAGCAGCATCGAGCGCGTCGGTCCCGTTGTCAACGTGATCGACGTCGTATTTTTCAAGCTTAAGTATCTCACAAAGCGCTTTTGCCATCCTCTTTTCGTCTTCTGCAAGCAAAACTTTCACGGTATCACCTCCGTTTTGACTGTATTATACTGAAAAAGGTTGATGAAAGATTGAAAAAATAAATATTTGTGAAATCAAATACAAACCCGGGATTATGTGATATAATAATTACAGAAATCAAGAAAGGCGGTATCCCGATGAAACACCTGAACTTTCGCAAAGCGGCGATGATCGGCTGCGGATTCGTCGGCTCGGCGTCCGCATTCGCGCTCATGCAGAGCGGACTTTTCACCGAAATGGTGCTTATCGACTCAAACCGGACTAAGGCGGAGGGTGAAGCCCTCGACATCAGTCACGGTCTTCCGTTCGCAAAGCCCATGAGGATCTGGGCGGGAGATTACGACGATCTTTCCGACGCCTCTGTAATAATCGTAAGCGCCGGCGCGGGACAGAAGCCCGGCGAGACAAGGCTTGATCTCGTCAAGAAAAACGTCGGAATATTCAAGACGATCATCCCCGAGATCTCAAAGATAAATCGCGACGCGATAATGCTTATCGTCGCAAATCCGGTCGATATTCTGACCTATGCCGCCGCGAAGCTCTCCGGCTATCCGGAGAACCGCGTCATCGGCACCGGCACAGTGCTCGACACGGCGCGCTTAAAATATCTGCTTGGCGAGCATCTTTCGGTCGACCCGCGCGCGGTGCACGCATTTATCATCGGCGAGCATGGGGACAGCGAGATCGTCGCGTGGAGCTGCGCTAACGTATCGGGGCTCCCTCTCAACGACTTCTGCGAAATGAGAGGACACTACCACCACGCCGAGACGATGGCAAAGATAGCGGACGGCGTCAAAAACAGCGCGTACGAGATAATCGAGAAAAAGAGCGCGACTTACTACGGGATCGCGATGTCAGTCAAACGCATCTGCGAAGCCATAGTCAGAAACGAGGAATCGATACTTCCGGTCTCCGCGGTGCGCCACGGAGAATACGGTATCGACGGCGTTGCGCTCAGCCTTCCCGCGGTCGTCGGTAAAGACGGGATCGAGACTTACGTCCCGCTGAATCTCAGCTTCAAAGAAGTTACCGCGCTGAGAAAGTCTGCCGACACGTTAAAAGAAGTCATAGACTCCATTTTCTGACGGATCTGTCAATTCAATTTTACTATATCAATCAAGTAAAGTCAACCTCGGCGTTGCCGAGGTTGACAAAATAATACCGATATGATATAATTATAATGTTCTGAAGGAAAGAATCTTCTGACCCGAAGCGCAAAGTTAGTATATAGCTGTACTGCCGCGCTTTTGCGCGGCTTTTTTTACGGAGGTTTTTATGGAAAACGCAACGAGAGTTGCCGTCATCGGCATCATCGTCGAAAACGCCGATAAAGTCGGAGAACTGAACGCTATTCTCTCCGAATACCGCGATATTATAATAGGAAGGATGGGTATTCCCTATCCGAAGAAAAACGTGAGCTGCATCACGGTAGTGCTCGACGCAGAGCAGAACGCGATAAACACGCTCTGCGGAAAGATAGGAAAGCTCGACGGCATCTCGTCGAAAGCGGCGTTCAGCAATGTCTGATCTGAAAGAACTTATCGACCGACTCTCATACGAGGGAATACTGACATTTCGGGAGTATCTCGAATTGATCGAGCGCCGGACGGAAATAAGAGATTACGCAGCAAAGAAAGCGCGGGAGGTCTGCCGTGACTTTTACGGCAACAAGGTTTTCATCCGCGGACTGATCGAGTTCACTAATATCTGCCGCAACAACTGCTATTACTGCGGTATCAGGGCGGGTAACACGAACTGCGAGAGATACAGACTGACGCACGACGAGATAGTCTCCTGCGCCGACGCGGGATATGAGCTCGGCTTCCGCACTTTCGTCCTCCAGGGCGGAGAGGATCCGTTTTTTACAGACGAAGTGCTTTGCGGCGTCGTGAAACGCATAAAAGACGCTCACCCCGACTGCGCCGTGACGCTGTCCGTCGGCGAGAGGAGCTATGAGAGTTATAAAGCGCTCCGCGAAGCGGGCGCCGACCGCTATCTGCTCCGCCATGAGACGGCAAACAAAGAGCACTACAAAAAGCTCCATCCCGACTCGATGAGTTTTGACAGCAGGCAGCGCTGCATAGAGGACCTGAAGAAACTCGGCTATCAGGTCGGCGTCGGATTTATGGTCGGTTCGCCTTATCAGACGTACGAAGACCTCGCAAACGAAATGCAATATCTTGTTTCGATAGACCCGGATATGGTCGGGATAGGTCCGTTTATCCCGCACAAAGACACTCCGTTTGCAGACTTTGATGCCGGAAGCGCGGAGCTGACGACCTTCATGCTCTCGCTGATACGGCTCACCCTCGGTGACGTTCTGCTTCCCGCGACGACGGCACTCGGAACCGTAGCGAAAGACGGACGCGAGCAGGGGATCCTGGCAGGCGCCAACGTGCTGATGCCGAACCTCTCTCCCGCGGCGGTCAGAGGAAAGTATCTGCTTTACGACAACAAGATCTGCACCGGCGACGAAGCGGCGCAGTGCATAGAATGCTTAAAACAAAGAATAAAAAAGACTGGCTGTGAGATCGTCGTGGAACGCGGCGACCGCGCCGGAAGGAGATTTTTATGAAATACGACGTAAAATCGATGAAGGCTGAGGAATTCATCAACCACGAGGAAATCCTCGACACGGTGCGCTACGCCGAGGAACACAAAAACGATACCGCGCTGATAGACGGCATACTTGAAAAAGCAAAACTTCGCCGCGGCCTTTCACACCGCGAAGCGAGCGTGCTTCTCGCCTGCGATGACGAGGAAAAGGTGAACGAGATATACGACCTTGCCGAGCAGATCAAAAAAGATTTTTACGGCAACAGAATAGTGCTTTTCGCGCCGCTCTATCTCTCGAACTACTGCGTGAACGGCTGCCTTTACTGCCCGTATCACCTCAAAAACAAGCACATTCCGAGAAAGAAACTGACGCAAGAAGAGGTCGAGCGCGAGGTCATAGCGCTTCAGGATATGGGACACAAGCGTCTCGCGATCGAAGCGGGAGAGGACCCGGTCAACAACCCGATCGAATACATTCTTGACTGCATCAAGACGATCTACTCCGTCAAGCACAAGAACGGAGCGATCCGCCGCGTAAACGTGAATATCGCGGCGACTACCGTCGAGAACTATAAAAAGCTCAAGGACGCTGGCATCGGCACGTATATTCTCTTCCAGGAAACGTACCACAAGGAAAACTACGAGATACTCCATCCGACGGGACCGAAGCACAACTACGCATATCATACGGAGGCGATGGACCGCGCAATGGAGGGCGGCATCGACGACGTCGGCATCGGAGTTCTCTTCGGACTTGACAACTATCAGTACGAATTCGCCGGACTCCTGATGCACGCTGAGCACCTTGAAGCGGTACACGGAGTAGGTCCTCACACGATAAGCGTTCCGAGAGTCAAGAAAGCGGACGATATCGACCCCGGTGATTTCGACAATTCCCTCTCCGACGATATGTTCTGCAAGATCGCGGCGTGCATCCGCATCGCCGTACCGTACACCGGAATGATAATCTCGACTCGCGAGACTCCCGAAGTCAGAGAAAAGATAATCCGCCTCGGCGTAAGCCAGATCTCGGGTGGATCGCGCACCTCCGTCGGCGGATATGCCGAGGCGGAACGCCCACACGACACGGAACAGTTCGACGTTTCGGACAACAGAACGCTTGACGAGGTCGTGAACTGGCTCATGCGCGCCGGGTATATCCCCTCGTTCTGCACTGCCTGCTACCGCGAAGGCAGGACCGGCGACCGCTTTATGTCGCTTTGCAAATCGGGACAGATACAGAACTGCTGTCATCCGAACGCACTGATGACTCTCAAAGAGTTCTTACTCGACTATGCGTCCGAAGACACAAGGCGCATCGGCGAAGAACTGATCGAAAAAGAGCTTGAAAATATTCCGAAAGAAAAAGTGAGACAGATCGCGAAGGAACGCCTCGTCAAGATAGCGGAAGGCGACCGCGATTTCCGCTTCTGATAAAATTATGGGACTTAACGATACACAAAGCGCCGAAAGAGTACACATAGGCTTTTTCGGCATGAGAAACGCCGGGAAAAGCTCTGTCGTGAACCGCGTGACGAATCAGAATATGTCACTCGTCAGCGAGATCAAAGGAACGACGACGGACCCGGTCAAAAAGAGCATGGAGCTTCTTCCTCTCGGTCCGGTGACGATCATCGACACGCCCGGTTTTGACGACGAGGGCGCTCTGGGCGAACTTCGCGTCGCGAAGACAAAGGAAGTTCTGGCGGTATGCGATATCGCGGTCTTCGTGACCGAAAACGACGAGCTCTCGGACGCAGAGCGCGAGCTTATCGGGCTGATAGAAAAACGGAATATTCCGTATATCACCGTGTTCAACAAGCGCGACCTTTACGGAAGTGAAACTGTAAGCGAAGGCAGTAAGGTCTACGTAAGCGCTAAGGAAAACCGCGGTATTGAGGAGCTGAAGCGCGCCATCGCGTCCCTCGCCCCCGAGAAAAAGACGGTTAAATTCGTCGCGGATCTGATTTCTTCCGGCGACACGGTCGTCCTCGTGATACCGATCGACTCGGCGGCGCCGAAAGGCAGGATCATTCTTCCGCAGCAACAGGCGATCCGCGATATACTTGACGCGGGCGCCATGTCTTTCGTCACGGGAGTCGAAACTCTCGCTGTGACACTCGGTTCGCTCAAAACACCGCCCGCCCTCGTCATCACCGATTCGCAGGCATTCGCCGCCGTCGCAAAGACCGTCCCCGAAAATATCCCGCTCACTTCTTTCTCCATCCTTATGGCGAGATATAAGGGATTCCTCGACACGGCGGTAAACGGCGCGCGGGCGATAGATTCACTGAAGGACGGCGCAAGAGTGCTGATCTGTGAGGGATGCACCCACCACAGACAGTGCGACGACATCGGCACGGTAAAGCTGCCCGCCATGATAAAAAAGCGGACCGGAAAAAATCCGGAATTCGAATTTACATCAGGTCACGGATTCCCCGAAGATCTGTCGCCGTATGACCTCATAATCCACTGCGGCGCCTGCATGCTGAACGACAACGAAGTGAGAAACAGAATGGAAGCGGCAACGTCCGCGGGTGTTCCGTTCACCAACTACGGTGTGGCGATCGCCCACATGACTGGCATACTTGAAAGAAGCATCGCGCCCTGCCGATAATATTTCGTCACCCCCCAAATCAACAAATACGGAGGCGTTCGTTATGAAAAAAGTGCTGCTCACAAATTTTGAAATAGTCCAATTCTCCGGTTCGGAGATCAACTGCATCACCCTTGCGGAAAGATTTCACAGCAAGGGATACGAAGTCTATATCGGCGCGCTGAATTTCGGTGATCCGCTGTATTCAGAAATCAAGGATCTCGGATACACGCTCATAAACCTGCTCGAAGGCGGATTTGATTTTTCGGCAATAGAGTTTGATATTATATGGGCGCAGCACTCTTTCCTGCTCGACTGGCTCATTTTTGAAAAGAACGTCCGCGCAAAAAAGATCGTCGCAAGTTCCCTGTCGGGGAAAGAGCCGTTCGAATGTATGCCGCTTTACGCAGGCGAGCTCAGTATGATCCTTGCGAACTCTTACGAGACAAAAGAAAAGCTTGAAACGGTCGAAAACGTCAAAGACGTCTCGCTCTTTGAGAATTATTCTTTTATGAGATATTTTGAAAGGGGGACGAACGTCACCGAGCTCCGCCGCATCGCGATAGTTTCAAATCATATTCCCGACGAGGAAAACAGCGCTGCCGCGATTTTGAGAGATAAAGGGTACCCGGTCGACGTATACGGGCTCTCCGGCATAAAAAAGCTTGTCACCGACGAAGTACTTTCAGATTACGACGCGGTCGTTACCATCGGAAAAACGGTCCAGTTCGCGATGTCGCTTGCTATCCCCGTTTACGTTTACGATATACACGGCGGTCCGGGTTATTTAAGTCTTGAAAACCTTGATAAATGCAGGCTTAAAAACTTCTCGGGCAGAGGATTTTCGAAAAAAAGCGGCGATGCCATCGCAGATGAGATCGTAAATGATTTTCCATCCGCTCTCAAAGATAAAGAAGCGCTCCGCGCATTTGCAAAAGAGAATTTCTGCTTTGAGACGATCTTCGACAGCACTCTCGAAAAGCTGGAACACGCAAAGAACACCGACGTTGCCGGCATAAAAGAAAAATATGCGTCTCTCTCAAGAAATATATCGCTCAGTAAAAAAATTGCCGAATACGTATCGGGAAGAAATAACGCGATAATCCGGGACGCGAATATCAGTATTATCGAGCTGAAAGAAGATAACAAAAGGCTCTACGGGATATTAGCCGAGAGAGATTCCGCGATAGGCGAGCTGCGCGAAGAGAACAGCAGGCTGTATCAGCGGATCGACAGCTTTTTGTCAGTCAGAATAAAGAGGTCTGTCCGCAGAATACTGAATAAATTCAAGCGAACACCCGGCAAGAAAAACTGATCTGCCGTAACCGAATATCAAAAGCGCGTCTGCATAAAGCAGACGCGCTTTTGATATTTTATTCCGAATGATCCGTTTCACAAACGCGCTTACAACGATAATATACACGTTGACAGCGACGTTTTCAGAGTTTAAGCAGCCGCGCGGCGTTACCGCCGAGGATAAGACCGAGCTCCTCTTTTTCGAGCGGAAGCGATTTTATATCGTCGACGCTCCGCTTCTGATCTCCCCACGGGCTGTCCGTACCGAAAAGGACTCTCTTTGCCCCTGTTGCACGAACGAGTGAGACGAATTCTTCCTCTTTCAGCATCTGAAGTTCTTCGTCCGAATATCTCCCGTCGTTCGGCGTTAGGCGGCCGAGTGAAAACGACGTGTCGATATACGCCGAAGTGTCGGCGACGCACTCCGCAACCTCTTCCCAGCATCTCCAGCCGCCCATGTGGGCGAGGACAAGAGTTACCGGACCGGCGAGCGACAGCGCGCGGCGCGCCATCTTCGGCGACGAGTGGACGACGCCCGGAAAACCTATGTCAAGTCCGGCGTGAGTGACGACGATGAGCCCCGCTTCCCCGCACGCGGAAAGGATCCTTATAAATCTGTCGTCGTCGAGGTCGACCGACTGATAGACCGGGTGTATTTTTATCCCTTTAAGCCCGAGGGCGGCGATATGGCGAACTTCGCCTTCAATGTCTGCAACGTCGGGGTGCATACAGCCGAAGTGGCAGAGTCCGTCTTTGCCGTCAAGTTCCGCCGATATTTCGTTTATGTGATGTACTTTTTCGGGGTTCGTTGCGACCGGAAGCACGACGGAAAGATCTATTCCCGCTTCGTGCTCCGAGCGCGAAAGCGCACTGTTTGTACCGTCGGTGAACGGCACCGTGCCTGACGACGCCGAGAGCTTCGCGATCGCCGCGGGCGCTATCCGGTCGGGAAAAGTGTGAGTGTGAAAATCTATTATCATTTTGTTTTCCTCGCTGAATAATACGGCATAATTATACGCCGCATTTTTCATTCCGTCAACTCTCCCCGCCGAGAAAAGGTTTTTGAAAAAGGCGCGGGGAGAACTTTTTTCAAAAAGTTCTCCCCGAAATATCATTCACTTTTTATTCCGCTTCTTTGAGCCGTCTCTCGCACGCCTTGTATCTCTCGGACGTGACGACCGGGTTCCCCGTTTTGTCCGCAAAGTCGGAAACCGCCCACATGAGGCTGTTGTCAAACCACGACATCGCACCGGGACGGCTGTAATAGTCGTCGTTGTCGGGATCCGGATCAAAGTATATGCTTCCCTGCGCGGTCGTCGGCAGAGTTTTGACCGCCTTTTTATACTCAATCACGACGTCGGTCATCTTTTCTATCGCGTCGAGTGCCTTATCATAATCTCCGGAGCGGATATGATTTTGCGCGGTGAGCAGATATGCAAGTCTCTTTTTTGAAAGAAGCAATCTTATATCGCAGAAATCGACGAATCTGTCGCAGAACGAGATAAGGTCCTCGCACGCTTTCAGCGCCTCTTTTCTCATTGCCGCCGCCGAATATCCGTCAGCTATCGCCCTGACCCAGTAAAGGAAGTCATCGCACGCTTCGGTAAAGCCGTGTTTTGCGGCTTCTATCCTTTTCTCCTCTTCGGAACGGGAGATCGCCGATGAATGAAGAACGAGAGTTTTGTTTTTTTCGGGCAGGCCCTCGACTTCTTCTTTCGCTTTTTCGTCCTCTCCCATACTGAAATAGGCTATGGCAAGTCTGCTTTTTGCCTCCATCTTCTCGCTGATATCGTCGTCGTAATTGATTATCGCGCGGCACATTCGCTCTACGTCCCGAAGTACGCTTTTCGCATCAAAACCGTTTATTTCCGGAAGTCCGCGGTAAGTATGACCGAGAAGCCAGCCACCCTCTATAGCACCTTGACGGGCGACCTTGAAATTCATCGGATAGCGGCGGAAGAGCTCGCGGCTCGCCGTGAAATAGTCGAACGTGCGGTGCATGTCAGTTCTGTCCGGCGACTGATTGTCGACGCCGTCCTTCCATTTCTCTTCAACCGCGTCGTAAGCCGCCTTGACATTCGCCTCCATATTTGCGTCGGCGCCGAGGATAGCGTCGCACGACACGTCGAGCACTTCCGCAAGAGGTACTATCTGCACGATATCGGGAAGTCCGACGTCACACTCCCATTTTGAAACGGTCTGCGCGGTGACTCCGATCCTTCCGGCAAGATTCGCCTGGGAAAGCCCCGCGTTCTTTCTGAAATTTTTGATCCTCTGACCGATGGTAGTTGTCATATCATCGCCCCCATTCAGAATATTTCGTAAGCTTACAGTCATATTGTAAACCGATTTTCAAAATTTGTAAAGCAACGCATCGGATAATTTAATTATCCTGAAAAGAGGCGCAAAAATGCCGACTGTTCTAAAGGACAGTCGGCAGCGATATTTGCCCTTTGGGCAAGCGATATACACCTTCGGTGTTCGATATGTGCCTTCGGCACGCGATATGTTCGCTTTGCGAACGAGGGCAAATATCATATCGTATTCGCTTATGGACGATATATTTAGTCCATAAGCGAATATATCGAGGCGGCACAGACGTTATATCGTGTTTTGCATATTTGCAAAACATATCGCCTCTGGAATTTGCATACAAATTTCCTGCTTGCGCTGATCAGCGACAAAAAAACCGACTGAAATAAGATTTTCCTTACTTCAGCCGGTTTTTCATTTACTGTCCTTTAGAGCATCGCGCAAATGCGGAGAAACTTCTTAAAAAGTCTCTCCGCACTAATATAATTCTTTGACTGCTTTCAAAAGAAATTCTATTACTCTATCAGATCCTCGTCATTCGCGGCAAGCTTTTTCTTTGAGCCTTTGATGAAAAGAATGATCAGGACGTATTCAATGACAGATATTGCCGACGCAGCAACAACTAAGACAATAGGCAACACGTAAACAATGGCAAAATAATCGATAACGCAGAACAAATGCGCTATGAGTTTTACGGCGAAAGAAACTGCGATCATGATCAAAAGGCGGCTTCCCCTCATTTCCGTCTTCTCGTCATCAATCCCCTTTACAGCCCGCACTGTTCCTTTGATAAAAATGATTTCGACAATGAATGCGGCGCAGCATGAAGCAACGCTCGATAGTATCATCGTGACCCATGAAGAGTTAAAGAGAAAATGCTGCACAATAAACGCCGCATCCGATACCATACCGATCACAGAAAAGATAATAGCGTTTTTGATCTTGGGATCTTCTGCCGACGCGCGCTCAGCTCCGATGATGAAAAATAAATCAGCGATAATAGATGCGACCTTCGAAGCGATAAAGATGAGAGACAAACTCACCGAATAAAACATCGCGGTGACAACATCTTTTCTTGCTTCAACATCCGCGGCGACAAGCAGCATAAGCAACGACGAAATCAACAGAGCTGCCGCACCCATTATTTTTATCACAAGAGCGTCAGACAGCATTTTAATCCCCGATATCAAAAACGGATGATCTTTCCCGACTTTTTTGATCTTTTTAACTTTATAGATTTTCATAATAAACAACTAAAAATATATCCAAAAATCATTTTTACATGGTTTTGCACTTCGCATTTCAATTATACCACATCACGCAGTTGCTTTCAACATAAAGTATCGCGCCGCAGACAAAAAACCGTGCCGCTGCGGCGCCATCTTCTATTAATTAATCACGCGGGCTCAAATGAGCCCGCGTGAACTGTTTTGGCGCAATTCAATCCTGATAATACTCCGTTTCCCCTTCACGGTTATAATACTCTACCGTGCTCGTTATGTAATACGAATACCAGATACCCTCGTGCTTTTCAAGCTCCTTGACTATACTGTCCGTGAGCTTGTAAAAGTTCCCGTTATTCGTCATAACGTAGTATACGCCCTGGAAGCTGTAAATAAAGTACGGATCGGTGTCGACCACGACGCAGTCTTCTGTCGTTCTGTAAAGTGTGGCGACTTCCATCCCCGCCATACGGATAAGCTCCCCGGTCTCCTTGCCTACCACGTCGTCACCTGACGTCAGCTCAAAGATCTCGTCGCAGGTCTTCTTCGGGAGAGTCTCAAAATTGTACGCCATATCGTGAGTCTTTTCATCCCATATATTGACGAATGCGGACAGATACGAAAGATCAGCCGTGGTGAACAGCTTATAGTACTCGTCGTATTTGTCCTCCGTGCAGTAAAGGATCTCCGCGCATCTGATCAAATCGAGCTCTTTGTCATAACCGGCGATCAATCCGTATCTGTCCTTCAGGAGCACCGGAACGTCAGGCTCGGTCAGTCTGTACGTCTCGCGCCACGTGGCGTCGGATTTGAAAAAGTATTTCGTCGAGAGCTTGGTGGCAAGAAGCGCAACGTACGTCTTGTCGCCGAACTCTATCTTTTTGTCTTCGCCTTCAACCCACTTCATCTGGTGAGCCTTCGCATCGTCGAGCGCAAGGCAGGACGTTAGGCTGAATATCATTACGGCAAACAGCGCCGCGGCGATCATTCTCTTAAAAACTTTCATCTTTCCCGCCTCCTCACTCAAGATTAAGCTTGTTCTTTATCATGGCTCGCGTCACAATGAACGACACCGCGCCGAGGATGATCTCAAGAAGCGCCGCGCCGATAAGTACGATGTGCAGCGAAGCTCTCGGATTCGTTCTGAAAAATTCGACGATGTCTTCAAGGAATCTCGTCGTCACGCCGACAGATATAAACGTCGTCGCGATGATCTGCTTTACGACGTAGACCGCGAAATAGATGCCGACCGCGAGAAGGATCTTATGCTTTTTCGCCGTCTGTCCGATCGAAATGCACGCGAATGTGAGAAGATGAGCGGATGCAAGAGCAACGATCGCGAGTACAACGAACTCGATGACGTAGACCCAGGTCTGCCCGCCGACGATCTCTATGACCTTGCCGAACATGAATACTCCCGCTTTTACGACTTCGTGGAGAACTTCGCCCGCGGTCGCAATGCAGAACGCGGCGAGCGTCGCAATTACGGTCAGCGCGTCGAATATCAGAGAAACGATGAACTTCGACGTGATGTGCGCCTGTGTCGAGACCGGAAGCGTCAAGGTGAGATACCCTTCCGTCGTAAACAGGTTCTTGTAAAAACGGACTATGCTGAAAATGAACGTCATCAGAAGCGTTGTCACAGTCGCGACCGCAAGGATGACTATTGCCGAGCCGTTGAATATCTCGAACGCCGTGGTGTTCGTCTCAAAGAAAGAGACGATGCGGTAGACCGCGGCAAGCCCGAGCAGCACGCACCAGGTCGGGATCATGACCTTGGAAAACGCTTTAAAGTCATATTTGATAAGTTTTCTTACCATTTGAACACCTCCCTGAACAGCTCGTCGACGCTCTTGCCGTTCTCTTCGCGGATCTCATCCACTCCCTTTTGGAGCGTGACCTCGCCGTTCTGAATGAAGATCACCTCGTCGAGCACCTGCTCTATATCGGAGATGAGGTGCGTCGAGATGAGCACGGTCGCGTCGGGATCGTAGTTGTTGATTATCGTCGAGATTATATAATCTCTCGTCGCGGGGTCAACGCCCGCGATCGGCTCGTCGAGCACGTAAAGCTTTGCCGCTCTGCTCATGACGAGGATGAGGCAGACCTTCTCCTTGTTGCCCTTGGAGAGGTTCTTCAGCTTCGCTTTGCGGTCGATGCCGAGCCCTTCGAGCATACGGTATGCCGCGTCTTCCCTGAAATCCGGATAAAAATCACGGAACTGTTCGACTATCTGCTCGACCCTCATCCAGGAGTTGAGATAACTGTTGTCCGGCAGGTAGGATATCAGTCCTTTCGTCACGACTCCGGGTTTGTTCCCGAAAATCGTCACGCTTCCCGCCGTCGGCGTCAGAAGACCGTTGATAAGCTTTATCAGCGTCGTCTTGCCGGAGCCGTTCGGTCCGAGAAGTCCGTATATCTTGCCGCTCTCAAGCCTGATGTTGATGTTTCGCAGCGCAGCGACGCCGCCGTAATTCTTTGTGAGACCGTAACACGTCAGGATTTCACTCATTGTGCCGCGCCTCCCTTCCATTCATTAACGTATTTTTTCGCGTCGTCTTCTCCGACGCCGAGCCGCTTCATATCGTCAAAAAACTCCGCGACTCTTTCTGTCACCATGGATTCCGTCTTCCGCTTCGCGCTCGACGTGTCGTCGGACACGAACCAGCCGGTCCCCCGCACCGAGTAAACCGCGCCGGACCTTTCAAGCTCTTCAAACGATTTCTGTACCGTGTTCGGATTGACTCCGGCGGCAAGCGCGACCTCGCGCACCGACATCAGCTTTTCTCCCGGAGACAGTTCCCCGGAGGCGATGGCGACGTGAAGGCGCTCCACTATCTGAGGACAGATCGGCCTTGATCTGTCAAGTTTCCACTCCATTTTCTCCCTCCTTCTTCAAGCTGTACTACTGTACTATTGAGATAATACAGTATTCTTTCGCATTTGTCAATACATTTTTGAAAATTTTTAAGATTATTTTGAAAGACCGGCGTTTATTGACAAAAACACTTCTCCGCTATATAATTATTGTAGAAAAATCGGGAGGCTGAAAAATGGTCAACATCGGAAACAGCTGGGACGAAAAGCTTTACGGCGAGTTCGATAAAGAATACTACAAAAAACTTCGCGGTATGCTCGCGCGCGAGTACCGGGAATATACGGTCTATCCGGATATGCATGACATTTTCAACGCGCTGAAATATACGCCGTATGAAAAAGTCAAGGCGGTCATCCTCGGTCAGGACCCGTATCACGGTCCCGGGCAGGCACACGGACTTTGCTTTTCCGTCCGGCGCGGCGTTCCCGCGCCTCCCTCTCTTCAGAATATTTTCAAAGAGATACAGGACGACCTCGGCTTCACTCCTCCCTCTCACGGTGAGCTGACCTCCTGGGCAAAGGACGGAGTCCTGCTTCTGAACACCGTGCTGACGGTGCGCGCCGGACAGCCGAACAGCCACCGCCCCCTCGGCTGGGAGATATTTACCGACCGCGTGATAGAGCTTCTGAACGAAGCGCCTCAGCCGATAGTGTTTCTGCTCTGGGGCGGGAACGCAAAGGCGAAGCGCGCGCTGCTCACGAATCCCGACCATCTCGTGCTCACCGCCGCTCACCCGAGTCCGCTCTCGGCTTACAACGGATTCTTCGGCTGCCGTCATTTTTCAAAGGCGAACGAGTTTCTCGTTTCCCGCGGCGCCGAGCCGGTGAACTGGAAAATCGAAGACTGAAAATATATAATTAAGGGATTTTCAAAGAATCCCTTTTTTATTCAAATAAGTCAAATAATTTTAAAAAACTAACCTTGAACTATAGCGGCAAGTATAGTATAATATGGATAATTGTAAATATATGTAGTTTATTATGCTTTTTTAATATCTGCAATACTATTTGTGACATATAGTCCGAGGTGAGAATACGATGCGATCTTTGCGAACCAAACTGACATTGATGACGCTGCTCATCGTCGTTATTGCCGTTGTCATCGTCACGCTGACAAGCGTAATATTCATCAGAAGCAACGAAACCCGTAAATCCGACCAGCTCATGCTTTTGCTGTGCGAAACGGGAGTGAGAAATCTAAACTATTATTTCAACAGCGTACAAAAATCGGTTGAAAAAGTTGCTTCATTCGCCGAGGCGGATCTCAACGGACTTGAGGGCGAGGATCTTGAGGATCATATAAACCACGTGGAAGAGTATTTTAATATAATGGCGTCAAAAACCAACGGGGTTTTGACCTATTATTACAGAATAGATCCGGAGGTCTCCGACACCGTTAAAGGCTTCTGGTTCACAGACATTGACGGAGAGGGATTCGTCGAGCACGAAGTGACGGACATCACAAAATACGATACGATGGACACGTCAAAGCTTGTATGGTTCACGGTTCCGAAGCACAACGGAGAGGCTATCTGGCTTCCGCCGTATATTACGGATAACCTTGACATGCGCGTGATTTCCTATAACGTCCCGATCTACCGGGAAAGAGAGTTCGTCGGCGTCGTCGGTATAGAGATCGATTATTCCATGATGGCGGAACAGGTGGACAGTATCCATCTTTACGAAAGCGGATACGCCTTTTTGAACGACGATAAAGGAAATCTTTTCTATCACCCCCGCATCGACATCGCACAGCTCACAGAAGAGACGACGCCCGTCGCTCCCAAAGGGGTTCTCGACGAGGACACGTTTATTCAGTATGAATTTGAAGGAGAGGAAAAGGAAGCTGCCTGGCTTCCGCTGAGCAACGGTATGCGCCTGAACGTGTGCGCTCCCGTAGCAGAAACCGAAGGCGAGTGGCAGCTGCTGATTCTTGACATCTTATTTGTCGCCGCAGTAGCGCTCATAATTTCAAGCCTGATCACAATGCTTTATACTAAACGCATTTCGAGACCGCTCAAACAGCTTATCGAAGCGGCAGAGCAGGCGGACAAAGGCAACTATGATTATTCGTTGGAGTATGATAACGACGACGAAGTCGGCAAACTTACAAAAACCTTCAAACGGCTTTCAGGTCATATGAAAGAGCATATAAACGATCTGAACAAGCAGGTTTTCATCGACGCTCTGACGCGCGTAAAGAACAAAGGGGCGTTTTCAGCTATGACCGATGAGCTTCAGGAACAACTGATCAGCGACAAAACGTCATTGGAATTCGCGGTCGGTGTTTTCGACTGCGACAATCTGAAACTCGTCAACGATAAGTACGGTCACGACAAGGGCGACATTTATCTGAAAAGTGCAAGCCGCTCAATATGCAACATATTCCAGCACAGCCCCGTATTCAGGATCGGCGGCGACGAGTTTGCCGTCATTCTCAAAAACGATGACTATAATAACCGCGATGCCCTCGTCGAACAGTTTGAAAAAAACAATGCAGAGATCAACTCATCGACGGACAATATCTGGGAACAGGTACACATCGCAGTCGGAATTGCAGTGTGCGATCCGCAAAACGATCCTTACGTATCCGACGTGGTTCGCCGCGCAGACAAGCTTATGTATGAAAACAAACGCCTCAGAAAAATTGAGCGTAGTTCTCTGTAAAAAAATTCTGCGGACTTAAAGGCAGCGACTGCATCTGACTGATGGCGTCTGCGAGCGGCACGAAAACGAAAGGCTGTCTTACAAAATATGCCGGCCGAGGAATACCCGGCCGACGCGTTCACGCTTGAAGAAACGCTTTTCTTCTCGCCCTGAGAATAACTGATATGAAAAGAATTATAACTCTTGCCGCCCTCGTCGGCGGCGCGCTGTGCCTCTCTTCCTGCGAGGTGCACTTCTTCACCAAAACCTACGATATGCCGTGGTGGGCGGTCGTGCTGATCACCGTCGCGATCGTGGTCCCGATACTGATAGCGGGCGCGGTCTTCGTCTGCCGCAGCGACTACGAATGCGGCAAGTGCGGCAAGACGTTCCGCCCGAAGTGGCAACAGGCGATCATGTCGATACACATCGGCTCCGACAGACGCTTCAGATGCCCGCACTGCGGAAAAAAGAGTATGTGCAGAAAAGTCGACGGCAAAGGCATTTTTCAGTGAGAAAGATATAAGGGTATGAAAAAATTATCAATTATTTCGGCAATACTTGCGCTGTCCGTTCTGCTCGGGGCGGCGCTGACGTTCGCGTCGCTTGCTAAAGACCTTGAGCCCTGTTATCACTGCAGATCCACCGGCGAGTTCCACTGTAGGGTGTGCAACAACGCCGGAGAGGTGGTCTGCGACGGCTGCGGCGGCGCGGGCGGAATGAAGTGCCCCGGTGAACCGGGGAAAGGCAGCTGCGACAACGGTTACTACGTCTGCCCCTCCTGCGACGGCGACGGAAAATCAAGACCGATCCCCGCCGACGGGAACGCCGATCCATGCGGAAACTGCGGCGGCACGGGAAAAGTCAGATGTATCTTCTGTCACACGACACCGGGATGGTGCACCTGCACCAGATGCGACGGAAAAGGTATTTATGAGTGTCAGAACCCTGACTGTAAGGAAGCGAGAGCGCTCGGCTGGAAATGCCCTTACTGCAAGGGAGCGGGATATCTTCTCACAAACTTCTGGCCGGGAGAGAACGACGGAGTCCAGAACGTCCCCGTCGCCGGCGACAAGATATGGGTAAACGGGAAATCCAAGAATTACGGCGAACCGGACGACACCCCGAACTATAACAACGATCCTCCGGCGCCGGGCGGCGACGACAATAACGGTCCCGCTGCCGACGACAGAAGGACCGTCGAGGTCGATTTCGCGGGCGGCACGTGGAATATAGACGGAAAAGTCGTCACGGCGAAGATCGACGGGAACGTCGCGTCGGGTAAGATCGAGATCGACGGCGACAAAGCGATCCTTCTCGAAGGGCTTGACCGCGACACGATGAAAGTCCTCGCCCGCGGCGAAAACGATTTTGCGGTAACGCTCATCCCGAGCGGCGATAACGAGGTGTCCATGCTGCGCTATGAGCCCGAAGAATGCGTGCTTCCCGATGATCTCGTGCTCTCGGTCGAAAAGCGTGATAACGAAAAAGGTCCGGAAGACGAAACGGAAAAACCCGAAAAAAGCGACCTGCCGTACGTCCCGAATGACCGCAATTCGGATTTTGAAATATCCTCACCCGACAAATCGTATCTGACCGTCGGAACGGGAGGTATGACCGACGAAGAACAGCGTCACTACGCGGATCTCTCCGATGAAGACCTGTCGGCCATCCTTGTGAAAGCGAAGAAGATCGTCGAGGAGGCGGAACCCGGTAAATCAGACGAAAAGACCGACGGGATCCTTGAAGCGCTCGCAAAAAAGAACGGCTTTGAATCGACTGCCGACGGAAGATTTTACCCGATCCTGTTTGAAGACTGCGATGATATCGGATTCACCGTCAAAGTCCACGTAAAGCTGAATAAAGGCGACCTCAACGGGGGGACCGACCTGTACGTCTACCGCATAGCGTCAGACGGCAGTATCGAAGCGCTCGGAAAAGCGGAATACCATACTTACGAGGACGGAAGCGTTGAAGAGTTCTCGTTCTTCACGTCAGAATTCTCCACAGTGTTTACGTCCGCCTCGCCGAACCTTGATACTAACGTCTCGGAACAAGCACAGCCGGAAGACGAAAAGCCCTCCTCAAATGCCGTACCGATCATTATAACAGTGACCGTCATCATACTTGCCGCCGCGGCAGCGGGAACAGTAATCTTCTTAAAAAAGAAAAAGCGCAAACAGTAATTTGCGCATTATATAACTGAAGTCAAAAAACTTACCTAAGTTTTTTGAAAGGGCGCTGGTAAACTTTTTTCCAAAAAAGTTTCCCCGCTTCTTTTCATTCTCTGTTCTTTTATTTCCTGTCGATATACTCGCACGCTGCGAGAGCGGCGACGGCGCCGTCGGCAGTCGCGGTCGTTATCTGACGGATCCGCTTCGAGCGGCAGTCACCCGCGACGAAAACGCCGGGCGTCTTTGTCACACAGGATTCATCCGTGTCAAAATAGCCGTAACCGTTAAGCTCTGCCAGCTCCTCGAACGGCTTGTTCTCGGGTATCAGTCCTATCGCAACGAACACACCGTCAACCGTAAGCTCCATATCTCCGTCTTTACCGGATATGACAACGCCGGCAAGCTTTCCGTCGGAGGACTTTTTGAACTCTTTTACAACGGAGCCGAGGATTATCTTCACGTTAGGCTCGGCTGTAAGCGCGTTCTGAAGCCTTGCCTCGCCGGTAAGATAATCGAGATTCTGTACCACCGTAACGCTCTTGGAGGTCTTCGCGAGAAGGATGGCCTCCTGAAGCGCGGAGTTACCGCCGCCGATCACCGCCACGTCCAGATCCTTGTAAAACGCGCCGTCGCAGACCGCGCAGAACGAAATGCCGTGACCGACGAGCTCCGCCTCGCCCGGCGCGCCGAGCATACGGTGCTTCACGCCGACCGCAATGACGACAGCCTTCGCCTCATACTCCCCGTCTTCCGTGACGACGGTCTTGACGTCTCCGTCTTTGATCCCCGTGACCTTTTCAAGCTCTATCTCGGCGCCCTGCGCGAGTACCTGATCAAGCAGCTTGTCCGCGAATTCGTTTCCGCTCATCTCGGCAAAGCCGGGATAGTTCTCAACTTTCGGAGAATGGGTTATCTGACCGCCGAACGTCTCCTTTTCTATTATCAGAACGCTCTTGTCGGCGCGGAGCGCGTAAAGCGCCGCGGTGAGCCCCGCGGGACCTCCGCCAATTACTATAATATCGTACATAAATCAATACCACCTATAAAAAGGTTTTTGAAGGATGTGGGGAACTCGTCTGAGTTCCCCACTCTTATTTCTTTCTACTCTATCCTCAAGCTATTCCTTCGCTGCCGAGGGACGCGATGTATCTCTTTATCGCCTCGGGTCCGGCATAAGCCGTGTGCTCGTCGCCGGATATGACGATCAGCGTCGGCGCCTGGCTCAGATTATAGTGACGCGCGAGATCCTCGTTGTCCTCAACGTAAAGCTTTTCATACTTCACGCCGGCCTTGTCGAGCAGAACTCCCGCGACCTTGCACTTCGGGCAGGTCTTCGTTGCGAAGAGGAGGATCGCCTCTACCTTGTCCTCGTGAGCGGGCATATCGTTCGCGTCGTCGTGACAGCTGCAGCCGTGATGAGAGAGGTGAGAGTGTTCAAGAACGTACTCGCGTCTGTCCTCAAACTCCTGAGCCTTGCCGTCGTTCCAGTTCTGTACCGGACGGTAGTAACCGGTGATACGGCTGTATACCTCGGTGTGCTCGCCGCACTTGTCGCAGGTGTACTTTTCGCCCGTGATGTAGCCGTGGTTCTTGCAGACCGAATATGTCGGGGAGAGCGTGTAGTACGGCAGTCTGTAATTCTCCGCGATGGTCTTTACGAGGTTAGCCGCAGCCTTCCAGTCGGGAAGCTTTTCGCCGAGGAACGCGTGGAATACGGTGCCCGACGTGTAGAGAGTCTGAAGCTCATCCTGAATGTCGAGAGCCGCGAAAACGTCTTCCGTAAATCCGACGGGAAGATGAGACGAGTTCGTGTAGTAAGGAGTGCCGCAGTCGCCGGCAGCGGTGATGATGTCGGGGAATCTTGCTACGTCGTGCTTAGCGAAGCGGTACGTCGTCGACTCAGCGGGAGTCGCCTCGAGGTTGTAGAGGTCGCCGTACATCTCCTGATAGTCGGAGAGGCGCTCTCTCATGTGGTTGAGGACCTTCTTCGTGAACTCCTGCGTTCTCTTGTCCGTCATGTCGGCGCGGAGCCATTTTGCGTTGAGACCGACCTCGTTCATACCGATAAGACCGATAGTCGAGAAGTGGTTCTCAAACGTGCCGAGATATCTCTTCGTGTAGGGGTAAAGCCCTTCTTCAAGAAGCTTCGTGATGACCGTTCTCTTGATCTTGAGGGAACGCGCCGAAATGTCCATCAGCTTGTCAAGACGTGTGAAGAAGTCCTTTTCGTCCTCAGCGAGGTACGCGATACGCGGCATATTGATCGTTACGACGCCGACGGAACCGGTCGATTCGCCGGAACCGAAGAAACCGCCGGATTTCTTTCTGAGTTCGCGAAGGTCAAGACGCAGACGGCAGCACATCGAGCGGATGTCGGACGGCTCCATGTCGGAGTTGACGTAGTTCGAGAAATACGGTGTGCCGTACTTCGACGTCATTTCAAACAGAAGCTTGTTGTTTTCCGTCTCGGACCAGTCGAACGTCTTCGTGATGGAATACGTCGGGATCGGATACTGGAATCCGCGGCCGTTCGCGTCGCCCTCGATCATGATCTCGATGAACGCCTTGTTGACCATATCCATCTCGCGCTTGCAGTCGCCGTAGGTGAAGTTCATCTCTTTTCCGCCGACGATAGCGGGCTGATCTGCGAGGTCTGCGGGGACCGTCCAGTCGAGCGTGATGTTCGAGAACGGAGCCTGCGTGCCCCATCTTGACGGCGTGTT
>JAFSUU010000051.1 GCA_017445115.1 Clostridia bacterium | reverse complement strand
GTTGACGCTACCTGCATTGAAGCTCTCAAAGCGCTCCTGAAGCATCCGGCTCAGAAGATCGTCGCGCTTCGGAGCAATGACGAGGTGATAAAGGAGAGGATCTCCAAGCACGCCATCGTGATTAAGTATCCCTATTCCTGCAATCTGATCGAAGAGACGATCCGAAGAATGGGAGATGCGCCAAGCTATAACGAGTCCGACCTTGAAAGGATCGCTGAGAGTAACGTTGACGCCGATAATCCCTTCAGTTCCGCTAGGCCTACCACACTTAAAAAGAAAGACGTGGAGCCACAGCAGCCGACGTTTCAGGAGAGAGTCAAGAGAGCTCAGATCCAGCGTCGAGCGGATATAGACCGGGTAATTCCTCAAAAGATAGTAGCGATCCACTCGCAAAAAGGCGGAGTCGGTAAAAGCACGGTAACGAGGGAACTCGCTATCGGTACAGCCTGCAGTCAGATCAATACAGACACGATGATCTATAATCCGAAAGTCTGTATTTGCGATTTTGATTTCGATGCAGCCGACATCGCCGTTATTATGGGATTGCGGAATCAGCAGGGAATCATGACCTGGTGCGAGGATATCGATTACGAGGCGGAAAGAAGCGGAGAACCGATCCAGGATATTCGTTTTACCGAGAACGTAATCAAAGAGCGGTATCTGATGGAACACGAATCAGGCGTTTACGTGCTTTGCGCGCCCGAAAGGAAAACGGACAGCTTCAAAATCGAGACGGCGCATGTGGAAGCCATAATCGAAAATCTCAGACTCTGTGATTTCGACGTTGTTTTAATGGATACCGGTCCGAACATTCTTGACTATACGCTGACTGCGCTTTCCCGCGCCGATGAGATTTATGCTGTTTGCAACTGCGATATGCTGTCGGCAAAGAGAATCGACGGGATGATCAACGACGTGTTCGGAAAGATGCGCGGATTCAATTTTGCAAAGATCAGTTTATTGGTCAACCGAATGCAGGCAAGAAGCAGCATTACTCCGCAGGAGCTCTCCAAGGCGCTCAACTTGCCTTTGATCGGAGAACTCCCTTATCTCCCGGAGATCGTGGATATCAATAACGACGGGACTTCCGTTTTCTTCAACAGGCGCAAAGTCTCCGCGTCTGTGGAGGAATACCGCAGGGCGATCAAGAACGTAGCGAAGCACTTGATCAAGACGGATCACCCGTCCGGGAGTAGTAAAGAAAGCGGTTTTGCTGTGGAAGGACTTGATTCAGCAGCGCATAAAGCAAATTTCGGCATTTTTAAGAGATGATTTTCACAAGTGTGCTCTTGACGACGGTAAAAATATACCCTATAATATATACAGAACTACAAAAGCAGATTATAAAAGGGGTATATAAATGAAAGCATCAATTATCATTTCAGTACTGGTTTTGATCTTCGGACTCCTGATTGTCATCATCATGAGACAGCCGCAGGGGTTCGGGATCGCCGCCGCAGGAGCGATTATGTTTACTTACTTCTTTCTTACGTGGAACAGAAAGAAGAGATGATAGTTCCAAGGGGGGTGATGTTCCTATGATGGAATGAGTGAAGAAAAGCCTGTTCCCGAAAACAAAAGGGAACAGCCCGAATCGGTAGTGATTTATGAGCGCGTTCTGAAGGGCGAACGATGGCCGAAGGAATACATAGGAAATCAGACGTCAAAGGGACGTTCGATCGAGATACTCGGTTACGTTTTAAAAGCCAAGGCGCGCGTCAAAAGCTACGAGGAGGCACAAAAGATATTTACGAAGGAGTTCGTTAAAGAATATAAACTCGGCAGAGTGATCAAACCGTTCTATAAGCCGCCCGAGCTGTTGCCGAATGAATACGACCATATTCTGTGGCTGCTCTGGCCGGATAGAATCAAGGGAAAACACGCGATGATCATCAAGGTCTACGGCGAGGTACTTTCTAGAACCAGACGTACCTTTCCCAGAGGATATTTTACGGACGCGTCGGACGGAAGGTATCGGGCAAAGGTCTGCATCAGACATCTGTGCAAAAAGATACTTCACTGGTCGGGTGATCGGATCGCTATGGAATTCAGCCACTCGAACGGGATAAAGACTCTTGCCAAATACAGATTGAAAATCGTGCTGAATTACGTGTACACGTCCTTATCGGACATGATGTACGAAGTATATCCGCAGTTTGCCTCAAAGATGAACGAGTATCAGGCTTTGCAGGATCTGCGGCATCTGAGAAAGAAAGAGAGGAAATTCAAAATGGAAATATCAAACGCATACGCAACGCATCCCGGCAAGAAAGCCGAAACGGATGAAAAACTGAACGAAGATTTCGCTCACGCGTGGGAGAAAGACGGCGTTCAGTATCAGGCGATTGCTGACGGTAACGGCAGCGACGAGGTTCTTAATCCAGCTTCCTTTGTTATCAACGAGGTTCAGCGTTTCATCGATGCCTATTCGGAGCCGAATATGGAAGCGGAGGAGCTTAAACGAATGATCAGCGGCGCTATTCACTGCGCCAACCGTGTGCTTCTCGCATTCAAACGGGCAAACGGTGAAAAGTACAGCGCTTCTACCTTTGCGTCGTTCGATTTGACGGCGCTGTTCGGAACCGATCGGCTGATTACCGCTCATGTGGGAGACACAAGGACATACCTTTTCCGCAGTGAAAAGATGCATCAGCTGACAAAGGATCAGACGGAGGCGCAAAGACTTTGCGACGAGGGGAAGATCGCGAAAGCGCAGATCTTCACGCATCCCGACAGGGATATCCTCACTTCCGCGCTCGGGTTTGATAATCCCGACGTAGAGATCCGCGAAGGAGTTGCCAGACCCGGCGATATTTTCCTGCTTCTTACGGACGGCGCCCATAAGGTTTTGACGCCCGAGCAGATCCAGGATATCGTCCTTTCGGCAGGAAACTGCGTAGACACCTGCAACGGCATCATCGAAGGCGCCAATCTGCTCGGCGGTCCGGATAATATTTCGGTCTGCGTAAGCTATATCCCCGAAGAGAGCAGAACCGCCGAAAAATAAGGAATAGATTACAGCCCCATAACGCTTCCGACTTCTACATACCAAAATTTAATGATATGAAGGAGTAGTTCAAAATGAAAAACACAAAAAACATCATCGGAAGCACAAAGTTCTGGAAGATCATCGCCATCATGCTCGTCCTCTTCATCATAGCGGCGGGAGCGGTTTTTGCTATTGCTGCAAACAGAACCGCCTCGACGGTTACAGTGAAGCAGGAAGAAACCGTGCAGAATGTAAGCCAGGATCACAGTTATGAGGCGACGAAGGAAAGAGTTGACAGCATCAATGACAACTACGGACGGGAAGTCAAAGCAACTTATGAAGGTTCGACCAGCACCATGGAAAAGATGATGCAGCAGAGAATGTTCTTTTCGGGATTGAAGTCAATCCTTGTTATCGTTCTCATCGTGCTCGTTATTCTTCTCATTCTGGTCAAGGGATTCGGTCTTGCGCTTTTCGGGAGGAAGAAAGTCGTGCGCACCGGTGAAGCCGAAAAAACGGCGGAGGTGCCCGAGAAGAAATCTTCCCCCGTAAAGAAAAGCACGCCGGCTCAGAAGAAACCCGAGTTCAAAAAAGCAGAAGATATCCCGGAGGAGAAAGAGGCGGAGGATCAGCCCAAGGATGCGGACGAAGCGGAAATCGCCGAGTCCTGTCAGCTTCCGTAAGAACGGAACAGGGAAAGGGGCAGGTCCCCTTTCCCGGAAACATTATTTAATTTTATGAAGGAGTTTTTTAAATGAAAAATCAGGAAAGGGTAAAAATCGGC
>JAFSUU010000050.1 GCA_017445115.1 Clostridia bacterium | reverse complement strand
CGCTCGGCGGATGCAAGACCGGCGATGCGAAAATAACAAAGGGCTACAAGCTCCCGGCAAAATTCGTGATACACACTGTTGGACCGAGATGGAGAGATGGAACGCACGGAGAGGAAAGTTTGTTGCGATCCTGTTACCATAATTCGCTTGAACTTGCAAAAGAGAACGGTTGCGAAAGCGTCGCTTTTCCGCTGATCTCCTCCGGGGTTTACGGGTATCCGAAGGATCAGGCGCTGAAGGTTGCCGTGGACGAAATCACCGCCTTTCTGTTGAAGGAAGATATGCTCGTCTATATCGTCATTTATGATAAGTCAGCTTATCAAATCGGGGAAAAACTGTTTAACGATATCGCAACTTATATCGACGACAAATACGTAGACGAGCATTTTGAGTTCAATTACAGAAGAAGATCGGAAGATTTAGACGCTTGGGCAGGGGATCAGGAGAGCGCGGTTCTCAGCGATACCTTTATCGGCGAGACGCAGATTCTTTCCTCAATGCCTGCTCCTCAAGCGACATTTGCACAGGCAAAAAAGACGTCGCTTGACGACGCCTTGAAACAAATCGACGAGAGCTTTTCCGAAATGCTGCTTCGTAAGATCGACGAAAAGGGAATGACCGACGCCGAGTGCTATAAAAAGGCGAACATTGACCGCAAGTTGTTCTCCAAGATCAGAAGCGACCGGCTCTATAAACCGAGCAAGACGACGGCGCTCGCCTTCGCCATCGCTTTGGAGCTTCCCTTGACGGAAACAAAAGATATGCTGATGAAAGCCGGCTTTGCACTGTCACACAGCAATAAGTTCGATATCATCATTGAGTATTTCATCAACAACGGAAACTACAACGTATTTGAGATCAACGAAGCACTGTTCGCCTTTGATCAGGCGTTGTTAGGTGTGTAAAAGAGTTAACTAAATCGGGATTTGAAATTAGTGCAGGTCAGCTATGAGTATTCCTGTGGGTAAAAACAGGATATGATGTGATTCTACGGAAATTGATAGATTCCGATTTTCCGGGATAAATGAAACCCTGAAAGGTAGATGTTTATGAAACGAAAAACAACCAAAGAAATACTTGCCGAATCATTTATGGAGTTATCGGCAGGTAAGCCGATCAATAAAATAACCATAGCCGAGATCGCTGACAACTGCTCTATGACGAGTACTACTTTCTATCGACATTTCAAGGATAAGTATGATCTAATAGTCTGGATCTACATAAGCGAGGCTCAGAAAAACGTAGACCGGATCGGGCACGGCGGATACGTGTGGAAGGACACCCTCCTGGACGGTCTGCGGTATTATGCCGAAAACCGAAAGTATATGATCAACGCCTTGAAGCATACAAGCGGCAGAGACTCCTTCATAAATCAGATGACTAAACTGAACATCGGATATATTATGGATGAAGTCAGGAAGAAAACCGGGAGGAAGAACGTTAACGACGATCTTGTAGCTATGATAAAAATCTACTGTTACGGAACGGGGCAGTATCTGTGCGAATGGCTGATGAACGACAAGCCGTCGTCCTGCGAAGAGGCCGCTGAGGCAATGGAAGCCTGTATTCCGGAGAAGCTCAGACCATATCTTTGCAGGTAATGGCATCAAAAACGTTATAATTTCACCGATTTATAACGCGGCGTTATAACGACTGCGTTTTATAACTTGCTTTTCGGCTTTTCCTCCTTTATACTATGATTGTGCACAACAAAGCGGCGCACAATAATGTATAAAAACGATTTGGAGGAATTTGTTATGACGCTCGAAGAAAAGATCAAGATGCTCAACGATTATGCTATCGCCTGGTATTCCAGCTCACAGGCGGACTACATCCATGAAGCAACATTCCGTGCGCAGGGATTCGGAAAGTTCGCGGATCGCTGCAAGGAAGAAGCGGAAGAAGAACTGGAAGAAGCAAGAAAATGCACGGAAAGAGTCGTTGCACTCGGCGGCAAGCCTGTGTTCGGATGCGTCGAGCAGCCGACCTTCTGCGAGATCAAAGATCTTTTGAAGGATTGGGACGACGGTTTTAAGGAGTACAAAGGCGTTGAAGAACTCGAAAAGATCGCCGCATCTCTTACCGATGACTCCATTACCAGAAAGCTGGTAGAAAGCTTTGTCGAATGCGAATCCGACCACCGCGCATGGGTCGCACAGCACATGGGCATTATCGAAAGGATCGGCTACGAAAACTATCTGATCGAGCAGTTGGGCTGATAATCTGGAGGAAGTGTCATGAGCGGAATCGAAAAGGTTTGTCAGTTCTTAGATGAGGCGCATACCTATTATCTTGCCACCGTGGAAGGCGACCAGCCCAGAGTAAGAGCCTTCGGCACGTCACTGTTGTATAACGGAAAGCTGTATATTCAGACCGGCAAGGTGAAACCGGTATCCAAACAGCTTGCGGCGAACCCGAAAGCGGAGATATGCGCTTTTAAGGATGGAAAATGGGTTCGCATTGCAGGTGAGCTTGTAAACGACGATAACCGCGACGTAAAGGTCGCCATACTTGAAAAGATGCCGTCGTTGAAAACGATGTACGATCCGGACGACGGCAATATGCAGATGCTGTATTTTAAGAACGCAACAGCTACATTCAGTTCCTTTACCGAGGAGCCGGAAACGGTAATTATTTAAGGAGAATTATCATGAACGAGAAAGAAATCATTCTTGAGGCGATGAAAAAAGCGGGCGAGCCGCTGAACGCGGGTAAGGTCGCTGAGCTTACCGGACTTGACAGAAAAGTCGTCGACAAGGCGTTCGCCGAAATGAAAAAAGAAGGTTCCATCGTATCTCCCGTGAGATGCAAGTGGGAGCCCGCAAACAAGTAATACGACACGGAAAAAGGCTGACGCGACAGACTATCGCCGCGCCGGCCTCTTTTCAAAATACGGAGAAAGTGAATATTATGATTGAGGTAAAGACACAGAGAACGAAAGAAGCTCCCCGCCTCGACGATCAGCTTTGCTTTCCGCTTTACGCCTGCGCAAAAGAGGTGGTGCGTCAATACCGGGAACCGCTCGAGCCGCTGAACCTGACCTATACGCAGTATATCGTGATGATGGTTCTGTGGGAGCACGGAGAGATGACAGAGGGCGAACTCGGAAAAAAGGTTCATCTTGATTCCGGCACGCTGGCTCCGCTTTTGAAACGGCTCGAAAAAGCAGGATATATCAACCGGGTCAGACCCGAAAGCAACGAGAACAAGCTCTCTCTTTCCCTTACCGAGGAAGGCGAAACCCTAAGGGAAATGGCGCTTGAAATTCCATCCAAAATGCAGGGATGTATCCCGCTTTCGGAGGATGACCTGATCCTGCTGCGCGACCTTTTAAATCGTGCGTTGACAGGTATGAATAACAGCCACGGGAGGTAAGCAATATGTTGGAAATAGGTACAAGGGCGCCGGAGTTTTCTCTTCCGGATCAAAACGGAGATATAAAAAGTCTCGCTGACTATCGCGGGCAGAAGGTTGTACTGTATTTTTATCCCAAGGATATGACGAGCGGCTGTACCAAACAGGCGTGCTCGTTCGGAGAGTTATATCCGCAGTTCAGGGAAAAAGGTGCGGTAGTGCTCGGTGTTAGCAAGGACACCGTTGCGTCGCATAAAAGATTTGAGGAAGAACACGGTCTGCCGTTTACGCTGCTTTCCGACACTTCGCTTGAAGTGATCACGGCATATGACGTGTTGAAGCCGGGAAAAGACGGCAAACCCACAAAGAGCCTGATCCGCTCAACCTATCTGATCGACGAAAACGGAGTGATCGTAAAAGCACTCGGCGCTGTAAAAGCATCAGAAAATGCAGCTCAAATGCTCGATATAATCGAATAATAACAAGGAGCGTCAGTATATGGAAATCAAAGCAGTAAAATTCAGAAGAGATGGCTTTTATTCTCAGCCGTTCGTGTTCGGCGGTGAAGAAGGAACGGAAAAGTTCGATAAGAACGTTCGCTATCGCGGCAGTCTGCAGAACTATCTGATCGACACAGGGGATGAAGTGATCCTGGTGGATACCGGCCTTCCTGCCGGCACTCCGGAAGAAGTGGTGGATGAGAACAGCATTCTCTACACCGGAAAAGATATCTGCAGTTACATGGAGGCATTCGCCGCTCTCGGCTATAAACCTGAGCAGGTCACGAAAATACTTCTTACACACAAACACGGCGACCATTCGGGAGAACTGAGGTCATTCCCGAACGCGCAGATCTTTGTAAACGAGGATGAAATCGGCGTACCGGAACTGGATGGAATTCCTAATCTCGTGCCTGTTAAATATACCGACGGCGCGTATCACAATTTCCCGGCTTGCCAGAAGATCGCCGACGGCGTTTATATGATAAAGGCAAAGGGACATACCAACGGCAACAGCATCGTTATAGTGGAGAATAACGGCTTATTCTATATGCTCCACGGCGATATTACTTACGTTGACGAGGCGCTTTACGAGAACAAACTCTCTGTGGTATTTGATGACCTTTCCGCCGCCCGTGAAACACTTGACCGTGTTCGTGAGTTCGTTCGCAATCATCCGACGGTCTACTGCGGAACCCATACACCGCAGGGCTATGAGAATCTTGAAGCGAAGCGTGTGATGGACCTCGATCATCCTGTTTCGACGATCTGGCCTGAGTTGGATTTTTCCAAGCAGGAAGCAAGCGGCAAATACGTCTGCTCAATCTGCGGATACGTTTACGATCCCGCCGAGCACGACGGAGTAACCTTCGAGGATCTTCCGAATGACTGGAAATGCCCTCGCTGCAAGCAGGGCAAAGATAAGTTCAACAAGGCGTAAGCCTAAAAATTTCTAAGGAGGAAAGAATAAATGGCAGAAGACGATAAGCGCGATGCGGTGAGTTTAGGTGACGGACGTTACAAATGCCCCTGCGGGTATATCTATGATCCCGCAAAAGGAGATCCAAAGCAGAACATTCCTGTGGGAACAAAGTTCGAGGATCTTCCCGACGACTGGCGCTGCCCGAGATGCAAACGCAAGAAAGAAAAGTTCAGCAAGCTTGAAGGATGACTTAATCAAATACCGGTTTGTGTGTACAAAACAAATGTCGCTTTGTATGCGACCTAAACACTAAATCAATCCGCTATAATGTGGTCGTAAGGTTGAGAAACCAAACGATCACATTATTTTTTTGGAGGAATAGAAAATGGAAAAGGTAAAGAACAACATCACGGAACTGGTATTCATCCTTGACAGGAGCGGCTCTATGGCGGGGCTGGAGAGCGACACCATCGGCGGATTCAATTCGCTGATCGAAAAGCAGAGAAAGCAGGACGGCGAGTGCTACGTTTCCACCGTGCTCTTCGACAACGTAAGCGAAGTCATTCACGACAGAGTCAAGCTCGCAGACGTCAAGCCGATGACCGACAGAGAGTATTTCGTCAGAGGATGCACGGCGCTCATTGACGCGATCGGCGGAGCGATCCACCATATCGGAAACATTCATAAGTACGCCCGTCCTGAGGACGTGCCGGAACACACGATGTTTGTGATCACTACGGACGGACTGGAGAATGCCAGCCACAAATATTCAAGCGATGAAGTCAAAAAGATGGTCGAACGCCAGAAGGAAAAGTACGGTTGGGAGTTCCTGTTTATCGGCGCTAACATTGATTCCGTTGAAACTGCGAAGCATTTCGGCATCGGCGCTGACAGAGCTGTCAATTATCACGCAGACAAGCAGGGAACCGCAGTGCTCTATGAAACCGTTGCGGAGACTGTATGCTGCATGAGAGCCGACGCTCCTATTGACGCATCCTGGGGAAAGAAAATCAACGACGATTACAACAAGAGAAAGAAGAACTCAACAAAATAAAGAAGAGCCTGCTACAACCCCGACCGATTTGTCGGTCGGGGACACTTTTTATAAAAACTTGTAATAATCCTATTGACAAGTCGAATTCGACGTGCTATAATGCACTTGTAATCAGCAAGGTTACAAGAAAGAAATCATTTTTCAGGAGGATTTTACAATGAAGATCGCAGTAGTTGCCGCAAACGGCAGAGTAGCACAGAAGGTTATCAAGGAAGCTCTTGACAGAGGATTTGAAGTCAAAGCATTCGGCCGCGACGATGAAAACAAGACCGCAGCTAAGAACTACGTTAAAAAGGATATTATGGATCTCACCAAAGAGGATCTCGCGGGATTCGATGCAGTCGTTGACGGCTTCGGCGCATGGAAGGATGAAGAACAGCCGATGCACGTAAAAACATCTCAGCATCTTTGCGACATTCTCAGCGGAAGCGATACCCGTCTTCTCGTTGTCGGCGGCGCAGGCAGTTTGTACGTCAACCCCGAGCATACGGCGGTCGTTTGCGACGCTCCGGATTTCCCAGCTGTGTTCCTTCCGCTTGCAAAAGCGCAGGGCGAAGAGCTTGCAGAGCTTCGCAAGAGAGACGACGTGATGTGGACGTTTGTAAGCCCTGCCGGAGATTTCCAGGCGGAAGGCGAGCGCACAGGCAAATACATTCTCGCGGGTGAAGAGCTGACGCTTAACTCCAGGGGCGAAAGCATCATCAGCTATGCGGACTACGCTATCGCAATGGTAGATGAGATCGAAAAAGGCGACCATATCAAAGCGCGTATCAGCGTCGTCAGAGAATAGTCCATGTATTCTTGTAATGTCCGCATTGACAAGTCGCGCTGAATGAGTATAATATGACACGGGAGGATTAGTTCAATGCAGATATCAAGTAAGTTTACCATAGCGGTGCATATCATAACCGCAATCGATTATTTCAAAGACAGCGAAAAGGTCACCAGCGGTTTCCTCGCCGGAAGCGTGGGTGCAAATCCCGTGATCGTCAGGAACGTGATGCTCGATCTCAAGGAAGCGGGCATCATCAATATCAGTCAGGGCAAAAGCGGAATCGAACTTTCACGTGAACTCTCGGAGATAACCCTATTGGACATTTTCCGCGCGGTCGACTGTGTCAATGAAGACGGGTTGTTCCATTTTCATGAAAATACGAACACGAACTGCCCTGTCGGAAGGAACATCCATAAGGTGATGGATCCGAAACTCAACGCCGTTCAGGCGGCTATGGAAGAGGAGTTAAAGCGGCTCACTCTTGCCGATATCGTCGAGGATACGAAGGCGGCGATAAAGAAAGAAAACGAATAAAGGAGATACAAAGCATGAAGAAAGTGCTTATTGTTACAGCGTCCAAACTCAGAAAAGGAAATTCCTATACGCTTGCGAAACGCATCTGCGAACAGCTTGACGGAAAAGCAGAGGTCACCACGTTCCATATTGGCGATAAAGTCGTCCGTGCGTG
>JAFSUU010000004.1 GCA_017445115.1 Clostridia bacterium | reverse complement strand
TGAATGAATGAATGAATGAATGAATATGCGGGGGATGCTTTTTGAAAAAAGCATCCCCCGCACCCCTATTAAAAACTTAAGGGAAACTATATTCTCTTTGTTTACGATATTCCTCATCCGACGCATCGCGTCGGATATCATCTGCCCGAAGTGGGATATTCGTCTTCGTTACCGTGCTGAAGCGCGATCTCAAGCGAACCGTTTGCCGCGATCGTCGTGTCGATCTTAGCGGCCTCGGGGTTTGACGAAAGCGTGATCCACGCAAATGTCGTCGAGACCATCAGAACTATTGCCAGTAAAAACATTACCGCCGCCGAAGTGATCTTCGACGCGACCTTGGGCAAATAGCTCTTGTACCCTTCGATTCTGGTTTTGGTTTCCTGTCTCATTGTTTTTCCTCCGGTTGTCCGATTCTTTTATTGATAGGAATTTAGTTTGCGATTAGAATTATTTAACGAATTGTAAATAGGCTTATTATATTATTCATAATTCTATCATATAATTGCGCAAAAAGCAATAGTTTTTTAATAAATTATATATATTTACCAAATTTCACATTAAAAATTCTAATAATTCGCTGATTCGCGGAGGATTAAGGGCTGTTTGCAAACTGAAAAACAAGACCCGTACCAAGCGGCGGATTTATCCGCTCGGATGAGGTCGAAAACAGCATTTCCGTGCACGAAAAAAACGGGCTCGATCACGAACCCGTTATTCTCTTATTAAAATTAAGGCTTACGATCCCGCAAGAGCGCGGCGAAGGGCGAGAACGTCTTTCAGATTCACTCTGCCGTCGCCTTTGACGTCAGCTCTCTCTGACGCTGCCGCGTCAAGACTGATCAAGCCGGCAACGGTTTTCCTGAGCATGAGAAGATCTTTCACACCGAGCTGTCCGTCGCCGTCAACGTCGCCTTTAATATCCGATATGATCCTCGGAAGGACGACCGTCTTTGTTTCTCCGCACTTAAGACAGGTATAGATCGCTTCACCGTCCGAGGTGTACGTCGGTTCTGCCGTGACGTTTATATCCCAGACGTGAGCGCAATCCGACGTGCGGCGTCCGATATCGACGTCGTAAGCGCCGCCTCCGGACGACTGGCCCATGATACGGACGTCACCCGCGAGCGACGACTTTTCCTCGATGACGAATGAAGTGTATCCGGGCAGATATGAGTAGGTCTCAACGTTCACGGTATTACTGTAAACTTTGACCTCACCCGTCGCCGTATCCACGCCTTCCGCCTTTATCACGCCGTCTTTGTTTTTCAGTTCGACCGCGGTCATGGTATTGCCCGCGATCGAGACCATGTCGCACACCTCGTCGTTTATCGAGAGAGACAGCGTATATTTGAACGAATCGCCGAGCGCCTTCACGGTGTCTTTTGAAATGAATACCGTCGACGCTCCGTCTGTGTCTGACGATGCGTAAATGTCGGAGCTGAGAACAGAGACGTAAAGCGCGCTGTTCTCCGGCGTGAACGTGAATGAAGCGCTGTTCGGGACAGTATACGTAAACGTGTAGTTGTCGTTCTGCTCCTCATCGTCGCCTTCAACGCAGAAGAAAGAGTCCTCGACCGTCATCGTGCCGTAATAATTTCCGTCCTCAAATATCAGCGTCTCGCCTTCCGCATTCTTCACAGTCACCTTTCCTATCGCTTTGATAGTGATCTCCGCGTTGTCCTCGCTCGAAGCGCCGTTCGGGTTGGTATTGTAAGTGAAATTATCGTAATCGTTATCCGGTCCGTCTATATCGATGTAATTGAAACAGCTCATATCGACCGTGAATTCTATGTATTTGCAATCCTCGGTGCCGTTGACGACGCAGGTGTTGAAGTTTTTGTCGATCTTTACGACCGTATCCTTCGCCGGGCGTCTGTTATCGTACGCGATGACCTCGTGGCTCCCGTCCGAGCCCTCTCTGTAACCCTTGATTACGATAGCGTGCGCCGAGGAACCGAAGCCGTAGCAGAACAGCATGGGCTCGCCCTCTTCAGCCTTCATCACGAGCTCGCGAAGCCCTGTCTTCCAGTCGGACCTCGTGTTATAATACGTCGTGTGGTTGGCGCCCTTGACGTACGGTATCTTCTGCGAGATGTGGTAATAGTTTATCGCGCTCTCGACAGCCGCGTTGCCGTTTGGAACGTCGACCTCGCTCATCGTCGAAGCGTCGCTGAAATTCTCGTTGAACGCGATCATCAAAGCTCTGTCGAGCAGCGTCACGACCGCCATTCCGTAGCAGGAGCCCTTCCATTCCGATTCTCTCAAGGACTGCAGACCGTTTATAACGCCCGATGCCTTGTTCTCGTCATCCTTGTAGATCATCCTGACGTATTCGCAAAGATGCGTGAAATCGACGTCTGATACGTTATATGCCGTGCCGAAATTGTTCTTCGAATTTGCAAACGGCATTATTTCCGACGTGTCTATATAATATTCGTCCGTTGCATAATACCACGCTGCCGAGTACAGGGCGCTGTTGCCGCCCGCGACAGTGACGTTTTCGGCGTCGTACGCGCCGGTATAGACGCGCTCGATCGACGGGCAGTCCGCAAACGCGTTCTCGCCGATGGATTCAAGCGTTGCGGGAATACGAACGGTCACAAGGTTTTCGGCGCCCGCGAAAGCGTTAGCCGATACCGACGTGATGCCGGACTGGATCTCGACGTACGTAATAGAATCTGTTTTGTCGTACCACGGAGCGTCCTCAGGCGTTTCATAATCGGTCATTTCGCCGACTCCCATAATGGTGAGAATGCCGCCGCCGAATTTCCATACAACTGTCTCGCCGGGTCCGAACCCGCTGTAATTGTAGATGACCGTCGCGTTCAGAAAATCAAAGTTGTTGCCGCTTTTATTGTCAACCGCGATCTTTTCGAACTGTTCTTCCGTTCCCGCGTATAGAACGTTTTTGAAAGCCGTGCATGAACCGAAAGCGGAAGGTCCCACAGACTTCACACTGACAGGGAGCACCACACTTTCAAGCGACGTACATGCCTCGAACAATTTCTGGCTTATTCCGGTAATGCTCTCGGGGATCGTGATCGAAGTGATGCCCTCGCACCTTGCAAACGCGCCGTCACCGATAGTTCTGACGGAGTCCGGTATCACGATCTCGGTCAGCGACCTGCAGTAATAGAATGCGTTGCTGCCGATGTAAGTGACGCTGTCGGGGATCGTGACCGAGGGAAGTTTCTGAGAGTTTGTGAACGCCGAGTCGCCGATCGCAAAGATCGTACCGTCGTCCGGTATCACGCTTGCGCTGCAGCCGGAAATGATCGTTCCCGTCGCCCTCTCGATTATACAGTTGCCGTCTGAGCGGTAGACCGGGTTATCCGGGTCGACCGTGACGGACGCGAGCGCTGTACAGCTCGGGAAAAGATTACTTCCGAGCGAGGTGACAGATGCCGGAATATTAACCGAAGTCAGCTTGGGACAGTTCGCAAAAATACCGTTTCCTATAGATACGACGCCGTCGGGGATCGTTATGTTATTAAACCTCGTGCAGTCGCCGAAGACCGAGTTGAGAATGAATTTTGTGCCGTCGTTTATCGTGTACGACGCCTTAGTTTCTCCGGTAACGCCGATGAGGATGAGATAAGGATCCGATGCGTTGCCCAAGTATTTCAGGTTTCCGTAAGTCGCATAGTTCGTTTTTGAGCCGCCGGATATCGCCGAGGTGCCGAGGCGCTCTATACTGTTCGGAACGGAGACGTCCTCAAGATTGACGAACCCGGAGAAAGCATTGTCGGGTATCGACGTCACGCCATCCGTAATATTTAAGGTTTTTACTCTGTCCCGATAATCGAACCACGGGATGTCGTAGACAGACGCATATTCCGTCATATCGCCCAAGCCGATAATGTCGAGCTTTCCGCTGTCGAAATAAAATATCCATGCGATCTGCTCGCCGCAGGTGCCGGCGTCAGCCGAAACTCTTTCCGCCGAAAGGAGTTCATCGTTTCCTTCGCATATATCTATCGAATTCCATTCGTCAGAAGTGCCGGAATAGTCGACCGCGGTAAGAGACGAACAACCCGAAAAGGCATTCTTTCCGATGCTCGAAACGCCGGCCGGTATGAATACCTCGGTGAGGTTTTCAAGACCGTAAAACGCTCCGTCGCCGATCGACGTCGCGTCGGATGAAACGGTGAGGGTAGTTATCCGATCTCTCAGGTCATACCACGGCGCATAGTTCGCCGCAAGGTCGTAGTTTGCCATCGCTCCGCGTCCGTTTATCGAGAGCACGCCGTCTGAAAGCGACCAGATGAGTTCCGCGCCGCATACACTGTTGAAATGAAGAGATACGCCGGAGAAGAACTCTCTCATATCGGATGCGATGTCGATCGCATTCCAGTCATCTTCCGAGCCGCCGTAATAAATATCCGTCAGCGAAGAGCAGCCGAAAAACGCGCTGTCTCCGATCGACGTGACGGACGAGGACAGGATCAGAGTCGTCAGCCCGGAACACTTGTAAAACGCGCGGCGGCCGATCTCCTCAAGCCCCTCGGGAAGGACGAGCGTCGTCAGTTTTGTGCAGTTTGAGAAAGCGGTATTCGAGAGCTTCTTTAACCCCGCGGGCACCGTTACGTTCGCAAGTCTGGTGTTTGCAAAAGCGCCCTCTCCGATCCAAACGACACCGCTCGGGATCTCAAGATCTTTCACTCTGCTGTCGCCGAAGACCCAATCGGCGATAATTTTCGTATCCTCGTGTATCTCATACGCCGTCGATCCGCCGTTGTCCGAAAGTCCGGTCAGCATGACGTAAGGATTGTCGTCGTTGCCGATATACTTTCCCTTTCCGTACTCATTGTAAGTTAAGGAAGAGCACATGGAAAACGCCGACGACATGACGTACGTTACGTCCGACGTCAGACTTACGGCTTTGATCTGCTGGCGGTACTGATACCACGGGATCAGAGATGCAGACGAATACTGCGTCATATCTCCGCTGCCTGTAACGGTCAGTTTTCCGGCGGACGCGTCGAACGACCACGCAAGGTCATCGCCGCACGTGCCGGACGCCGTCGCCGCGAAAACGGGTACCGCCGCTGACACGACTGATAAAAACATCACCGCGCATAATACTATAGAGATCAGTTTTTTCATATTTTCACCCTTACGAAAAAACGGTTGGATATACTTATACATTTTAAGTATAACATAAATTTATTCATTTTGCAAGCTGCAAGCGGAATGAGGACCGGGAAACAGTTGAAAAAGCGGGGAGGCTTTTCGCAAAAAGCCTCCCCGCTCTTCTGTTCGGCGATCTCATTTAACGCCTCTTAAGATCATTATCACGGAAACCGTCGTATCCCATTGTTTCACTCCGGCTCTGTAAAGATGCAGCCTCTCGTCATACTTTGCGTTCACGATATCTGCCACTCGATCCGCGGCGGGAGAACGAGTGCTTCTCAGCCCCTCGAGGTCGCACTGCCTGTCGGACTCTATCATCGCTTCCGCCATACACGCCGGGTACTTCGGATCGTCCGGAGTCAGATCTATCACGGCATATCCTGCCGAAATATCGTGAAACCCGTGCTTCGCCGCCTCACGCGGGATCTCAGATTCCGACATCGGATATCTGCAGACCTGATCCCTTTCCATCATCTCCTCAACGCCGGGCTGAGTCTCCCAGAACGCGCGTTCGTCCTCAGTTATCTCAAGACATTTTGCCCGGCAGCTTATCCCGCGCCTTGAAGAAAGCGCAAGACACACTCCTCCCGGCTTCAGAACGCGGTACTGCTCGCCCCAGAAAGCGGAAGGCTCGATATGTTCCTGAACTGTATGTGAGATCGTGACGTCAAACGTATCGTCCGGAAACGGGATCGCCGTCGCGTCGCCCTCGACGAACGTGACACCCTGCACGTTTTCCTTCGCGAACGCAATGAAATTACTGTCGCGGTCCACACCGACGATCTCCGACGTCGGGTAATGACGGCGCAGCGTCTCAGAGAGCGCGCCGGGACCGCAGCCGATCTCGAGTATTTTCAGCTTCTTCGTTTTGTCGAGCCGGAACACCTTTTCGTACTGTTCAAAAAACATATCGTCAAATCTCAGCTTGCGGCTGAGGTACAGAGTCATAACGCCCTGAACGTTTTCCGACCATAAGGTATTCATACTGTTCCTCCGTCAAACACATTTTCGAGAGCGGACTTTACGTCTGCAAGGCTCATTCCGTTTTCTCTCGCGATGCGGGCGATATCTTCATATTCGTATTTTCTTTTTCTGACGCCGTAGCCCGACGACTCCTTCACGGTGACTTTTCCGAACCGGGTGTCGATCTCCTTAACTTCTCTGTCGAGAACGTAGCGTCTCGTCGGTATCTCGCGCACGCCGATCGTCGACGTGTGCTTGAAGATCAGCTTCAGTATGCCGTCTCTGTCGCGCGGATCGCAGATAACGCGAAGCAAGGTTCCGGGGCGCGATTTTTTCATCCCGGCGGGAACGGAATACACTTCCCTCGCGCCGCCTTCAAAGAGGCGCTCCATCGCAAATCCGATTTCCTCCGCAGTCATATCGTCAACGTTGCACGACAGTTCGAGCACGCTGTCCGTGCTCCCCGCACTCTCGCCGAGCATCGCTCTGACGCAGTTTGCGTCCTCAAAATCATTTTTTCCCATACCGTAACCGATCTTGTCGACAGTCATAACAGGCATATCTCCGAAGCGGTCTGCAAAATACTTTAAGAGCGCCGCGCCGGTAGGGGTGCAGAGTTCTCCGTCGACCGAGCCGCCGTATGAAGGCACGCCCCGAAGGAGCTCGGCTGTTGCCGGAGCGGGTACCGGAAGAGTTCCGTGCGCGCATTTTACGCGACCGCTGCCCACGTGGACGGGAGACGACACGATCTCGTCCGGCGCTATCTCGTTTATCAGCAGACACACCGCGGTTATATCCGCTGCCGCGTCCATCGCGCCGACCTCGTGGAAATGTATCTCTCCGACAGGAACTCCGTGTACGCGGCTTTCCGCTTCGGCGATCATTTCATATACCTTCACAACATCGCCCGCGACTTTTTCGGGAAGACGCAGATGCTCCGTCACGATATGGCGTATATCGTCAAGGCAGCTGTGATGGTGATGATGAGAGTGATGACCGTGCTCTTCTCCCTCTTCTTCGCCGTTGACGGTGACGGCAACGTGTGTGCCGGCGATCCCGCACTTTACAGAGCGCTCTCTCTTTATCTCAACGCCGGGTATCCCGAGAGAATTCAAACGGTCAATAAAACCGTCGGGATCGGGGATCAGCTCGAGCAGAGCCGCCGTCAGCATATCCCCCGCGGCGCCCATTCCGCAGTCCAGATACAGTGTTTTCATTTTTCCTCCGTTTTACCTTGAGAACGGTAAAAAACCGGTTCTGCCGGTCAGAGCAGAACCGATACGTTTTCTTTATTATTTCTTTTTGAAAAGAATATTTTTCACAACGCCCTTGGGATCTTTGATAAGAACGATCACCAGCCAGATGATAAGCGCAAGCGCGATGACCGAAAGACCGAGGAACAGATCGTTGAGCATATCGGCGGGAGCGGGAGAGAAATACTCCGCTCCGAGTTCAGCGTACTCGAATATGGCGTCGATGAGCCACATAAGTGAAGCACCCCAGAACATAAAGCAGAGGATGCCGACTTTCATTTCGCTCTTCGGAGCCGTCTTATACCAGATCACCGTGCAGGCGATCGCCGCAAACACAGTCACAAGTAAAGTCATATCAGCCTCCGTTTATTTCTCGGCGGGAAGCGCTTTTTCGGCTCTCTTTTCGATGATGGCGCATACTCCGAGTATGCCGAGCCATACAACGGTCACAAGGACTGCCATAAGCACGCCGACAGTCGCCATTTCGTGAAGCATTTCGGCGGCGTCCTCGGGATTTGAGGCAGCAGTCAGGAACGGGAAATAAGGAACTACCTCTCCATGCCAGATATGCTCGAACGCAAGAAGCGCGGAGCCGCCCCAGAGCATATTGCGGAGCCATTTCAGCTTTCTCGAGAACGGGATCTTCGTCGCCTTTTCGACGCCGTTTTCAAAATTGATCTCGACCTCTTTGGGAGCCTTTTCTTTCTTTTCGATCACTTTGACCGCGATCGTCGCGATCACCGCTTCAGCGGCGGAAACCAGAAAACATGCCATTACTTTTTCCTCCGTATATGGTAAAAAAATATTAATTTATGCAAAAAGCGCACGGAGCTCTTATTCAGAGAGCCGTGCGCTTTCATAGTACACATTGAATTTTATGATCAGCCGCGCTTCAGCGCCCTGTCCGGCTTCATACCGGATCTTATCGTATTAATTATATACGATTATCTGCGCTTTGTCAACGGGTTTTGAAGTATTCGAAGCCTCGAATTATCTGCCGAACACTCTTTTTTTGGCGACAATCAGCGCCGCGCCGGATATCAGAGCGATCACCGCGATAAAGATCACCGTCGTGATATTGTCGCCCGTCTGGTGCGACACGGGGGCGTCTTTGATCGTCAGAGTGATCTCACTCTCGGCGTCGTCGAAGACCGCCGTGAAGACGTGCTCGCCTGAGGACAGAGCCTCGAGAGTCTCAGCCTTCAGAGTGATGATCGTGCTGCCTCGTTTCGCCGTGTAGTCTTTGTCTCTGACCAAAGTCTTTCCGTCCATCTTCGCGCCTGCGAAGTGGTCGAAGCATGATTCTAAGTCAAAGTTGCGATTGAACGGGAAGACGAGATCTTTTCCGCTGCCCTTTACCCAGACTATTGCCGCCGAACTTTCGGTTTTGTATTCGGGGATCATCGGGATGACGAGATCGTTCTGATCGGTGATCTCGTTCTCGCAGTTTTCGTCAAAGAATAATTTATCGCAGACCGTGCAGCTCCAGTATTCGATCACGCCTTCAGCACTCGTGCTCGCTCCGACTTTCTCGTGATGCTCCGCGTCGTGTCCGTTCGGCTCGCCGTAGTTGAACGTCTCCGTTGTGCTTGCGAGATCGCAATCCTTACAGCTCTTGAAGTAGACCGCAGCTTCGGTGCAGTTTGCCGCGCCCTTGAGGTACTTCGCGTCGGTATTCTCAGCCGTGAAGCTGTGGCCGTTCGGCTCGCCGTAGGTGAACGTCTCTGTGTCTTTCGCGTCGCAGTCCTTACAGCTGAAGTAGTATTCAGCGGGCTCGGTGCAAGTTGCCGCATGCACAAGGTATTCATTTGTCGTTCTCTTCGCCGTGAAGTCGTGGCCGTTCGCTTCGCCTACCGTGAAAGTATCCGTGTCGCTTGCCTTGCCGCAGATCGAGCAGCTCTTGTAGTAAGTCTTCGGTGACGTGCAGGTGGCGTTGCTCTTAAAGTACCTGTCAGCTTCCGTCTCTTCGCCGAAATCGTGTTCGTGGAATTCTACCTTTTTATAACTATAATCATAAAAAATGCCATCCCCGATCTCAATCACGGTATAGTCCTGAGGGCGATCCGGGTCGTCCCAACCGCGACCGTCGACTTCGTTATAAAACGTAAGGTATTCGTCCCAGTCTTCGAATCCCGTGCCCATCGCCAGGGTGTTGCCCTTTGCGGAGAACTCCGAAATACCGGCGCCAATATAGAGTTCAGAATCAAAAGAACCGCTTATTCCGTAGTCTTCCCCCTCGAGCACGGCTGAACCGCTCGTAAAATGCGCTTCATCGCTGAAGATAATACCGTTGCTGTTTACGCCCGCTTCTCCGCCCTTAGCTTCAAGGTAGCTGTTTGTCAAATAAATTTCACTCGCCGATATGCCGGCACTGCTCATTGAATTCGAATCGCCGCCGTTTGCAGTATTCGAGCCGCCGTCAATAATGAACTGTCCTGCGGCGAAAGCGCCGAAGGAGAAGTTTTCAGCATCGCCGCCATTGCAGCTGATATTACTGCCGTCGAACTTGACGTTTCCTTCCGACGCGATCGCAATGCTGTCGCCCTCATCGTTGTCGCACGCGTTAACAATTAATTCGCCAAGTCCTGATAACGTAACGGAAGCCGCACTGTAAATTCCGAAAGAGTTCTCAAGTCCGGCAGTGTTTGTCGGTGCAATTTCGGAGGAAGTGCCGTTCGGCAGATAAATTTCAAGCTCTCTCTCTCCGAGATACGTGATACCGGCTTGAGCGTTGTTTTCTTCCGCATCATCTCCGTTCTGACGGATGAACGCGTGCCCGTTGCCGTAGTATTTGTAGTTATTCAGCGTCAGCGTGCAAGAACTGTTATTGAAACTCCAGCCCTCACCCGAGAGATTGTCTTCAACTACCTCGGTATCTCCGACCCAGAGACCGTAATGCTCAAAAGCATAAAATCTTATCTTTTTATATTCCGGCGACGCTCCTGTCTTGTTGACGGGAAGTATTGTTTTCTCTCCCGTTCCGCTGTAATTATTCCAGCCGCGTCCTTCGATCCCGTTAATAACGGTAGCGTCAATGGCGCGTGTTGAGCCTTGAGCTGTAAGACGTTCGGCAGTATCCTTGATCGTAACAGTATTCGCGAGGATGCCTTTGCTGTTATCGGATCTTGAACCTTTCGCTGTCAACCATCCTGTTTCGAGCGTCACATTACCCTTCGCCCAGATCCCGAATGAATTTTCTCTCGATGAATCGACAAGAAACTCATGCTCTCCATTGCCGTTGACTGTAATGTCACCGGTTGAATACATTGCGCAGGAAAGCTGCGCTTCATCATCTGATATATTAACATTGATACGATCAATTCCCGATATGTTCAGCGAAGCAAGACTGTATATACCGAAAGTCCCTGTTTTACGATCTCCTTCTCCACGAACATCGAGGAAGGAGTTACTTCCGCCAGCAACATCATCAACGTATATGTTAAATTCATTGGTACCGAGATACGCTATCGCGGCATAAGCCGTATCAATATCCTGAATCGTTGTTTCAGAAAAGCTGTGCATATTGTCATATCTATATTGCTTTGTGATGTAATTGTTGTCGTTGTTTAAATTTTGCAGCGTCAGCGTGTTTGTCTCGGGGTCGTAGCTCCAGCCCTCGCCCGAGAGGTTCGTGCTCGTGACCTCTGTGTCGCCGATCCAGAGATTGTACGATGTGACCGCGAACACACCGAACGGGATCAGTGAAAGAACGAAAACGAGTGACAGGATTATTGCCGTAATGCGCTTGGATCTCATATGCATACCGCCTTGATTGAAAAATACATAATATTATATCATATATATTTTATTTAGTCAATAAATAATTATCATATATTTTTAGGTTTTTGTGAATATTTATTAAATTTTTCCGTTAAGAACGATCAAAGTTTATCGTGTGCCATATCGCAGAAAGAAATCGGTCCCCCTTCCACTCAAGGGAGATATAGCGAACGAGTGAAATATAGCAAAATACTCTGTCGAAAATCAAGCATAATGCTCTTCGCTTTCAACCTCTTCGTTCATAAAATCACTGTTTCCTTCAAAAACTTCCGAAGAGTTTCTGAAAAGGGTGCGGGGAAAACTCTTTGAAAGAGTTTTCCCCGCAATTCCTATTCACTTCTGACTTAAATCTCCATTCTCCTGACTTCCGCCGTGATCTCGGGCGTGCCGTATGCCGGATTAAAAAGCTTTGCGATCTGCGATTCATACCACGCCTTGATCTCAGCGTCGCTCATCTCGCACTTCTCGCCTTTTGTTCTAATGGTTACCGTAATGACTTGTTCTTCCATAATAAAATCTCCTCTGAATTTTTACTTATAATATTCTATATTCTTTTTTCTCTGATTTATAAGAGATGAACCGAAACTATATCCGGATCGTTCACTCTGTCCTTCCCCGAAATTCTGAGCAGGATCTTTTCGTCTTCCGCGGAGATATTCTCCATTCCGGCATTCAAAAGACTGTCTGTCAGCACTTTGTTTTTCGCCGTACGGTTTCCTTCAAAAATCACTGTGTCCGCCTTTTCAAGCAAAAAGGCGATAACGGCGTTCTCAGCATATTTTGCCGCAATGCGGCACGACATTGCAAACTCATACACCCTGATGATACCGGCTTCTTCCATGCGGTATTTCATAAACAGCACTCCGCCGTAAGAGCCGTATTTGTCGGCGCAGGTACCGTACAAAGTTTGCGTTCCGTCCTCAGAGATCAGAGCTTTGAATTCTTCCGCCGTATACTTTTTCCCCGACAAATTGAGCTGGTTGGTACGGTTTGCAAGTTCAAAGCAGCGCTCAAGATCCTCCTCCTTGTCAGGACACTTCAGATCGATCTTTACCTCACAGTTTCTTATAAATGATTTAATATCGGATCTTGTGCCCTCAAAGTCCTTTTTCCTCTGTATTTCCGTTATATACATACTTCGTCTCAAAACGGAATCAGCGGTCACCGTCACGTCAAATTCAGGCAGGACTAACATCCCGGATATGATTTTTTCATCATATATCCTCATGCAGGGAAATCTGTTTTTCACTTCCTCGCGCTCAAATGCGGAATCGTCCACAAAAGCGAACGAATCGATCCCGAGGTTCAGAATACCGGCTATTTTTTCAATGCTGTCGGATTTCGGTCCCCAGTTTATCTGCGGACATAAGAAATAATCCGCAATACCGAGCTTTTTCAGACATTCCATCGCGGGTTCATAATCGTTCTTGCTCGCTATCGAATTTAAAATACCTCTTTCGTCAATAGCTTTCAGTAATGCCCCGACGCCGTCTCTCAGCTTCATCTCACCCGATCCGTTCTCCGATAAGATGCCGCTCCACATAGTGTTGTCCAGATCCCAGACCACACATTTGACTTTCTTGGCAGGGACGTCGGAATCCTTAAGTTTTACAAACGCCGAATTTCTTATCGCAAGCGAAGGAACGGCGTTTCCCTCCGGATACACTCTTGCATATTTTCCGTTTTGCAGAGCTGAAGGAGCCACCTTTATCTTTACGGAGTTGTACCCCTGCTTTACGTCGAATGATTCCCGGAATAACAGTTCTTTATTTCCGGATATTATATCGATGAACAGCTTGCAGCCGCTGTCGGACAAAGCTTCAAATATAAACGTATCGCAAATTGTGCCGGAGTGTTTTCTTTCAAAAATTTTTTTATATACGGCGCAATACCATTCCCCGATCTTATACGCCTTCGGAATAAACGAAAGGATCCTCATAAGAAAGCGTACGGGAGAAGAAAGAAAGCGGTTCAAACCGTCAATACGTCTCTCCGCTTTTTTCGAGCAGACGTAAGGAAATATCACCGTTTCGATCTTTCCCCACGGCCGGAATTTCAATATTCTCCACGTTTCTTTATTATATCTTTTCGGGAAAATGCCGTATTCGAGATTACGGCAGCTGTTGTCAAAGCGCTTAGAATAATTTATGCAGTTGCCGAAGCACAAGGGCGCCGCACATTCGAGGCAATGCTCCTGCCAGTCTGAAGCCACAATACGGTCATATTCTATACCCGGGATATTTTCAAATCTGAAACCCGGATCGAAATATTCTTTTTTATAGAAATGAACATATTGAAACATATTATCCTCAGCTTATTTTTTTATACAGGTCGGCTGTCGTCAAAATATCTGCTTTGCCGCTGTCGCGCAGCAAAACAAGGTGATCGCATACTTTTTCAAATTTCTCGGCGCTCCATGACCACTTGTCGGGATCTTCTTCAAAAGCGATGGTGTGAAAAGTGAGAGTAAGCGCCGCTTTTTTCTTTACGGCATAATCGATCAGAGAGATTATCTGCCTCGGCGTGTCGCCGTTCAGAATCAAAGAAGAGTATATAGTTCTGTCAGGACATTCTTTCATCAGCGTGTCGGAAAACGCAAAGCGGTAAATAAACGGAAACTTCACAATGCGGCTTGCTTTTCTTGCGAGAAGCTTTATTCTCCGGCTGCGAAGGATCCTCATATCACATCTCATATATGATATGTTGGTTTTAGCGTAATTCTCCATGGAATTGAATACGCGTGACGTCATTTCGCCTCCGGGAGACGCGAAACCGAATACAGTATCCTCCGGCACGTCTAACCACTTCGTTATTTTTTCGGCTCCGGACTTTATATCGTCTTCGGTATTTTTATGCATATCCCCGTGAAGCGCGATCTCGCAGGCGGAAGATTCATACATTTGTATAATTTCATCAACAGTCAGCGGCGGCGTCTTGCATCCGAACTTGTCAGGAGTCAAAGTGCCGTCGATAAACCCAGAGGTTATATTAAAAGTCGCGGGGATCCCGCGAGGGGACAGCAGGTCACGTAAGACTTTGAAACTGTCCTTCCTTCCGTCGTCAAACGACAAACTTATTATTGCTTTTTCCATATCGCATCCGTGTGATCGGGCGACGGCCGGTCCGGAAACGTTTGCTTTATCCGTACCATCCCCGATATTCTCCGTTTTTGAAAAGATCCTGAATTTTTAACGTAGGAACTCAGAGCTTCAGCGCGGCTGTGTCCTCGTTCTTGAGTCCTTTGATCAACAACGCAAAGCCATATAATAAATATATCATAGATATTTGATTATTTCAATACTCTTGTAAAAAAAGCACTGCGACTCAGTGCTTTTTCGTTCTATTCATTATTTTCTTGCGGAGTGAGCGGGCTCGGGAAACGCCTTTTCGGCAAGGTGTTCCGTTTTGTCCCACGACGCTTCTCTGTGCTTCGCGGCGTCGCGGATCATTTTGAAGACCGCGCGAATGATTATGACGATCCAAAGTCTCGAATAGACGAGCAGCATGACCGGGATCAGAAGTATCGATGCCGCGTTTCGCTCTTCTTTTTCCTGCAGTATCGCGATGAGCGCGACAGACAGATAAAGAACGATCTGCGTTATCCATGAGATCTGATAAATGGCCGAAAATACGCCCGTCGACGGAAACCGGAAGAACCCGAACAGGCCGCCGATAAACGCTATGTCGGAGAAAACAACTCCGCCGAAGAGCATGACGTACATCGAGAGCATGAAGAGCTCCACTACCTTGAATCTGTAACAGCAGCGCTTAAAAAGTTGCGGCGCGCTCTTTGCCGTCAGAATGATATTTCCTCTTGCCCAGCGCGTTCTCTGACGAAGCCACGCGCGGAATCTGCCCGGCTCCTGCTCCCATGTGACAGCTTCCGGTATGTATTTGATCAGCTTTCCTTTCGCAAGCAGACGAAAGCTCATTTCAGTGTCTTCTATCAGCGCTTTGACGTCCCATCCTCCGAGTTCTTCGAGAGCGGAGCGGCGGATCACGAAATTCGTTCCCGGAATGATGCCGGTCTTGAAATGGCGCCAGAACCCCGCCTGCGAAACGGCCTGAGCAATAAGCGTCTCCTGGTCGATAAGCCGCGTTAAAAGCGATTCTTTACGGTTTCTTGTGCGGAATTTTCCCGTGACCGCCGAGAATTTTTCATCTTCCATAAGCGCTTCCACGAGAAGGCGGAGCGCGTCTGGCTCGGGGGTGTTGTCGGCGTCGTAGACCGCGATGAATTCCGCCGACGACTTTTCGAAAGCCATATTGAGGACGCTTGATTTTCCCTTACCGCCGGTTTTCTCGTCTGTCGTGATGACACGGAGCGCTGTATCCGGAAATTCATCCTGCATTCCGCGCAGCACCTCTCCCGTGCCGTCGGACGAGTTGTCGTTCACAACTATTATCTCATAACGGTCTTTCGGATAGTCCTGATCTATCAGGGAAAGAACTGTCGCGCGTATCACGTTCTCCTCGTTCCGCGCGGGTACGATGACGCTGACCGTCGGATATTCCGTATATTTTCTGCTTCCGGTCTTCGCGCGTCTGCGGCGCCCGGCGGTATAAATGAATCCGCCGACGACCATTATAAAGCTGAAAATTATCAGAATATTTATGCAAAAGCTGCTGAACGCAGCAAAAAAGCGAAATACGCACATAAAAACTCCTTTTTTCAAAAAACACAGTTATCATATCACAGATCATGCGAAAAATCAAGAATTTAGTCAAAAAAGGGAAAGACCTCTTTCGGTCAACCAAAAGAGGTCTGTTTATCTTTTTCTTATCGCGGCAAGAAGCGCCTCCGCCTCCTCGACCTCCGCGTCGCTTATCTCCTCCGCGTCGTTGTATCTGGCGCGGATATACAGCTCTCTCATACGCTCCGCTCCGTCGGGAGACGAATCCTCCGTCGCCGCAAGAACGTCCTCGGAGGTCGAATGACGCGTTATCTCGACACCGTGATTTTTGAGATAATACAAGTAGTCCGTATATATCTTACGTATCTTTTCTCTGTTTGTCTGTGGAGCGGGTTTCTTCCGCTTACGCCGTACACGGCGGTCGCGGACCGCGCTGATCTCGCCCTCTTCAAACGTCACGCCATCGGCGTCTTTCCCGCGGCGTTTGCGGATCATCTTATAGATCCTGTAAAGGATGAACGCGAGTGCCGCCAACGCAAGAATGATCACAATTATCTGAGCCGCGGATTCGATCCCGTTATAAACGGTATCATCACGCGCCGCGGTCTCGCCGGTCTCGGGAACGACCGTCGCCTCGCCGGTCACAGCCTCGGTGTCGGTGGTCTCGGGGATCTCTACCTCCTCCGGCGGTTTGAACAGGTTGAAGAACTGTTCACTGATGTATGCGATGCCGCGGAACAGATATCCGAACGGCAGCGCGACGACCTCGAGCACGGCGCCCGAGTGAGAGATCAGAAGATAGATCAGAACGCTCGCCAACACAGGAATCGCGAAGGCAAGCGACAGTTCCGCAAGGTTTAAGACGCGCAGCTTCAAAGTTGCGCCGGTACCCATGCGCTTTCTGCGCAGAACGAGTACGCCGAAAAACAGATATGCGGCGGCGCATACAGTCGCTGCCGGGCGTATCGGCCACTCTCCGAGGCAGATAATGAAAACCACGGTCACCGGAACGGCGGGTATACCGAACCAGTATTTATAGTCGTCGTAATGGACGCCGCTTCCGGCGGAAAACGTCATCACCGCGTGAAACGCCAGAATGGCGAGAGAGACGATGATCTGAAAGAGGTTCTGCGCCGCAAAAAGTCCGAATGCCGGAAGCAGAGCGCAGACTATCTTTGCCGCTACCGCGCCTTTTGCCTTCTGCAGTATCAGAGAGGACAGAAATGCGAGCGCGCTCATCGCTCCGATCAACAGCCACGAGTCGCCGAATGAACTGAAGAGCGAAGCGAACGTGAAGCAAAGAAGAAGGTCACAGGCAGACTTTATCGCGTTAACTGTCAGCATCGGTATCCACCTCCGCTTCCAGCACACACAGCTCGTATTCGCTGTACTGCCGCAGACGCGCGATCGCTTCGTGATCGTCCTCGGAAAGCGGCGGGCTTATGATGAAATAACTGCGGCTTCTCTTCCGCTCTCTGATACAGCGTTCGATCAGGCTGTCGAACGAAAAGAACGAGTAAAGCTTCGACCGTCCGAGATTGGTCATAAGCTTATTGATATGATTCGCGCCGAACCCCTCGTCAAGGTCTCCGGCGTCGCCGTTTGAAATAAACTGATAAGGGATGCGGTCCTCTTCAAGACGTTCGCAGACTGACCTTACGATCTCGAATGTCTTTTCCTTCTCATCGTCACTGCCCGACGCCATATTCAACACGATCGCGGCGCTCGAATCAGCCGTAAAATCGCTGTTTTTGACCATCAGCCGTCCCGTCTTGGCGCTGTGCGGCCAGGAGATCTTTTTCATAGGCTCTCGGCCGGTGTAATCGAGGTAACCTATAGTCAGCACGGGGTCTTCTATGATGAAGCGCCTTACGGAAATATCTCCGATATAGCCGCTCAGTATCTTCAGTATCGTCTCGTCGTCGCAGAGCTTCGGCATAACGGTGATGCCGAAGTTTATCTCTTCAGACTTGACGCGGTTTTTGAAACCGAGAAAGTCACCGGTCTGCACGTAATATCTGCCGTTCCGGTAAACGCCGCGCCCCGGCAGCGTGAACGTGACCGTGTGGCGGAAAGTCCGATGCGGGAGCAGAAACAGACTGTGAGATTCGACTTTGTCTTTCTTCCCTGTGATCGACGCCCCTTCGGGCATATTCTCATAAAAATTGACGTACAGGATCGGCAGCGCCCAGTTATTCAACAGACTTCCGGTGAAGGTGATCTTCTCGCCCGGCTCTGCAAGCTTGGTATCAACGGAATAGCGCAGCCATAAATGCCGCAGCGTTCTCGGCGCGAAAGCGAACTGAAGCAGAAGCACCGCCGCGATCAACCCGACAAGGATAAACGGGATCATACGTTTTCAAGCGGGACTTTGGTCTCGGTCAGTATATTATTCACGATGCTGACCGGATCCTGGTGACAGCCCGGTACCGTGAGCAAACGGTGAGCAAGCACGGGGATCGCCTCTTTCTTGACGTCCTCCGGGATGACGTAGTCGCGCCCCTCCATCGCGGCTCTGATCTGAGACGCTTTGTAAAGCGCGATCGTTCCTCTCGCCGAGACGCCGCAAGCGGTCTTCGCGCTGTTTCTGGTCGCCTCTATAAGGTCCATTATATATGCTTTTACGTCATCGGAAGCGGTCACTTTTTCTATCTCAAGACGAGCCGCCCTCGTGTCTTCGTTATCTATCACCTGACCGAGATCCCCGATGATGTCCCGCGCCTCGCGGCGTCCCAGGAGGGAGATCTCCTGATCTCTTTCCATATAGCCCATAGAGAGCTTCATAAAGAAGCGGTCGAGCTGCGCCTCGGGCAGAGGGAACGTGCCGTAGGACTCTATAGGGTTCTGCGTGCCCATGACGATAAACGGTTCGTCGAGCGGGTATGTTTCGCCGTCGACGGAGACCTGGCGCTCTTCCATCGCCTCAAGAAGCGCGGACTGCGTGCGCGGCGTCGCGCGGTTGATCTCATCCGCAAGCACGACGTTCGAGAAAACCGGTCCTTTGCGGAACGAGAAATCCCCTTCCTTCTGATTAAAAACGTTGATACCTGTCAGGTCCGACGGCAGAAGGTCGGGAGTGAACTGTATGCGCTTGAAGTCGCCGCCGATGCTCTTTGAAAACGCCAGAAGCATCATCGTCTTTCCGGTCCCCGGCAGGTCCTCGAGCAGCACGTGACCACCCGCCAGAAAGCAGGTAACTATCTGCCGGATCGCTTCATCCTTGCCGATTATCACCTGTCCTACGTTTTGAACGATCATATCGGTATATTCTTTTACTGTCATATTCGAGACCTCCCGTCACCGTCGTTATTATCATTTTTATTGATTATATCATAAATTATGGGATTTTTCAAGCCTATTCGCCGCACGCAAATGCAGAAACGGATATGATCGAAAGATCCCTCTTCGCGTGAACGAAGAGGGATCGTTTTTCGTGTGAGTGGTCTCAATATTTCACGTTCTGCAAGGCGATCCACTCGCCCCACATAACGTAACAGCCAAAGTTGGGATGGATCCCGTCTTCTTCCGCGTACTCTGTGCGAAGTCCTCCGTAGTCGTCGTCAAGGATCGGGTTTGCATCGAGCCAAAAGATCGAGGATCCGTCGGCGAGCGCCTTCAGCTTCCGGTTCAGCAGATCGACTTTGTCGTTGTTGAATGCGTCACCGTAATAAGATCTTGCCGTCGTGACGTGAAGATTCGCCTCAATTATGATCTTTGATCCGGGCTGATATGAGCGAACGAGGTCGATAAGTTCGGAGAACTTCTTTGCCACCTCGTCAAGGTCGGTGGCGATATCGTTTATCCCGAGCATGATGTATATTTTTCTGTACTCTCTCCCCGAGAGCACTTCGCAAAGATCGCAGTATGAGCCGTCAAAGTAAAGTTCAACGTCGGTAATGTCTGCTACCATCTGCCCGACGGCGCAGAAGAAGTCCGCCTCCGCGAGAGACCCTGCCATCTCAAGTCCCACCGTTCTGGAATCGCCTATGAAAAGACATCCTTCAAGCGAATCGTCAATGTCCGTCTGTGTGTCGGCATTATCCGTGTCGGCAGGCATCGTATCGTCAGCCGCCGTGTCAACAGGCGTCGTGTCGGAAGAGATCGAAACGGTAAACGCGCACGACGAGGCAAACAAAACCGCCGCCAGCAACAAGAATAACACAATATATAAAGAGATCTTCTTTCCCATCAAATTCTCTCCTGATCATAAAATATCGAACCGATTATATCAAATAATCCGCTGTTTGTAAAGAGATAAGACAGGGTTTGTTCCCTGTCCTATCGATCGATCTGTATTCTATTTCGGCTTTTTTGCCAGATATAATACGTAAGTATCGTAAAACTCTATCCTGTCACCCGCTTCCAATACGGCTTCTCGGAGACCGTTATAGAAAAGGCTTTTTGAGGGCTCGGGCAGATCGATGTGATCTACGTGAGTGCCGCAATAGGAGACGTATTCGTCCGCGGTGAAAACTCTCTTTCCGAAAAACTCGCGCTTCTCAAAATCAACGTATCCGTAATTTACTGCGTTCGTGTACGAGAACGGCGAGCGCATATCGCTGTATTTTGCTTCAGGTCTCCAGTAAGCCGCATAGATTTTCTGGATCCTGTCATACAGCTCCTCGTTCGGCGTCTCGTAGTCTCCTCTTACAAGGATCATTGCGAGCGTTCCGCCGGGCTTCAGCAATTCATACGTCTTCGTGAAAGCTATTTTTTCCGGGATCCACTGGATCGTCGCGGCGGAATATATCACGTCAAATCTCCGGCCTTCAAAATCGTGAGTAATGAAATCATCATTCACTATATGAAAATTTGGGTACCGGCCGTATTTCTGCTTCATCTTTTCAAAAAGGTGCTCGCCCAGTTCTATGGCGTGATAATCGCAGCCCGTCTCAAGTATCGGATCGGTCGCCTGTCCCGTACCCGGTCCGAGCTCAAGTACCGTCTTGCCCGGTCCAATACCGGCATACTCTATAAAATCCGAAAAAAGCTCCGCGCTGTATCTCGGCCGATATTTGTCAAACTGCTCCGGGATAGTATCAAACAGTTTTCTGTATTCCATCGGGATCATATCCTTTCGGAAAAATTCTTTGTGTATCGATTTCATTTTAACAAAAGACGTGGGAAAAAGCAATATAAAAAAAGAAAGACTCCCGACACATAGTCACCCTTCGATATACAATTCACTGTTGACTTTGTCCCGGCTGTTCTCTATAATAAAAAGAGATATTTCGGACTAGGAGATAAAACATGGCGAATCCCATACTGCCCTTTTGGGAATACATCCCGGACGGCGAACCGAGACAATTCGGCGACAGAGTTTATATTTACGGCTCCCACGACCGCGTCGGAGGGTGCGATTTTTGCGACTATAAGCTGAAAGTCTGGAGCGCCTCTGTCGACGACCTCGACCACTGGATATGTCACGGACACAGCTTTCACACCCGTCCGGACTCCGATCACCCCTCAAACGTCCCCCACACGACGAACGAACTCTACGCCCCTGACGTAGTGGAAAAGGACGGCAAATACTATCTCTACACCTATATAGTGGGAGCGAAGGGATGTGTCTCGGTCAGCGACCGCCCCGAGGGCCCGTTTGAATTTCTCTCCACTTACGATTACGCCCCCGAAGATGCGGGAGACGACGGCGTGTTCAACGACGTGGGAGTCCTTGTCGACGGCGACAGGGTGTTCTGCTACTACGGCTTTGAGCGTTCTTACATGAACGAGCTTGACCCGGAAACGATGTATAAAGTCGTACCCGGCAGTCTGCGGCGTCACGTTATCGGCGACACGGATGAGGCGACGCCGGACCGTCGTTTCTTTGAGGCGAGCTCTCCGAGAAAGATCGGCGACACCTATTATCTGATATACTCTCCGATCACCGGAAGCCGTCTCGCTTACGCGACGTCAAACTCCCCCACGGGACCTTTCACATATCGCGGATATATTATAGACAACGGCGTGGACTATCCGGGAGGCAACGACCACGGATCGCTCTGTAAGATCGGTGACGAGTGGTATATTTTCTACCACCGCATGACGAACAACACAATTACCTCGCGCCGCGCCTGCGTTGAGAGAGTTACTATCCTTCCCGACGGCACGATCCCGCCCGTTGAGATGACCTCCCTCGGATTTGCAAAGTCGCTCTCCCCTTATGAGATCACGAAAGCCGAGATCGCCTGCGTCCTCCGGGGCGGCTGCTTCGTCATAGAAAAAGACGTGTTCACCCGAATAGTCACAAATATCGGTGACGGCTCCGTCGTCGGATATAAATATTTCGATTTCGGGAACGATTCGTCCACAAAGACCATGCTCTTTGCCATAAAGATCACAGGTGAGGGCTGCCGCGGAAAGCTTCACGTAATGACCGACGCGGCGACCGAGGAAGAAGGAGGAACGGAAATAGGATGCGTCGACGTTGATCTCGGAGACGCAGTTCTCAAGACAAGAGTTACCGCCGTCACAGGCCGTCACGCCCTTTACTTCCGTGCCGAGCTCGACAGATCGCAGTCCGACTGGATGAACAGATACTTCCGCGGACGCAGCCTCTGTGGGATAGAAGAATTTGTGTTTTTGAAGTAGTGTTGTTATGAGAGAATGAAAAACCCGCCTCTTTTGTCCGACAGACAAAGAGGCGGGTTTTGGGCGTATAAGTGATTTACAGGTGGGAGAGGGGGAAGGAGAGCAAGAAGCTAAGCCAGGTTTTACTTCTTTGCTTCGTTAAGGAGCGCAGCAATCCTTTCAATTGGAAATGAATCAACCATATCAACAACAAAATACTTTGATTCGTCCAATTTGTCTACTTGAACCATCTCTAGATAAGATTTGACTACTTTTCGATCAATGGTAATCTTTCCGCTTCCAGCCCAATGTCTGTCTTTTCCATTCTTTTTTATGCAAGAAATCCAGTATTCTTCTCCGGTTTCAATATCAATATAATTGCTATAAACGCCGTGATGTTTCTGAAAAGCATGGTTGTCGAAATAAATAGTATTTCCAGATTTTGAAACCTTTACTTTTCCGATCCAAGCAGGACCGTTATCGTTATATCCTGTTTTTAGCTCAATATATCTGATATCCACGAGGTACCTCCCTATTGATTTGCAAACTATTGCTTTTATTATACTCGAAAAGTACGAATTATACAATAGTGAAATTGCGACGTTGCAGTAAGTCTACTACTCACCCCAGCGACGCCTGTACGATAGTGAGCAATAATCGTTCGAGGTGGGATTCTGTCTCGCGCGACCTGCGCGCTCGGTCTTCCGCGGCTCCGGGCACGTCCCCCGGACTGTCAATTCACTACCGCAACGCGCGGGAAAAATCAAGTTTTTGGTAAAAAAGAAAAAGCCCTCGGATAGGGAGCGGAAAGTGAAATCGCGGTCAGATATCCGATAATGGACATCTGACCGCGATGAGTTTATTATTGTTTGTTTTTAGCCGTGCGGCAGGAGGCGATCAAGAGGACGCGGATCGACGCACATTGATCGTTCAAAGATTTATACGTTTCTCCGTCGATATAGTTTGTTTTATACAAGAGTTCAAGCCAATACCCTGTTTCGTTAGCTTCTTTTAGTGCAATTTCAAGCTTTGAGATGAAGTCTTTTTTACCTTGTGCGTAATTGGCTTCGTATATGTTCGCACCGATCGACGTTCCGCTTCTGCCGATCTGATTTGAAATCACGGATTCGTGTTTTGATTTTAGGTCTTTGACGAGGTTTATTATTTGAACGGAAAAGTCCATGGAGATGGTGCGAAGTTTAGATTCTGACATAGTAAAACTCCTGATATTTATTCATAAATTGATTATATCAAAGAATCCGTAGTTTGTAAAGTGATGTTTGCCGCTCTGCGGCAAGTGATGTATTTGTCGCAAGCGACAAAAGTGATGTGATGTGTTCCGCTAAAGCCACCCACGCCCGCAGGCACATCACTCGCGTCAGCGTACATCACTCGGCGAAGCCGAACATCACGTTCCGCGCCAGCGGAACACATCGTTCACCCCAGATAAGAGAAGACCTTTGTCCGGTAGACAAAGGTCTTCTCTTATCTGTAATTAATGTCCTAAATCGAAAAACCGCCCCAAATATATGTTGATATCAGCTTACAATATTTTGGCCAGAGCGTTGCTCTTAAGTTGATTTATTGCAGATTCCATCATCTCGCGGTGTTCCTTTTCTAAGTCAATAGCGAAAATATCTTTGTTTATTGCTAAATGTATTCTTCTTCTCAGATCTTCAATATCTTTATTATTTGAATATTGTTTGAATTTTTCGATTAATTCATCTTCTATTTCTATGTATTCATATAACGAATTTGTCGAATAGTCTTTTATATGAAGAAATACTATTAATTGTCTATGAGCGCTACCTGAAAGCCATGTGATTATTCTATTCCACCATATTTTATCAGTAACTCCTAATGACATACCATACACACATACGATATCACTGATAAGAATTAGATTCGCGCCAACATCTGATCTATTCTGCCGTAAAGCCCTGTTTATATCTGGTTTTGCAAATCTTTTTATAAATGCACGATCTCCTGATAACTCAATACTTTTTATTTGCTCAGAATCATTCACTCCAATAATAGGCTGATCATTTATTTTACCATGAACATGTACAATCTGACCTATAGCATCTTTCACACCATTTGATCTCACAATGGATCCTTTATCCGAACATAGTTTCAGACATTTTTCAAGAGTTGAAGTATAATTAAAAACTAAGAAATTATATATGTGCTGCTGATTAGCATTCTTCTGAAAAAGGCTTGCGACAGAATCATACGATTGAGGGCTAAGATTATCTAATGAGTAAAACGATGACAACGCTTTAGTAAATGTATCGATTATTTGTTTTTGATTTTTTTCAAAAGAAAGATCTCCCTCTTGCTTCTCTAAATAATTTACAAATGATACAGTGAAATCTTTGATAATGTCAATGAATTCTCGTTTGTTACTAGATGTATAATTAGAAGTATATTCGCCTATTGCCGACTCAAAATCGGACCATGTATCATGATTGCCACTTATTTCTTTGGCAAAATTAAATATAGCCGGAGCTTTATTAAAGCTTTGTCCTAGATATATATCATAAAAATCTGTGTACCGTGAACACAGTCCCAATCCCAAATCAAAGCCATTACCTACTAAAAATGTTATATTCATCATTCTCCTCCGGTCACATAATTTTCGTGTATATTATATCATATTTTGTAGTCATTTGTGATTTTTTGAAAATTTTTTTGAAAAAGGAAAATAGTGATTCAATTAAATTATATTAATTCATCTATTTTTTTGCCGCCTTTTAATGACACCGTAATCGTCCTATCAGGGTTTATTCTAATTACCTCAACTAGTCTCCTAACAACAATATCATCATAACTGTCAAATTGAATTGGATCGCCTATATACTTCTCATTTGATAAAATATATCTAATATGATCTTTTTTCCACGGTGCATATTCGTTCGCTGTTTTATTCAGATCAAGTATTATTTTTTGAACGCCCATTCCACTAATATATAAATCGAAAATATGTCT
>JAFSUU010000049.1 GCA_017445115.1 Clostridia bacterium | reverse complement strand
CGAATCGGTCGCGGCGCTTACGGAGCTGGTCAAAGATAAGCCGCTGACGGTACAAACGTCCATGTACGGCGGCTTCGAGCAGGTCGGCTCCATCGGAACAAGCCTTCCGAGAAACGACGTGCAGACGACGACTCAGGCGGGCGATATCGTCCTCTATTCCGGCAATCAGATCGTCGTGTTCTACGGCACGAATTCCTGGGCGTATACGCGGCTCGGCCATATCACCGATAAAACGGCGGCGCAGATGAAGGATCTGCTCGGAAACGGAAACGTGACGATAGAGTTTTCGTTGGAATAAAAAACGAACGCAAGCAGCATAAGGACCGGCAGCACCTGCGCTCCCTGCGCGGATCTGACAAAGAACGAAAGCTGAAAATCGCATGATCTGCAAAACTCCTCCCTTGCGGTACAATGAGACCGTAAAGGAGGAGTTTTGATAATCATTACTGCCTACACTTCCCCGAGCGGAGTTGATAATGAATCCGCTTATATGATTTTCAGAATTTTAATTTATCATACTTGACAAATTAGTGCCGTTATGATATCATAATTACGCAAATATGATAAATTAACGAGTGGGGTGCTCTAATGAAGATCAGTTCAAATGAAAACGTGAATAATATTTTAGCTGAGTTAGGGCAGCGAATCAAGCAAAACCGTATCTCGTTGAATATCACACAGGCGGAATTAGCCGAAAAGTGCGGTATTTCTCCGAGCACGGTAAACCGTATTGAAAACGGCGAAGATTCAAAGATGTCAAATTATATCAAAATTCTTTCCGGACTTAACATGCTTGGCAATCTGGATATCCTGATACCTGAGGTCCAGCCGGATTTCAAAGCGCTTTACGAGCAAAAGACTGCAAGGAAACGGGCAAAGTCGGGCGATAAAAAAACAGCTTCAAATTGGACATGGGACGAAGATAAGTGAGGAATAAATGATGGATGTAAGAACTGTTAAGGTCAAACTCTGGGGGACTCCGATAGGTTATCTGCATCAAATGGATAACGGACTGATCGGTTTTCAGTATGACGAAGCTTTTTTGTCAAGCGGCATCGAGGTTGCACCTATCCAGATGCCTCTTTCGAGAATGACGTATTCTTTTCCTGCTCTTCCCGAGCAAACGTTCAAAGGGCTTCCGGGAATGTTGGCCGATTCGCTTCCGGATAAATTCGGCAATATCGTTATTAAGGCGTATCTCAACAGTCGCGGCAGAGGTGAAGACTCGCTTACCGTGACCGAAAGATTATGCTATACGGGAAAACGCGGAATGGGCGCATTGGAGTATGAACCGGATATAGATATAGGACGCGCTTCCGAGAAAATCGATATTGACGCTTTGACAAAACTCGCCTCCGAGATACTGTCTGAAAAAGAGAGTATCCATATTAAACACGACGAGCACATGATCGCTCAATTGATGCAGAGCGGATCGTCTGTCGGCGGCGCAAGAGCAAAAACTCTTATCGCATGGAATCCCGAAACAGACGATATACGTTCCGGGCAGGTCAATGCCGGTCCCGGCTATGAGTACTGGCT
>JAFSUU010000048.1 GCA_017445115.1 Clostridia bacterium | reverse complement strand
GTATCCCCGGTCCAGATGACGGCGGATAAGATCGCGGCAATATCCACGGACAAGGTTTTCAGAAGGATAAAAGACGTCGTGGATCTCTATTATATCTCAATGGTATTTGATTTTGACCGCGATTTGATCCTTCAAACGCTGAAAAACAGCGGCAGAAATCTTGATTCTTTTTACGGATTTCTTCATAGGACATCGGAATTGAAACACTCTTATGAGAAATTCCGCTTCACGGGAGACGTGAACAAACCGCCATTTGAAGAAGTATACCGTACTGTTAAATCATATATCAAGGATATACTTCCGAAAGAAAAGAACAGAGACCTTGAACGGTAAAAAAGAATTCAAATCGAGCCGGTGAGCGAAAACTCACCGGCTATTTCATTTTAGGGGGCCTCAAGGCGAGTGAAATGAGCCTTGGGTTTCACGTTTTCGAAAGGAGGAATGATTATTGAAAGAAAAGACCGGAATATTCTTTAACTGCACGGAAGCGCAGAAGAGAAAGATAAGGGGTCTCGCGGACAAATGCGGACTGAGGCAAGGCGAATATATTTTGAAGAGGGCTCTCGGATACGAACCGAAAACGGTTCTGCCGGGAGCCTTTTTTGATTTCCACGAAAAGCTTTGCGAACTGCTCGAGACTCCCATGTCGCCCGCGGTGGAAGAAGCGGCGCTTCGTGTTTTTGACGAGATCTATGCTCAGCTGATAGACAACAGAAAACAACCGCAGGAGGAGATCGTCAATGAAATGAGGGGAGGTGCCGTCGTATCGCTACCGTCGGACTCTGGCCCGTAAAATGCCGTCTGAAGGAGGTGATTGAATACGCAGAAAATCCCGACAAAACTACCGATCCGAGATATCTCGATGACGATCTTTCAAACGTTTTGAAATACGCCGAGAAGGACGAGAAAACGGATCAGCGGTTATTCGTAGCCGGTATCAACTGTCCTAAACAGAGAGCGTATGAAACGATGATGGCGGTCAAGCGCCGCTTTGGAAAAACAGGAGGTACTGTCGCGTGGCATGGATTTCAGAGTTTTGCCGAGGGTGAAGTCACACCTGACGAGGCGTTTGAGATCGGCAAGGAGACCGCTCGTCGAATGTGGGGAGACAAATATCAGGTCGTCGTGACCGTTCACCTGAACACGGACAACCTTCACTGTCACTTCGTCGTAAATCCGATCTCGTTCAAAGACGGCAGCCGCTTTCAGAATAAGATCTACAATCACCGCCGCCTGCGTGAGATCTCCGACGAGGTATGCCGTGAGCACGGGAAATCCGTCCTTGAAAACAGCAGCTTCTACGGCGGAAAGAGCCGCGGTGCATACTGGGCTGAAAAGAAGGGACAGCCGACTCACAGAGATATGCTGAAAAGAGATATCGAGTATTGCCTGTCCGTATCGTACACCCGCAAAACGTTCTATCAGCAGTTACACGGTCTCGGATACGAAATAGACTATACCCGAATGTCCGTAAAAGGCAAGGGATGGGATCGAGCAGTCAGGCTTCGCGGTATCGGATACACGGACGAGGTGATCGAAAAGCGATTGAACGATCACTATTCTCACGGATGGGCGTTTGTCCGCGACGTCTGGAACGTCAACCTGCCGAAAAAGAACAAATCAATCTTACTCTCATATATCGCACACGAACTCGGATACAACATTGAACACAGCCACGACGTCGCAGAGATCTATATCGATCTTTTGTTTCTTATCATTATTGAAGCTCTGCGCGCAGTTAAAGAAATCAAGAATACAGTTATCATGTCAGTAGAATTACGTCACAAAGTTAAAGATCTCAAGCAATTGATCTATGATTACAATTTTCTTCGGGAAGCGGATATCCACACGCTCCCGCAGCTTGACAAATATATAGAAGGCTCACAGACGAAGATCAAAGAACTGGAGCGTGAGCGCTCTCTTCTCCGCAATAAGGTACGGCGCGAGACTGATCCTGCCGTCCTTGCGAATAACAGAGCAGCCCGCTCTGAAATAACGAACAAACACATCGAGCCGTTGCGAAAAAAGCTTAAACGCGCAGAGAAGATACGGGAGAAGTCACCTTATCTTCACAGTCTGCTCGAACAGGAACTTGATATGGAAGCGCCGTACTGCAAGCTCGACCGAGACGGCAAGATCGCATTCAAAGATACTCCCGAACGGGAAGCAAGATAACAAAACGGAGGTAAAAAACTATATGAATAAAACCAAATCAAAAGCGCCGGTGATGATACCGGTTGATAAGATCGTTCCATTTGAGGGACATCCGTACAAGGTCCTCGACGACGACAGCATGAACGAGCTGATTGAGAGCGTGCAGAATAGCGGTATCCTTGAGCCGATCACCGTGCGGCCTCTTGAGAACACAGAGAATTACGAGATAATATCCGGACACCGCCGCTATCATGCGGCAAAGAAGGCAGGGATCACTGAAGTCCCTGCCTTTATTCGTGCCGTCAGCCGAGATGAAGCGGCGGTTATGTTGGTGGACAGCAATCTGCACCGTGAGAAGATACTGCCGTCTGAGAAGGCGTTTGCTTACAAGTTGAAATATGAAGCTTTGAGTCATCAGGGCACTTCGCGCCAAGTTGACGCGAAGATGCGCACAAGCGAAGAGATGGCAATAACCGCTGATGATAGTGCTCGGCAGATACAGAGATATATTCGTCTCACCTATCTGATTCCTGAACTACTCGAAATGATGGATGAGGGCAAAATCGCATTTTCAGTCGGTGTTGAACTGTCTTTTCTTGACCATGACCGTCAGCGGGATATTCTGCGCTCGATGCAGATTAATGACTGCACACCTTCTTATTCTCAGGCGGTCCGAATGCACAAGGCGGCAAGAGCAGAGGGTATCGGTCTCGATGAGATCCAAGAGATACTGCAGGAAGAGAAAGCAAATCAAAAGATGACCATGAAGATCCCGTTTGAGCGTATCAGGAAGATCGTTCCTTTTGAATTCGATTCAAAGGAAGCGGAGGACTACGTTGTAAAGGCGCTGGAGTATTATCACAGGTTTTTGATGAAAAAAAGAGAAAGAGAAAATGAAAGATAAGGAGGATGGAAACGAAAATGACTGAAGAAGATAAGAATATGATGCAGTTTATAGGGACAAAAGAAATAGCAGAGCTTATGGGCTGTTCGGTCCCGGTGGCAAGACAGATAATGAGAAGAAAGGACTTTCCTCTTGTTATGTGCGGTAAAAATCTCAAGGTAATGAAATCGGAATTCATCAAGTGGGCGTCGGTAAGAAGAGTCTGATTGCACATTCGCAAACGGCACGGCTATTCGTCAAAATAGCCGTGCCGAAATTATTATACGAAAGGAATATACGCTATGGCAAAAAAGAACAAACGCCTCAACGGAGACGGCAGCTTTTCGTGGCTTGAATCCAAGCAGACATGGATGTACAGGATTACGCTTGCCGGGCAATACGATGAAAGCGGAAAACCGGTCAGGATTACGGTATATGGCAAGACGCAGAACGAGTGCCGTAACAAAGCCCGTGAAAAGATCAATTACTATGAAACCGGCACATCCTATTCAGCCGAAGACATTACGATAACACAGCTCGCAAAATCCATTTGCGAAGATAAACTGAACGACGGAACGATCCAAAAGCAAAGCTATGCAAGAGATCTTGAAACGATAAAACGGCTCGCTCCGATCGGCAATACGTTGGTGTCAAAAGCGACACCGCTCCAATTGAAAAATTATCTTGTATCTCAAAGGTCTTACTCTAATTCTATCATAAAGAAAATATATCAAATGCTCGGAAGAGTTTTTCGTGAAGCAATGGCTCTTGAGATAATATCTAAAAATCCAATGCTGGGCGTAAAGCTTCCTCGCTCTTCAAAACCCAAAACAGACGTAAGAGCGTTGACTATTGATGAGCAGAAAAAGCTCGTTGATATACTTCTTCACCAAGACGTTAAGTATTCAGAACCAATGCTTCTGTCTTTGTACACCGGGATGAGAATGGGTGAGGTTCTCGCTCTTCAGGTCTGTGATATTGATTTCAGAACAAAAGTGATACACATCTGCAAAACAATATCAAGAGATTCAAAAGGAAATCCTTTTGTCAACCATCAAACAAAAACAGACGCAGGAATAAGAGATCTGAGAGTCAGTGATGAAATTTGCTCCTTTCTTCGTATCTGCATAGGCGAAAAAACGAGCGAAGAATATATATTTACAAACAGCGGAAATCTGATCAGCACTAACAGCGTAAACACTCAGTTTTCTTCTGCAATAAAGAAATATAAAATTCTGACAAGAATCAACGGAAAGAAAGTAACTCTCCATTCTCTTCGCCACACTTACGCAACGAGATGTATCGAAAGCGGTATGCAGGCAAAAGTACTTCAGCACCGTCTAGGCCATACAGATATACAGATTACCTACAATATTTACGGCGACGTGTTTGAGATGTTTGAAACGGATAATATATTCAAAGCGGACGAGTATTTCAACAGCGTAGGAATATCTCTTAACGCACAAAAAGACGAAGAAACGTCAAAACAGCTTACTGCGTAAGCAACTTTTAATGGCTTATTGTTTCCTCATCAAATCACACCTTCAAATGCCCGTTGGTGTACTATTGGTGTACCGAATTTTATAAATCCTTTGCTGACGGGAATTTGCGGGGATATAATCCAGTCACTCAGACCAAAAAAATCCGAGCGGAATTTATCCGTTCGGATTTTTCGTTTATGTTATAAATGATTAAAAAGATGCCGCCGGCTGTTCATTGCGGTCTGTACTGATTCGGATACATGGTGTCGGAAAAAGCCGTGGACTGCAATTTGTTGATCTTGTTGAAGACCTCTTCCGGCTCCTGAACATACAGTATTGCAAATGAAGTACCCATTCTTGAGTTATTATTCCGATAAGAAGTATCTCCGTCATCGATAACGATTGAACCGACTTTGCTCATTCTTTCTATGATACCGCTTCTGATGCTGACATTGGAAATTCTGACAAGCGGCTTTCTCTCGACGTTTATTGTGAACGCTCCTCCGGATATATAGATCGCCTGATCGGTTACGACGTATTCGGTGTGTCTGAAGCGAAGAAGCGAGGAAATAATACCGAAAAGATACATCCATACGGGCATCAGATGAAGAATAAAGAACGGAATGACAAAAAATCTGCCGTCAACGTCATTTATAAATCTTGAGATAAATGAAAAATCTATAATTGCCCATACGACGGCGATCGGAAGGAAAATATTGAAAACGCTCTTCAGGAAAAACGCTTTCTTTTCAGGCTTTCCTTTCCACTGTATCTTCTCAGAATGATTGATCTTCTGTTCAATGTCGAAATCTTTCATTACGATCTTCCTTTCTGCAAATCTACAGTATAAACGCAGATACAGCGGGCTTTTCGCGGTAAAAGCGTTGTTTCTGTGATTCTGCCGGAAATACTACTTCAGCGCTTCCGCGAATTCAGCCATCATTCTGACTTTTTCGTCCGACGGTTTATCCTTCGGATCGACGAAAACGGCGGTCGCTTCAAACGCGCTTATGTCGAGAAAATCGCGCAGCTTTGCAAAGGCTTTATCCGCGTCTCCGCCCGCGCAGCAGGCGACGGCTGCGATCGTTTTTGACGCGAGAGACGCCTCGTTCTGCATGATAAATGAACGGATAGGCGGTGCAAAATTGCTCGCCCATACGGGAAATGCGAGGACTACGCGGTCATAAGCGTCCGCGTCGAAAACGTATGGGAGCAGTTTCGGCTGTTCGCCCATAACGGCGCTCTTCCCTCCCCAGATGAATTTACGAAAGCCCCTCGAAGGGTATGCCTTCGACGGTGCGATCTCGAGTGTGTCGGCGCCGAGCTGACGCGCGATCTCATGCGCGGCGAACTTCACGTTCCCGCCCATTGAATAATATACGATAACAGTTCTCATCTTCATCCTCCACGGTTTGATTTTATTCTACCACTAACAAATCAAAATGGCAAGTGTTTTTGGGCTTGAAATGCGATTAATTTTCTGCTATACTGAAAGCGGTAAAATTTTCAACAAGCGGAGGATTTTAAATATATGTTTCGCAAGATTTCGGAAGGCGACGTTTTTATCTCCGGCGACGGAAGAATGACGAGCGGTCCGCGCGTCTCGGTACTGCCGACGGGAGAGATCGCCTGCTCTTTTATGCTCAACTCAAAAAGCGGAGCAAATGATTTCGTACCGATGATCGCGTACTCGCGTGACGGTGAGAAATGGAGCGCGGCAAAAGAGATCTATCCCTCTTTAACGGGCAAAAAATCCACTTTCATTTCACTCAGAAACGGGCACGACGGGAGACTTATCCTCGGCGGCAAGCAGTGGGATATAGCGTATCCCGGCGAGGCGTTCTGGTCAGACGAAGCCGGCGGAATGAAGGAAAACGAACTTGTCATCGCGATATCCGAAGACGGAAAAGATTTTCCGGAACCGACAAAGATAAAAGTTCCGTTTTATGCTTCCGCGGAAAACCCGGGCGGCGCGCTTCTCGATAAAGACGGAACTGTGACTGTCATTTATTCACCTTACCCGACGATAGACAAGAAAGAGGACGTTGACACCTGCTGCATGGGAAAGATCACGGTTGCGCCGGACGGCAAAACGTCCGCCGTAAAATTCGCGGTAATTCCTCCCGAATGTCTTTACGCCGAGAGCTGGATCGAGCGTCTTTCCGACGGAAAGCTCTTCGTTTCGACCTGGCAGACGGCGAGCAGCAATTCAAGTCAGTATCTTATCTCCGCCGATGACGGAGCGACGTTCAACGGTCCTTTTGCACAGCCGTTCAGAGGTCAGTCGACCGGTATCTGCGCAGGTGACGACGGCGACGTGTATATAGCGTACAATCAGCGCAAAGAAGGCACGGTCGGCGTTTGGCTCGCGCACGAGAAAGTGATGAGCGACGGCGTCGAAGTGATCGCAAACGAGCCGGTATGGGCGGCGGCGAGCGCCACAAGGAGCATGAGCAGCGGCGACTTTACCGAGTGGACCGATTTCTCGTTCGGCGAGCCGCACGTGAAGCTCCTTCCCGACGGAACGCTGATCGTTGTGCTCTGGTACGAGCAGGGCGACGTCCGCGGTGTAAGATTTGTAAGACTTTCCGAGGAGAGATAACAGCATGAAAAAAGCGCTGATATGCATTATTCTTGTGGTCTCGATGTTTGCAGCCGCTTCGTGCGGTGCGGTCGAGAGCATTGAAAGCGATACTGAAACCGCAGCCGGCATCGCTGACACAGAAACAGAACAAACGGCCGAAGACACGGCCGGGGACGAGGTCACCGTCGACACGATGAAGGAATTTGAGGAGCGGGTGAAAGAGGAGTTTACGTCGCACATCGATTACAACGCTTACGAAGAATGCTCTTTTAATCTTCCGGAAAATCACGATGGTTTCATGTTTACCGACATGGGTTACACTTGTATGCTCCAGGTAGACTGCTACGACTACATAAACGCCGCTTATAATGAATACAACAACGAGGCTCCGATCGAAAAAAAGACAGTCGGCGACTACGTCTTCGACTATCAGAAATTCGACTATTTAGGGCTTCCCAACTGGCGGATGTACGTCATCAGGATCGCCTTTGACCAGAGCAACAATCAGATGGAGCACAGATTTTACCGTTTCGTATATAACGTATACGGCGAAGACTACGACGATGCTCAGGTCGAAAAGTTTATGAGGACGATCGAGTTTTTATACTATTGATCTTCGGAAAATTACAAAGCGCCGCAGGCAAAATGCCTGCGGCGCTGAACTTTTCATCAGAAGAGTCTGACTTTGTCCGCGAGGTGTTCGTATTTATCGAACAAGAAGCACAGATTATCGGTGCGGTGACTGTCGCTCGAAAGGATAAATTTTGCCCCGCGCTCTTTGAGATAACCGTATATAGCGGGGGACGGATAAGGCTCAGTCTGATGAGCGCGGGCGATACCGCCCGTGTTGATCTCGAACAGTTTGCAGGTTTCAAGAAGTCTGTCCGCCGCAGCTTTCCATGCCGAGACGTAGCGGGGTGACGATTCATCGAAGAACTTTCCGCCGAGGTTATATTTTTTCACGAGGTCAAAATGCCCCACTATCGTCGGACGTATAGACTCGCCGACTTTTGACAGGTTGTCGTAATACGCTTCGCACACAGCGAGCGCGTCGCCTCCGAATTTTCGCTCGATCATATCGGCTAACACGTCGGCTCCCGCGTCAACGGCGATATATTCGTCGCCGAATTTGAGATAGTGAGTCGAACCGATAACGTAATCGAGCCCTTCGGTGTCCTCGTCGGAATAAAGGTCTTTTTCAACTCCGAGATATATTTTTATCTTTCCCTTGTATTCGCTTTTCAAGCGGGTGATCTCTTTGCGATACGCCGCCGAGCCCTCGACCGACATACAGTAGTCGAAATCGAACGGCTGATGCGCGTGACCTGAGAATCCAAGCTCGTCCATCCCGAGAGATATCGCCGCCCTCACCATTTCTTCAGCGGTATTGTTTCCGTCGCAAAAGTTCGTGTGAGTGTGGTAATCCCGTCTTATCATGACGTCATCTTCTCCTGCTTTACCTTGTGATCTATCACGTGGCGGGAAGCGAGCTCGCGATGGATATCCTCAACCGAGATGCCCGCCTCAATCATAAGCACGAGCACGTGATAAGTGAGGTCGGCGATCTCGTAGATCGTCTCTTTTTTATCCTTATCTTTCGCGGCGATAATTACTTCCGTCGACTCCTCGCCGACCTTTTTTAATATCTTGTCGAGCCCTTTTTCAAAGAGATACGTCGTATACGAGCCCTCTTTTTTCTCCGTTTTTCTGCCCTCGATAAGCTTTACGAGCATTTCGAGCGAAAACTCGTGAAGCTCTTCGCTCTCGTAGATTTTATCGTTGAAGCAGGACTTAGTTCCGAGATGACACGCAGGTCCTTCCGGCTCTACGACGACGGTGAGAGCATCGCGGTCGCAGTCCGCAGTTATAGAGACGACGTGTTGATAATTTCCGCTCGTCTCCCCTTTGAGCCAGAGTTCTTTTCGAGAACGGCTGTAAAAGCAAGTCAGTCCGCGCTCCATAGTGATCTTGAGGCTCTCGCGGTTCATATACGCGAGTGTGAGCACTTCTTTCGTAACGGAGTCGACAACGATTGCGGGAATAAGCCCGTCTTTGTCAAATTTCAGTTCATCGATTTTCAGCATAATATCACCTCAAAGACGTGCGGGGATACCTTCCGCCGCCATTTTTTCTTTCAAATCTTTTATACTAACTTCTCCGAAATGGAAGATTGACGCGGCGAGTCCTGCGTCGACCTTCGGAAGTTCTTTGAACAGCGTTATGAAGTGTTCGATACACCCCGCGCCGCCGGACGCTATAACCGGCACGGAGACCGCCTCCGTAACCGCGCGGAGCATTTCAATATCAAATCCGCCTTTCACACCGTCTGTGTCGATAGAATTGACGACGATCTCTCCGGCGCCTGCGTCAACGCACCGCTTTGTCCATTCGATCGCTTCCATACCCGTATTCTCGCGGCCGCCTTTTGCAAAGACGCGAAAAACTCCGTCCACTCTCGCAATATCTACCGAGAGCACAACGCACTGGTCGCCGTAAAGACGCGCGGCCTCACCGACGAGCCCGGGATTCCTTATCGCGCCGGAATTAACGCTGACTTTGTCCGCTCCGCATTTGAGGACCCTCTCGAAATCGGCGACCGTATTTATTCCGCCGCCGACTGTCAGCGGTATGAATACCTTTGATGCGGTCTCGGTAAGGATCTCCGTAAATATCGCCCTTCCCTCGCTCGACGCGGTTATATCGTAGAACACGAGTTCATCGGCGCCGGCACAGCTGTAATACTCCGCGAGAGCCACGGGCGACGCGACGTCTCCGAGCCCTTTGAAATTGACTCCTTTTACGACTCTGCCGTCCTTCACATCGAGGCACGGTATTATTCTTTTAGTTATCATTTGCCACCTCTATCGCTTCACGGATATCTATCGCGCCGGTGTAGTACGCCTTTCCGATTATAGCGCCGTAAAGGCCCATCGCCGCGAGCGCTTTTACGTCGTCGAGCGTTGAAACGCCTCCGGATGCCGTGATATCTATGTCGTACTTATCCGACAGCTCTTTATAGAGAGTTCTGTTCGTTCCCTGCATAGCGCCGTCTTTTGAAATGTCCGTGCATATCACGTTTTTTACTCCGTATTCTGAGAGCATTTCAAAGAAATCGTCCGCCGTTACGCTCGTAACCTCTTTCCAGCCGCGCACCGCGACAAAACCGTCTTTCAGATCGGCGCCGACCGCGATCATTTCTCCGTATTTATCAAGGCACGATCTCAGAAAATCCGAATCCTCTATCGCCGCAGTACCGAGTATGACTCTGTCGATCCCGGCGGCGAGATATTTTTCGACGGTCTCCTCCGTGCGGATCCCTCCGCCGATCTCGACAAAAGCACCTGACGCGTTTTTTATTCGAAGAACAGTATCGAAATTCGGCGTTTCTCCGTCTCTCGCGCCTTCAAGATCGACGACGTGTACGAACTTTGCGCCGAGACGCGCGAATTCGCGTGCGACTTCAGCAGGTTCGTCCGAATAGACGGTCATTTTGTCGTAATCGCCTTTGAAGAGGCGTACCGCTTTTCCTCCGTAAAGATCTATTGCGGGAAAAATCTTCATCGTTACACCTCGCAAAACGCTTTGAGAATGAAAAGACCGACCTTGCCGCTCTTTTCCGGGTGAAACTGACATCCGTAAACGTTATCGCGCTGAACCGCCGCGGTGAGAGGTGCGCCGTAATCCGTCACGGCAACAGTCTCGTCGTCGCACTCGGCGGCATAGTACGAATGAACGAAATAAACGAAATCTCCGTTATCAATATACTTGAACAGGGGCGAATCCTTTTTGAATTCAAGCGCATTCCAACCGATCTGAGGAATCTTCAGATCAACCGGAATCACGTCTGCTATAGGACGGACCGATCCGTAAAGAAGCGACAGTCCTTCATGCTCTCCGTATTCATAGCTTTTTTCAAAAAGAAGCTGCATACCGAGACATATACCGAGTAAAGGTTTACCGCCTTTTGCTTCGCCGCATACCACCTTGTCAAGACCGCTTGATTTCAGTTTTTGCGCGGCGTCCGAAAACGCGCCGACTCCCGGCAAGAGGATTCTGTCAGCTCCCTTTATTACTTCAGGATCCGACGTCACGACCGCACTCTCGCCGATCGCCGCGAAAGAGCTTTTCAGCGAGAAAAGATTTCCGACGCCGTAATCAACTATCGCGACCATCAGAGCACGCCTTTCGTCGACGGGATCTGTCCCGCTTTTGCTTCGTCTATTGAGACGGCTTCTCTCATAGTTCTGCCGAACGACTTGAACGCGCCCTCAATTATGTGATGCGTATTTCCGCCGGCGAGCTTCTTTATATGCAGCGAGCACGGACAGTTTCTGACGAATCCCCAGAAAAATTCCGAGACGAGTTCAGTATCGAAAAGTCCGACTCTCGGTTGAGGTATACCGAGAGAATACGAAAGGAAGCACCTGCCGGAGATATCGACCGCGGTGAGGATCAGCGCCTCATCCATCGGAAGCGTGGTGTCCCCGTATCTTCTTATACCCTTCTTATTGCCGAGCGCTTTCGTGAACGCCTCGCCGAGCGCGATCCCTATATCCTCAACGGAGTGATGATAATCAACCTCCGTGTCGCCTTTGCATTTAACCGTGAGGTCAAAGCAGCCGTGAGACGCGAACAGAGTAAGCATGTGATCGAGAAACGGAACGCCGGAATCTATCTCGCTCTTTCCGGTCCCGTCGAGTTCAAGGACGATCTCAATATCGGTTTCTTTTGTCGTTCTTTTGACCGTTGACTGTCTCATTCTTTTTCCTCCAGAATCTCTCTTATTTTTTCGATCAGTATTTCGATCTGTTCTTTGTTTCCAACTGTAATCCGGTTGTAATCTTTTATTCTTTCCGCGCTGAAATGACGGACGAGGACTCCGCGCTCTTTCAGTTTGAGGTACAGCTCCTCTCCACCGATCTCCGGATGACGCGCGAAGACGAAATTTGCGCTCGAGGGAGTGACGTCAAAACCGAGGTACTCAAGGCTGTGAGCAAGACCGCGTCTGTTCGCGATTATCGTTTTACAGTTTCTCGAAGTGTAATCAGCTTCGTCGAGCAGCGCGATACCGACCGCCTGCGTCAGACGGTTCACATTGTAAGGGTTGGTCGAATATTTGATCGTGTTGAGATCTCTTATCAGCTCTTCGGAAGCTATACCGAAGCCGAGACGCGCCCCTGCCATGGAACGGGACTTCGAGAACGTCTGTGTCACGAGCAGATTGGGATATTTGTCGATGAGTGACACCGCGCTCTCGGCGCCGAAATCGACGTACGCCTCGTCGATGACAACGACGTTGCCGGGATTTCCCGCCACGATTATCTCGATATCGGAGATCGGAAGCGCGATCCCGGTCGGAGCGTTGGGGTTCGCTATGAACACGGTCTTCCCCGTGCCGATATATTGATAAGGATCTATCGTTAAGTCGTCCTTCAGCGGTATCGTCTCATACGGTACGCAGTTCATCTTTGCGAAGACTTCGTAAAAGCCGTAAGTTATATCCGGGAATACTGCCGGGTGATCTTTGTCGCAAAACGCCGCGAAAGCGAAATTCAGCACCTCGTCCGATCCGTTTACGGCGATGAGCTGCGACGGTTTGACACCTATTGCGGCGGCAAACTTTTCGTAAAGTTCCGTCGGTTCAGGCGCAGGGTAAAGGTTCAGTGTCTCAGCTTCTCTTTTCGCCGCGAGAATAGCCGAAAACGGCGGTATAAACGGCGATTCATTCGTATTCAGTTTGACGTATTCCATATCTTTCGGCTGTTCACCGGGCGTATACGGAACAAGTTTCGAATACTTTTCACTGAAGAATTTAGACATTTCAGTCCTCCGATCTTATAGTAGCGCTTTTCGCGTGAGCCGTGAGTCCTTCTTTCCTTGCAAACTTTCCGACGTCTTGCGCGACCGCGTCGAGCGCTTCCTTTGTATAATACGTATACTGTGTCTTTTTAACGAAATCGTCGACAGAAAGCGGGCTTGAATGACGCGCGGTACCGCTTGTCGGAAGAGTGTGGTTAGGTCCCGCAAGATAATCTCCGAGCGCCTCCGGGCAATATCTTCCCATGAATATCGATCCTGCGTTTTTGACTTTGTCGAGATAATCGAAAGGAGAGTCGACGCATAGTTCAAGATGTTCGGGAGCTATCTCGTTTGCGATCTCGATGACCTTTGCAAGATCGTCGGCTATAATTATCTTTCCGTTCGAATCAATGGATGCTCTTGCGATATCGCGTCTTTCGAGTTTTTCAGTCTGTATTTCTATCTCGTTTGCAACAGCGAAAGCGAGTTCTTCGCTGTCTGTGACCAGAACCGCGCTCGCCATTTTATCGTGTTCAGCCTGGGACAAAAGATCCGCGGCGACGTATCTTGCGTCAGATTTTCCGTCTGCTACGATAAGTATCTCGCTCGGTCCCGCTATCATATCTATAGATACTTTACCGAAGACCTGACGCTTCGCCTCTGCAACGTACGCGTTGCCGGGACCGACGATCTTGTCGACCGCAGGTATCGTCTCCGTTCCGTACGCCAGCGCCGCTATCGCCTGAGCGCCGCCGACCTTGTAGATCTTGTCGATGCCTGCGACCTTCGCCGCGGCGAGGATCGCGGGAGAAATCTTGCCGTCTTTTCCGGGAGGCGTTGTCATCACGACGAGAGGACATCCCGCGATCTTTGCGGGGATCGCATCCATAAGTACCGTTGACGGATAAGACGCCGTGCCTCCGGGAACGTAAAGTCCTACGCGCTCTATCGGAATGACCTTCTGACCGGTAACGACTCCGGTCTCATCGTTGATTATAAAGCCGTTTCTCTTTTGAGCCGAGTGAAATTTTCTTATATTCGCCGCGGCTCTCTCGAGAATGCGGACGAAATCCGGATCGATAAGGCTTTCTGCTTCATCGAATTCTTCCTTTGATACCTCAAGTGAAGAGAGCTTCGCTTTGTCGAATTTCTCGGCATAGTCGAAAAGCGCCCCGTCTCCTCTTTTTCTGACTTCGGATACGATCGACGAGACAACATCTCTGACGTCAACGATAGGGTCACTCCGTTCGAATACTTTTTCGGGCGGTATTTCGCCCCATTTCATTATCTTTATCATTTTTTGCCCTCCGCGATCTCTGTGACCTTTGCTGCGAGAAGTTCGATCTCCCCTGTTTTGAATTTATAACTCGAAATATTTGCGATGAGTCTTGCGCTGATCGGAAGTATCTCCTCTACAACTTCAAGATCGTTTTCTCTGAGAGTCGTTCCGGTCTCGACTATATCGACGATAACGTCGGAGAGTCCGAGGATCGGCGCTATTTCTATCGAGCCGTTCAGCTTGATTATGTCAATGTCTCTTCCCTTTGAAGCATAGTACTCTTTTGCGATCTCCGGGAATTTCGTCGCGACCCGGAGAGTCTTTCCTTTGACTTCTTTCGCGCCTTTCGGAGCCGCAACAGCCATACGGCACTTTCCGAGTCCGAGATCGGCAAGTTCATACACTTCCGGTGAATATTCGAGAAGTATGTCTTTTCCGGCGACGCCGACGTCCGCGGCACCGCGCTCGACGTATATCGGAACGTCCGACGGCTTTACCCAGAAGTATCTGACGCCTGCATCGGCGTTTTCAAAAACAAGCTTGCGGTTCTCCTCTTTTATTGACGGACAGTCGTACCCCGCCGCTTCAAACATGGCGTAGACCTTTTCGCCGAGTCTTCCTTTTGGAAGCGCGATATTAAGCATATTCTTCATCTCACGCCTCCTCAAGCACAAACGTTTCGCGGCATCTCACTCCGCAAGGAGTTTTACAGCAGAACACTGTTTTTCCCTCGTCTATGAATTTATCGGATATCTTTTTTAGAGATGACGGCTTTGTTCCATCCGTATACTTTATCATCACGTCGAAATCGTATTCTTTCCCGTCGTCAAAGATCCGCTCGAGCGTATCGACGTACACCGCGAAGCCGACGGCGCGACTCTTCTTGCCGAGTTTTCTCATCAGCTTGTCATAACATCCGCCGGAAAGAACGCTGTCCGGAACTCCGTCGACGAATCCCTTGAATACGATACCTCCGTAATAGTTCGCGTCTGCTGTGACTGAAAAGTCGACAGTCACCGATCTGCCGTCGTCGCCGCTGAACACTGACAACGCCTCAGCCATCTCTTCGATACATTCCGCGCCAGCCGCTCCGAACAGTTTTTCAAGTTTCGAAAGCGCTGTGTCGGGTGTTCCGTATACAGAAAGGAGTTCGATAAGACTTGATGCTTTCGCCGGATCGATTCCGTATTCGACACATATTTCTTTGATCCCGTGGATGTTTCTCTTTCCGACACATCCGAGGATCTTTCCTTTTATCATTCCGTCGTCGGTTATCTTATCAACGGCGAGAGAAAGAAGTCCGAGGTGAGAGACAGCGAGGACGTACTTTTTGCCGGTCAGCTTCAGGCTTTCGGCAGCGAGCGCCAGCGACTCTCCGACAAGACATCGGTCTACGTCGCCGATGCATTCGAGCCCCGCCTGCATTATCTCCTTAAAAGCTCCGGTACCCTTTGAAACTCTGTAAACATTTTCGTTATAGCAAACTTTTGTCACACCGTCCGGAACGTCTTTCGCGTTTTTTACGATCGAAAGCGTGACGTCGGGCTTGAGCGCCATCAGTTTTCCGTTTGTATCCGTAAAAGTGATAACGCTGTCGGATACGAGAAAATCTATATTCTTGCCGTATAGTGAGTACTCTTCAAACTTGCTCATCCTGTATCTCGAATAACCGTATTTCCCGTAAAGGTCCATAAGAGAATACACAAGCTTTTCGGTACCGCTCATTACCTCTTCAATTCTTATCATTTTTCTTCTCTTCCTTTTCTCTGTCAATGAGAGCTCTGTAGCCTCCCGCTCCGTAATTGAGGCATCTGCTGACTCTGCTGATCGTCGCGGTGCTGAGCCCGAGCTTGGCGCTTATCGTTTGATAATTGCATCCTTCATCAAGCAGTTTTGCCGCTTCAAAGCGCTGAGACATATCCTCGATCTCTTTTATCGTGCAGACGTCTTCAAAGAACGCTCTGCACTCCTCTTCCGTCTTTATCGACGTTATCGCGTGGAATAACCTGTTCGCGGCGTCGTTTTCATGTATTTTCATTATTTAATGTCCTCTCGGTTTTTATCTGATATTGACGGCAGCGCGCCGGTTCGCTTTATTACTTTATCAGTTTATCACTTTATCACAGTAAAGTCAATAGTTTTCTGAAACTTTTTCTTTATTTATTCTGCACTGCTGAAACAGTATATTTTCGTCGAAACGACGGATTTTTCTTTGCAAAATCAATGAATATGGGCGCTTTTCGGATCAAAAAGGCTTGACAAGCTGAATTTTTGGGTGTATAAATATAATTGAAATGTGCGAGAGGAAATATCGGCCATGAAATTTTATTCTTTTTATTACTTTAATAACGAGGACTGCCTGTATTTTTGATCGTCTGAAAATGCAATCAGCCCGCTTTTCGTTTGCTCTACAAAGGAAAGGCGGGTTTTTTAGTTAAATCGGAGGATTTTATGGATATCGAAGAAGCGAGACGGATCATATCCGAGACCGACGGTGAGATCGCAAAACTTTTCGAGCGCCGCATGGGCGCTGTCACAGAAGTCGCGCGATACAAAAAAGAGCACGGTATCCCCGTACTTGACGCTGAAAGAGAGAGGTCTCTTCTTGAAAAGAATCTTTCATTAATAGATAATGAAGAATTCCGCCCCTATTTCGTCAACGTATTCAAGAGTCTGACGGACGTCTCGAAATCGTATCAGCACAAACTGCTGACCGGAATGAAGGTCGCTTACAACGGCGTACCCGGCGCTTTCGCTCATCTTGTGGCTAAGAAGGCGTTTCCGAACGCCAATACGGTTCCCTACCCCGATTTTTCATCCGCATACCAATCAGTAGAAAACGGTGAATGCGACGCGGCGATCCTTCCGCTTGAAAACAGTTATAACGGGGACGTCGGGCAGGTCATGGACCTCGCATTTTTCGGAGGTCTCAAGATCAACGCGATCTACTCGGCGGAAGTGACTCAGAATCTTCTGGCTCTTCCCGGCGTTGCGATAGAAGATATTAAGGAAGTCATTTCACATCCGCAGGCACTCGGACAGTGTGAAAAATATATTGGAAGCCACGGATGGAAAACATCCGTCGCTCCGAGCACCGCATCCGCCGCAAAAGCGCTTAAGGAGAGCGGAAGACGCGATCTTGCGGCGATAGCGAGCGAAGAAGCGGCAAACGAATACGACCTTGTTAAGCTTGAAGGTCACATAGAAGAGAGCCGGAGCAACACGACAAGATTCGCAGTGTTCACGAGAACTGCAAAGCTTCCGTCCGAAAAAGACTCCCGTTTTGTGATGACGTTTACGGTCAACAATGAAGCGGGTTCTCTCGGACGCGCGGTCTCCGTAATAGGATACAACGGATTCAACCTCAGGGCGCTCAAGAGCCGTCCTACCAAAAAACTAAGTTGGGAATACTACTTCTTCGCGGAAGGCGAAGGAAACATCAACAGTTCCGACGGGCACGCGATGCTGAAAGAGCTTGCGCTCTGCTGCAACAACGTGACGGTCGTCGGCAGTATCGAAGGAGAGATACAGATATGATGAGCCGCGAAACTGTTCGCGTCAAAACTATATACGGCGGCTACGACGTCGTCATGGAAGAAGGCGCACTAAGCAGGATCGGAGAGTTCTGGGACCTTGACAGAAACGTTCTGATCGTGACAGACGACGGGGTTCCGCCGTACGCCGAAAAAGCGGCTGAAAGCTGCAAAAAGTCAAGGATACTCACTCTTCCGCAGGGGGAAGCGACCAAATGTGAAAAATATCTCGCAGCGATCTGGAAAGAATGCTGCGATATGGGTCTCACCCGCACGGACTGCATCGTAGCGGTCGGAGGAGGCGTCGTCGGTGATCTTTCGGGATTTGCCGCCGCGACCTATATGAGGGGGATCGATTTCTACAATATCCCGACGACCGTCCTCTCTCAGGTGGATTCGTCCGTCGGAGGAAAAACGGCGATAGATTTTGACGGGTATAAAAATATCGTCGGTGCGTTCTATGATCCGAAAGGCGTCCTTATTGACGGGGCACTGCTTTCGACTCTGGACAGACGACAGTTTGCAAGCGGCATATCAGAGGCGGTCAAGATGGCGGCAACGTTTGACGCGGATCTCTTTTCACGCTTCGAAAACGGCGCCGTATCTTATACGGAGCTTATAAGAGAAGCGCTGAAGATCAAGATAAAAGTCGTCGAAGAAGACGCGCGCGAATCGGGTCTCAGAAAAGTGCTCAACTTCGGTCACACGATTGCTCACGCGATAGAATCCACGTCCGGATTCGAAGGGATACTTCACGGAGAAGCGGTCGCGATCGGGATGATACCCATGGCGAAAGGAAACGCGGGACAGCGAATCAAAAAAGTTTTAGAGAAAGAAGGGCTTCCGACGTCTCTTCCGGTCGATCCGAAACGTCTGACCGACGCGGTCTGTCACGACAAAAAGATGTCCGGCGACACGCTCTCGTGCGTCGTCTGCCCGGAGATAGGAAAATACGAGATAGTTAAAATGACCCCCGAAGAGTTTGAAAAATACGTAACGGAGGCGCTGTAATGAATAACACTATAGGAAAGAACGTCAGACTGACGCTGTTCGGCGAGAGCCACGGAAAGTGCGTCGGCGCGGTGCTCGACGGAATACCGTCCGGGATCCCGGTCAACGAGAGCGCGATAGCCGCCGCGCTTGACGCCCGCCGCCCCGCCGGAAAAATATCGACCGCAAGGCAAGAGCGCGACGAGTTTCAGATAATGAGCGGAGTTTTCCGCGGCGTGACGAACGGTTCACCTTTATGTATAATAATTCCGAACGCCGACGTAAAGAGCGAGGATTACGGAGACAGTGTGTCCGCGGCGCGCCCGGGGCACGCGGATTATACCTCACACGTCAGAAACGCGGGATTTGAAGACTTCCGCGGAGGCGGTCATTTCAGCGGAAGACTCACCGCGGCGATAGTCGCGGCGGGTGCTGTGGTAATATCCGCGCTCGAAGCAAAAGGAATATGCATCGGAACTCATATAAGCTCGATCAAAGACGTATATGACAGATCTTTTGATGACGTTATCTCCGACGTCAAGTCGCTGAAAAACGATCCGTTCCCGGTCCTTGACGAAGCTTCAGGACGCGATATGATCGCCGCGATCGAAGCGGCGCGAGAGAGCGGCGACAGCGTCGGCGGAACTCTCGAGAGCGCGATCTGCGGTCTTCCCGCAGGCGTGGGCGATCCGTGGTTTGACACGGTCGAAGGTATGCTCTCGCTCGCACTGTTCTCTATCCCCGCGGTCAAAGCCGTTGAATTTGGCGCGGGAACGAAGCTCGCCTCTATGAACGGAAGTGAATCTAACGATCCGTTTATCATAAAAGACGGAAAGATCACGACGGGAACTAACAACTGCGGAGGTATACTCGGCGGTATGACCACCGGCGGCGACGTATTATTCAGAACAACTGTAAAGCCCACCCCGACGATTTATAAAAAACAGCATACGGTCGATCTCTCAAGCGGTGAGGAAACCACTGTTTCCGCTAAAGGAAGACACGATCCGTGTATCGTTCACCGCGCTGCGTCCGTTCAGACCGCGATGGCGGCGATAGTCACAGCCGACCTTCTCGCCGCGCGCTACGGAGAGGAGTGGCTTCGTCCATGATCGAATACGGACTTGTGGGCGAACGCCTCGGGCACAGCTTTTCTCCCGAGATACACCGGGCGATCGACAGCGAAGATTATAAATACGATCTGATAGAAGTACCGAAAGATAAGATCGACTCATTTTTTGAAGCAAAAGAGTTCAAAGGTCTGAACGTTACGATCCCCTACAAGGAAACTGTAATACCACACCTCGATTTAATTGACGGTGCGGCGAAAAATATCGGCGCCGTGAACACTGTAGTCGTACGCGGCGGAAAGCTTTACGGTTACAACACCGATCATATCGGGATGAGGAATGCGATCCTTCGCGCCGGGATCGACGTCGCGGGTAAAAAAGTTCTTATAAGCGGTTCCGGCGGCACGTCGAAGACCGCGGAATACACAGCAAAGTCTCTCGGAGCGAATAATATTTACCGTCTGTCGCGCAAAAAGGCGGTCGGATGCATCACTTACGACGACGCGTACACGCTTCACAGCGATGCAGAAATAATCATAAACACTACTCCCTGCGGTATGTACCCGAACGAGGATGACGTACCGATAGATATTTCACGCTTTCCAAAGCTGACGGGCGTTTTTGACGCGATATTCAATCCGCAAAGAACTAATCTCGTATTGGAAGCAAAAAGACGCGGAATCGCGGCGTCGGGAGGACTTTATATGCTCGTTTCCCAGGCGGTGGAGTCGTACAGGATATTCACCGGAAACGACGTTATACCCGGAATTTGCGATACGATTTTCGAGCGTCTGACAAGAGATAAAGATAACATAGTTCTGATCGGGATGCCGTCATCCGGCAAAAGCTCTGTCGGAAAAGAAGTCGCTTCCGTATTCAAGCGCGAGTTTTTCGACACGGACGAAATGATAGTTGAAGCCGAAGGAAAACCGATCACAGAGATCTTCGCCACAAGCGGCGAGGAATACTTCAGGAACGCCGAATCGCTCGCGGTAAAAGAAGCCTCCTCAAAGCGTGGCGCCGTGATCGCTACAGGCGGCGGAGCTGTGCTGAGAGAAGAAAACGTAACGGCTCTTGCGAGGAGCGGAAAGATATACTTTCTCGACCGCTCGCTCGACAAACTGATCTCGACTTCCGACAGACCGCTCTCTTCCGACCGCGCATCGCTCGAAGCGAGATACCGCGAGAGGATAGATATTTACAACTCCGTCTGCGACGTAAGAACAGACTCGAACGGAAGCGTTGCGGAGGCTGTCGCCTCAATTCTGAATGATTTTGAAGGAAAAGAATAATGAAAATTCTGATTATAAACGGTCCGAATCTCAACCTGCTCGGCATACGCGAGCCGGATATTTACGGACGCGAGGACTACAACACGCTCGTCGATATGATCGAAGATCACGCGAAGGAGCTCGGAGTCGAGGTCGGTATATTTCAGTCGAATCACGAGGGAGATATAATCGACTGCATCCAGGACGCGCTCGGTGAATTCGACGCGATAGTGATAAATCCCGCCGGATACACTCACACGAGCGTTGCGATAGCGGACGCGATCAAGGCTGTCGCGATACCGACGGTCGAAGTCCATATCTCCGACGTTTCATCGCGCGAAGCGTTCAGACAGATAAGCTACGTAAGAGAAGCGTGCATCGCAACGGTCGCCGGTCACGGACTTGCCGGGTATCTCGAAGCGATGGACATACTCGTCAATAAGGAATAATATGAAAGTTGAAATCAAACCCTGCCGCGCCGAAGGCGTGGCACCGGCACCGCCTTCAAAAAGCGTCGCGCACCGCGCGCTTATATGCGCAGCTTTGACAAGCGGCAGCGTTGTGAGAAACGTGGATATGTCAAACGATATATCGGCAACGCTCTCCTGTCTTGAGGCTCTTGGTGCAAAAGTCGAAATACGCGGAAAAGATGTATATCTCGGAACTCTCGATCCGAGAAAAACGCCGTCATGTGTCCTTGACTGCGGCGAGAGCGGAAGCACGCTGAGGTTCATTCTTCCGTTGTGTCTTATCTCCGGCAGCGAGATAACGCTCCGCGGGACCGAAAAGCTCTTGTCCCGTCCCCTCGAAGAATATGAAGAGCTCTGCCGCGAGCGCGGCTTTGTGTTTGAGAAGTTTTCGGACGGCGTCAAAGTATCCGGAAAGCTCACGCCCGGTGACTACTCCGTTTCGATGGAAAAAAGCAGTCAGTTCACGACAGGACTTCTGACAGCGCTTTCCTCGCTTGACGGTGAGAGCAGGATCCACGTGACCGGCAAAGCGGAGAGCGCATCTTACGTAGATATTACTCTTTCCGTAATGAGTGCTTTCGGCAAGAACGTCGAAAAGACTGACGACGGCTATCTGATAAAAAGAGAATCGCATTTTATTCCTGAAGATTATACGGTCGAAGGCGACTGTTCAAACGCCGCTTTTCTCGAAGCATTGAACTTCGTCGGCGGTAACGTAACCGTGACGGGTCTCTCCCCCGAGACCGAACAGGGAGACAGAGTTTATCCCGATCTGTTTGAGAAGATCAGACGCGGAAAGACAGCAGACGTTTCCGACTGTCCTGACCTCGCGCCGATACTGTTTGCGCTCGCCGCATATCAGGGCGGCGGAAAGTTTACGGGGACAAAGCGGCTCGTTTACAAAGAAAGCGACCGCTCGTCGGCGATGAAGGAAGAGCTCTCTGCATTCGGCGTCACGCTTGATGTTTCGGAAAACAGCGTGACAGTAAACGGCATACTTCACCGCCCTGACAGAGTTCTCATGTCTCACAACGATCACCGTATAGCGATGTCGCTTGCGGTCCTCTGCACGGTGACCGGCGGAGAGATCGATCAAGCCGAAGCGGTGAACAAGAGTTATCCCGGATTTTTCGGGGATATCGCGAAACTCGGAATTGAGGTGACGTCAAATGACACTCGATAAGAAATATATACTCGGAAAAGATACGAAGATACTGATAGTCGGTCTCGGTATGATAGGAGGCTCGTACGCGTCTGCCCTTACAAAACAGGGTTACGACGTCAGCGCGATAACGAGAAGCGCCGAAACCATTGATTATGCGCTCGCACGCGGTATGATAAAGCGCGGTGCGTCAAACCCGGATCCCGAACTGATCGGCGACGCCGACCTCGTGATAATAGCGCTTTATCCGCACACGGTCTCCTCGTGGATCGAGGAAAATCAAGAATACTTCAAGCCCGGCACGATCATCACCGACGTCACCGGCGTCAAAGAAAGCGTTGTCGGAAAAGTCCAGAGCATACTCCGCGGCGACTGCGAATTCATCGCGGCTCACCCGATGGCGGGCAGAGAAAAGAGCGGGATAAAGTACAGCGACGACTCCATTTTCAGAGTCGCAAACTATATAATAGTCCCCACGGAAAATAACACCGACAGCGCGATCGAGATCTGCCGTGCGCTCGGAGAAACGCTCGGCTTTGCGCGCATCTCCGTTCTGTCTCCCGACGAACACGACAAAATGATCGCATTTCTGTCACAGCTCACCCACTGTATCGCCGTGTCGCTGATGTGTTCGAGCGACGACCCGGACATCAACAAATTCACCGGCGACTCGTTCAGGGACCTCACCCGCATAGCCAAGATCAACGACGAGATGTGGAGCGAACTGTTCATAGCGAACAAAGAAAAACTGCTCCGCGTGATGGACGTCTTCAAAGACCGGTTCACAGAACTTGAGGACGCGCTGAAGCGCGAAGACAGAGAAAAAATGAGAGAAATGATGAAGCTTTCCACCGAAAGGCGCGAAAGATTTGACAAATAAATCGGATATCGAAAGGCAAAAACAATGAATCTGGAATTTGCAAGAAAACTTCCCATTCCGCAGGAAGTCAAAAAAATGTACCCCATTACGGACGAGATGGCGTCAGTAAAGGCAAAAAGAGATGAGGAGATCGAAAAAGTATTCAAAGGTGAATCCGACAAGTTTATCCTCGTCATCGGTCCCTGCTCAGCGGACTCAAGAGAGCCGGTGCTCGAATATATCGGACGTCTGCGCAAAGTTGCAGATCAGGTCTCCGACAAGATACTGATCATACCGAGGATATATACGAACAAGCCGAGAACCACAGGCGCAGGCTATAAGGGTATGCTTCATCAGCCCAACCCCGACGCGCGCCCGGATATGCTCAAGGGCATAATCGCAATACGCGATCTCCATCTTTCGGCTCTTAAAGACTACGGTTTCAGCTGCGCTGATGAAATGCTCTATCCCGAGAACCACAGATACCTCTCCGACCTGCTTTCATACGTCGCAGTAGGCGCAAGGTCTGTCGAAAACCAACAGCACCGTCTCGTCGCGAGCGGTCTCAACATTCCCGTCGGCATGAAGAATCCCACGGGCGGCGATCTTACGGTCATGATGAATTCCGTCACCGCGGCGCAGAGTTCTCACACATTCCTCTACCGCGGATGGGAAGTTCACAGCACGGGCAACCCTCTCGCTCACGCGATACTACGCGGAATGACCGATTACTACGGTCACAATATCTCGAACTACCACTACGAAGACCTGCTGCGCGTCAACGAAATGTACGCAAACGGCGGACTCGTCAACCCGGCTGTGATCGTCGACACGAACCACGCAAATTCCGGTAAGCAGTATCTCGAGCAGGTGAGGATAGCAAAAGACGTTCTTTACAGTATGTCGAAGAATTCCGACATACGCCGCCTTGTAAAAGGGCTTATGATCGAGAGCTACCTCGAAGACGGCGCCTGCAAGATCGAAGAGCACGCCTACGGAAAATCCATCACCGACCCATGCCTCGGCTGGGAGAAGACGGAAAAACTGATATTTGATATAGCTGATAAGCTCTAAAAAACTAGACCGCCGATCTCTCGGCGGTCTCTTTTATTTTGCGATCATTCCCAATATCTGACTTCAATGACTTTTCCGTCTGATTTGTTCAGCTGTACCGAATATTCATCACCTATCACAATTTTATCTCCTTCGGGTCTGCGGGCAAAATGAACGGTCCAGATACCGGTATTATCATCGTAATCAACTTTTTCCGCGCTGCGCTTATCGGTAGCGTCGATATGCAGCGAGATCAACGCTTCAGTCGCCGCTTCCACAGCAGCATTTTCGTCCGGCAAAGGCCCGTAAATGAGATCTTCGGGGATAGTCACTGTCTGATCATTCTTTTCGGATCTTTGATTATTATCGGCGCTTTGAGAACATGAGGCGAGACATATTATCGACACCATTATCGACAGCAAAATGAATACAGATACTTTTTTCATATTATCGACTCCGATTCAAGCGCACAGCGCAGCAAATTTCTGTGTCCCGCGGCGCATGAGCCACACGATCTCATACACCGCTGCCGCAGTGTAAACAGCGAGCACGACGAAGAGGAACAAAGTCGCACTGACGGCTCCCTTCAATGCAGTGAAATAAATGAGAGCGGGAACTATAACCGCGGCGAAGCTTGCGATCAGATAGATGATGATGCAGGCGCTCTGCTTTATCGGTACGATCTCTCTCGTCCAGTTGAGGTTGGGTTTAAGTATTCCGATGATAAGGCCGAGCGCGGCGTTCATCAGCGTGAACACTGCGGGGAGGACAATAATGAGTACCGTTCCGAGTGCCCCGGGTTTAATAGCTATCGCGGCGCACACCGAGCAGATCACCACCGACGGAACGGTCAGGATAAGGTGAAGCGCAAGTTTTGCAAGGAGCGGCTCTTTCGGATCGATCGGAAGCGAACTCATCATCCAGAGCGACTTTCCTTCAAGCGAGACCGAGGGCACCGTCACAGCGTTCGTCGCGGCGATGAAGCATATCGCGAAGCAGAACATCGCGATCTCGGCGCCCGGAAATGCGGTGAATATTGAAGAAATGACAGCCTTAACAGTATCTGTTTTGAAAAGAATAAACACGCCGAGCGCCGGAAGAAGCAGCGTTCCGAGAGAACAGTTTAACATATACGTCGAGCACGTCTTGAATCTCGTGTACTCTTTTGAGAGCAGCGTTGAGAACACGCTCTTCTGCGCGATATTTTTCGATTTTCCGTAAGCGGTGGGCTCGCTTTTCAATGAAGTAGCTACCTTTATGAACGTGCGTGAAAGAACATACATCGAAAGCGCGGCAAGAACGAGCGCAGCCCCGAAGAAGATCGCTGTTGCAAGCGCGTTCCCCTCTCCCATACTGCCGAACAGATAGAACGGATACGCGTTGTCTTTTATGCTTTCGCCGTATATCGCGGCGTTTTTTATGATGTTCTGAACGATATCAGCCGCTTTGAAGAACAAAACGTAATACAATACCACAAACACAAGCGAGATGATAACAATGACGTATCCGCGTCCCTTGAGTTTGACCGAGATCTTAGCGACGACCCATCCGAGCAGGCACGAGAGGACGAAGACGAGCAGAGCGACCGTAAGGATCAGCGCGATCGAACCGATGACGCTCATCACAGTCTGCGGAACGAAGATAAAATAGATCACAGTCGTCGGAAGCGTTATCATAGACGAGTACATAAGGCTCATAATGAATACGCTGAACGTTCTCGCCGTTACGATCTTAATAGGAGGTATCGGCATTGAGAGAAGCAGGTCGTTGTCCTTTGCGAGATAGAGTCCGGAATAGGTATTGAACACGCTTCCGAATATGCCGAACAGAAGTCCTACTCCGCCGAAAATAAGGTGGTACATCCATCCGAACCCGGCGGACGCTATCGGAACGAGATTGTACGCGTAGAATCCGAACATACCGCCAACGACGGCGTACAGAAGAAAGAACAGCCCGGCGATCATTGCGGCCGTCGCCGCCTTCGACCTTGCGCGGTTTTTCTTCTGATCAAAAAAGAAATTGCGGAAGATCTCGGTGAGCTGTTTATTTATCAATACTTTAAGCATTGTCAGCCTCCAGTTCAAGGAAGACGTTCTCAAGGGATTCATCCCCTTTGACCTCGTCCATCGTGCCGGAGCGGATAAGCTTTCCTTCCTTAATTATAGCAACCTTGTCACAGAGCTTTTCGGCGACTTCAAGAACGTGAGTCGAAAAGAAGATCGCTCCGCCCTTATTGCATATTTCCCTCATCAGCTCTTTAAGGATATGCGCCGCTTTCGGGTCGAGTCCGACGAAAGGTTCGTCCATTATCACGAGCTTCGGATCATGGATAAGAGCCGAGATAAGGACGAGTTTCTGCTTCATGCCGTGCGAATACGACGCTATCGGATTCGGCAGAGACTGTGTGATTTCAAAAAGTTCGGCGTATTTCTTTATTCTCGCGTCACGGTCTTCTTTTGAAACGTGGAAGACGTCGGCGATGAACGAAAGATATTTCTGTCCGGTCATATAGTCGTATATATCCGGATTGTCGGGAATATACGCTGTCTTTGCTTTGCACGCGAGAGGATCGTCTTTTATTGAGATACCGTCGATATATATTTCGCCCTCATCAAATTTAAGTATTCCGACAACGCTCTTGAGAGCCGTGGTTTTACCGGCTCCGTTGTGTCCTATAAACCCGTATATCTCGCCGGGCTTGATGTGGAGCGAAAGGTCGTTTACGGCTGCCTTTTCGCCGTATTTTTTCGTCAGATGTTCGATTTTCAGCATAAGTAACCTCCGGTCATACCATTCGTATGATCAACGTGTATTATTTCACTTTTTCGCCGCAGTCGGGATAAAAGTTTTGCGCCTGAATACGGGCGCAAAATCGATCACACGGCGTTTCCGACGTATTTATATCAAATTATGCAAGAGGACAGGCTCCTTCGAGAAGTCTTTGCATCGATCTTTCGACGTGTCCGGCATATTTGCCGAGCGCATCGCAGGCAGTTGAAAAGCTCTTGTAAGCTCTGTCGCTCGCCATGTGGAGATCGCTCCCTACGGCGACGACTCTTCCGGTCTCAAGCCACCTTTCGGCAAATTTCCTGCCCTTGTGGGACAAAAACGGATCCGGATTAAGCTGAGCGAGAACGTTAAGGCGCATAAGCTCTTCAATCTTATCGGGATCGTACCTGTCTATATGAGCCATCACGGGGACAAGGTCCATTCGCGAAATAGCTTCAATGGTGTCGTATGTGACGTCGCTCCATTTTGTCATCGGCATTTCGAGCAAAATGCATTTAGTACCGGGAACGGCAAGGCGGGAAAGCCCCTCCATTCTCTCAATGCCGTTGCAAATAAGCACCTCGGCGCCGGGGATGATCTCCGGATCATCGGGGCGCAGCGAGCGCTTAAGATCTTCGGCACACTCCCCTCTTCTCTCAAGAAACATATCGACGTTGTCTGATTCGGGATAAAAGTGAGGAGTTGCGACTACCCTCTTAATTCCGTATGACGAGATCATACGGAGCTGTTTCAAGCTTGTTTCAACGCTGTCTGAACCGTGATCTGCCCCGGGAAGAATATGCGCATGAAAGTCAGTAGTAATTCCGCTTTTCATAAAACTACCCTCTTTCACACCGCTGAATGAACGCGGTGTAGATCGTTACACGTACGACCGATCAATAATTATTGTAATAATTGTTGTTATCGTAGCCGCCGTAACCTCCGGAATACTTATTACCGTATCCGTAGTATTTTCCGTATTTCTGATATCTTCCGTATCTCGAATACCTTCCGTAACGGCCGTATCTGCCGTACCTGCCGTACTTTCCGTATTTCGTATACTTGCTGACGGCTTTTACATTTACGTCATTGAGAATAAATCCGATGATCTTAAGCTCCATCTGTTCCATAGCGGATAGAGCGGCGTTCACGTCACGCCTGTCGTCAAAGCCGGAACGAACGGCAAAGATGTATCCGGTGACAATATCATTGATAACAGCGGCGTCGGATACGAGGCCTATCGGAGGAAGGTCGATAAAAATGACGTCAAAATGATTCTTTAAGATCCCTATAAGCTTCTCCATTCTGTCGGAAGCAAGAAGCTCCGTGGGGTTGGGAGGCGTGCCTCCGGACGTTATGATCTGGAGATTATCGTAGGGCGTCTTGCGAAGCGCTTTGTCAACAGCGTTGTCGCTTCCGGCAAGAAGCTCGCTTATCCCGAGGCCTTTTTCGATTCCGAAGACCTTATGAACAACGGAGTTACGAAGGTCGCAGTCGATAAGGAGAACTTTTTTGTTCAGCTGTGAAAATGAGATCGCAGTATTTGCGATGATAAGGCTTTTGCCGGAGTTAGCAAAGCAACTTGTAATTCCGTAAACCGGGCACTTCTCACCTTTCGACGTGTAGAACATATTTGTTCTGAGCGCTCTGAACGATTCATTTATCGCAAAAGGAGATTTTGATGTGAGGAGCTTGCCTTCATAATTCTTTGTCGGTGTCTGCTGTTTCATCAGTTGTTACCTCCTTCGCTTTTATTCTCCGACGTCGGCGCGGTCTTTGCGGCGGTATTCTTCGCTTCACTCGTTTTTGCTGCCGGTTGCGCGGCGTTTGCCGCTTCTTTTACAACAGCTTTCTTTACGCTTTTCGGCTCCGATTTCTTATTTCCGTCTTTTTCACCGTATCCGTATCCGTAACCGTATCCGTATTTATAGCCGTATCTATACGCGTATCCGGCGTACTTTCCCGCTTTTGAATACTTTCTGTTCTTGTCATTTTCCGATAAAATCGTGGGTATCGTTCCAAGAATAGGATAATCAAAGTTATCCGTAAGATCCTCTTCCGCATAGATCGTAACGTCAAGCACTTCTCTGATAAAGAACACTGCAAAAACTGCAATCGCGCCGGCAAAAGCGCCAAGAGCGGCATTCCTCTTTGCGCCCGTGCTGTTCGGGACCGTCGGCATTTTCGGTCTGTCGACGACGCTGACTTTACCGCCTACGACGACTCGCTCGATCTCGGTCGGCCCTTTTTCCGCCATGGCTGAAACGATCTGATATGAAACCTTCGGATCAGTATCGGAGATGCTGACTCTAAAGATCTCTGTACCGCTTACCGAAGACGCAGACATTCTCGCTCTGATCTCCGAGGGAGTATAATCGACTCCCGACGCCGCGGCTATTTCTTCGAGAAACGTATCGCTCTTTATGATCTCAATATAGGTGTCGACCAAGCTCTTTGCAACGTTCAGATCCGATTGAGTCATATTTTGATTGCTTGAAGCATTGACGTAAAACTTCGTATAAGCAACGTAATCCGGTTTGACAAGCATTTTTGTCGCAAATCCCGCAGCAAAGCCAAAGAAAAGTGCGGCAAGAATGACCCATATGAACCTTCTTCTTAAAACGTAGATAAACTTTTCAAAATAAATCTGATTCTTGTTTTCCATATATCACCAAACCCGCGAAGCGGCTCCTTGACTTTCTTTTATAAATACTTTCTGACGATAGCGTCCATCAAAGGCATTTTCGCATCCATATCGGCTATCAGTTTGAGCTGGTTTTTCGCTCTTACGAGATTCTGACCGGGATAATGAGTCTTAAAGTATGTGTCACCGGTAAGATAATCTCCGAGGAATCTGACGCCGGTCTCGTAAGTCATAAGATACGCGCCCATAGGAAGTCCGAGAACTTCGGCTTCGGTCATGGTCGGGCGGAGCTCTTTGAGAAAGCCGTCAACGTAAGTTTCAAACATATCAAGGTCGATATATACTTTGTCGAGGTCCGCCTCGTCTTCTCTTGCGCTGGAAGCGCCGAATCTGATCGAATCTCCGAAATCGTACAGGATCGAGCCGGGCATCACGGTGTCGAGGTCGATGACGCACACGCCGTCATACGTCTTCTCATCGAGAAGCACGTTGTTAAGCTTTGTATCATTGTGAGTGACGCAGAGTTTCATTTCTCCGCTCTTTATCCTGTCGAGAATATACGAACACTTGTCTTTTTTAGAAAGCGCGAATTCAATGAGGTCACGACATTCATCAGCTCTTCCGAGCGGGTCTGATTCGACCGCGGCCTTGAAGTCGTTGTATCTCGATACGGAGTTATGGAAATTCGGTATCGTTTCGGCAAGCGTTTCAGCCGGATAATCGGCAAGCTGACAGAAGAAATGGCCGAATGCGAGCGCCGATTTATAAAACGTTTCCTTCGTCGCTTCGTTGAGGCAAAGCACCCCGTTGAGGCAGAGATACGCTCTCCAGTAACCGCCCTCTTCGTCGATATAATACTTGTCGCCGTTCTTTGTCAGGATGATCTTTCTGACTTCGCGATCCGGATCTCCGCCTTCAGCGATGACTTTCTTTCTGAGGTGTTCGCAAACCCCCCAGATGTTTGCCATAAGACTTTCGGGATCTTTGAATATACTTGTATTTACCCTTTGCAGGATATAGGACGGTTCTTCCTTCCCGCAGAAAATAAAGAACGTGTCATTGATGTGACCGGCGTTACAGCGTTCAAACGATGTGGGGGCGCCGTCGGTGTCAAAGGCGCTTGCCGCCTTCATAACGAATTTTTCAGCTTCAGACATAGTATGCTCCGTGAATTAATTTAAATCAGTCTATAAAAACCAATATTATGTTAGTATAATAATATCACAAAACGAATCACTATTCAAGTGTTTTTTTAAAAAATGAAAAATATAGCGGCCTGCGGACGAACAAACATAACCGCGCTCTTTGTGTTGACAAAATATAACTCCGATGATATAATCAAAGCAGTAAAGATCGGAGGTATTCTGTATGCGAAAGATCACAGTTTTCGTTTCATTGATAACGGTCATAATTATTGTTTTTTCTCTTGCTTCCTGCGCGGGCGTAAAAGTCGAAGTGGTCGATCCCGACGACACAGTTGAAACGGAAGAGATCAAGGAAACTAAGGATACGGAAAAAGAACCGGAGTCAGCTCCCGTGACAGAGACGGACCGGGAGACTGAGACAGATCCGGAACCGGAGACCAAGGACGCTCCCGAAACGGGAGAGGAGGATCCGTACGGAATACTCGGAAAGCTGTTCGAGTTCAAGGGCGTATCTTTGTATCTTCCGAAGGGATTTACCGTCGAGAAAGATAATACAAAGGCGACGGCGACGCCGGGAGATTATCCGACGCATGCCGACAATATATATTTCGCAGTTACGGCTGACGATTACGATTTCTTTACCGAAGAAAACCTTATTGCCGCTTTCAGCGAATACTATGAAGTAAGCGAGCTGGATCTTGAAAAAGGTGAGATCAACGGCGTGAAATACGCGATCGCCGACTATTTTCTCGATATTTCCGACGACTATTATATATATCAAATCAACTGCAACTATTTCTTTGACCATTACAGCGTCAACGTGACGTTCACTCTCGTTTCAGACGACTATTACGACGTCATGATCGAATCGTTTTACAGCATTGAAGTAGAAGGCTGAACAATAATCAATAAAGCCGCCGTCGGCGGCTTTTTATCTTACAGAAGGATTTATTAATATGAAAAAGATCCCTTTGAATTTCGGGTGGGAATTTTCAGACGACGTCTCAGATATTTTTATTTCAGGCAATACGGACGCGCGCGAGACCGTCGATATCCCGCACACTTTCGCCGTCACCCCTTTTGATTATTTTGACGAGAGCGTTTATCAGAAAGTCGCCTGCTACAGAAAAAAGATCGCGATACCGGAAGAATGGGCTGACAAACGAATATTTATCAATATCGGCGCAGCGGCACACAAAGCGGAAATATATGCGAACGGCACGAAAATCTGCACACATCTCGGAGGATATACTGCGTTCTCTGCCGAGCTGACAGAACACGTGACGCCGGGCGAGGATGCAGTGATCGCAATAGAAGTCGACAGCCGCGAGACGCTCGATATTCCGCCTTTCGGTCACGTCGTCGACTATATGACATACGGCGGGATCTACCGCGAAATATCGCTTTCGGTATGCGAAAAGACGTATATCGAAGATCTTTTCGTGATCGCGAAAGTACCCGACACTGTAATTCTGAAAGAAGAGGCAAGCGCCGTTGAGATCGAAAATATACGTTTTGACGGAGACGTCTCGTGCAGAATAAGGGCTGTCGGAAACGACGCCGACTCTGTAAAAGTTACACTCAGCGATACAAAAGGAAGTTTTCTCGTCACTGACACATTTCCGTTTTCAGATGAAGTGAAGCTCACTCTTCCGCTGGCAAAGCTCTGGGACGTCGCGTCGCCGACTCTTTTCAGAGCGAAAGTCGAACTGTTAAAAGGCGACGCCGTGCTTGACGACAGGACGGAAACTTTCGGATTCAGAAAGGCAAAGTTCCTCGCTGACGGTTTTTATCTCAACGGAAGAAAGCTGAGGCTCGTCGGTCTCGACCGCCATCAGTCTTACCCGTACGTAGGATACGCGATGCCCGCATCTTTGCAGCGTCTCGACGCGGACATACTTAAAAGCGAGCTCGGCGTCAATATAGTCAGGACCTCCCACTATCCGCAATCTCCTCATTTTGTCGGTCGATGTGACGAGATCGGTCTTCTCGTCTTCACGGAGATCCCCGGATGGCAGCACATCGGCGGCGCCGAATGGAAGTGCGTCGCAGCAGAGAACGTGCGCGAGATGGTGACGCAATACAGAAACCACCCGTCGATAATCCTCTGGGGAGTCAGGATCAATGAATCGGAAGACGATGAAGAGTTCTATAAGGAAACGAATGAAATCGCGAGATCTCTCGACGAAACGAGGCAGACCGCGGGAGTACGCAGACTCAAAAAAGGAAGCCGGCTCGAGGACGTTTTCACGTACAACGATTTCGTCCACGAGGGCAACAACAAAGGCTGTGAAAAGAAGCGCGACGTCACGAGCGATATGTCAAAGGGGTATCTCATAACCGAGTTCAACGGCCATATGTTCCCGACAAAAGCTTACGACAGCGAGGAACACAGGCTTGAGCACGCGCTCCGCCACGCCAATGTTATCGACGCCGCATCCGGCGAGGAAGATATCGCCGGATGCCTCGGCTGGTGTATGTTCGACTACAACACTCACCGTGATTTCGGAAGCGGTGACCGGATATGCTATCACGGCGTTCTCGATATGTTCAGAAACCCGAAGACCGCGTCATACGTTTACTCGGAAATGAGAGACGGCGAGCCTTTTCTTGAGGTCTCGTCGACTATGGACATCGGCGAACACCCCGCGGGAAAGCTCGGCGCGGTGTGGGCGTTTACCAACGCCGACAGTGTTAAAATGTATAAGAACGGAGTATTCATCAGAGAGTTTAATCATACTGATTCTCCGTACAAAAACATCAAAAATCCTCCGATAGCGATAGACGACTTCATCGGGGACAGACTTGAAAACGGCGAAGGATTCTCGAAGCGCCGCGCACGATTCACGAAGGATATACTCAATTATGCCGCGCTTAACGGTTTTTCAAGTCTCCCTCTCAAAATCAAGCTGAAAGCGGCGTATCTGATGCTGTTCCACCGTATGTCGTTCAACGACGCATACACGCTTTACGGAAAGTACATCGGAAACTGGGGGGACGAGGTGACGGAATTCCGCTTTGAAGCGATAAAAGACGGGATAGCGGTGAAGACGATCGTTAAATCACCCGTCACAAAGATCGTTCTTGAAGCGATTCCGGACCACAAGAATCTTTGCGAGGGCGAAACGTACGACGTCGCTTCGATAAGGCTGCGCGCAAAAGATCAAAACGGCAACGCACTTCCCTTCCTCACCGAAGCCGTAACAATGACAGTTTCGGGGCCGGTCGAAACGGTCGGAGACAAAGCGCCGATACTCCGCGGAGGGCTCGGAGGAGCATACGTCCGAACGACCGGAGAGGACGGCGCGGGCGGAATCACGTTCACGCTTCGCGGCGCGGAACCGGTAACTGTTGACTTCACAGTGAGAAAAATATAAAATGATCCGAAACGTAAAACTCCCGGAGCGTCAACCGCTCCGGGAGTCATTTTATTTTTACGGCATTTTGTGGTCATACAGCGTTACCGGATCGTCTATGAACTTCCAGTCGTCCCTGTCCCAGATGTTGTTCGTTACTGCCGCCCAGGTCGTCGGCTCGAACACGGTCCCGTTGTTGGAACCGACGTTCCATCCGAGATGATCGGTTATAATAAACTGATCGTGAGCCGTCTTTTCATCGCTGTTGATCGCTTTCCCGGTGAACGGGTTTACGGGATCGGTAATACATCCGTCGAGCGCGATCGTCGGAACGTCGGCGTTTGTCATGAATTCGTCAGACGTCGTGAATCCCTTACTGCCGAAGTCCTTTACCATCAGGAGCGGGAAATAGTTTCCGATATCGACACTGACGCCGCTCGGCATCATGTGATCCGGCCAATAAAGCTCGCTCGATTGATACAAATAATATCCGTGGTCTGCGACAATAATTATCTTTGTATTATCATAAACGTCATTTTTGCGTAAGTAGTCGAGCCATTCGCCCACTCTCATCAGCACCGCCATATTGGTCTGATAATGGATCATCTGCTTGCGGTTTCTGACGTTCAGGGATTTTCCGTCGACCGTAAAGCGATCCTTATTGTTCTCGTCGAATTCGGTGTTGTCAATGTCAGACGACACAGTGTAACCGGACGCTTCGTCGAACATCATCGGCTCGTGAGGCGCGTCGTTGTAGAACAGTAAAAAGTTGTCGGCGTCACCGTCCACTATCTGCGTCATACCGTTCAGACTGCACAGGACGTTGTACGACTCCATGAACGCGGAGTTGATACCGCTTGACGTTGAAATACCGTCGCCATCCTGAGTGGTCGCGACCTCGGGATTCGACGTCATAGCGTTGTAGTTGCCGCCGTTATAGAACGCGTACTGAACGAACAGAGGAGACGATTTCATAAGGCTGAAGCAGAAGAAATTGCGCATATCGGCGTCTATTGCGAGCTGCTTCGCTTCGACAGATCCGTACATTCCTTTAGTGATATAAGTTTTGATCTCGGGATAATCATCGTAGATCGAGAGGTCCGGGATCCACTCATAGTTTGCATACGGAGCGTCGCAAACAGTGACGTCGTACCCTTCGTTAAGAAATGCTACCGGCATCACCTTGAGCGATTCATTGTGCTTATCCACTAAAAGCTCGGTGTCACGCTTGTTCATTTCAACGGGAGTATACTCGTAGCCGCCCATCAGCGGAGGCGCGCCGAAATTGGTGTGGCCGCCGTATGAGATCACGTTCGAGTAATAAGTGAATCCGTCGAAAGTATCTTTGAGGTCGGGATTTTCGTTCAACAGATACGGCATATCCTCGCCAAGCGCACGGTCGAGGAACAGTATCACGACGTTCTTTCCCTCTTTGCTGAGCGAGAAGTGAGGCGACTCTTCCGTATCAATGATCTTGACGTTGTTCACCGACTGTATCGACTTGACGACGTTGATACCGGTCAGAACGGTCGTCGCAAGCACCGCGGTCACAAGCACCGCGCCCGCAGCCTTTCTCCACTTGACGATAACGAACGTAAGAGCTGCGATGACGAGAATGATAACTCCGAGATTGATGAACTTCTCCGTTCTCGAGAAGTTAAGTCCGTTCTCATACTGAAGCGCGGAAGAAACGATGCCGAGATTCGTTCCGAAGAACATATAGTCGACAACTGCGACGCCGAACAGGCACCACATCGCCCTCTCGAATATCACTTTGCCCTTCTTGCCGGCGAGCCAGTAAAAGACTCCGAACCATAGGACAAACGTGCCCGCGGCGAGCAAGAACGAATTTACGACGTACCAGACGGGATTGAAGAAATACGTTACGTCGACGTACTCCTGCGGAGAGTCGGCGATATAAATCGACGGTATCAGCGCGCCGACGAACACCGAAAGGAACAGTGCGGCGAGAATGAATATCTTTTTGTCCGGCTCGACGGTCTTGCCCGTCTCACGGCGCGGAAATCTGCGCTTGACAAAGTATAAGACGAGGGGCAGAAGAAGCGCCGCACCGACGATAAGAACTATCCTTCTCTTCAAGCCGGGGAGTCCGAATGCGTCTGCTCCGAAATGGAGAGTCAGCACCGCCGCGCCGAGCACGAAAGTAAGGACCGACAATACCTTTTTGGGATTCTTGAGCTTATAAAAGATGTTCTTCAGCAGCGAGAACACATTGTTCAGCGTCCAGTAGAATACGAGTCCGGACGGCGAATTGTAAAGGAACACGAGGAAGAAAAGCGCCATTCCGTAGAGCTGAAGCTTCGTTTTGAGCGGAAATCCGCGAAGATATATCGCGCTTGATATAAAGTTGATGAGTGTCATCAGAACGGGCAGGAGATTTATGCTGAGCGTGCCGATAACTATAAGCCCGTCAGGCGCGGAAAGGTCCGCGATTGGACCGAAGCTCACGCCTTTAAGGATATCGAGGTGGGAGAGAAACTGATACGCCGCCATGAAGAACGGGATCTCAAGAAGCAGCGAGACAGATCCGCGCAGCGCGTTAGTCGGAGAATAATCGTTCTGACGGTAGTACGTCTGAAGCATCATCATCCGTTCGTTGCCGGAAAAAGTCTTTTTTATATGGTCGATACCGGCTTTGAGTTTTGATTCCGTATCTCTCGCCTGTGTCTGCATATCGTCCGCTTTTTTGTAAAGCGGAAGAACGAGAACGTTCATAGCGAGGCTGAGGAAAATTATGGCGAGTCCGGGATCGCTCACGATATCGTAAGCAATCTTGTATATGACCTCAAATATCAGTTTCAGCGGTCCGATAAAAAACGTACCGAGCGCTGAAAAGAAAGACATCACGCATCCTCCTTTGTCAATTCGCCGAGTTTGCGATCGAGATATCCCGCGGCGAGCGCGGCGCCTTCGCCGGCGTGTTCCCACGTCTCGGCTTTCACGGCGCGTCTTCCCTCGGCGTAAGCGGGATCGGAGATGCACTCGTCGATCAGCGTTTTAAGATCCCCCATATTCTCGTCGGAAAGGCGGCAGCCTATCCGCGGGAGCGCGCCGACAGTCCAGAGCGGTTCTTTGATCCACCACGCGTCGTAAGGGGAAAGATCGAAATTCGGATCTGTATATATTATCGGCTTGTCGTGAACGAGCGAGAACTCGAACGTAACGCCGGAAAAATCGGAGATCAATATATCGGATCTGCGAAGCACCTCGAAATTATCGGTGTCGCGATTCCACTCGAGGCGGTCGGATTCCGGGTACTCCTTCATCAGCTTGTCCATCAGTTCGGTCTCGGACTGGAACGACTGCGGATGAGGACGGATTATGATATGATAACCGGTCTCAAGCAGAACGTCGATTATCTTTCCGCCGTACACGCCGAAAATGGCGCTCTTGCCCCACGAAGGCGCGAGAAGAACGGTGCGCGGATGGTCGGGGATCTCACCCGCAGCTTTAACCCTCTTCGCCATCTCGTCGAGATACGGGATGCCGACGATCTCTATCTCCTTTGCGGGGAGCGAGCGGACGGTTTCAAGAGTGCGTATCTCGTCAGTCTGATAAGAACCGGACAAAAGGATCGCGTCGTAATAATCTATGCCGAACATTCTGTAAAGGGTTATATCGTTCGGCGCGTGCGCTATATGAACGTACCATTTGACTTTTGAAGAGCGTTTCCACTGATAAACGTCAAGACCGGGTGTCGTCGAAAACAGGATGACCGCGTTCAGATTGTTCAGCCTTGCGAACATTTTGTTTCCGGTGCCTATGTATTCAGCCTCCACGTTTTCATAACCGCAGTTAAGAACGGGATCGTCTTCGGAACCGGTGAGGTAAGTAACCGAACGTCCGAGCTTTCCAAGCTCGCGGACGATCGGCTCAAACGTCTGCCAGTAACGCTTGTTATCAGAAAAAATCACTATCTCTTTGCGATCGGCGCTGTCCTCAACTTTGCCTCCTCCGATCTTCGCTTTCATTTTCAGAACGAACATACGAATGGAATAGACCGCGGCGCCGATAATTCCTATCAGCACTGTGAAAAGCATACTTCCGGTGCCCGGATCGATATATGAAAACATATCATTCTCCTTCTATATTACAGCGTTGTCGACAGACAACGACGTAAAAGCATCACTTCCGACATTATATCACGCATATAATAAAAAATCAATATAAAACAAAAATTATACGCTGTTTTAAGCTTTACAAACTTGCCATAGAATTCCAACGCTCCGTTATCTTTTTTGCGCAAAAAACGCAAAATGAACAGAAAAGCCCGGTCTCGCGCGTTATATGGCAGGTTTTTTCTCAATTTGGTGATTTTTTGTGTTCAATTCAATCAAAAATATATACAGTTTTTATAACAAAGAGCCATTGACATATATTGAAAAGCGTGTATAATAATGATAGATATCATATCATAATAGACATTTTATCACGATATACTTCATATCGGAATAAATTACAGTAGGGAAAAACGTATTTACAACATCAAAAACCGGGAGATAAAAATGAGAAACGCTGAAAAAGACGAAATCGAAATGACCGCCCGACGCGACGCCATGCTCAAAGAGGGATTCCGTCTCTTTTCCGAAAAAGGGATAGAGGCAGTATCGATGAACGAAGTCGCGAACGCCTGCGGAGTCGGGATCGCAACGCTTTACCGGTATTATAAAACAAAGCTTGAGCTTGTTCTGGCTATCGGCGTTGCAAAATGGCGCGACTTCGCCGGTCATGTGCAAAACCGGCGCGCCGAGCGCAGTGTCGACGGAATGACAGCGGCAGAAGAGCTTGATCTTTATCTCGATTGCTATATAGATTTGTACCGCGACAATAAGGATCTTCTCCGCTTCAATCAGAACTTCAACAACTACGTTCAGCACGAGGGAGCGACCGCGGAACAGATGACGCCGTATTTGCAGGCGATCGGCGAATTTGCGGGCTACTTCCACCGACTCTACGAAAAGGGAAAGCGTGACAAAACGGTACGAACGGATCTGCCTGAGAAAAAGCTCTTCGCCGCGACCGCGCACATCATGATCGCCGTGGCGGTGCGCTACGCTCAGGGTCTTATCTACGCTGGCGAGAGCGAGGAGGACAGAACCGAAGAATATCTGCTCCTCAAGCGCATGATCCTGCGGGAATTCACCCTTTAAACTAACAATACGAACATTCACTGCCGCAAAGCAGCTTTCATCAAGAAAGGATATCATTATGAAAACAAACATAAAACGCTTGATCGCCGTACTCCTGTGCGCGCTGATCACGTCGTCGCTTCTGCCCGGGATCTCTGTCCCCGCATCGGCGATCGCGGCGTGGGATGACGAGGGTGAGACCGGCGAGGTCGCCTGGCATCTCAAGAACGGCGTCCTAACGATCTTCGGCGAGGGCGCGATGGCGGACTACAGTTACAAAGACCAGTCCCCGTGGGAAGGACGACTTGTCATCACCCGCGTCGTGATCGAAGACGGCGTGACTCATATCGGCAGCCGCGCCTTCGGAGGCTGTACCGGTATTACGGAATTATCGATCGCGGACACTGTTGAGAGCATCGGAAAAGATGCGTTCAACTACTGCAAAAATCTTACGGAGCTTACGATCCCGTCTTCGGTGACGACTATCGGTGAGTCCGCCTTTCACGAATGCTTCAGTCTTTCGACCCTTGAGATCCCTTCATCCGTGACGAGTATCGGGGATCTCGCGTTCGAACTCTGCACCGGCCTTACGACTCTGACGGTGGACGCGCAGATCGTCGGACGCTGCGCGTTCAACAAGTGCTCGAGCCTTACGACACTGACTCTCGGCGACAGCGTCAGAACGCTCAATGACGGCGCGTTCATGAACTGCACGAATCTCATAAATCTGGATCTCGGCCACGGCGTTGAGACGATCGGTCCTGACGCGTTTTACAACTGTTCGAGTCTTGAAGAGCTGACTGTCCCTTCGAACGTAACGCACCTGAGCGGGGCCGAAGAGTTCTGCAAATGCTCGAGCCTTAAAAACGTGACGGTAGAGGCAAATATTGACGAACTGTGCGGCAGCACCTTCACCAACTGCGGCAGCATAGAGAATCTGACGGTCGGCGGCGGCGTAAAGAGCATCCGTTACAACGCATTCGACGGTTTGCGCAGCCTGAAGACCGTAACTATCGGCGGAAAAGACACAGAAATACAAGATTGTACGTTCCGAAACTGCACAAATCTGACGAGCGTCACGATCAACGGCGCGGAAACGATCGCAAATCAGGCGTTCGCAGACTGCACTTCTCTTACGGATGTTACGATCGGGGAAGGAATGAAGACCATCGTACTCCGGGCGTTTTACAACTGCACTTCTCTTTCGCACGTACATATCCCGGCGAGCACGACGGAGATAATGGTAAGAGCGTTCGAAGGCTGTACAAGTCTTTCATATCTCTGCTCTCCCGTATCTGACGGCGCGGCGGCGGCATACTGCGCGGATAACAATATCACGTTCCGTATCTGCGGTCTTGACGTGACCTTGAACGAAACGACGGGAGGCGCCATATCCGCAGACAAGACGGAAGACCTTACGCAGGGCGAGACCGTCACCCTCAATGCAACGCCTGACGAGATATATCTCGTTCCCGTCATTACAGTTACCGACGCAAACGGCGACCCGGTCGACGTGACTGACGGAAGCTTTATTATGCCCGATTGTGACGTTACCGTATCGACGGAATTCTGCATTCCTTATATTGACGAAAACGGCGCTTTGCAAAAGCTGACAGAGGACGTCACCGTCCTCACGCCTGAGTGCGACGTGCTGGCAGACGGATGGAATCTTGTACTTGAAGACACGACGCTCACCGGGCGCATCACCGCTGGTGAAGATTCGCACCTGCTCATCTACGACGGCGCGACTCTGACGGCGCCGGGGGGAATCGAGGTCCCCTCGAGCGCGTCCCTGACGATCTGGGCTCAAAGCACAGGTGAGAATATGGGCGCCCTTGTCGCAGAGGTATCGTCTTACAGCGTCATCGCCATCGGCTCGAGCAGCGGCGCCGGCGCGATAACCGTGAACGGCGGGCGCATCGTTGCCCGCGGCGGAGATGACGCCGCATCCATCGGATCCAGAAACAGAACCGGCGGCCTGATCACGATCAACGGCGGCGACATCACAGCAGAGAGCCGCGGCAGCTACGGGGCGGGCGTCAACGTCGCCTCCGCGGGATTTGTCATGAACGGCGGCACGCTCGTCGCCACCGGCGGCAAATACGGAGCAGGGATCGGCGCGGGTTATATGAACTCCTGCGGCCCGATAACGATAAACGGCGGCACGGTCACGGCGACAAGCGAGAGCGCTCGCGGCATCGGCCCCTACAGTGACTCCGACACGGTGATAACGATAAACGGCGGCAAAATAACAGCCAAGAGCATAGGCGGAGCGGGTAAAAAAGCGGTGCTGAGCGTGGGCTGGAGCGATGAGACCGACTTTGTGGAAGCTCGCCTGCTCGGAAATATCACATGGACAAAACACTTCGCAACGGCTGACGCCCCCGCGGAATTCTATAACGATACGACGATGGCGTCATCAATGCGTCTTGTACCCATTGAAGGACATCCGGATCTTACACACATAGACGAAACGGTCCCCACGTGTACCGGAGAGGGCTGCGTCGAGTACTGGATCTGCGACGTCTGCGGCAAATGCTTTGCAGACGCCGAGGGCACGACGGAGGTCGACCCCGTTCTGCCTATGATCGCACATAATCCCGTCTACGTAGAAGATACCGAACCGGACGGCGCGGCGGCGGGCTGCATTGCGCACTATGAGTGTGAATACTGCGGCGCCTTCTTCGCCGACGCACAGTGCGCCGAGCCTCTCTCGCGCGATCTTGTGCTTCGCATCCCTTATATTGACGAGACCGGAAATTATTCCGTACTGGAGCCCGGCGAATACTCGATGCTGGACTCTTACATAGAGGCGAACCTTATAAACGGCAGCGTGACTCTCGGCTCCGGCCGGTACGTGCTTGAGGGCGACTTCTGCAAAGAATACGGCGTCACCGTCGGGAAGAACTGCGACGCGAAGATCGTTCTTTGCGACGGCGCGCTCTTCAGCTTCCCCACCAACGCAGCGTTTTACTGTCTGACCGTTTCAAACGGCGCAACTCTCAGCTTCTTCGCCCAGTCCTCGGGCGATGAGGCGGGCGCCTTCGGCGTCGAGCGCAACCACATCGACCTCAATAACGCCGCAACGCTGAACATTTACGGCGGACGCTTTACCGTCGGATCCGACGATAACGGATTTATCTTCACGGGTCTTTGCGGCTACAGCAACGACGCCTCCACCTCCGCGATCCGCATCTTCGGCGGTGAGATCACGGCTATGAGTACTTCAAACGTGATCTCCATCGGATCGTCAAAGGGCGGCACGGTCGAGATACTCGGCGGCGTTGTGAACGCAAGTTCCTCCGTCTGCGCCGCGACGATAAACCTCGGCTGGACGAACGTATCCGACAGGATCAGCGCCGGTGCGTACAAAGGGACGGTGACGTTTGTCAAAAACTTCGTCTTTGACGACGGCGAGAACGTCACGATCGCCACACCGGAGAACTCCGCAGGTCATACGCTTATCCCGCGCGCCGACGTCGTATTCGATTCAAACGGCGGCGACGGCAACATGGACGACGGGGCAAGTTATATAGGCGCCGGATTCATTCTTCCGGACTGCGCCTTCGGCGCGCCGGAGCACATGGAATTTGCCGCCTGGAGCTATAACGGCGAACTGTACGCCCCGGGGGAAACCGTGATCATCACTGACAGCGCGGTCACCGTCACGGCGACCTGGCAGGCGGCGCATTATCCCGTCTCATTCCTGAACCATGACGGCGCGGAGCTTGCGTCAATATCCGTCGAATACGGCACGGCGCCCGTCTACGCGGGAAATACTCCCGCATGTCCCGGTGAGGGCGCACTTTCCTGGGCATTCAACGGCTGGACGGACGGCGAGAACGTCTACGCTGTGGACGCGGGACTTCCCGCAGTCGCAGGACCTATTGCATATACCGCCGTATATAAACTCGTCGGCGGAGAGACCGGAGAGGTCACGTGGCGTCTTGAAGGCGGCACGCTGACGATCCGCGGCGACGGCGCGATGGCGGACTACAGTTACGAAAACCAGTCCCCGTGGGAAGGACGACTTGACATCACCACCGTCGTGATCGAATACGGAGTGACTCATATCGGCGATAATGCATTCTGTTCCTGCAAAGGGCTTGAATCCGTCATTATTCCCGAAGGCGTGGGGTGTATCAGCAGCTATGCATTTTGTTCTTGCACCTCTCTCAAATCCGTCACGATTCCCGACAGTGTGACGACGATCGGAGAATTTGCATTCAGCGAATGCAGCTCACTCAAATCCATCGACATCCCCGAGGGCGTGACGGTCATAGAAAGGGCTGCTTTCTCATTATGCACATCTCTTGAATCCATCGTCATTCCCGCGAGTGTGGAGCTCATCGGTGATGACGCTTTCAAAAATTACGGCGATGAAGACATTACGTTGTATTCTCCGGTTCGATACGGCGCGGCGCAGATGTATGCAGCAAATAATGATAACGCAACGTTCGTATTCAAAGGCTATACCATAACTTACACGGATATTAACGGAGACGCGCTGCAGACGATCACGGACGTTGAGCACGGAGCGGCGACGCCGGGCTACAGCGGCGAGACGCCGACAAGGGATTCGGGTGCGTATTGTCTTGTATACACGTTCGCGGGCTGGGAGCCCGCACTCGCGGATGCTGTCACCGGCGACGCGACATACAGGCCGACCTTCACGGAATCGTACAGGCACGACTTTTTCCACCAGGAGGCTTATGCGGCGACGTGCACGAAATACGGTACGGAAGAATACTTTTTATGCTTGAACTGTTTGAAGATGTTTGCCGACGAGGACGGTATCAACGAGATAAATTTATTTGATACTATGATCGAACCGCTCGGACACGACCTGATCCATTACGACGCGATAGAACCGACCTGTGAGGATTTCGGGTTGATCGAATTCTACAGGTGCGACAGATGCTCGAAATTCTATACCGACGCGGCGGCCCAGCACGAAATAAGATCGCAGGACGTGAACGTCAATCCTCTCGGACACGACATGACTCATTACGAAGCGAAAGATCCGACGTGTACGGAATCCGGACGGACAGATTACTACTTCTGCGAAAGATGCGGCAGATACTATACAGACAGTATGGGATTTAACGAAACAGACGCGGATGCGGTCATGATCCCGCCTCTCGGCCACGACTGCGTCGATACTGTCATTGAACCGGACTGCACGGACCGGGGTTACACGAAACACAAGTGTTCAAGATGCGGCGAGGTTTACAAAGATACGTACGTCGACGCGCTCGGACACGACCTGACTCATTACGACGCGATAGAGCCGACCTGTACGGAATTCGGGTCGACAGAGTACTATTACTGCGAAAGATGCCATAACTCCTTCTCCGATGCACAGGCACAGCACACAGCAGACTATCTGAATATGATCATTTATCCTCTCGGACACTACATGACTCATTACGAAGCGAAAGATCCGACGTGTACGGAGTCCGGGCTGACGGAATACTACTTCTGCGAAAGATGCGGTAAATACTTTACCGACCGTTTAGGGCTGAACGAAACAGACGCGGATGCAGTCGTGATCGCGCCTATCGGTCACATCTTCGGCGAGTGGACTCAGACGTCGGCTCCGACCTGCACAGACGCCGGAGAGAAGACGAGGACCTGCTCGAGATGCGACGAGACCGAAACTCAGTCTGTCGAAGCTCTCGGACACGATTACGAGAAGATCGAGACGATCGATCCTACCTGCACGACCGACGGATACTCCGTCTACAAGTGCTCGAGATGTCCCGACAGCTATTATGACGACTTCACAGACGCTCTCGGCCACGACTTCGGCGAGTGGACAATAACGACGGCGACCTGCACGGAAGCAGGCGAAGAGACAAGATACTGCTCGAGATGCGACGCGACCGAGACGAAGGCTCTCGACGCGCCCGGCCACGATTACGTGGCAGTAGTTACTGAGCCGACGTGTACGGAACAGGGTTACACAACTTACACCTGCTCGAAATGCGGCGACAACTACGTTGACGATCAAACCGATCCTGTCGGACACACACCCGATGCCGGAACGGTAACAGTGAAACCCACTTACTCCGAAAAAGGCGTAAGGACTTACGAGTGCACAGTATGTCATGCCACATGGACCGAAGAGATACCGGTACTTCCTGCGCTTCCCGGCGACGTCAACGGCGACGGCAAAGTGAACACAAGAGATATAGCTCAATTAAAGAAATATATTTCCAATGCCATTACCGAAGAAGACATAGTGTTTGGCAACTCCGATATCAACGGTGACGGCAAGGTCAACACGAAAGACCTTTCCGCTGTTAAACGTATTGTTGCTCAGTAAGCCGGTAAAAATGAACAAGCCCGGCAAGATCGGGCAATAAAAAGCAGCCTCCTGCGGCAGAAAAACTGCCGCAGGAGGTTTCTCTATTCAAAAAAGAAATAATATAGCATTCCCCGTGGACGATTTTTCGGCCAAAATCGATGGCTTTTGAAAGACGTAAAAACGCCGTAATTCCTTGTAATTACGGCGTTTTTTGGCGTCCCTGATTGGATTCGAACACCCGACCTATCGCTTAGGAGTGTCTCCGGATCGACCTTTCCCCTAAAAAGCGGTTGCTCAGATCAAATATGGCAAATAAAATGCGTATTTTGCGACAATAGCGTGCGAAAAACGCGCTGTTTTCGTTTTGAAAAGTTCAAATTCTTTCGCAAATTCAGATCAGGGTGCCAAATCGGGTGCCAAAAAGGATGCCGAATATAATACGATCAGATCGTCTGGCTCAAAACGATCTTAACAAATATGGTTATCAAAATACATCGACACTGTCTACGCTTAAAGTCGAATGGACAGGGACACTCTTAAAAGTAAGTGTCCCTGTCCATTCAAATAATATTCCTGTTTCCCAAAAAATCGGAATAATAATAATGAAATATTATAAATACATCTTGAATTTATTCCGAGAACATAGTATAATATATATAAGATTATAATTTTTTAAGGAGGGATCCCGAATGGAATATATCAAAGTATCCAAAGCGGCGGAAAAATGGGGCATTTCCACGCGGCGAGTGCGGGTTTTGTGCGCGGAAGGAAAGATTCCGGGAGTGGTCAGAAAAGGCAATCTTTATATGATCCCCGAAAACGCTGCAAAACCGCTTGACGGCCGCAGAGCGAGCTCCGGTCTGATCCCTCAGGCCGAGGCGAAACGGGAGAAACTGAACGAGATGCGTCCTCTGACGCCCGGAGAAGTAAAGCGTCTGCAGGATGAATTCATGATAGAGTTCACTTATAATTCCAACGCAATCGAAGGAAACACTCTTACGCTGAAAGAGACCGCGATGGTGCTTGAAGGCGTGACGATAGATCAAAAGCCGCTGAAAGATCATCTGGAGGCGGTCGGCCACCGTGACGCGTTTCTGTATATCGAAGATATCGCAAAGCAGGAATTGCCGCTAAGCGAGTTCGTTATAAAAAATATCCACTCTCTCGTATTGATGGATAAGCCGGAAGACAAAGGCGTATTCCGCAGGATCCCCGTTCACATTATGGGAGCGTACACAGAGCCTGTCCAGCCCTATCTGATCGAACCGAAGATCACGGAACTGCTTGCGGTCAACGAAGAACGGAAAGCGTCAATGAACGATATCGAGCGCATCGCCCTCTTCCATCTCGAATTTGAAGGCATCCACCCGTTCATTGATGGGAACGGCAGAACCGGCAGACTGATCATGAACCTCGATTTGATCCGGTGCGGTTTCCCGCCCATCAACGTCAAGTTCACCGACCGCAAAAAGTACTACGACGCCTTTGATTCATACTACCGCGACGGTGACGCTACCGTAATGACCGATCTGATCGCAGAATATGTCAATGAGCAGCTGGATAAATACCTGACGATTATTCAGGGATAAGTTGTTTTAGAAAACGCACAAACTGACGACTTTATTTATATTCACAGTACCTTTTCAGCATCACACTAATCGTCCTGTCCGTCCGGCTTGCAAAACGCCGGGCGGTTCGGAAACATACTGTAAAAACAACAGAAAAACTGGAGGAAAACAGAAAATGAAAAAATGGATGGCTGTTCTGTTGATTGTTGTAATGCTGCTTGCGGCGACAGGCTGCGGAGCGTCAAAAACGGTCGCCGAGAAGAACGGAGATATCGTGATCCTCTACACCAGCGATGTCCACTGCGGCATCGACCAGGGCTTTGGCTACGCAGGTCTGCAGCAGGTGCGGGAGTATCTGCTGTCGGAAGGCAATGAGGTCATTCTTGTTGACAACGGAGACAGCATCAGAGGCGAGCCCATCGGCACCGTCACCAAGGGGGAAACCATCATCAATCTGATGAACATGATGGGTTACAGTGTCGCCATCCCCGGCAACCACGAGTTTGATTATGGGATGGAACGGTTTATGTCTCTGACGAAGAAGGCGGACTTTGACTATATCAGCTGCAACTTCACGTATAATGATGAGCTTGTTTTCAAGCCCTATGTCATCCGCGAGCTCGCGGGGAAAAAGATTGCCTTTGTCGGCATGACGACACCGAAGACGATGACCAGTTCCGCCCCGTCCAACTTCAAGAACGAAGCCGGAGAGTATGTATACAGCTTTCTGGAGGACGCGACCGGAGAGAGCGTCTATAACGCCGTGCAAACCGCGGCGGACGCCGCCCGGGCGGAGGGCGCGGACCACGTCGTCGTGATGGCACATCTCGGCGAGAAGGAGACCGGCCATCCGTGGAACTATGACGACGTTATCTCACACACCTCCCGGATCGACGTGTTTCTGGACGGACACAGCCACGACACCAAGCAGGTGAAGGTTAAGAACGCTGAGGGGAAAGAGGTGCCTCGCTCCGCCTGCGGAACCAAGCTGGAAGGCATTGGGTGGTGCCGCATCGCGGCAGACGGAGAAATCAGCACCGGACTATATACATGGAATAACAAAGTGGCGGCACCGGAACTACTGGGTCTGAATAACGACATGAGCCGAGCCATCGCGGAGGCCACCGACAAGCTGAACGAAAAGCTGGACGAGGTCGTGGCTGCGACTACCGTGGAGCTCATTGTGCGAGATCCCGATATACTGGACGACAAGGGCAAGCCGATGCGAATGATCCGCCGGACGGAGACGAACCTCGGCGATCTGTGCGCGGACGCCTACCGTGACCAGTCAGGCGCGGATATCGCCTTTGTCAACGGCGGTGGCATACGTACCAATATCAAAGCCGGCGACATCACGTTCGGCAATCTCCTCAGCGTCTTCCCGACCGGAGACTCCATGTGCGTGATCGAGGTGACGGGCCAGCAGATCCTGGACGCACTTGAATGGGGCGCGCACGCCCTCCCTGACGAGAACGGCGGTTTTCTGCAAGTCTCCGGATTGAGTTATGAGATCCACACTTATATCGAATCTCCCTGCGTGGCAAACGATCTCGGACAGTTCCAGGGCATCGTGGGCGCACGCCGCGTACAGAACGTGCGGGTAGGCGGCGCGCCGATCAATCCCGACAATACCTACACTCTGGCCAGCCATGACTTTATGCTTCTCAAGAACGGCGACGGATATACCATGTTCGACGGCGCACCGATGCTGCAGGACTGCGTAAAGCTGGACAACCAGCTGCTGATCGACTATATTGTCGATTCTCTCGGCGGCGTGATCGGCGAAGAGTACGCCGATCGCTACGGACAGGGACGCATCACGATCGTGGAAAGTGCCGAGGAGACCCGGATCGCCGTGTTCGAGACCAGCGATATCCACGGCTACCTGCTGGATACCTCCAGCGGGGACGAGAATAGCTTCCAGTACCGTCTGGCATATATCGCGAGGATTGTGAACGAGGCGAGGACCTCCGACAACTATGACGACGTGCTGCTGATCGATGGCGGCGACATCTATCAGGGTATGCCGGTGTCAAATATGACGCTCGGCGCAGCGATGCGTGCGGCCTTCGACTTGATGGACTATGACGCCGTGACGCTCGGCAACCATGAGTTCGACTGGGGCGTGAGCGCATACTGTGCGGATCCCGATGGGACTATACCCGCCTATGAGTTGGGCGATTACCGCGGTGATCCGGACATCCCCATCCTGGCTTCCAATCTGTATTACGCCGGGACGGAGGACCGCGTCGGCTTCACGCGGGACTACGTAATCGTTGAAAAGGCCGGTGTGCGCATCGCGGTGATAGGCTATATCGACGACTACACCATGACCATTATGGCGGACATGATTGCGCCCTACGATATTGATGCCGATCTGAGCGCCTTCGCGGCCCGAATTAAGGAGATCAACGAGACCGAGAAGCCGGACGCCACCGTCGTCCTGTGCCACTGTACGCCCGTGACTGTGGCGGAGGCATTGAATCCGGAGTACGTGGATCTGGTGGCAGGCGGCCATTTACATAACGGCATTTACGGCGTGGCCGGGAGCGGCGTGCCGTATATCCAGGCCAATGCCAGTGCACAGGGCTATGCTTCTGCCGTGCTCGTGATCGGCAAGGACGGCACCGTGCGTGTGGAAGCTCCGATGTACACCCCGATCACAGATAAAAAGGAGAGACTCTACGATACACCGGAAAATGCCGGGGTGCTCGACGAAGCAGTCCTTGCACTCTCTCATGCAGCATGGAACGAGATTAGCGATGAGATGAGCGAAGTTCTGGGATACATTGAATCGCCAATCGAGAAGAAGGGCTATGTCGGCGAGCGCGAGACCAGCGGCGGCAACTGGATTACAACATTGATGCTGCGTTCGGCAGAGTCCGACGGCGCAGTAGCCGCCTTCTTCAACATGAAGGGCGTACGCGCCAGCATCACGATCCCGGAGGACGAGACTCGGCTGGTTTTCACTGTGGGCGACGTGTATTCCCTCGCCCCGTTCAACAACACCTGGCTGATCTACGAGCTCAGCGGCGCGGAGATCGCGCAGCAGCTGCTTAACGGCTTCATCAACACCGACTACGGCGATCAGGTGAGCGGCCTGACCTACGAGTACGTCAACCACGGCACAAAAGATGCGCCGGAAATTGAGATCGTCAGCATCACGCTCGACGACGGCACCAAGGTAGACATCCACGACACAAAAACACTTTACCGCATTGTCACCTCCAACTACAACGCCACGCTAGAGGGCAGCGTTTTTCTCGGTAAGGAGCCGATCATTCCGGAGGCCGAGGCGCCCATCGACAATCTTACGATCATCGAGCTCGTGCGTCGGGAGGCCCGGGACAACGAGGGTCTGATCTCCGTGGATACCAGACCCCGCGGCTTCTGTCTGAACGCGGAGGAACTCCAGACCGCGGCATGAGGGCTTGATCAAAAAACCCTACGGCAGATCATTTCAAATACCAGCTGACAAGCTATTGCACCGGAGAGGCAATCTTTTCATCGATCTTTCGGACGTCTTTCAGCAGGTATTTGTAAATCTTTCGGGAAGTCTGTTGACAGCAAAATGGCGGATTTGTATAATAAAAACGACCGGAAACCATAGTGGAATCCGGTCGTTTTGGCGTCCCCGATTGGATTCGAACCAACGGCCTGTCGCTTAGGAGGCGACCGCTCTATCCAACTGAGCTACGGGGACATATTGAATTGTATTTCACGCTCACCGCTTTACATGTTAAAAACGAGGGTGCCAAATCGGGCGCCAATTTCACAAAGGCGGTGACGCGCCAAAGAATTTGCTCGCGTTTTCTCGCTTTTTCGCGGCTTTCCTCGCGAATCCTTATGTCCCGACAAGATAGAGCCACACCTTAGGAGGCGGCCGCTCTATCCAACTGAGCTACGTGGGCATATGGCATATTGTCGCGCGTTGGCGCTTTTTCAGTCTATCTCAAATAACGGGGTTTGTCAAGTGCACGTTTGCATAAAGACATTGGCGTCGCGTTTACTTGTTGCACATATTGACAACAGCAGCGGGGCGTGTTACAATGCAAGTCGAGAAGAGTCGAATGAAGGATGCGGCTGTCCGCATTTGTCGGAATTTGTTCAAAAAGCTGTGCGGGATCTCGGCTCTTTATGACAAAAAAGAAATGCAAAAAAGAGGAGACGGACCATGATGCGACTGAAAAAGCTTGGTGTTCTGATGCTGGCTGTCCTGTTTGCTGCCGCGCTGTTTTCCGGATGCGATCTATTCAAAGAAGAGAAAGTGATCGGCCCGGAAGTAGGGGCGTGGCATGCCGAAATCAAGCTAAACGATGTCAGCGGTTCCATGTCGGACGAGGACAAAGCGCTGATGTCCATGCTGGCGGGCAATATTATGTTCGAGATCGATGCGGAGTTTTGTGAAGACGGCACGTTTACATACGTCATGAACACCGATAAATTGAAAGAGTCTCTCTCGAGTTCGTTGTCGACCGTTCTCGGATTCTTTATGAATTATGACATCTCGCTGTTCACCGACCGCCTCATCGAAGCGGCGCTGCAGGATGCCCTGCAGAGTTCAAAATATAATTATGCCGGGACGTATGAAAGCTTCGAGGATAATTTGATAATGGCTTCCGACGGCGACATGTTATATTTTAAGGTAAACGGCAAGACGCTCATACAATTGGATGACAGCGGAAATGAAGTTGTGAGGTTTACGAAGGTCTCCTGATGAAACGGACGCGCTGCAAGACGATATGCTGCAGCGTGATGCTGACGATTAGAGCGCTGTCTGCTTAAGCAATAAAATATAAAAGGGCCCCGCAGCGTGCGAGATACGCGCTGCGGGGACTTTTTTGTTTTGGATCACGTTGAAAAAGGGTATGGCGCCGTAAATCTTTACGGGAATATAGAGTAATAACCGTAGCTCCCATATATAAAAAATATGCAATTTAATATACCATAATCTTTTCTCTCTTTCAAGGTATTCACGGCGCGAAATGCCGCTTTTTTCATTTTTCCATTTTTTGATCGCGGCAAAGCGGACGCCGCTTATTTTTGAAAAATAGTTGAAAAAGAGATTGACAAACCGGCAAAAGGTGCGTATAATAACAATTGTTATGCAACATATGTTGCACATAAAAATCAAGAGGAGGGCGTCTATGCCTCCGAGGGTGAAATTTCAAAAAGACGAAATCGTGGACGCGGCGGTCGCCGTGGCAAGTGAAAAGGGGATGGAGGCGCTGACCGCCCGTGAGGTAGCGGCGGCACTGGCGGTATCCACCCGCCCGATCTTCACCTGGTTCGACACGATGGAGGAGCTCAAAGCTGCCGTGTATGATCGGGTGATGGAACGTTATCGGGAGTATCTCGAGCGGGGACTTGCGCAGCCGATCCCGTTTTTCGGCGTGTGGCAGCAGTACATTCGCTTTGCCAACGAGCAGCCGGAGCTGTACAAGCTGCTCTATTTGACTAAGGCGGGCGGCGTGTCCGGCGGCGCGACCGAGGCGCTGCGGTTTTCGCAGGAGCTGGTGCGCCCCTCGATCATGCGGATTTACAACATGGACGCGGCGACGGCGGACAAATATTTTCTCCATTTGTGGCTGACGGCGTTCAGCTTTGCGACGCTGATCGTGACGGACGACTGTCCCTACACCGAAGAGGAGATGCTCACGATCGGCACCGAGGTCAGCCTTGCTGTCTGTAAGGCATATAAGGAAGTGCCGGGGCTTGCAAAAGGGGAGTTTGACAAAGACGCGATCTTCCGGGAACTGGTCAAAAAATAAGGAGGCGAAGGCATGACCGCCGTCGTATACATCCATGGCAGGGGCGGCAGCACCGCGGAAAGCGAGCACTACCGGCCGCTCTTTCCGGACTGTGAAGTGTTCGGCCTGCCCTACGGCGGGGATACGCCGTGGGACGTCGGAGCGGCCATCCATGACGCGATCGCCAACGTGAAAGCCCGCTTTGAGACGGTCATAGTGATCGCCAACAGCATCGGCGCATTTTTCAGCATGCACGCGGGATTGAAGGGGCTGGTCGACAAGGCCTATTTCATCTCGCCGGTGGTGGATATGGAGCGGCCGATCGGCCGCATGATGCAGGAGGCGAGCGTGACCGAAGCGGCATTGAAAGAGCGCGGGGTGATCGTCACGCCGTCAGGGCAGGAACTCTCGTGGGAGTATCTTGACTATGTGCGCACTCATCCGATCGACTGGCGCGTACCGACGCATATTCTGTATGGCGAGCGCGACACGCTGACGCCGCGGGAGACGATCGAGGCATTTGCGAAGGCTCACGGCGCGACGCTCACGGTGATGGAGGACGGCGAGCACTGGTTCCACACCGAGGAGCAGATGCAAGTTTTGGACAGTTGGGTGAAACAGCATCTATAAATCATTCTTACCAATCAGGAGGCAACTATCATGCAATCCAAATCGTTAAAAATCATTCAAGTACTGGCAAAAATCGGCAAGATCCTCAGCACCATTGCGTTTGTGTGCTGCATCATCGGCGCGGCCGGATGCCTGATCGGTCTGCTCGCGCTGGTGATCGGCAATGAGGCGCTGCAGATCGACGGCGTCACGCTGCACTCGCTGATCGAAAGCCAAGCGGACGTCAGCGTCCCGGCGATGTATGTAGCCCTCTGCGGCGGCGCGATCGCCTGCCTCGGACAGATCGTCACGACCTATATGGCGAAAAACTACTTCAAACAAGAGCTCCTGGACGGCACGCCGTTCACCTTCTCCGGCGCGAAGCAGCTGCGCACGCTCGGCATCGTGACGGTGGCGGTCACGGCGGGCAGTCAGCTGATGATTGCGGTGATCACCGGGATCGTGACGGCGGCGTACGGCTCACTGCAGGATATGGGATCGGTTGAGCTCGGCACGAGTTTTGTGACCGGGTTGGCGTATCTGGTGCTGTCGGTTGTGTTCACCTACGGCGCCGAGATCGCGGAAAAAGCCGACGCGGGAAACGAGGACGAGCAATGAAAATTTTACTATTCAACGGCAGTCCCAAGCGGGACAAAAGCGACACGATGCACATCACCCGCGCGTTTCTCGAAGGGATGAACGAGATAGCGCCGCAGGAGGTGCAGACGATCCATGTGATCGACCGGCATATTGCATACTGCACCGGCTGTTTTGCCTGCAAGCAAAACGGCGGCACCTGCATCCACGATGACGATATGCGGGAGATCCTGGAGCAGATCCTGCAAAGCGATCTCTTACTGTTCAACTTCCCGCTCTATAGCTACGGCATGCCGGCGCACTTGAAAGCGCTGATCGACCGCACCATGCCGCTCTCCTCGATGGCGATGAAAAAGGTGGGCGATCGGTATGAACATGTCGGGCAGGCGGATTATGCGCATCTGCGCTACTTGATGATCTGCGGCTGCGGGTTCCCGAACAGCCGGCAGAATTTTGAACCGGCGGTGGCGCAGTTTCGCCTGATGTTCCCGTGCGATCACACCATCCTCACCGTGCCGGAAAGCCCGATGTTCAATGTGCCCGAAGCGGCGGTGGTCACCGTGCCGCGCCTCAAACTGGTCAAACAGGCGGGGCGGCAATATGCCAAAACGGGGGCGATCGACGACACGCTTCTTTGGGAGATCGGATCGCCTATGATCCCGGAGGAAACGTACGCCGCGATCGTCAACGGCGAGGTATGACCCGATGGAAAGCCGGTTGACCGTCTTTTTTGAAGACCCGTTTTGGGTGGGGGTATGGGAGCGGCAGGAGGATGAGATGCTGTCGGTATGTAAGGTGACCTTCGGCGCCGAGCCGACCGACGCACAGCTCTACGCGTTTTTGCTGTCGCACTATGGCAAATTGACTTTCAGCCGCCCGATCAAGGCGGAGCAGACCCGCAAGGCGGACAACCCGAAACGGCGGCAGCGCGCGGCGCACCGGTGTATGGACATAACCGGCGTCGGCACCAAATCCCAGCAGGCGCTGCAGCGCCAGCGGGAGGAGCAAAAGGACGCGCGCCGCGCCGTCAGTCGGGAGCGAAAAGAGGCCGAAAAAGAGCGGCAGTTTGCGATCAAACAGGAAAAGAAAAAAGAAAAACATAAAGGACATTAAGGAGACTGGTATGCAGTACCCAAAAAGTGAACGATACGATACGCCGGAACTGATGGCGAAAATTATGGGGCCAAACCCCATAAAGCTCGAAGAAGAATTGCTGACCGATCACAAGATCCCCACCGGCGCGGTCGTTTGTGATCTCGGCAGCGGGCAGGGGTTGACCAGCGTGTTTCTCGCGAAAGAATACGGCTTTCGGGTATATGCCGCCGATTTGTGGAGCGACCCCGAGGAGAACCGCCGCTTTTTTGAGGCGATGGGGCTGACCGAGCGGGAGATCACGCCGGTCAAAGCGGACGCGGAGGATCTGCCATTCCAGCGGGGCTTTTTTGGCGCGGTCGTCTCGGTCGATTCGTATAATTATTTCGGGCGGGATCCCGCCTATCTCGACGAGAAGCTGCTGCCGTTTGTGAAGGACGGCGGGTATATTTATATCGCGATCCCCGGCATGAAGCGGGACTGCCACGAGCATCTGCCACCTGAGCTGCTGCTCTCGTGGACGCCGGAGCAACTCGCCTATATGCACGACGTCGCCTATTGGATGGCAATGGTCAGCACGGCGAAGGACGCCGAGGTGATCGAGGTGTCCGAAATGCAGTCGAACGACGAAGTGTGGGCGGATTGGCTGAAGCAGGAGAATGAATATGCCGTCGGCGACCGCAAAGCGATGGAAGCGGGCGGCGGGCGCTATTTGAATTTCATCAAGATCGTGCTGCGCAAAACGGCGCGCGGCTGAAAAGAGAGGACAAATATGGAATATCAACAAACCGTGCGGCTGAAAGACGGCGCCGATTGTGTGTTGCGGAGCGCCGCGGCAGAAGACGGGCAGGCGGTGCTGGACATTTTTATCCGCACTCACGAGGAGACGGATTTTCTTTGTTCCTATCCCGACGAATGCGCGATGACCGCCGAGGATGAGAGCGACTTTTTGCAAAAGCAAGCCGATTCCGAGGGCGCAGCCGAGATCCTGGCCGAGATCGACGGCGTGATCGTCGGCACGGCCGGGATCCACCCGGTCTCTCCCCGCTATAAAGTCCGGCATCGCTGCGAGTTTGGCATCAGCGTTGCCAAAGCCTATTGGCGGCGGGGGATTGGCAAGGCGCTGACCGAAGCCTGCATCGAATGCGCCCGCAAAGCCGGGTACGCCCAAATGGAACTGGAGGTGGTCGCGGACAACGCGGGCGCGATCGCGCTTTACCGGCAGATGGGATTTGTCGAATACGGCCGCAATCCGTGCGGCTTTTGCTCCCGCCTGACCGGGTATCAGGAACTTCTATATATGCGGCTGGAACTGTAAAAACAGAGCCCCATCTTCCGAAGATGGGGCTCTGTTTTTTGGTGGGCGGGGACGACAAAGAAGCAGGACGATTGCAGTCGAAAAAGCGTGCATTTTGCCTTGACAGAGAGGGGGACGATACGATATACTTTTTTATATGGGCGGAACGCTTTGTTACGGGTTCCGCACAAACAACAAAAAGGAGAGGATCACGATGGGGGACACAGGTTCCAACGTTCTGCTTGACAGACTGGAGATATATGCGACGGCAGTAGGCGCCGGTTTGGTCACGCCGGAGAGCTTCGTTATGGCGGTCATCGATACCGTCAGCGGACAATCCGGCATTGAGATCACCAACGAGGAAAAAGACGGGCTGCGCGGAGTGCTTTCTAAATATTTCCCGGTCGAGAATGCAGCGTTCAGCACGATACGGGATTCGTTTTCCACATATGTAGCGTCCAGCGCGACTCTTGGCAATGACGAAAAAGAGTATAAGATGCAGCGCTATCGGAAAGCAAAAGAGCAAGCGGCCGAGGGAGGAAGCGGAGCACTGCCGGAGACGCTGTTGACGTGCATTTTGAATGCTCCGACCGATTTTATCAAAGCGCAGATGAATACGGCGGGCACGGAAACGCAGAAGCGTCTTGCCGCCCTTCGCGCCTTCGTTCACCAAGGGGAGCCGAGCGGGCAGCCGGAGCCTGTTGTGGAGCAGACGCTCCCGGACGGAACGCCGAAAGAACAGCTGGCGGCGCTCACCGAAAAGGTCAAGGTTATGCAGGAAAAGCTGTCGCAGATCGTGTATGGGCAGGAAAATGCGATCAACACGGTGGCGTCCGGCTATTTTGAGGCGGAAGTGATGGCCATGACCGCCGAAAAGCGCAAAGGGCCGAAAGCCATCTTCCTGTTTGCCGGCCCTCCCGGTGTGGGCAAGACGTTTTTGGCGGAATCGTTTGCGGAAGTAATGGGCATGGGCACATGCATCCATCGCTTTGATATGAGCGAATATTCCGACAAGGAAGCCAACATCGAATTCTGTGGATCGGATAAGGTCTATAAAGACGGCAAAGAGGGCAATGTGACCTCATTTGTGCAGGCGCATCCGAAATGCATTTTGCTTTTTGACGAGATCGAAAAGGCGCACATCCATGTGATCCATCTGTTCCTTCAAATGCTGGATTCCGGATTCCTGCGCGACAATTATACGGATAAAGAAGTATCCTTTGCCGATGCGATCATCATCATGACGACCAACGCCGGCAAGCAGCTGTATGAGGAGTCGGATGACCTCACGTTCGCCGGTGTGACCAAAAAAGTGATTCTCCGGGCGTTGGAGCAGGATGTCGATCCGGAAACCAACGTGCCCTATTTCCCGGCGGCGATCTGTTCGCGGTTTGCCAAAGGCAACGTGGTGATGTTCAACCACATCACGGCGCATAACCTTTGCGCCATCGCCAAAAAGGCCATCGAGACCCGTGCGGCGGACACCAAGAAGAAGCTGGGCATCGATATACAGCTCGACGAACAGATCTATCCGACGCTTCTGTTTTCGGAAGGAGCGCTGGCAGACGCTCGAACGGTCAGCGGCCGAGCCGGCACCTTCTTCAATGAAGAGATCTTTGAATTGCTGCGGCTGATCCATTCCGAAAATGTAGCCGCCAGCATTGAGGGGCTGGAGCGCATTTCCATCGAAGTGGATGTGCCGACCGAAAACGAAGAGATCGCCTCGCTGTTTGCCAAAAAAGAGACCTATGAGGTGCTGACCTTTGCCGCGGAAGACGTACATGCGGCCTGCGTGGCGGCGGCTCCCGATACCCGGTTCTTCTGCGCGCAGACGGTGGAGCAGGCCAAAACGCTGCTGCATGATCACGAGATCAATTTTGTGTTGGTGGATGTGGGCTTCGGCATGAAACAAACGGAGCCGTATCTCAACGTCGAAGACATCGATTCGACGGCGCGTGATTTCCTGCGGTATATCCGGGAATATGACGCCGGTATGCCGGTATATTTGCTGCAGACGCCGTCGTATGACCTGAATCCGGAGGAGCGGGTGTCGTTTCTGCAGCAGGGCGTGCGGGATATTCTTCCGCTGTCGGCCAATGAAAGCGGCTTTGCCGATGTGATGAAGGTGATCAACGAAAAGCTGCATCAGCAAAGAAGCATTGTCACGCTGGCGCGAGCCAATAAGGTGCTGCGTTTTGAGACGGCGCAGCTGCTGCGGGACGAAGGGAAAACCGCGGTCATCAAGCTGTTTGATTTCCGGCTGACCACGGCGGTGGATGCGAAGGATTCCGAAAATATCCTCAGCAGCGTCTCCAAGCCGGATGTGAAATTTGATGATGTGCGCGGCGCCAAAGACGCCAAAGCGGAACTGCAGTATTTTGTGCAGTATTTGAAAGATCCCCGCAAATTTGTTAAAACCGGCGTCGACGCGCCGAAAGGTGTACTGCTTTACGGCCCTCCCGGCACCGGCAAAACGATGTTGGCTAAAGCGATGGCCTGCGCATCGGATGTGACGTTCATCACGGCGGAAGGAAACCAATTCCTCAAAAAATATGTCGGCGAAGGGCCGGAAGCGGTGCATGAACTGTTTCGCACGGTACGCAAATATGCGCCGTCGATCTTGTTTATCGACGAGATCGACGCCATCGCGAAAGAGCGCCGCGGCGGGGAGAATTCGGCCGGTATCGAAGAGACGCTGACGGCGTTCCTGGCGGAAATGGACGGATTCAAAAACGACGCCAAAAAGCCGGTATTCGTCTTGGCGGCTACCAACTTCGACGTCAATCCCGGCACCGAAAAAAGCCTTGATCCGGCCTTGATGCGCCGCTTTGACAGACGGATCTACATCGACCTTCCGGAGAAGGAGGATCGCATCGGCTTTATCCGGGATTTTGTCCAAACAAGGCCCACCTTCGGCATTTCGGAAGCCATGATCCAAAACATCGCGATGCGCTCGACCGGCATGAGCCTTGCGGAATTGAAATCGGTGCTGGAGATGGCCCTGCGTACGACGGTGCGGACAGGCGAAGACAAGGTCACCGACAAGTGCCTGGAAGAAGCATTCGAGACCTTCCACAGCGGCGAAGCGCGGGAGAGCAGTGAGGAATCGCTCAAGCGTACGGCGCGGCACGAAGCCGGTCACGCGTTTATTTATTGGTATCATGGCAAGACCCCGACGTATGTGACGGTTGTGTCTCGCGGCGATTACGGCGGCTATATGATGCAGGCTGAGGAGACCCGCGGGGTGTATACCAAAGACGACCTTCTGCATCAGATCCAGACGTCACTCGGCGGACGCGCTGCCGAACTGGTCTATTACGGTGAGAAGGACGGTGTGTCGACCGGGCCCAGCTCCGATCTGGCATCGGCGACGCGCGTGGCGAAGGGCATCCTTTGCCGGTATGGCATGGACACGGAATTCGGCCTCGCTGTGATCGATCAGCAGGAGAGCCAAAGCAGCGCGAATGCGCCCTTGATCCGGGAAGCGGTCAATCGGATCCTGTATACCGAACTGCAGGCGGCGACCCAAATCATCGACGCAAACAAAGCCGCGATCGACGCGCTGGTGGATGCGCTCCTTGACAAGGATCATCTCGGCAGTGAGGAGATCGTGAAGATCTTTGAAGAGCATGCCACCCAAAGTCAAGCATAATCCGGGACAGTAGAAACAAGACGAGCACACCGAAATGCTTTCGGTGTGCTCGTCTTTTCTCTTTGTCTTTGTTAAAGCAGGGAGCGCAGATAGGCGGCGCTTTGCCGCAGCTCGTCCGGCTCCTTGAAACCGGCGCGGTACAATTCGATGATTGCGACGCCGTCAAAGCCGCTGTCTTTGAGCTTTGTGAAGATGTTCTCGAAATCTTCGTCGCCGGTGCCGGGCGGGATGCAGTCGCGCGCCACATTGCCGTCGCTGACGTGTACATGCCGGACAGCGCCCGCCATCGCGTCGAGCATCTCTTTGAAGGGTACGCCGGTGCGGCGACATTGCTTGAGATCCAGCACAAACTGCGCTTTGTCGCCGAGCAGGTGGCGCATTGACCGGACGAAATCGGGCGAAGCGGCGCGGAATTTGACGACGTTTTCCTGCAAGAGCGTCACGCCGAAGGTTTGGCCGAGGTCAAAAAGCTTTTCATATCGACGGGCATGTTCTTCGGGCGGCAGCACGCCGGTCTCCTTGTCGCCGTGCAGCACAACAAACGACGCGCCGCAGATCGCTGCCGCTTCATACATCTCTTTGAATACCTCCAGGCCGTCCTCAAAGCGGCGTTCATACAGCGAAAACAGCAGATTGCCTTCATAGGCGGAGGTATAGGAATGGAGCGAGCGGATCGAGACACCCGCAGCCGCCGCCCGTTCTTTGAGCAGATGGGCAAACGCCGGAGACGCCTCCGAGCGGGTGTTGACAAAAATTTCCGCCGTGCGGGCGTCGAGCGTGCCGAGCAGGGCGAGTGCATCTTCGGGGGGCAGCGGATAAAAATTGGAGGTGGAAATCCCGATGTCGATCATAAGCGGTTTTGTCCTTTACTTTTTTTGGCGTTTTTGCCGCCAGATCATGAAGCCGCACAAAGCGGCAAACAAGACGGTGACGCCGATCGTGACAGCCAGCGACCAGCCGAAGGCGCCGAAGGTGAGCTGGCACGCTTCAAAGGCGGTGGTCACGCCGAAGACGGCAAAAATCAGGAAGGATACAATATGCAGGATCTTTTCCGGCAGATGCCGTTTGAGCACGACGCCGACGATCAGGCCGAGCAGGTCGGCGAGGATCAGGCCGAGTGTGCAACCGAGAAAGACCCATGCGGCGCTTATCCATCCGTCGGTCGCATAGGTCGCGGCCAGCGTGATGGCGGAGAGCTGCGTTTTATCGCCGAGCTCGCCGAGAAAGAAGGAGCCGAAAATGGCAAAAATCGGGCCGATGCGGCCGTGCTTTTTCTCGGGGGCGGCGGTTTCCTCTTTGTCTTCCTGCAACGCGGCAAAGGCGAAATAGAAAAATGCGAGGGCGGCGACCGCTTTGATGATGCGCATATCGAGATAGTGCGATAAGGCGGCGCCGACGCCGACGGCGAGCAGATTGAGCACGATCGTCGCGGCCCAGGTGCCGATCAAAATATGGGAGATCTTATATTTTCCGGCCATCGCCACCAGCAGAAGCTGCGTTTTGTCGCCCATTTCCGCGATGAATACAGTCAAGAACACAACGGGCCATATGGTCATAGTCACAGTTCCTAGCTTTCTTTTGGATTGTTCGAGTTATTATACCACGCTTTTCGACAAATGGCAAGCCGGTGCGGAATCCCGCGGCGATAGCCGCGCCCGCGCCCTACGTCCTCGCCGCCGTCAGGCGGTATATCGCATTGGCACCGCCAATATATCGCACGGGTGCGTCAGCACCCGTATATCGACGACCTTTTATCCTGCTTTTTCCAGTTCGTCCCGGAGACGCTTGATAATTTTCTTTTCGAGACGGGAGATGTAGGATTGTGAGATACCGAGCAAATCGGCCACTTCCTTTTGTGTGTGCTCCTGTGTGCCGTACAGCCCAAACCGCAGTCGCAGGATGCGCTGTTCTCGTTCGGACAGTTTGCCGACGCAGCGCAGCAGCACCATCCGTTCCGATTCTTCTTCGATGGGACGGCTGACCAGATCGGCGTCGCTGCCGAGCACATCGGAGAGCAGCAGTTCGTTGCCGTCCCAATCGACGTTGAGAGGTTCATCGAGCGAGGTTTCGAGCCGCTGATTTCCGGTTTTGCGCAGGTGCATGAGGATCTCGTTTTCGATGCAGCGGGAGGAATAGGTGGCGAGTTTGATGCCCCGGCCCGGACAAAACGTGTTTACCGCTTTGATCAGCCCGATGGTACCGATGGAGATCAGATCTTCGATCCCGATGCCGGAGTTTTCGAATTTCCGGGCGATGTACACAACCAGCCGCAGGTTGTGCTCGATCAGCGTCTGCCGCGCGCCGGGATCATCCTGCGCGAGTGCGGCAAACGCGGCGGCTTCTTCTTCCGGCGTCAGCGGCGAAGGAAGGGTGTCCGCACCGTTGATATAATGGATATCGCCGTGCGGACGGCGGCGGAACAGACGGGCAAGGCGGATCAAAAGACGGGTGAACATGGCAAGGTCAGCTCCTTTTTCAAAATGAGATCACGGACAAAGCAGTGAGATGACTGGTGGACCGATCAGCGCGTCGTATTCCCCTCTCCCGAGCGTGTCGGTCACAGCGATCCAAACGCCGTCGATGGGGGTGGTTTTGCCGCCGCCGGACAGGGTGGCATGCGTCGGCCGGAAGGCCGGCAGCAATCCGTTTCCACCGACGCTGGAAAAGGGGATATAGCGAATGGACGGCGCGGGAGCGTCCAGACTGTGATGAAGCAACGCTGGGCAGACAGGCGCGATAGCGGCGCGGTCGGCGAGGATGACCGGTGCGCCGGAAAAGCTTTCGAGCAGGTGCAGCCCGGTATCCAGCATACACCGCAGCGTTACGCTGTCGCCGCCCGAGGTCAGCGACAGGCGATAGGCGCATCCGGCGGCCACCCGGCGTTCGGTCAGGCGGTCAAAGAGCGTCAGCCCGCCATAGGCGGCGACGGTCAGCAGGATGAGCAGCAGCGGCGGGATGTCGTAATAGACAACGCCGCTTTGCACGAGGATGCCGCTCGGCAGCAGAAGATAGAGCAGCATACAAATACCGGCGAACAGCGCGCCGATCAAAAACAGCAGCGCGGTTTGCCGCAGAAAGCGGCGGAATCCGCGATAGCGAAACGCGGCGCGCACCATCAAAGCGGCAAAAAGCAGCTTGATCGCCGCTGACACGATCAGCGGCAGCGGCGGCAGCAGGATCACAAGCGAGGAAGCCGCGCCGATCGCCGCACCGACGATCAGGCGCCGTTTTGCGGTCGGTTCGTGCAGCAGCCGGGATACGCCGGACAGCAGCAGATAGTCGATCAACAAATTGAGAAACAGCAGCACGTCGATATAGATCACCATGTGGGGTCGCCTCCCGACAGCGTCTATTATACGGCGGCAGGGAGAGCGAAGTTTGGCGAAAGAAAAACCCCCGGCAGAATTTTTCATTCTGTCGGGGGTCAGCGTGTCAAACGGAAGTTTGACACGCTGCAGGCTGCCGAAAAAGAGTGCAGAATCCGTCATGTTGCCATCGTCGGCGTATGTGTATACGCTAGAGGGCAATATGGCGGATAGCCGCAGCCCTTGAAAGCTCTCGTGCTTTCAAGGGCTGAAAGACATGCGATGAATTGCAACCGAATGTTACAGAAAGCTTTGAAAGACGTTTCCTGTATCCTTTTCGGCGGTCTGTGCCTTTTTCGGCAGTTTGAAAAACCCCCGGCAGAATTTTTCATTCTGTCGGGGGGTTCGAACTGTATACTTTATATTAGAGCGGGTTATGCTTGGCCGGAGACTTGCAGATAGAGGATCAGCGCGTCCATCATGTTGATGAGGCCGTCGTTGTTTATATCGGCGACCGCCGCTTGTGCATCGGTCAGCCGGGCGCGGCCGCTGACTGCCATATAGAACGTGCTCGCATCCGCCATGTTCAGCACGCCGTTGCCGTCCATATCGCCGCTCATAACGGGCGCCGGATTGGTTGTCGTGGTTGGCGCTTCGGTCGTGGCGGTCGTCGGCTCAGTTGTGGTTGTGGCCGGTTCGGTGGTGGTCGGCGCTTCGGTCGTGGTGGTGGCAATTTCCACTGTGTCATACAGCAGGTTCAGTTTGTTGACTTGCACGAGGTTGTTCGAGGCGCCGCCGATCGCGAAGATCTTGATGCTGGAGATGACCACGTTGCCGTTTTCGTCAAACGCGCCCGCCGGCAGGTTGATGTCCTCCAAATAGATCGTGCCGCTGCGCGTGCCGGAAACGTCGCCACCCGTGAGGCTGTAGAACTGATCGTTCTGCCAAGAACCTTCCACCGGAATGGAATCGCCGAAGAACAGGTAGATGTTGGTTTCGCCTGTTGCAACAAAATCGTATTCGATCGCGGTTTTGGCCTGTGTCACGACGAATTTCTTGTCATAGATCGTGTAGGCTGACGGCCAGTTGCCTGCCGTGTTGCCGAAGATGAGGGAATTGCCGGATGTCGTCACGATGATATCGGAACCGCCGACCGGGATGTTCGACCACTTGGACGTGTCGAGCGGGATGAGCGACGCGGTGTTTTCCCAGGTGTAGCGCGGCTGGGTGGGCGCCGTTGTTGTGGTGGTAGGCGCGGGCGTTGTGGTGGTCGTGGCGGGGGTATAGAGGCGCAGGTCGTTGAAGGTTGCCGTCGGATTGCCCTGGAACTCGACATAGATCGCGCGCACGGTCGCTTTGCCGCTGTTCTTCCAGCCGCTGTTTTTCACATTCCACGTCCAGATGCCGGAGAGGTTATCGGTGCGATCGTAACTGCCCGCCGGATAATATTCGGGGCCGACAAAGTTGTCGTAAAGCCCGATCCAGTGGTCGCCGTAAACGCCGTCGGGGTCGCGATCGAGCAGGGTGATCTTCACCGGCACGTCGGAGGTGAATTTCTGCACGATGTTGACGGTTTTGGTGTAGTCGAATTCCAGATTCGGCGCTAAAGCAAAGTTGCCGGTGACCGACCAGGAACCGTCTCCATTGACGGTCACGTTTTCGGAGCCTTCGGCGATGGTGGTTTCATCCAGAAAATCCAGCTCAAAGGCGTTTTCCGCGACCGACACGGTGCCGACGACGGAGAAGATCGCCGTCATCAGCAGCGCCAAAGCCGCCATGACGGCTACGAGATGTTTTGCATGTACCATAAGGAATGACCTCCTTTGGGATTTTATATACCTTATTTTTAGTATACAAAATCCCACGCATAAAAAGCTAGTCCCACTCGCAAAAAGAGCAGATTGCATGAACAAAGTGAACAAAAATATAATTAGGTAGGGAATAAGAAGATCCCCCGCAGGATCTGCGGGGGATCGGGAAGATCAAACAATCATTACGAACCGGACACCGAGCGATAGAGAGCAAACGCATCCGCGATGTTGATGATGCCGTTGCCGTCCATATCCGCAACCGCCGTCTGCGCGTCGGACAGGTTGATCTGGCCGCTCGCCGCACGATAGAGGGTGAACGCGTCCGCCATGTTGACAATGCTGTTGCCGTCGAAGTCGCCCATGATGGTGGGAACCGGGCCTTCGGTCGTGGTGGTGATATCTTCACCGGTCGTGGTGGTGACTTCCTCAATCGCGTTATAGAGGAGGTTCAGCTTGTTGATCTGCACGAGGTTCGCGGCCGCATCGCCGACCACGAAGATCTTGATGCTGGAGATGACCACGTTGCCGCTCTCATCGAACGCGCCGGCTGGCAGCTCGAGGTCTTCAAAATAGATGGTGCCGGAGAGCTTGCCGCCCTTATCGCCATCGGTCAGGCTGTAGTATTGATCCGCCTGATAGTTGCCTTCGGTCGGGGTCGAGTTGCCGAAGAACAGATAGATGTTCGTGTCGCCGCGCGCCACGATGTCATATTCGATCGCGGTGTCGTCGGGGGAGACAACAAACGGCGCGTCATACACCGTGTAAGCCGCCGGCCAGGCACCGTTGTCGTTGCCGAAGATGACCGTGCTGTCGTCGACGGTGACGGTCACATTGGAGTTGTCGCCCGCGGGGATGCTGGTCCAAGCGTCGACATTCGCCGGCACGAGGGATGCGCAGGAATCCCACTCATAGCGCGCTTCGGTCGGAGCGGTGGTAGTGGTCTTCGGATCCTGGAATTCGCTGATGCGAATGTCTTTGAAGGTCGCCGTCGGGGCGCCCTGGAATTCAAAGTAGATCGCGCGGATGGTCGCTTTGCCTTCCGGATTCCACTTGTTCCAAGTGTAGATGCCGCTGAAATTGTCGCAGCGCTCATAGGTGCCAGCCGGGAAATACTCCGGGCCGACCCAGTTGTCATAGAGCCCGATCCAGTGCTGGCCGTAACCAACCGGCGTATCGCCGGATACCCACTGCGGATCGCGGTCAAGAACGGTGATCTTCACCGGCACGTCGCTGGTGAAATACTGGAAGATGTACTTTTGGGTCATGTAGTCGATGGTGGTGTTCGGCGCCAGAGCAAAGTTGCCGGTAACCGTCCAGGTGCCGTCTTCTTCGATCTGGATGTTTTCAGCGCCTTCTGCGATGTACGCTTCCTGCAGGAAGTCGAGCTCTTCTTCGGTTGCCGCCACAGAGGTGAGACCGGCCACGGTGAAGAACGCCGTCATCAGCAGCGCGAGAGCCGAAACAACCGCCAGCAAATGTCTTGCTTTCATAGTGTGTGTCCTCCTTAAAAATATAGTATGGGATTTGAACATATAGAAACAACGATTTCTACACAAGGATAAGTATACAATCTATATAACCAAAAAGCTAGTCCATTGTGAAAACAGAGCAGATTATATAAACAAATTGAACAAAAAGCGCGCATCAAAAAACGTCCCCCGCGGTATTCCGCGGGGGACGAGAGATGGAGAAAGAATGGATCATGCCAGGCCGGACGCCATACGATACAGTCTATAGGCGTCGGCGATGTTGATGACGCCGTTGCCGTCCATATCGGCGAGCACTTCCTGATCGGGTGTCAGTTCGGTTTGACCGCTGACCGCGCGATAGAGGGTGAATGCATCCTCCATGTTGATATTGCCGCTGCAATCGAGATCGCCATTATCAAACACCGGGTTGGAGGTCGTGGTGGTGGCCGGTTCGGTGGTTGTGGTGACGACGGTGGTAGTCGTGGTGGCCATGGTGGCGGTTGTGGTCGGAGCTTCCGTCGTGGTGGTGACCGCGCCGTTATAGAGCAGGTCGAGACGGTTGATCTGCGCGATGTTGTTCGCTGCCGCGCCGATCGCAAACACCTTGATGCCGGTGATCTTGACGTTGCCGAATTCGTCGACCGCGCCTGCCGGGAGGTTCAGATCCTCAAAATAGATCGTGCCTTCGTGCGCACCGGTGAAGTCGGCGTCGGAACCGGCGATCGCGGCGTTGAGGCGGATATAGCAGCCGTTGTCATAGCTGGTCGGGGTGGCGTCGCCGAAGAACAGCACAATCGCCATTTCGCCTTTGGCTTCCACATCGTAAGCAATCGCGGTGTCTTTTGCGTTCACAAAAAACGGACGATCATAGGTGACATAGCCGTCCGGCCAGTTGCCGGCGGTGTTGCCGAACACGAGCGCACCGTCCGAAACCGACACGATGATGCCGGAACCCTGTACCGCTTCACCGCTCCATGCGTTCGCATCCAGCGGCGCGAGAGCAAAGGTGTAATCCCACTCATACCGCGGCTGGGTGGGCTGCGTGGTGGTGGCGATGGTGGTGGTCGTCGTGGCTACGGTGGTCGTGGTGGTCGGGGCGGGGACGGCCAGCTTCAGCGTCTGAATGGTCGCGTTCGGAGTGCCCTGGAACTCAAAATAGATCGCGCGCACGGTCGCCGTGCCGGTGTTGCCCCAGTTGCTGTTTTTGACGTTCCACGTCCAGATGCCGGAGAGGTTATCGGCGCGGTCATAGGTGCCCGCCGGATAGTATTCGGGGCCGACGAAGTTGTCATAAAGCCCGATCCAGTGGTCTTCGTAGATGCCATTGGGATCGCGGTCGAGCAGGGTGATCTTGACCGGCACGTCGGAGGTAAATTTCTGGATGATGTTCACGGTCTTGGTGTAATCAAACGCGAAGTTTGGTGCCAAGGCAAAGTTACCGGAGACTGTCCAGCTGCCGTCCGCGTTGACCTGCACATTTTCGGGATTTTCGGCGATGTATTCCTCTTTGAGGAAATCATCCGGGCCGACAACGACCGGCTGGGTCGCGGTGGTCGTGGTGGTATCGGTGGTGTTGGTCGTGGTGGGAAGGGTGGCCACAGTGGTCGTGGTGGCCGCGGTGGTGGCGGACGACTGACTGCTGTCTTTGTTGTACAGCATGTTCATCTTGTTGATGCGCACGACGTCGCTGCTCGCTTCGCCGCTGATCGCAAACACTTTGATGCCGGTGATGACGACGTTGCCATTTTGATCCAGCGCGCCCTCGGGGAAGGTGAGGTCTTCAAAATACAGCGTGCCGCTGTAGCTGCCGGTGAAGTCCGCTGTGGTGCCCGCAATCGCTTTGTTGAGGCTGAGGTAGCAACCGTTTTGATAGTGCAGCGGGGTGGCCTCGCCGAAGAACAGATAGATGTTGCTTTCCCCGATCGCCGCCACGTCGTATTCGATCGCGGTGTCGGCGGGGGAGACGACCAGCGGGTCGGTATAGTCGACATACGCGCACGGCCATTGACCGTTCGTGTTGCCGAACACCAGCACATTGTTGCTGACGTTCACGGTGATATCCGAATCGCCCGCGCCGATGTTTTTCCACGCGCTCGCGTCAAAAGGAGTCAGGTTTTTGGAGGAATCCCAGGTGTAGCGCGGCTGCGTGGGCGCGGTGGTGGTGGTCTCCACATACGGCTTGCCGCTGATGCGGAAGTTGGTCAGCGTGATGGTGGAGGGCAGGTTCTCAAACTCAAAATAGATCGCGCGGATGGTCGCGTTTCCCTTGTTCTTCCAGCCGCTGTACTGGATGTTCCAGTTGTAGATGCCCTCGATGCTGTCGATGCGCTCATATGTGCCGACCGGATAATACTGGTCGCCGACAAAGTTGTCGTAAAGACCGATCCAGTGATCGCCGTAGCCGTTTTCGTTCGGATCGCGGTCGAGCAACGTGATCTTGACCGGGCCGGTGGTGGTGAAGAACTGGAAGATATACTTGAAGGTCGTGTAGTCGATGGTGACATTGGGAGCCAGCGCAAAGTTGCCGGTGGCGGTCCAGGTGCCATCCTCATTGATGGTGACGTTTTCTTCGCCCTCGGCGATGTATTCTTGCTTCAGGAAATTGTAGGTGTCGTCTTCGGCGACGGCGACCGAGGCGGTCCCCATCACGGAGAAGACGGCGGTCATCAGCAGCGCAAGCGCCGCTATGACGGCCAGCAAATGTCTTGCTTTCATACTTGTGTGTCCTCCTTCTCGAAATACGGTTGTTATACGAAGGGAAGCGTCAAGCTTCTTCCCAATACCGACGCATATTGTCGTGGCCGATGCGGACCGCCTCGAGCGGTTCTTCCATGCCCTCGAATTCGAGCATCATCGCGCCTTGGTAGCCGGACTCTTTGACGGCTTTGATGCAGGCTTTCACATCCACGTTGCCATGCCCGACGATGGTGGGACGGGTGTAGTTGCCGTGCTCGGTGAGGTTGTAGCCTGCGCCGGGATCGGCCGTGCCCGGCAGGATGAAGAAATCCTTGCAGTGCACATGGAACGCATAGGGGAGCATCGCCTTGACGGCGGACAGCGGATGTTCATCGATGCCGGTGACGTTGCCCATGTCGATCAAAATGCCGTAGTTCGGGTGATCCACCGCCTTTACAAGGCGGATCATCCGCTCGGAGCCCTGTGCGAAGCGGCCGTGGTTTTCGGTCATGGTGCGAATGCCTTTTTCGGCTGCATATTCGGTGACGGCGCGGCAGCCTGCCGCGAGCGTCGGCAGCACGTCGTCAAAGGTCAGCTCGGGGTTTTTGTCCGGCGCACGCCACGCGGCGTCGTGCCGCATCAGCTTGGCGCCGAGCGCCTCGGCC
>JAFSUU010000047.1 GCA_017445115.1 Clostridia bacterium | reverse complement strand
GTCGAGCACCGGATTAAGGGCAGCAACAAGAAGGTCATGGGCATCGTTGATGTTGTCAACGAGGCGATCACACAGAAGAAGCAGATCTCCTTCCAGTATTTCGAGTACAACGTGAAAAAGGAACGCAAACTGCGCTTCGACGGCTACTGGTACAAGTTCAGTCCATGGCGCCTGGCTTGGAACGGCGACTTCTATTACATAGTCGGATGGTACGAAAAGTACAACAAGGTCATGAATTACCGTGTTGACCGCATCGCCGCAAATCCGAAAATACTGGAAGAGGATGCGCTGCCTATGCCGAAAGGCTTTGACCTCGACCGTTATCTGAATACGATGTATCACATGTTCAGTTCCGAGCGCCGAACGGTTGAACTGATATGCGACAACTCGCTAATGGATGCGATCATTGATCGGTTCGGAGAGAATGTCGTTACCTACGCATATGACATGGAGAACTTCCGTGCCGACGTTGAGGTTGCTGTAAACACCGTTTTCTTCTCCTGGATCGTCGGCTTTGGAGGACTCGTAAGAATCAAATATCCCAATGAAGTAAAGGATGAGTACGCCAAATTTGTTACCAAAGCATATGACGCACTGGACAAACCGAAAGAAGATAAAGACGATGATTTACCTTTTTAACGCAGATTAGACAAAACTGTACCTTTGTCCAAAAAAGAAACGGAGTGAAAGCGAGGCTCAGATGAAAAAAGTATTAACCGTACTGTTATTACTGCTTTCAATCGTTATAATTCTTTGCGCGTGCGAGGGCGGAAACGGAGGCGACAGTAAAACGAATATGGATATCAGCGGTAAATCTTTCGTCTGGGAGAAACCAGGCTTCGGAGGAGACTTCACCATTACCCTGCAAAAAGACGGAAAGTATCAGTATTACGCCGGTTTTCTCAGCAGTTATATAGGCATGGGAACATGGATTGAAGAAAACGGTATCGTTACACTGACCGAAACGAGCGGATATGACAACGTGTTCAGGTTCGCCGTAAAAGACGGCAGCCTTTCGTTCATAGCTGAGGGATCAAGCAAATTCATGTACGTTAATGTTGAAGACGGAGACTTGTTTTTGCTGAAAGACGGTCAGTCATCCGATTCACCGGAGGAAACAACGTCAAACCCGGGATCATATACGCAGATATCTCAGGACGAAGCCAAAGAGATGATGAAACGCGATGACGGACACGTAATCGTCGACGTCCGCCGTCAGGACGAGTACGACGAAGGACACATTCCGGGAGCAATCCTAATACCGAACGAAAGTATAGGAACCGGAAAGCCGGAAGAATTGCCGGATCTCGATCAGATAATCCTCGTCTACTGCCGCAGCGGCAGAAGAAGCAAAGAGGCAGCGCAGAAGCTGTTCGATATAGGATATACGCACGTATATGAATTCGGCGGAATAATAGATTGGACAGGAGATATTGTGAAAGACGAAAATACAAAACCTGTAAGAAATACCTGCGTGCTTGTGATCGAAGTCGGGGAAAAGCTATTCTATGCAAACCTTGAAGACAATTCGTCGGCAAAAGCGCTGATCGAAAAACTGAATTCCGGGCCGGTCACGATAGATATGCACGACTACGGCAATTTTGAAAAGGTCGGCTCTCTTCCGTGGGGGCTTCCGCGAAACGACGAGAGCATAACGACCGTGCCCGGGGATATCATTCTCTATCAGGGTAATCAGATTACCATATACTATGACGAAAACTCCTGGAGTTTTACCCGCCTTGCAAAAATCGAAAATACAAGCAAAGAGGAACTGCTCGCCGCGCTCGGCGACGGCGACGT
>JAFSUU010000046.1 GCA_017445115.1 Clostridia bacterium | reverse complement strand
GCAACGACAGGAACAATTCCAGCGATATTTCCGCTATGAAAAAACTTCTCGCGGGGAATTATACGGTAACAAGATAATCGCGCGGCAAACGAATGAATGTTAAGAAAAAAAGAATAAGAATTGATGCGGGGAAACTTTTTTCAAAAAGATTCCCCGCACCCTTTTCAAAAACTTTCGGGAAGATCAAGGGGGAGCCTTTGAAAATGCTCCCCCTTCACCCCCTCGAAACTTCTCCCGGGACGTTTCAAGGCGAACAGAGATATTGTATACGAAAAGCCAAAGCTAAACGATCAAACGTGTCATCCTGATCCGTAACGGGAGACACTGTAAAGTGGCTCGCGAGGAGAAGGATCTTTGTATGAACGGTTCTTGGGTATATACTCTCGTGCCGTCAGTCGGTGGATCCTTCGGCGAATTGCAAACAATTACGCCTCAGGATGACAGTTTTGTTTGTCTTTGGCTTTTCGTGTACTGTATCTCTGTAAGTAAACAAATAGGTTTGTCATCCTGAGGCAACAGCCGAGGGATCTCCTTAGCAAAATGATACTCTGTGCCGAGGAGATCCTTCGCTGCGTTTCACTTCGCTCGAGGATGACAGACTTGTTTGTTCCCTTATAGAGTATTTGCTTACTAAAACTTTGTTAGTAAACTCCCCTTACTGTCATCCTGATCCGTACCGGGGGCGCCATATTAGCCTCCCTCCGGGAGGGAGGCTCAAAAGGGTCACCTCCGCTCGGCTTTGATTTTTGTGCACTAACCCGCTGTAGTCTTCAAAAACTTTTCCTTAAGTTTTTGAAGGGGGTTGGGGAAACTTTTTTCAAAAAGATTCCCCGCATCATTTTCCCCGCATAACTTTTCAAACAAAATCTTTCTGAAATATTATTTAAAAAAATATTAAAAATAACTATTGCAATAGGTGAAGTATTCTGTTACAATTTAATTTGCGATATTTTTCGCTGAAATTTGCAAAAGACTTTGCTTTCCGCGTCAGAGATGGTGTAAGATCAAAATGGACGCGAAGAGTACGGGGCATCGGCGTATCCGTCGTATCGTCGCTGCCCGGGAGAGATCCCGAACCATTCCAATCCGGCGGGGAAACGGAGCAATAGTTGAACAAAAAAACAAAATTTCTGGCGTTTCCATATTTAATATGGATGGCTATTTTCATCATCGTTCCTCTAATTTTGATCGCAGTTTTTGCGTGCACCACAAAGGTCGCCGTCGATCCGGTCGACGGTCACCGTCTCAGTGAGGAAGAGATCGAAAGTATCAAAGAGAGTTACTATGAGGAGTACGGAGAGGACGCCGAGATCCCGGACGACCTGATCCCGCAGGAGACGGTCTTCACGTGGGACAATCTTCTCGCCGTAAGCACTTATATGCCCACCCTCATCAACTCTATCTGGCTTGCGCTCATCGCAACGCTCATATGTCTTTTGCTGGGTTATCCCGCGGCATATATCATATCGAGGATAAAAGTCTCGAAACAGAAGATGATGATCTTTCTGATGATCCTGCCGATGTGGATAAACTTCCTGCTCAGAACTTACGCCTGGATGACCATTCTTGAGAACAACGGACTTCTGAACAAACTTCTCGGGCTCGTGGGGCTCGGTCCGTTCCAGTTCATCAACACGCAAGGCGCGGTCGTCCTCGGCATGGTATACAACTATCTGCCGTTCATGATCCTGCCGCTCTATTCGATCATGGTCAAGATCGACAACAGGACCATCGAAGCGGCGCGCGACCTCGGGGCGGGCTCGCCGAGCATTTTCAAGAGGGTGGTCCTTCCGCTCTCGACGCCCGGCATCGTCACCGGCGTCTCGATGGTATTCGTTCCCGCGGTCTCGACGTTCATCATTTCCAAGATGCTCGGCGGCGGCACGAATATGCTGATAGGCGACCTTATCGACCTGCAGTTCCTCGGCGCGTCGTACAATCCGCATCTCGGCTCTGCAATTTCCCTCGTACTGATGGTATTCATACTCGTCTGCATGAGTATCACGAATTCGCTTGACGACGAGGAGATCGAGGGGGTGATCGTATGAAGGCGAGACGTCACGTATCAAGGATCTATATGGCGATCGTGTTCTTCTTCCTCTACTCACCGATCGCCGTCATGGCAGTCTTTTCGTTCAACTCTTCAAAGAGCAGAACGGTCTGGACGGGCTTTACTCTCGACTGGTATGCAAAGCTTTTCCACAATGAAACGATAATAAACAGCCTCGGCGTCACGATCATCGTCGCGCTGATCGCGTCTCTCGTTTCCACGGTGCTCGGCACCTCCGCCGCGATCGGCATCTTCAACATGAAGAAAAAGACGCGCGGACTCATAATGTATTTTACCTATCTCCCGCTTCTGAACCCGGAGATCGTCACCGGCGTATCGCTGATGCTTCTGTTCGTGTTCGCGGGTATGCAGATGAGCCTCTTCACGCTCATAATGTCGCACATCGCGTTCTGCGTGCCGTACGTGATACTGAACGTTCTTCCGAAGCTGCGGCAGATGGATATGTCTCTCTGCGAGGCGGCGATGGACCTCGGCTGCAACCAGCGCGGCGTCTTCGGCAAGGTCGTCCTTCCGGAGATAATGCCGGGCGTGCTGACAGGATTCCTCATGAGTATTACCTACTCGATCGACGACTTCGTCATCAGCTACTTCACGCACGGCGCGGATTCCCAGAACCTTTCCGTCACGATTTATTCGATGACGAGACGTAAGGTCTCGCCGGAGATCAACGCTCTCTCGACGATAATCTTCCTCATAGTCCTCACTGTTCTTATCATTATGAACGTGGTCGATTCCCGCCGTATGAAGAACGATATCAAGCTCGGGAAGCTGCGCAGGAGGGATATGGTATGAAGAAGACTATAGCTCTCATGATAGCTTTTATGGTAGTGCTCGGCGCCGTTGCGTTCTATTTCTACACCTGGAAAAACCCGACTCCTCCGGACGTTGAGGTCGAAGAGGGTGACGAAGGGGATGAGGACGAGGAGATCGAGCTCGAGTACTCCGACAGCGTCGACTGGGACAAGTTCAGAGGCCGCGGAATAACGATCAACGTCTACAACTGGGGCGAGTATATCGCGGTCGACGAAGGCGACGGCGAATTCGACACGAACGCCGAGTTCGAAAAGCTGACGGGGATCAACGTGAACTACTCCACCTTCGCCACGAACGAGGAGCTTTACGCGAAGCTCAAAGGCGGCGGAACGCACTACGACATCATAATCCCGTCGGACTATATGATCTCGAGAATGATCAACGAGGGGATGCTTGAAAAGCTCGACTTCGGCAACATACCGAACGCCGAATATATTGACGATACGATAGATTCGTCCTACGATCCGGACGGGGAATACTCCGTGCCGTCTATGTGGGGCGTCGTCGGCATCATCTACAACTCGAAGCTGATCGACGAGAATGACGACCTTGAGACCTGGGACATTCTGTGGGATCCCAAGTATATGGGAAGCATACTGATGTTCTCGAGCCCGCGCGACGCGTTCGGCATCGCGGAGAAGAAGCTCGGTTACTCGTACAACTCGGAGGATCCGGACGAGCTTGCGGCGGCGGCGGAGCTGCTGAAGGAGCAGAAGCCGCTCGTGCAGGCGTACGTCGCCGACGAAGTCTTTGACAAGATGGGCGGCGGCGAGGCGGCGCTCGCGGTCTACTACGCGGGTGATGCGATCACGATGATGGAAGACAATCCCGACCTCGGCTTCGTTGTTCCGAGAGAGGGCACAAACATTTACACCGACGCTATGTGCATCCCGAAAGGCGCGCAGAACAAAGAGGCGGCGGAGATGTACATCAACTTTATGTGCGAGACGAAAGTCGCACTCGCGAACGTTGAGTACACCTGCTATTCGACGCCGCACACCGAGGCTTTCGAGTACCTCGACGAGGACACGCAGACGTCCGTCTCCTATCCCGACGATGAGGTCAAGGAGAAAGGCGAGGTCTACCACGCGCTCTCCGATCAGGGGTCGAAGCTTCTCGACGAGCACTGGACGGACATTATGTCGAGCGGCAACTCGAATCCCGCGACTGTGATCATCTTCATCGTCGCCTGCGTCGCCGCGATTGTCGTCGTGAACGTCTACAAGCACAACAAGAAGAAAAAGATAAAGCTGGAAGAATGATTTAATAATTGAATGATTGATCGCGGGGAGAACTTTTTGCAAAAAGTTCTCCCCGCACCCTTTTCAAAAACTTTCGGGAAGATCAAGGGGGAGCCTTTGAAAATGCTCCCCCTTCACCCCCTCGAAACTTCTCCCGGGAAGTTTCAAGGCGAACAGAGATATTGTATACGAAAAGCCAAAGCTAAACGAT
>JAFSUU010000045.1 GCA_017445115.1 Clostridia bacterium | reverse complement strand
GCCGTCGATCTCGACCTCTTCGGTTTCCTTACCGTCAAAGGGATTGCGACCGCTCATCAGTTCCTCGACGAGATCTTTCCTCACACCTATCGTGGTAGAGACGCTTCCGGTCCCGTCCTTGTTCAGCTTTACGCTGAGATCTTCATACGCGCATCCCGTGAGAAAAAGCGCCGGCGTTAAGGCGGCGAGCAAAATGGCAATGATCTTTTTCATTCAAACCTCCTGTGATTTTAAGTGATCCGGGGCGGAGTTTTTTCTCCGCCCCGGTCTTTGACCTGTTTAGAAACTGTTTTATCAGTTGCCGTTATACTTGAAGAGCTTGGTGATCTTCGACGTGACAGTCGGCATGATCGTGCTGTTGAACAGCGCGTACAGACCGGCGAGCAGGAGCGCGCCGATAACGACCGCGATCAGGATCTTGACGCCGGAATCTACGTAGCCCTCGGCTCTTTTGTCCTCGATGAAGCTCTTTGCACGGAACACAGCGGTGTTGGCCTTATCCTTGATTTTGTTGAAAAGTTTTCTCATAGTTTTTTACCTCTTTCTTTCTTTTTTTGTTTTGGTTTTGTTTGTTTTTGGGGGTTGGAGTAATTTCTTACGCCTGTTCGTCGTCTGCGTTCTTTTCGGCTTCCTCGGCAAGTCTCGCCTCGTATGCCGAAAGCACCGCGTCTTCCATAGCGCGGCGCGCATCGGAAGTGATGGGGTGGAAAACGTCTCTGCGCTGTTCGTTGCCTTCCGAGTCTTTGTAGAGCTCGTGAGGCATAGCGATGAAGCTTCCTTTTTCAGTCCTGATCACCTTGACTCCGTGAACGGTGAACATATCGTCCAGCGTAACGGAGCAGGTCGCCTTGAGCGGCTTGCCGTTTTCGATGATCTTGCGAACCTTAACATTGAATTCCATGCGGTCTTTTTACCTCCTTTCTTTCAGAATTGATATGAAAGCGCCGCGGCAGGGCAAAAAAAGAAGACCGAAACTCTCGTCTCAGCCTGTGCGCACCTCTTTATTTCACCTTGCCTGATCACGTTGTTTCAACAGATACCGTTTGTAGAACTCGAGCGCCTTTATTACGTACTCCTCCGCCTGCGCGTCCGCGTATCCCTTCGGGATGAGCGGCTTCAGACGCTCGAATGAAAACTTGTACTTCGGCCTTTGATTCGGCTTGTCCTCAGCCATAATCTCGGATACTACGTCATAGCTTATCTCTCCTTCATCAAACGCTTTACGGATGCGGATCGCCTGATCGTGCGACGGAAACGCTTCCGTCTCGTCGATTCGGTCAACGACGTCCCGCTGTGTTTCCTCGTCGAGATACGACAACTCGACGGCGGGGCGCATTTTTATCTTTCCTTCGTCAACGAAATCCTGTAATTCGGGGACGAGATACGTTAGACGGATATATCTTTGAACTGTCCTTTCGCTGTCACCGGTCAAATCACCGACTATTTCTCCGGACCGTCTGTCATCTGACTTGTCGCCCACCGGTCGACAAGTTAAATCGGTTCGCTCGCCCTGCCTTTTTATGGCTTCGAGCTTCATTTTATACGCTCTTCCTTTATCGCACGGGGCGATCTCCGTTCGCTGACTGTTGCTGTCGACCATCAGGATAATCGCCTCGTCACGGCTTACTTCAACGACCTCGCACCGAAGCGTTTCCATCCCGAGCCGTTCGCACGCGCGCTTTCGCCTATGCCCCGAGATCATTTCATATCTGCCGTCGTCTTTTTTTCTGACCATAGCGGGAGTGATGACTCCCCTCTCGCTTATACTGTCCATAAGGGACAGCATATCCTCGTCGTCGAGAACTCGATACGGATGATCCGGGAAATCGTCGATCTCGGATATCGGTATGTCGTATATCTTCGCG
>JAFSUU010000044.1 GCA_017445115.1 Clostridia bacterium | reverse complement strand
TCCCGAAAACATATTATGCTCCGAATCCTTCCGCTTTTTATTGTGAACCTTTCCGCGTTTCTGCTGCACCTTTTCAAATGTTTCCCGGTCGATGATCGGATCGTTCACATTCTCGAAGACTGCCCAGTTTTCTTTTTCGTTCTGCCGACGCTTTTTGTTCTTGTAGGATTTCGAGTAGGTCTTGAAATTGATGATATCGCCGCAGTACTCTTCCTGAGCAAGGATCTTCGAAACGGTCGAGCTTCTCCAACTATACTTATCTTTGGATATAATCCCGCTGACTTTGAACCCCTTTTCTTTTGCATAGGCGTTTGGCGTCAGAATCATCTGCTGTTCCAGATAACCAGCAATCTGCTCGGTTCCGCGTCCGTCAAGATACATTTTGTAAATGTTCCTGACTACCTCCGCGGCTTCCTCGTCAATTAACCAATGCTTTTTGTTTTCGGGATCTTTCATATAACCGTAAGGCGGTTTGGAAAGCGGCTCTCCCGATTTGCCTTTGATTCGATGCGACGCCCGGATCTTAAGGCTCGTATCACGGATAAACCACTCGTTGAAGAGGTTTTTTACAGGAGCCAACTCATTTTCGCCCTTGTTGCTGTCTACGTTATCGTTGACAGCGACAAACCGAATATCATTGTCCGGGAAGAAATGCTCCGTGTAATACCCGCATTGCAGATAATTACGACCGAGACGCGACATATCCTTCACGAATACCGCGTCAATCTCGCCGTCCAGTATATCCTGTTCCATCGCCCGAAACCCGGGACGGTCGAACGTCCAGCCCGTGATACCATCGTCAACATAGATCTTCGTTCTGGAATACCCGTAGTCCTCTGTGACCTTTTGCAGTATTTTCTTCTGATTTGAAATACTGTTGCTTTCGCCATCCACCTCGTCGTCACGTGATAATCTGCAGTATATGGCAGCTGTTTTTTGCTCTGTTAAAAATGAATTTGCTGTTTTTGTTGACTGATTCATAAATCCTCCTTTCGGTCAGTCAAACAGAGTCAACTCTATTATATCGACTGACGTTGTTTTGTTAAATGTGTGGCTCATTTCTGTGCTTCCGCCGCCTTTGCTTGATTCAAATAACGCAGAGCTTCGCTTGCTTTGCGGATCATGATCTCCGATAATCTTTCCTTCGCGCTTTTGGCGTCGCCATTTTTGAAATTGGATTCAACGATAAATTGGATGTTTCCGATAGTTTGCTTTCTTCCTATCTTCATTCGTTTCACCTCCCTTATCTGGCATTACGCTGACGCTGCAAAAAGCGGTAATAATGGTCGCAGGCTTTCAGAATATAGTCCTGCCGCTGTTGACCGATATAGCCGCTTGGAATTTTGCCTTTCAGTTTGTCGGCGGGTATTTTCACCGTTTCGCGCTGATTTGCTTTCTCTTCGCACATGATCGCGTCGATATCATCCCGCGTAAGTTCGCCCGCGCCGTACGCTTTGTGCATACGGACGGCTTGCGCGTAGGACGGCGTGTTGTCGTTGAGTTCGCAGGCGTTCAGAACATCGTACTGACGCTCGTCGTCAAGGAAGGACAGTTCGACACCGACGGAGAACGCGATCTTATTTTCGTCCATCATATCAAGCAGTTCGGGGATGAGGTTAGTGAGATTGATATACCTCTGTACCTGTCTGCCGCTGTCGGTATCGGAAACATCGTCTCTGGACTTGTGGCCGACTTGTCCACAAGTT
>JAFSUU010000043.1 GCA_017445115.1 Clostridia bacterium | reverse complement strand
CTACAATGCAACTTCTGCTGTTCTGTATGATTCAAGCTGGAAGTTCACGGTAGCAAAGGCAGACATTGCGCCGACCGTTTCAATCGAAGGCTGGACCTACGGTCAGGAAGCAAATGCACCTTCTGTTTCAGGTAATACAGGTAACGGCGCGGTGACCTATACATACGCAACGAAGGACAGCGATAGTTTCAGCGCTACCGTTCCGACGAATGCGGGCAATTACACAGTCAAGGCTACTGTTGCTGCAACGACGAACTACAACGGAGGCACAGCAACGGCAGAGTTCACGATCGCAAAGGCCGATTCTGTTCCTGCCACCGTTACCGCAAACAAGCTGACCTGCGACGGAATGGAAAAAGCGCTTGTCACTGTTACCGGCGAAGTAGCCGGTGGCGAGATGCAGTATGCACTCGGCAAGGACGCCCAAACCGCGCCCGAAGACGGCTGGAGCACAGACGTTCCGGCAGCCACCAACACCGGCACCTACTTTGTATGGTACAAGGTAGTGGCGGATGAAAACCACAACGATTCGACTCCCGTTTATGTCGAAGTAACGATTGATCCTAATTATACCGTTAAGGAAGTAACCGGTCTTTCCGGAAACGGCAAAGATGAGTGGACAAAGGGCGGCGAAGACGGCGTTGTCATCACCGTTAAGGATTCTGGCGAGGACAACAGCTTTGACCACTTCACAGGCGTTAAACTCGACGGTCAGTTCCTTACAAAAGACGTTGATTACACTGTCACAAAGAGCAGCACGATCGTAACGCTCCTGCCCGCAACGCTGGAAAAACTCTCCGTCGGCGAGCACACCGTAACCGTCCTCTTTGATAACGGCGAGGTCAACACAGACCTTACGGTAAAGGCGGCAAACAGCGGAAGCGCTACTTCTCCGCAGACCGGCGACACCAGCCACATGGGTCTCTGGATCGCGATTATGATCATCGCCCTGTGCGCTCTTGCGGCGACGCTCTTCATCGGCAAGAAGAAAAGAGTATTTGAAAGATAAGGCAAATCATATATAACGCAAATCGCGGCGAAGCATTTCTGCTCCGCCGCGATTTTTTGATGCTATGAGTCTTTATTTGCCGGATTCGTTCATAAGATGTGCGCCGAGCCGAAACCCGGAAGAGAACGCCGCGACCTCCGCTGTGGAGTGCATTTCGTTTACTGCGGTGTAGAATTTCTCGAACAGTTCGGCTTGTTCGTGAGATAGGGTCGCCTCAAGCTTTTCTCGATTGTTCCCTACAAGGCGGAGCAAACTCCTGTATTCCGCATTACCTTCAACAAACTGTTCGACTGGGCGAATGTTGCCGTACCAAAGGTTTTCAAGAATGGTCATGCGAACAACACCTCGCTTTTCACGATCTCTTCGGCGCGGCCCCTGATGGAGTTCATACGTCGCACCCATTCCATCTGGTCGGTGGCTTTGAGCTGTTCGGTAACGCCTTCGGCTTGCTTCATTCGGTCCACCAGTTGAGAAAACATTTCCTCTGCCTGACGGTCAATATCCTCGATATGCTCTTTAAGTTTCCCTGAAAGCATAAGCCCCGAATATGTAACTTTCTTATGGTTACGCAGATAATCGTGATACATCATCCCGAATCTGCCGACCTTTGGTGCCTCCGGTGCTTTCAGGCAGGGATAATAGTAATCACCCACCAATTCATATTCCAGCCCGGTCTTTTCGTCAATAATATACTTTTCTAATTCTTTCATAATCTGAAACCTCCGTTTTTTCTTTTTTTTACTTGGTTGTTTCAGATAAGTCGAATGTGCGAATCGGTCGGGTATCGGAATGTGTATCGCACCGGATTTCATAAAATAAATTCACTTGCGTTATGAACACTCCGACCAAAATCCGGGCTGACGCAAAAGCGTCAGCCCGGATTTTGATTTGAAAGGACTTGAAGGGGACGAGCTCCTCGAGCGCATCCGGCGGATGATACAGCGAGCGGAGCGAGGGTCAGCGGTCGAAGAATCCGGAGGAACAGTCACGGCAGTGACCCGACAGGATTTTCGGGCACCGATGACGGAGCGGTATCTGTTTTTTTCAGTGACAGAGTATTCACTGAAAATAAATGATCAATCTATCGGATATCAGCAGAATTGTTATTATTCTGTCATCTTGATTTTTGAAAGTGTTTGTGATAAAATATACTATTAAAGAAGATTTATGACATATCACGACAAACTGACGACGGTACTGTGAGAGGAGTATACTTTGTTAAAAGAGTATTTATTGCAGAACTGGGAGCTGATCCTTGTTTTGACAGCATTTGCGATAGCACTGCATATAACTGTTTTTTTGGATAAAAAAACAATCAAGCGTATGTACGTCTTGATCGTTGGTGTTTTCTTGCTCTCTCTTGTCGTATTTGTGGAGTTCGAATTCGAGACACCGTGGATCGTTCGCGGCATTTTGATGGCTATCCGCTACAGCGCGACTCCGTTTATCATATCTCAGCTCATCTATACGCTGATAAAGAAGCAGTCATGGTATATATTCATTCCCTCGATCATACTCGCTGTAATTGATTTTGTTTCGATCTTTACCGGCATCGTTTTCAAAATAGGAACAGATAACAGCTTTTCACGCGGCTTTCTCGGTTATTTGCCGTTCGTTCTGGCGGGGCTGTACAGTTTTTCTTTGATTTTTCTTCTCATAAAGAGAAGCAACAAGAAAGGGATGGAGATCGTTCCTATTGTCTTTCTCAGCTTAGCGCTGCTTTCAGGGCTGGTTTTTCCGTTCGTATTCGGCAGCGATTTTTCTGCGATCTTCTGCCCGACTATTGCCGTAGCGCTATTTGTATACTACGTTTTTGAGATTCTGCAGCATACGAAAATAGACTCGCTTACCGGCCTGCTCAACCGACACGCTTACCAAGCCGATATTCTGAAGAATTCCGAGGAGATCACGGCTTTGATATCGATCGATATGAACGGACTTAAGGCTATCAATGACAATTTGGGACACGCTGCCGGTGACGAAGCGCTGATCACTCTGGGGCTTTGCTTCCGAAAGGCGCTGAAAAGCAGACAGTACGGTTACAGGGTAGGCGGAGACGAGTTTATTATCATTTGCCGTAAAACCACGCAAGATGATATGATGCACCTGATCGAACGCGTTGAGAAGAACATCAGCGAAGCAAAATACAACTGCGCTGTTGGTTACAGCTATTCCGCAGGCGAGAATAAGCCGATCGAAGATATGCTGAGAGAATCGGATGAGATGATGTACGCAGCTAAAGATCGGTTTTATAAGGAGCGCGGGATCGACAGACGTCACTGATCATCGTAACACGAGTGAACGTATCGCCGCGGAATTCATCGGATAATTGATTTGAATTATGAATGAACACACGGGCTATAATTCCGGAGACGCTTTTGCGTCTCCGGAATTTTGCATATAGACAGGACTTGAAGGGGACGAACTTCTCGAGCGCATCCGGCGGATGATACAGCGAGAGAAGTGAGGGCCGCGGTCGAAAAATCCGGAGGAATAGTCACGGCAGTGACCAGACAGGATTTTCGGGTACCGATGACGGAGCGGTAGATAATAATTGATTATTCTGCCGAAATCGCATACGGCGCATCAGCGCCGTTTTGTAAATTCACCGGATTTGATCGATTTTCGTGTTTTTTACCGAAAATCGCACTTGCAAAGTTATTATTTTAATGATATACTATAATTGAATAAGTATATAACGGTCGGTGATATAAATGAAAATTATCGAACTTAAGGAAACAGTTACCGCTTCAAACGACAGAGACGCTGATGCGCTTCGCGCCGAGATGAAGGCGAAGGGCACACTTCTCATAAATCTGATGTCGTCTCCCGGAGCCGGAAAGACGACGCTGCTCGAACATACGATCGCTGATCTGAGGGATTCCTATACCATCGCGGTGCTTGAAGCCGACGTGGATTCCGCGGTCGATGCGGAAAGAATAGAAAAACTCGGCGTCAAAGCTCTGCAAGTGCATACAGGCGGTATGTGCCACATGGACGCGGGTATGACGCGCGAAGGACTTGAGGAGATGGGCTGCGACGGAATAGATCTCGTATTTCTTGAAAACGTGGGGAATTTGATCTGTCCTGCCGAATTCGACACCGGAGCGGGGAAGAAAGTAATGATCCTCAGCACGCCCGAAGGAGACGACAAACCGCTGAAATATCCTCTGATGTTCAGAGAGAGTGACGTGCTGATAATTTCCAAGTCCGACGTTGCGAGATTTTTTGATTTTGATTATGATAAATGTATAGAACGCGCAAAGAAACTTAACCCCGATATCAAGATTTTTCGTTTGTCTTCAAAAACCGGCGAGGGCTTTGAAGAATGGGAAGAATGGCTGACGAACGCAGTCAACGAATGGAAAGGGAATAAGTGATGAAGGAACAGAAAAACAGAATGACCAATGAGAGGGATTTCAGACAGTCGGAGAATTACGTCCCGAGCGATCCCGAAAAAGCAAAACTCGTCATAAAGCTCGGAAATATGATCACCGACCGATATCTTGTGAAATACACTCACACCATGAAGACGGATGATCCTGAATACTGGGCGCTTGACGCTGTGCTGACTAAAGAAGAAGTCGTTTTCCTTCTCAATTTCAAGAAGACGAGGGTTCCGTATTCCGTTGAAGAGCTTGCAGAAATGAACGGGATGTCCGTTGAGGACACGCAGAAGATGGTCGATCATCTCTGCTGGGTCGGCATGGTGGAAATGAACCGTGAGAACGAAGACGGACACCGCCAGTATAACGTTCCGATATTCGTTCCGGGCTCCGCAGAATTTATGATGATGAACGACAAGCTGACAGAGGAACATCCTGAGCTTGCGACGTTCTTCAACCTTATGACTCAGATGCCTCTCGAAGGCGTGACGAATATGATCCCGCTCGGAGGTTCCGGCGTCGGAATGCACGTCATTCCTATCGAAAAGGCGATAGAGCATATAAATGAATCGGTCGACGTTGAACATATCAGCCACTGGCTTAAAAAATACGATAAGTATTCCGTCGGACAGTGTACCTGCAGAAAACAGCAGACCATGCGCGGTGAGGGCTCCGGTGAGATAAACGGAGAATTCTGCATGGGCGTCGGCGATATGGCAGAGTACTGTGTCGACCGCGGAATGGGCAGATATATCACTTACGAGGAAGCCCTTGAAGTGCTGAAAAGGGCGGAAGATCACGGCTTTGTCCACCAGATAACAAATATCGACGGTGAAGACAAGATCGTGGCTATCTGCAACTGCGCGCCGGGCGTGTGCAACGCTATCCGTACTTCTCAGCTTTACAACACCCCGAACATGAGCCGTTCCGCTTACAGGGCACACGTCGAAAAAGAAAAGTGCGTGGCTTGCGGCAAATGTGTTGAAGTTTGCCCGGTCGGAGCCGCTAAGCTCGGTCAGAAGCTCTGCAACAAACAGGGCTGTGAGATAGAATATCCTCTGTCGGTCCTTCCGGACGCACACCGCTGGGGAGCCGATAAATGGAATCCGTCGTACAGAGAAGACGCGAAGATAAACGTATATGACAGCGGCACCGCGCCTTGCAAGACCGCTTGCCCGGCTCATATCGCGATCCAGGGTTACATAAAAATGGCGCTCGAAGGAAGATACCGCGAAGCGCTCGAGCTCATAAAGCAGGACAATCCGCTTCCCGCGGTCTGCGGTGCGATCTGCAACAGACGCTGCGAGGACGCCTGCACGAGAGGGACGATAGACGAACCTCTTGCGATCGACGAGATCAAAAAGTTCGTCTCATATCTTGAGATCGAAGATAAAAACCGTTTTATCCCCGTCTGCGAGAACGACGAGGGCAAAATGTGGGGCCCCGATTATAAAATGGCTATCATCGGTTCCGGCCCCGCGGGACTTTCGTGCGCGTATTATCTGCGTACACGCGGATACGACGTCACGGTGTTCGAAAAGGATGCAAAACGCGGCGGTATGCTGATGAACGGCATCCCGAATTTCAGGCTTGAAAAGGCAGTGCTCGAAGCGGAGCTTGCAGTGCTTGACGCGATGGGTGTGGAATTCAAGTGCGGCGTCGAAGTCGGCAAAGACGTGACGATCCAACAGCTGCGCGATCAGGGATACAAGGCGTTCTATCTTGCAGTCGGACTTCAGGGCGGCCGCGGAGTCGGTGTGCCCGGAGAAGATGCTAAAGGCGTCGAGGCGGGCGTCAAATTCCTTCGCCGCGTTGCTCTTGAAGGCGCGGTGAAACTTGACGGCGACGTCGTGGTCGTCGGCGGAGGAAACGTCGCGGTAGACGTCGCGAGAACGGCTTTTCGTTCAACCGACGGAAAAGTGACCATGCTTTGCCTTGAGAGCGCGGAAGAAATGCCCGCGGCTGACGACGAAGTCGCCGAGGCAAAAGAAGAGGGCATCGTTGTCAATAACGGCTGGGGACCGAAAGAGATTTTATCTGAAGACGGAAAAGTAGTCGGCATCGTATTCAAACGCTGCGTAAGCGTTTACGACAAAGATCACAAATTCTCCCCGGTCTACGATGAGAACGATCTTATGACCGTTGAATGCTCAAACGTGCTTCTCGCCGTAGGTCAATCCGCTGAGTGTGGCAATCTTCTTGACGGCTCAAAAGTCGAGCTTAAGCGAAACGGAACAGTCGTCGCAGATCCTGTCACATATCAGACGGGCGAACCCGATATATTTGTCGGCGGAGATATTTACCGCGGCGCGGCGTTCGCTATTGACGCGATAGCCGACGGTAAAAAAGCGAGCGAGTCTATGCACAGATTCGTCCACAAAGGGCAGAGTCTTACGATCGCACGCGACCTCAGAGAATTCAAGATGCTCGACAAAGACGATATATTGATAGAGAGCTTTGATGAAGCAAAGCGTCAGATCCCCGGTCATACCGACGTGCCGCCTCGTTCATCCTTCAACGATACGAGACTTCCGTTTACCGAAGAACAGGTAAAGACGGAAGCTGTGCGCTGTCTCGGATGCGGCGTTTCAGTCGTCGACCTCAACCGCTGCATCGGATGCGGACTCTGCACGACGAGATGTCAGTTCGACGCGATCCACCTGACACGCGATCTGCCTCACGCTTCCGATATGATACGCGCCGAGGATAAACTCGGAAAGGTCGGCAAATACGCTCTTAAGCGTGCGCTCAAGATCGCAAATCCGTTCAAGAAGGAAAAGAAGACACAGACGCCTTCGGAAAACGGCGAAGCGCTTAAAAAGTGACGCGCTGCGGCAAGGAGTAAATTTTGCACGAAATGGGTATCGTTTTGCATCTCGCGAAGACTCTCGACGAGACTGCAAAAGAAGAAAATATAACAAAGATCGGCCGCGTTACTCTCGAAGTCGGAGAGGTGTCCGGTATTATGACGGATCTGTTTTCGGATTGCTGGGATTATTTCAAAGCGAAGCATCCGATACTCTGCGATTCAACACTCGTGATAGAGTGCATTAAAGCGGTTACGTGGTGCGACGGCTGCCGTAAGGAATACGAGACTGTAACGTACGGCAAAAAATGTCCTTACTGCGGCTCTTATGAGACTTGGCTCGTCAAAGGCAACGAGTGTATCATCAAAGAAATAGAAGCCGAAACCGGCGATCCGCCGGAGCTCTGAAAAACTGATTTGATTATTTATTCTCGGGAGGTTCCCTATGAAAAAAATAAAAATATTCCCGCTCTTTCTCGCTGTACTTCTGATGCTTTGTGCGGTCCCGTCGGTTTACGCTGTCGATCCGTGCACAACACATTCGTACGGCGGTTGGACCGTCACTGTTGAACCTGGATGTACCACTGAAGGTGTAAAGACAAGGACGTGTTCTGTCTGCGGATATAAAGATGAAGCTGCAGTACCGGCGAAAGGTCACAATACGGTGACGGAAACCGTGCAGCCGACTTGCACCGAAAGCGGACACACAAGGATCTATTGCCCTGCGTGCGGTTACCAATATTCAAACACGGTAATTCCCGCGACCGGTCATTCGGCGGGTAACCGGAAAGTGACGAGTATTGCCGCTGCGGGATCAAACGGATCAACAACAGTTCACTGTACTGTTTGCGGTGAGCTTTTGGAAGAGGGTATATATACGCTTGACGACCCGGCTGTCAATTTTGTCGTTTCATCTCCCGAAGAATATCAAAACGGGTTGAACTCTGTAGACGTCTCCGTCGTTATAAAGAACAATCCCGGTATCTGGGGCGCTTCGTTCTATCTGTATTTTGATCCGGTGTTTTCATTCGTTTCTTCGGAAAACGGTACTGTGTTCAGCAATGACAACGTATTGATCAGCGAAAATGCGATCAAAGTGTCGGACAGCTCTTGGGCAAGTTCAATATTCGAACTCGACGGCACCGAAATAGGAAACCGCAAAGCGATAAACTATTATGCTGAATCTTCAAACTTTACTGATAACACTGCGAACGGAACGCTCTTTACGGTCAAGCTCGCATACGATTCTTCTCTTGACGGCACGTATTCTTTCGGCTTTGCGTACGATCCGGGTTCGGTTATCAACAGTAACGGTGACGACGTTGACGTGCTTTTCGTAGGCGGTGAGTATACGATCCAAAACGCTACCGAGCCGGTTTATCCCGGCGACGTAAACGGAGACGGGAAATTGAATTCAAGAGACATCGCGGTAATGAAGAGGTGCATAGCATCAAGCCTTGATGATAAAGACGTTGTGATCACAGCAAATGCCGATATAAACGGTGACGGCAAAATAAATTCAAGAGACCTTTCCGCACTTAAGAGACTGATAGCAGGTTAACGGTATACAAAAATATATTTCAAAGAGCCGGGAACGCATTATGCGTTCCCGGCTCTTTGTGTTCAATTTTAATCAATCTTAATGTTTTTCTGTTTCCTTCTTGATTTAACTGATATTTTTGATTATAATAAAAAAGTATTAAGATATTACAAATCAATTCAACTTGAAAGGGATTGAAATGAAGTACGGCTATTTTGACGATACTGCAAGGGAGTACGTAATAACACGTCCCGACACCCCGTATCCGTGGATAAACTATCTTGGAAGCGAGGATTTCTTTTCACTGATCTCCAATACGTCAGGCGGATATTGCTTTTACCGCGACGCAAGGTTGCTCAGAATTACGAGATACAGATATAACGACGTTCCGACGGATGCGGGCGGCAGATATTTTTATATCAATGACGGCGGAGACGTCTGGTGTGCCGGGTGGATGCCGGTCAAAGCGAAACTCGACCGCTACGAATGCCGTCACGGACTTGGATATTCGGTCATTTCCGGCGAAAGAAACGGACTTATTTGCGTGCAGACGTCTATGGTCCCTCTCGGATCTGCCTGCGAAGTACACCGGATAAAATTGACAAACAAAACGCATAATACTAAGTCGATCGACCTCTATTCTTTTGTTGAATTCTGTCTATGGAACGCGTGGGACGACCAGACCAATTTTCAGAGAAACTATTCTATCGGTGAAGTTGAGGTAACAGGCTCCGAGATCTATCATAAGACCGAGTACCGTGAAAGACGAAATCATTATGCCGTATTCTCCGTAAATGCTGATATTGAAGGCTTTGATACGGACAGAGAGAGCTTTATCGGACTTTACAACGGATTCGACAGACCCGACGCGGTCTTTGAAAATCGAAGCCGTAACTCCGTTGCGAGCGGGTGGTCGCCGATAGGTTCCCACCACTTAAAAGCGGAGATCGCACCGGGACAGTCTGCGTCATATATTTTCACTCTCGGATACTGCGAAAATCCGAAAGATCAGAAATGGGAATCTCAGGACGTAATCAACAAAGCTCCTGCTAAAGAATTGCTTTCAAAGTTCAAAACAGAAGAGCAGTTTGAAGAAGCGCTTGAAGCTTTGAGGGAATACTGGACAAAGCTTCTCTCGACGTACAATGTCAAGAGTAATGACGAAAAGCTCGACAGAATGGTCAACATCTGGAACCAGTACCAGTGCATGGTAACGTTCAATATGTCGAGAAGCGCATCGGGCTTTGAGTCCGGCATCGGCCGCGGTATGGGTTTCCGCGATTCTACTCAGGACCTGCTCGGCTTTGTACACCTCATACCCGAGAGAGCGAGAGAGCGACTTTACGATATCGCGTCGACACAAATGGCGGACGGTTCCGCGTACCATCAGTATCAGCCGCTGACCAAGAAAGGGAATACTGACGTCGGAATCGGATTTAACGACGACCCGCTCTGGCTCATTTTCGGCGTTTCCGCATATATCAAAGAGACCGGGGATTTTTCTATTCTTGACGAAGAGGTCCCGTTTGACAACGACGAAAATGTCACAGCGCCGATGATGGAGCATTTGAAGCGTTCCTTTGATCACGTTACGAATAACCTCGGACCTCACGGACTTCCGCTTATCGGTCACGCCGACTGGAATGACTGCCTCAATCTCAACTGCTTTTCCGATACCCCGGGTCAGTCTTTCCAGACGGCTACTAACAGAGGGACGGGAAAAGTCGCCGAATCTGTTTTTATCGCCGGTATGTTCGTCGCTGTAGCGCCCGACTATATTGAACTTTGCCATAGACGCGGGCTTAATGATGAGGCTGAAAGAGCGAGCCGCGAGCGCGATAAGATGTACCGCGCGGTACTGGAGTACGGCTGGGACGGCGCATGGTTCCTCAGAGCATACGATGCCTTCGGAAACAAGGTCGGCAGCTGCGAATGCGAAGAAGGTCAGATATTCATAGAGCCGCAAGGTTTCTGCGTTATGGCGGGGATCGGGGTAAAGGAAGGTCTTGCAAAGAAAGCTCTCGACTCCGTAAAAGAAAGGCTCGATACGGAGTACGGTATCGTCCTTAATCAGCCCGCATACACGAGATATCATCTTGAACTCGGCGAGATATCGTCCTATCCTCCGGGATATAAAGAAAACGCCGGTATCTTCTGCCACAATAACCCGTGGATCTCGATAGCCGAAACAGTCATAGGACGCGGAAACCGCGCGTTTGAGGTTTACCGCAAGATCTGCCCGGCATATATAGAAGACATCAGCGAAATTCATCGCACTGAGCCGTACGTGTATTCTCAAATGATCGCGGGACGCGACGCCGTCAGACACGGCGAAGCTAAAAATTCATGGCTTACCGGTACCGCCGCGTGGACTTTCTACAACGTATCAAGATATATTCTCGGCATAAAGCCCGAATATGACGGTATTGTCGTAGATCCCTGTATACCCGACACGATGAGATCGTTCACTGTGACAAGGCACTTCAGAGGCGATACTTTCGTTATAACGGTGGAGAATCCGGACGGAGCAGAGAAGGGCGTAAAGTCCATGACCTGCGACGGAGTTCCGTGCGAGATGCTCGTCTCCGCCGGGATAGGCAGGGTGCACGAAGTTAAAGTTATAATGTAAAGAATAAAGAAAGAAGCAAGCCGTGTGACTTGCTTCTTTCTTTTGCGTTTGTCAGTCGTCGTTTTCTTCGACAGAAGTTGAAATTACGAACTGTTCTTTGCATCGCGTGCATTCAGTGACCATCGCGGGTGTGCCGCCTTCAAGAACGGTCTCTTCCCAGTCTCCGAAATCATGTCCGAGCGGCTCTTGAGTTTCGGTGTAGGTCTCGGAATACTCCATCCCCTCATCCTCCGCGTTAGCCGTATAAGTCTTTGTGCCTTCCTCGGTACAGGTAGGCTCCGTTTCTTCGAAGACTACGGTACCGGCGATCTCTTTGATCACGACGCCGCTTCCGTCCGAAAGCTCAAGGACGACCGACGTATGGTCATCGCTCCACTTCCAGTTTGTCGAAGTACCCGACTCGCTGTTGGACGAGATGAACGAGAAAGGAAGTTCAAACGGCAGTTTTCCGCCCATAGCTTCATATCCGTTCGCGATCATGATCGCGCCGACCGACATAGCGACAACTCTGCCGACCAGATTTTGAGCGGTTCTCGTTTTTGACTTGCCGGATCTTGAGCGCTTTGTTTCTTTGGAACTTTTAGACTGATCTTTCCTGTCGGACTGCTGTTTTTCTTCATCTTCAAGCTCCAGATCCCTGTACTCCGGATAGCGATTATACTCTTTCCAGTCGTTGCTGTTATATTCACTCGGTCTCTGATACGGCTGCCCTTTTAACGCTCTGTTGAACGGGTCTCCGGAATCGCGCATTCCGCCGTTGGCGTTCTTCGCGCGCGACTTCCACAACCCGAATTCTTTTGCTCTCATGGGTATGCCTCCGCTTCAATTATTCATCTTCAAGATCGATCGTGGGTGCGCCGAGTTTAACGTTATTTGCATCAAAAATGAGTTTCAGTTCGTGGTACAGTATACGTTCAACGTCGTATCTGTCAGCTTCCAGGCACGGAGCGATAAACAGAAGCTGCTGTACGCCTTTTTTTGTGATGCCGCAGATTCCGAGGTAGATCGGATTGTTTTTGATCTTCGGAGACAAATTCTTGATCTGCTCGATGTTGGCGTTTTTGATCACCGCTTCGACTCTGTCGATCGGCTCTTCCGGAGCTATAGGCATCGTGATAGCAACGCATGACAAACGGTCTGTGAGGTTGATAATAGAGCCTATAGAGGAGTTACGGACGGTCAGGATGTCTCCTCCGACGTCTGCTATCTTTGTCGAACGGATACCGATAGATACGACCGTGCCGCGGAAGCCGTCGAGCACGATGATGTCGTCTACGTCAAAGAGGCGCTCAGCGATGATAAAGATACCGGCGACGATATCCTCGATAAGCGAGGTCACGCCGAGACCGATGATCAGCGCGATGATGCCGAGGCCTGCGAAAATGCCCGCCGTATCAACGCCGATAGCGTTAAGGATGATGCAGATGATGACGATGTACGTCACATATTTGATCAGGTTCGAGAAAAGCTGAAGGATCGCAACGCCGGTCTTTTTCGTAACTTTTTTATTCTTGCTGAGGCTGCGGAACACGAAGCGTAGAATTATGCTCAGCGAGATCACGAGCAGAGCGTAGCTGAGAAGGCGTACGACGTGGATGGGATCCGCGGGTTTTGAAATAATGTCAAAGCTCTGATAGAATTCGGTGTCCTTAAGTGAAGAGATAAACCGTCCGCAGAGAAGTACCACGGCGTAACCGATGATGAGAATGATCTCAAAAAGCACGAAGATTATCTTTTTCGCTGAGATTTTTTTCTTTTCCGGCTCTTTCGGAGCGTTATTCTTCATGATCTTTGCCATATCGTCTTTGCTGATACGGGCTGCTTGGTGCTGGATTGCCATTATTATTTCCTCCTGAGATT
>JAFSUU010000042.1 GCA_017445115.1 Clostridia bacterium | reverse complement strand
TTTCTATTTGCCTATATTCTTTTTCAGTCATTTTTCATCACCAAAACATATTGCATATTATGTTTTACTTTGATTTACCGTTTTTTTCGCTTCATCAAACAATACCGGGGTTACAAGCGGATATGTGAGATCTTCGGGGAATTCATCGAACAGTTTTACATCATCCATTTCGCTCTCAGGAAGATTGCCGAGCACATTTATTATCGCCGCGTAAACCCGCCCGTTTGAATGGCCTTCCGAATCGTAAGCATAGTAGTCGCAAACAGGGATAAGTTCTGCGTCCGTCACTCCACTTTCTTCATAAAGCTCGCGTCTTGCGGCTTCGTCTGGCGTCTCTCCGTTATCAATGTGTCCGCCCTGCGTTTCCCACGAGCGGTATACTTTGTGGAAGCTTAGCAGATATTGTCCTCTGTAAAACGAACACACAACGACAAAGCGAAGAGGAGAAAGGGAACCGAAAGGATGTATTTCGCATTTTAATTCACTGTGACCTGTCATTTCAAAACTTCCTTCCACTCGCCGTTTTCCTTATAGTAAAAATGCTCGGAAAAAGAGTCGTTGATGAATATGTTATACTTTTCTTTCATTCCGTCTGAAAGCTCCATTTTCGGAAAGTCTTCAATATCAACCCAGAACACCTCTCCCTCGCGAGATGACTCAAGCTCTCCGGTAAAGGTCTCGGTTTTGTAAAAGAAAACTATATACCGCTCCCCGCTGTCTCTCATCCAGTCCTCGATACCGCAGAGCTTCAGATTTGAAACGGTAAGTCCGGTTTCCTCCTTCACTTCGCGGATCACGGAATCAACTACCGACTCTCCGTATTCAATATGCCCTCCGGGAAAGGTAATCCCCGGCCAGTTCGGGTTCACTCTGTTCTGCACGAGTACACGACCTTTCCCGTCGCATATCATACACATATTCGTTAGTATTACGTTTTCCATATATAGTCCTTATTGTCGTTATTTCAAAGCCAATGCCAGATACTCAACATTCTCTTCAACCGGACGGGTACCGTCAATGCGGATAACTGGAATATTCACTGTCTCAATCCAGCGCTCAACGTAATCGTCCGGTCTGTTTTGCGCCAGAGCGATAAAAGAGTTTTCTCTTTCATAAAGGTCGCCGCCCTCAAGCATTCGATCCCCGAACTTTTCATACGATCTATTGAAAACGCGCCTATCTCTTTCTTTTCTTGGCACATAGATATAAATGATATGATCGAGAGCCGAAAGAAACTTGTCACCGTAGTCGCCCCTCACGGCGCAAAAGACGAAACTGAGGTCTTCCGAAATTAAATCATTAAGAATATGTATTACTTCCGCTTTGCCCCTCGGTCGGTCATATTCATACGAGGGCTCGTCCTTCGGAAAAAACAGATCTTCATTGTCGATGAACCGATACGACAGCCGTTCTGCAAGTGCTTTACCGACAGTACTTTTTCCCACACCGTTCAGTCCGCATATCAAAATTCCCATAGGGATTCTCCATTTAATAATGCCAATTATCATATTTGATTATACCATAAGCGGCGTGGATTATCAATACACCAACCGGAGAATAAAAATATCGGTGGAGTTGTAAATGACTCCACCGTTTGATATTAACTATATATCAGTTCTTGTATTACGACTTCTTCGGCGCTGTTGCGAATAGAGTTCATGCGACGAACCCATTCCATTTGGTCGTCGGATTTTAGTTGCTCTGTGACGCCCTCACGTTCCGCCATGTCGCGTATCAGATTTTCGTACATTTCTTCAGCTGAACGGTCGATCTCGGCGGCTTGGTCGAAAAGTTTTCCTGATATCAGAAAGGCGGTGTAGATCGCCTTTTTGTTTTTTCTCATGTACCGGATGTACCGTTGCCCCCATATTCCTATTTCCGGTACATCCGGCGCATTTATCATCGGCAGATAGTAATCCCCGACAAGTTTGTAGTTCAATCCGTTTCGTTCGTCTGTTATGTAACTGTCCATTATCTGAAACCTCCGTTTTTTTCTTTATTGTATTTCAGAGATTCAGTTTTGTCGAATGTGTGGAACTAACTCAAAAAGGTGCCGCGTAAACGGCACCTTTTGATACTGTATATTTGATTACGGTGTATAAACAGCCGCTTCGTTATAGAACCACTCGTAAGGATTCTCAATACCTTTAAGATATTCAGAAATATCTTGTCCCATGGGATTGGTGCATGTGTTGTCGGGAGATATTATTATCTCCATCCAACCGGCGTAAAGATATAGGAGCTTTTGTCCTTCATGCTGCTTCAGAAATGCGTTGTAATCGTCAAACCACGTACCTCCGAAAGCGGGAGTTGAACTGAGTAAACCGTTATCCTTCGTCAGCGTGACTATCGCGACGAGACGGTCGCCGTTGTAGACAAGATAATCGCGGAAATTTTGTCTTATTTCAAGATTCTTATCCGCACCCCCGTTATAGCTGATGTGACAGTATCCCGTGTCCGAGATCCTTATGTCATCTGCCGCGATACCGCTTGCGGAAAGAGAGCTTACTATACTTGTACGGTTTTCTTCAAAGTATCTCGCCGCTTCTTCTTCCGTTATCTCATCGCCGACGAGGTCGATCTCGTTCGTTCCCGGCAAGCCGGGGACGTACCAACCTCCTATGTTTTCGCCGCCGTTCTGATTATCATTTTCGATAACGTCTGTGTTGTCTACGTAAGATGACAGAACTACGATGCCCTCGTTAGAAAGATATATCAGCAGTATATCGGAAGATTCATTTACGGAATAAACGTCGCCGTCGATCCCGTCTTCATCGGCGAGTTTTTTGTAAAGGTCTGAAAAGTCCGCGGCTTTACCGAGATAAGCCTTCTTTGTGTAACCTACCGCTTCATTTGCCGTTCCGATCTGGATATAATTTGCGCCGGAGATGCTGAGGCGTCCGAGCGAATCCGCTGTGTTGCCTCCGTAAATACCGCCTGACGCGTCATTTTCACCGTCGTCCGAAGTATTGTTTTCAACAATGTTCGTCGTACTGTTGTTTGTTATGTCAGTTACCGCCGGCGTATTTGAAGTATCTGCCGCTTTGAACCACCCAAACGTAAATACGCCGACGCAGAGCAGCACGACAAGGCATATACAACTGAGCGCTGTCGCTGTTTTCATTATTGTTTTATTTCTGTTCTTTTTTTCTATCAAATAATTATCTCTGCGTTCGTATAAGCTGTTTATCATTTCATCAGAACTCTTCATAAGTAAATCCCTCCTTTTCAAGTTCGCACTTCAATGACTGCTTTGCCCTATAGAGCAGATTTCTTATTTGACGGTCATTCTTATTCATAATGACGGAAGCTTCTTTATTTGAAAAATCCTCGAAGTATGTAAGCCAGAGGACCTGCCTGTAATCATCCGGCAGTTTTCCCATCGCCCTGTGTACCACGATCTTTCTTTCCTCTTTGATATATGAACGCTCAAGATCGTATTCATCGGAAAGATATGATTCCATGTCCTCTATCGGAATACTCGACATCTTTACATCTCGCCGTATGCGATCTACCGCAATATTTCGTCCGATCGCATAAAGCCACGATTTGAAAGAGGACCTGCCGGAAAATCTCGGGCGTTTTATCATAAGCCTGAAAAAAGTATCTTCCGCAAGTTCTTCGGCGGTATATATGTTTTTTACAATACCGTTCAGATAAAGAATGAGACCGTCCTTGAAATCTCTTACTATTTCCGCTATACCTTCATCGTCACCATTCAGGAAACGGCGGTAGCTACTTGCACCGTTATCCACCGACGACCTCCTTTCCGAAAGGATTCTTTTGTTCCTTTCACCTGTTAGTCGTATGAACTTGCAAAATGTCTCACCTGATTATATCACATTTTTCTAATTGCGTGCGACTCGTCGCATTATTATTCATTAAATGGATATCCGGGAATAACTTCAGATCATGATCGGATAGATCGGGTGATTATTATGTTCAAAGAGTAATCGCTCCCAAAAAGTATACCAAAAGTACACCAACCAGAACGGCTTTTATTGGTGTACTTTTTTCTTAACCCTATTTTTACCAAAACCCGCAAACCCTTGCTACATAAGGGTTTAAGGGATTTTGAGGAAACAAAAAAGCAGGTCAAAAAACCTGCTTTTTTGGTCTGAGTGACTGGACTTGAACCAGCGGCCTCTACCACCCCAAGGTAGCGCGCTCCCAACTGCGCCACACCCAGACGCCGTGCTTTTTTCAAGCCTTGATATTATAGCATAACAAAACCGAATAGTCAATAGCTAACAGTATTTTTTTAAAAAAGTTTGATGAGGGTAAATCGTTAGTCCGGTCGCTCAGACAAAAAACAGATCGGCTTTTGCCGATCTGCTTTTTGCTTTGAACGAGCCGGGCTTGCGCCCGGATATAATAAGTTATTACACCGATCTGGTATTTCTCTCTGCAAACTCTGCGGTGTAGACAAGCTTACCGCCGGATACTCTCGATTCTTCAGCTGCGAGGGCGATCAAGTGACTTTCGAGAGTCTCGTCAATATCTGTCATGGAAGACGACGCGTCACCGCTTCCTTCAAGAAGGGCAATGAGGTCGCGGATAATACCGAAATCCCCGCCGCCGTGGCCGAAACCGTCTGTCTCGCTCGAGATCTTCTCGTATACTTCGCTTTTTCCTCCGAAGACGTTGACTTCGATCCGGTCCTTGCCGCTGTCGCCGATTATCTCGCCTTTCGTACCCATAATGTAAGTTCCGCGGCCCCACGAGACTCCTGAAGTGAACGCGCACATCGTGAACGAGAGCGTTGCGCCGCCCTCGAAGAGCAGATTCACGACCTGATGATCGACGACGTCGTTGTCACAGTGATAAACGCATCTTCCGTAAGGTCCGGTCCTTAGGTTTTCTTCAAGCGCCTCCACTGTCGGTATCTGCGTTACGACGTCGATAGGCCATGAGAAGTTGCCCTGCCTTGCATGATCGATATAACATTTTTCAACGCTGAACGGGCAGGTGTGATATACGGGGCACTCCTCCGTGCACCTCTCGGTCGCGCCCTCCGGCGCTTCGGACGGCTTGAAATGAGTCAGCGAGCCGAACGACGAAGTTGCGACGCACCGCTTGCCGACGAGCCAGTGGAATATATCCATATCGTGACAGCATTTCTGAAGGATCATCGGCGACGATCTTTCACTGTTCGCCCAGTTTCCTCTGACGAACGAATGTGCCTGGTGCCAGTATCCGACCTTTTCGTCCGCTTTTATCGAAACTACGTCTCCGATGACGCCGGAATCGAGAAGCTCTTTGATCTTTCTGTAATATGCCGTGTACCTCAAAACGTGACATACGATCACGCGGCGCGACTTTTCACTCGCTTTTGCGGCGATCTCAAAGCACTCGGAGAGCACAGGCGAGACCGGTTTTTCAAGCAGAAGGTCGTAATCCGCGTCAAGAGCCGCCATTGCCTGCCTGTAGTGGCATCTGTCCGGTGTCGCAATAATAATGACGTCGGCGAGGCGTTCTCTTCTCAACATTTCTTCCGCAGATGAAAAACGCATATCTTCGGGTATTCCGAATTTGTCCCCGAAACGCTCCGCTCTGTCGGGAAGAATATCCGCGCAGGCGACGATTTTCGCCCGGCCTTCAAAGTGTCCCAGCGCATACGAATACGCGTATCCTCTCGATCCGAGACCTGCCACGGCAACGCTTATATATTTATTCATGTTTTCAGCCCTTTCGACACTTTTCTTGTTTTAATTCTATTATAATTATGATAAGGAGTCAATAGTACATAAGCAGATAATTGATAAACATGATATAAGTCGCTCTTGACTAATTATGAGTGTTATGCAATAATCTGAATTGGCACCAGGTTTCACATTTTTCAAGGAGAGCAAAAAATGGATTACCGGTTAAGCAATAACGGAAACGCTTATTTGTTCACAGAAGAGACTTGCGGGTGCAACGGTTTTACCCTGTATTACAATCAGAACAAGGACCCGCACATCACAAACGTCAGAACTGTTTGCGGAAAGAGAGATATAGGCTTTTTGTTTAAAAAGACCGTTTCAATATACGCGCTTGAGCTCACGTATTTTGTAAATGAAGATTTTACTAAACGGGTGAGAGTATACTATAAAAAAGAAGAAGAAAAAAGTGTTAAGGCGATCGTATCCATGATAAAAAAAGCTATCGGCGAGAGCGAAACGGAAAACAAAAGAAGTGAAGACCGTATTGAAGAGTTGAAATTAGATCTGAATTAAGATAATAATGTGCCGTAATATGAAATACTGTGACGTCGGTCAATATTATAAAACTCAATGAATTGCAAATACAGCGCAGAGCATTTACCGCTCTGCGCTGTTTGCATTTTGTTTAGCTTTTCAGCGTTTTTTAACGTGCTGACGGCTCCATTTCGCGATCTCCTTGAACTTCTGTTCCTTTGCGCGTATATATGCCTCTTTGCTCTCGGCGTCGGAGAATCTCGCTTCACTCTTCAGTTCGAGATAATTCGCCCACCGCTCAGGGGAGAGAAGTCCGTCCGCGATCGCCGCTTTTACGGCGCATCCGGGCTCCGTCTCATGGCGGCAGTTTGAAAACTTGCATTTTCCAAGGAATTGTTCCACGTCGTCGAAAGTTTCTCCGAGGCCGGTCGAAACGTCAAACATACCGAGCTCGCGCATCCCGGGCGTGTCGATTATCATAGTTCCGTTTTTCAGCATGATAAGCTGGCGGTACGTCGTCGTGTGGCGCCCTTTGCTGTCGTCCTCGCGTATACCGTTCGTATCCATTATCTCCTCACCCGCGAGCGCGTTGACAAGAGTCGATTTTCCGACGCCCGAGGATCCGAGAAAGACCGCCGTTTTCCCGGGAATAAAGAATTTTCCGAGCGCGTCGATCCCCTCGCCCGTTTTTGAACTGACCGGGAACACCTCGATTCCCCGCGCAGTCTCTTCGGCTTTTGATATATATTCGCCCGGATCGTCTGTAAGATCGCATTTCGTCAGAACTATGACGGGAAGCGCTCCCGACTGCCACGCGAGCGTTATGTATCTCACCATGCGCTTCTGGTTGAAATCGTGGTTCATCGACTGCATGATGAAAACGTAGTCGAAATTCGCCGCGACCGCCTGCTCGCCGCGCGCGGAGAAAGCGTCGCTTCTCGAAAAATACGTCTTCCTCGGCAAAGTCTTCACTATTCTGGAATCCCCAGCTGGATTGTAGTCGATAAATACGAAATCGCCCGTAGTCGGGAATTCTTCGCCTCTGACGAAGTATTCCTTCGTTTTGAGCCTCGCAAAACCCTCGCCGTATTCCGAGACGATACCATACCTCTCGCGGTGCACCGCCGTCACCCTTACGACGGTCGCGGTCTCATCAGCGTTTTGAGCGGATTTCAAATACTCCGGCGTAAAGCCGTATTCTTCAATAATCAATATGCTTACCTCCTGTCTTATTCTGTAATTTTCGTAAGTCCGAACATCGCCTGCCCCTCATAGGGGCGGCGGTACTTGAAATACATTTCGTACCATCCGTCGACCCAATCTTTTGTTTCGGAGTCGGCGGGGTTTTCTTTAAGGCGGAACACGTCTCTTTTCGCGCACTGGGAGAATACGTACCTCTCCCACGCCCCGGCCGTATCGCTCGCCATAGCTATAAGATAATAGCCGTTCTCCTTAAAGATCTTCATAAACTCCGGAAGAGGCAGCACCGCGGTATCGAAATCTGCAAGTTCCTGCGGAGGATCCGGTATCTTAGAAAAGACGTTGTGATATGCGAGAATACCGTCACGTTTAAGATATTTTTCACCGAGGTTCAGCGTGTCCGAAATACTGCCTATCGTCTCGCTGCAAATGACCACGTCGTATTTTCCATCATCCTTATAAGCCGTTACGTCGTCACAGACGAGTTTTATCCGGTCGATCCCCGCCTTTTCCAGCCTCTCCTTTCCGACATTTATGAACCATCCCTCTCTGTCGACTCCGACTCCGGAAATACCGAACGCCTCGCTCCACACCTTGAGCACCGTTCCGTAGCCGCAGCAGAGATCGAGGACCATGCTGTTTTCATCGAGACCGATCTCATATCCGAAGCGGAGCAGTTCTTCTACGGGGACCATACTGATCAGATACGCGTTATCTTCCAATAATTTGATATAATCTTTATATCTGTTATTCATTATTTTTTCTCCTTCCATATTTTGCATTTATTGAAAAATGGCGCAAAAATACCGCAGACGGCAACCTCGCGTTCCTGTCTGCGGTCCGAAAAAGATATAAAAACAGCACACCTTGAAAGTGTACCGCAACGACCGTTCCAGTATTCACATAAGGCTCCGAAGACGGCGCAACAACAAAGGGACACCTGTCCCCGAGCTCTTGACGCCCTTTATTCAGTTATTTGATGCTTACCTCACAAAACAACGTCATAATAATATCTCCTTTCTTTTTCGCCATCTCCGGCGTTTTTAATATTATACCACACCTTGAATAATTTGTCAACGACCGTAAAAAAAGAATGCGGCTGAACGGGTACCCGTTCAGCCGCAGCTATAATTATTTCACAAACACCATTCCGCCGGAGGGGACTTGGAGCTTTTCGAGATCAAGGGTGAGAGCGCCGGAGCGGACTTCTTCGCCCTTGCAGTTGACGATACGGTAACCCTTTCCGCCGAAGCCGTCGAAGACGAGCTCACGCTCGGGACCGCAGTTGACAGCGGTGACCTCTTCAAAATCTCCTTTGACGACGGGGTTCTCGTAGTTGACGTAGATCGCTTTTCCGTCTTTTACGGAATAAGCGCATGAGTACATCGTACCGGGCGCGGAGGCGTAGAGCGCGCCGCCGAGGAGAATATCGCGGTTCTCCGTCCAGAAGTTCAGATAGTAAGCGAGAGCGGCTTTCTGCTCTTCGGGCACTTCTTCGAGGCGTACGGATATTTGCGGAACGCCGAAGAGAACGCCTGCAAGCTGAAGCGAGATCGATTCCGGAGTGTCCGTGTAGTTCCACATAAGCATATCGGAGTGTACCGCGGTGTCGCCGGAAATAAGTCTGAGGTCGATTATCGCGCGGCGGTTCGACATCGGATCGCACGGGCAGTCGCCGACACGGAGCATATTTCCGAATTTTCTGATCGCGGGTCCGATATAGCTCTGTCTGAACTCGATCATAACGTCGGGCTTTATCGCGACGAGCGCTTCCATAGTCTCGGTCATCAGCGCGTCGACCGCGTCGTCGAGCGAGACGAAGTCGCGTCTGTCGTCCGGGAGAAGTGATTTATCGGAATGGCAGAACGAATCGATAAAGTCGAGCTTCATTCCGTCGAGGTCGAATTCTTTGAGCGCTTCGACGTAAATGTTTACAAGATAATCTCTGACCTCTTTGTATCTCGGATCGAGCGCGTACGTCGTGTCGTTGAAGAGAGGGTAGAGCGTCATATCGCGGAATCTTTCGTAGTTTTCCGAATAGATACCGACGAACGGGACGGAGTACCAGAGGATGACCTTCATCCCGGCCTCGTGAACTTCGGCAACTGTCTGTTTTATATCCGGAAGGCCGAGGGGCTTCCAGTCGCCGCAGTGCGAATATCCTCCTTTGTCCACGGTCTGCCAGCCGTCGTCGATGATGACGGTCTTCATACCGTAAGGAACGGAGCGCTTGCATTCTGCTACTATCTTTTCTCTTTCAAGATCCTGGTGATAGCTGTACCAGAGAGAGTTCATCGGCTGCTTTGCGAGTTCCGGAACTCTCATCGGCTTGATCCCGCACTCGGTCTCCCACCATTTTGAAACGTCGCGGAGAGCGTCGCAGAAATGGATCTTTCTGCGGTCGATGCGGATCGTCGCCTCATATTTATCTATTGGCGCGCAGGGAAGAGTGAAGAATGAAACACGGCATTCTGTCATAGCCGTATGCTCTACGGTTCCGGTGGATATATCAAGCGGCGTTGCGGCGTCTGAAACCGCGATCGTCATTCTGTTTTTGTCATTTGCCGAAATCAAGCAGTGCACCGGAGCGCCGGATGCGAGACGTGAAGAGGTTATCCTCGGTCCCCACGAGGGCGCGAGGTGGCGGAGAGTTCCCACGTTCGGTCCCCAGTAGCAGAACGTCTCCGTTGCAGGCTCCCACCAGGTAATGCTTATCTTTTCGGGAGCGATCGGGCTGTCCGGCTTTATCTTTACAGTCAGCTCCGTGATGTCGCCGGAAATTCGTTCTTCTACAGTTGTAAAAGATTTGACGTTTGATTCTGAAATATTAAAATCCATATTGTATTCCCCCGCTTGTCGTTTTCTATATTGTACCATGGAATAAATATTTTTTCAAGATGGAATAATTTTTTGAGTTGTGAAGATAATATTATCGGGTACAGCCCGAAAATTATCGGAGGAAGAAAAATGAAAAAAGACGATTTTGAACTCAAATGCGCCAATCACTGCATTGAATGCAGCGTTCACCAGTGCGCCCATCACTGCGGCGACGAAAACTATTGCGCTCTCAATAAGATAAGAGTCGCGACTCACGAACCGAACCCCACGCAGACTCAGTGTGTCGACTGCGAGTCTTTCGAGCTCGGGAACACTTATAATCAAGCGTTCTGAAAAAGAGAAAATCAAAAGGGCCGACATCTGTCGACCCTTTTTGATTTTGTTGTCAGATCTGTTCCTTGACCTTTGCGCTCTTACCGACTCTGTCTCTGAGATAGTAGAGTTTAGCGCGTCTGACTTTACCGTGTCTCACAACTTCGATCTTTGCGACGTTGGGAGAATGGAGCGGGAAAGTCTTTTCCACGCCGCAGCCGTAAGCTACGCGGCGAACTGTGAAGGTCTCCGAGATGCCGCCGCCGTGTCTGCCGATGACGGTGCCTTCAAAAAGCTGAATTCTTTCTCTCGTTCCTTCTTTGATAAGGTTGTGAACTCTGACGGTGTCACCGATGTTGAACGGGGTGATCTCCGTCTTCAACTGCTCGCTTACAAAAGCGTCGATCTTTCTGTCCATTTCGACTCCTCCTCTTTTCATAGAGCATTCATGCCGAGCCGCAGAGGACTGCTCCGTTTTGCGCCTTTCGACGCATGCTTGGTTATTATAGCATAAACTTTCCCGAATTGCAATACTTTTTTTGAAATTTATTTTTTCTTTTTGATACTTGAATTTAATCACGTTATATGATATGATAAAGCGAATATGCGATGATATAAGGAGACCTCCTATGGCAGTTCCCGTTCCGCTCAAAAGAGTAGCCGAATTCGAGAATTTCGGACTCGGTATGTTCGTTCACTGGGGCATCTATTCACAGCTCGGTCAGGGCGAGTGGATAATGAATATCGCAAAGATCCCGAAGGATGAATACAAAAAACTCGCCGACACTTTTGATCCGAAAAAATACGACCCGAAAAAATGGGTCGAGATCGCAAAAGCGGCAGGCGCGAAATATATCACTTTGACGACAAGACATCACGACGGTTTCTCGCTTTATGACACCTGCGGTCTGTCCGATTACGATGCGCCGCACCACCTCGGGCGCGACCTCGTCCGCGAGTTCGTTGACGCCTGCAATGAAGGCGGTATCGTTCCGGTGTTTTATCACACGACTCTCGACTGGTATCAGGAATCTTTCGAGAACGATTTTCCGAAGTATCTTCAGTATCTTCGCGACAGCGTAGAGGTGCTTTGCTCGAAATACGGTAAGATCGGCGGAATGTGGTTCGACGGTAACTGGAGCCGTCCGAAGGGAACGGACTGGGAAGAGGATAAGCTTTATGAGGTCATAAGACGCCACCAGCCCGACGCAATAATCGTAAACAACACAGGTCTCGACGCGAGAGGAGCCGTTGGCAATCCCGAGATCGACAGCGTTACGTTCGAACAGGGAAGACCGTCTCCTATGGACCGCGAGGGACACGAAAAATACGTCGCCGCCGAAATGTGCCATACGATGAACGACCACTGGGGCTACGGAAGCTGCGATCTTCACTATAAATCGCTTCCAGAGCTGATAGAGACACTCTGCGCGTGCCGTAAAGTCGGCGCGAATTATCTGCTCAACGTCGGTCCGACCGGCGAGGGCGAGATAGTTATGATGCAGGAGGCTATGCTTCGCGAGCTCGGCGTCTGGGTGAAGACCTGCGGCGAGTGCATATACCGCGGCAAACCTTCGAAGATCCACGCTTGCGAGGACAAAAACTTTGCCCTTGAAGCAGACGGAAAGGCATATCTTTTCATACACAATATGTGCGTTCTCGGCGACGCGAACGTCACGGTGAACGGAAACGGACTCGGTCCCAAAAATTTCGACCGCGTTTTGAAAACAGCGAAGAGCGTCAGGTGGACCGACAACGGCGAGGAACTCTCGTTCACTCAGGACAGAGAGCATCTGACGATCGATGCGACCGGCTATCCATACGGCAAGAACTTCGTCGTCAGAGTCGCGGAAGTAGAATTTGAATAATGACCGTTTTGATACGGAGGTACAAAAATGAAAGATTACCCGCTTTATGAAGCGACTTACTTCAACGATTTTCGTGAGATGATCGAGAACGTCGCGAAAAAGTATCCCGACAGGACCGCGTTTTCCTGCAAGGAAGACCCTCACGCCGAGGGCGTTCTGAAATTCACGTTCGAAGAAGTAAAGAATTACGCAAGAGATTACGGTACGGCGATGATCGCAGACGGCGCGCGCGGCAAGCAGTGCGCAATAATCGGCGGCACGTCGATCGGCTGGATATACACGTTTTTCACGGTTATGGCGTCCGGCGGTATCAGCGTTCCGTGCGACAAGGAACTATCCGTCGAAGATCTTTGCGGCATCGTTGAAAAGGCTGAATGTAAATTTGTTTTCTACGGATCGGACGTTCAGGAAAAAATAGCCGAGATGAAGAAAAACCTTCCGGGGATCAAATGGATCTGTATGCAGGGAATTCCTTTGGACGGCGACGAGACGCGCCACGATCTCGCGGTACGCGGCGGTTCTCTCTTTGAGGGAGGCGACAACTCGTATTACAACTATGAGATAGACCGCGATGCGATGGCGTCCATCGTCTTTACGTCCGGTACGACCGGAAAAGGAAAGGGCGTTATGCTTTCCCAGCGCAATATCTGTTCCGATATGATACAGGCTATGTACCTGTTCCACGTCACAAATAAGACGCTTTGCACTCTCCCGCTTCATCACACCTACGCATCTACGGTCAATATCGTGGGACATTTTGCGCAGGGCGTTGAGATATATCTGTCGTCCGGACTCAAATATTTCCTCAAGGAAGTTCAGGAGCAGAAACCGACTCACCTCGTACTCGTTCCGCTGTTCATTCAGACAATCTATAAAAAGATATGGGCTACCGCGGAGAAGAGCGGGAAAGCGACTCTTCTCAGATATATGATCAAGATCAGCAACGGTATGCGCAAGGTCAAGCTCGACGTCAGAAAGAGAGCGTTCAAGTCTATTCTCGACACGCTCGGCGGCAAAGTGGAATTCATTATCTGCGGAGGCGCGGCTCTCAGCCAGGAGATCATCGACACGTTCGACGCGCTCGGAATAACGGTTTTGAACGGATACGGTATCACCGAGTGTTCGCCTCTTATTTCCTGCAACAGAAACAAGAGACAGAAGCCGGGAAGCGTCGGTATCCCGATAATCGGCGAACAGCTCAAGATCAGAGATCCCGACGAATACGGCGACGGAGAGATCTGCGTCAAGGGAACGAACGTTATGCTCGGATATTACAAGGACCCGGAGGCGACCGCCGCAGCATTCGATGAAGAGGGTTATTTCCGCACCGGCGACCTCGGTCACCTTGACGACGAGGGTTGGATCTACATTACCGGAAGAAGCAAGAATCTCATCATTTTCTCGAACGGCAAGAACGTTTATCCCGAGGAGATAGAGGATAAGATCTCCGGCGTTGCGGGCGTTTCCGAAGTAGTCGTTTACGCAGGTAAGAGCCGCCGCGATCCCGCGCGAGAGGTCATAGTCGCGGAGATATATCCCGACGCCGACCAGCTCGCCGCAGCGGGTGTCACCGATCCCGAGAGCTATTTCAAAAAGAAGATCGCGGAGATCAACAAGACGATGGTATCGTTCAAAGCGGTCGGTCATATAAAGCTCCGCTCTACGCCGTTTGAGAAAAACTCGACGAAAAAAATAAAGAGATTTACGATAGACAGAACGATCGACTGATCCGGTATTAATCCGATTGATACTTCGTTTTGTACTGATAAAAAATTTTATTAATTAATTTCATAATAACTATAGAAAAAACGATCGGTTTGTGCTACAATAGTGCTGACCGATCATTTTTTAGTGGTTTTTGATTTTTTATCAACTACATATAGAGGTAGAAATGAAGAATTATCCGCTTTATGAGACAACAGTTTTTGAAAATTTCAGAATAATGACGGAAAACGTCGCGAAAAGATTTCCGGAAAAGACCGCGTTTTCATACAGAGAGCATCCGACGGACGAAGAAGCGGTAAAAGTCACGTTTTCAGAAGTCAGGGAAGAAGTAAGAAATTACGGTACTGCGCTTCTCGAACTCGGCGTCAGATCTGCAAAGTCCGCGATAGTCGGAGGCACTACGATAGGCTGGATCTACACGTATTTCGCGGTCATGTCGATAGGCGGCGTCACCGTTCCGATCGACAAAGAACTCAGCGCGGAGGATATTTCCGGCATCATAGAAAAGGCCGGGTGCAAATTCGTTTTCTACGGAAGCGAAGTCGGCGATAAGATCAACGAGCTTAAAGAGCTTCTCTCTGCGCGCGACATCGTTTGGATATGCATGAACGGGATCATGCAGAACGATGATTCGACGAGAAGAGTACTCACCGCGCGCGGCGGAGATCTGTTCAAAGACGGCGACAACGGATACTATGACTGCGAGATCGACGAAGACGCTCTCGCTTCGATAGTTTTCACATCCGGAACTACCGGAAAAGGAAAGGGAGTTATGCTCTCCCAACGCAATATCGTTTCCGATATGACGCAGGGAATGTATCTGTTCCAGATCACCTACAAAACGATGTGCGTTCTCCCGCTTCATCACACGTACGGTTCGACGGTAAATCTCGTCGGTCATTTCGCTCAGGGCGCGGAGATATACATATCGTCCGGTTTGAAGTTTTTTCTCAAAGAAGTAAAAGAGCAGCAACCGACGCATCTCATTCTCGTTCCGCTGTTCGTCGAGACGATATATAAAAAGATATGGTCGACAGCCGAAAAGACCGGGAAAGCGAAAGCGCTGAGAAAACTGATGAAGTTTTCAAACGGCGTTAAAAAAGTCGGTATCGATATGAGAAAGCTGATGTTCAAGTCGATACTTGACATCCTCGGCGGTAAAGTCACAATGATCATCTGCGGCGGAGCCGCGCTGAATCAGGACATCATCGATACGTTCGACGCCATCGGCATCACTATCCTTAACGGTTACGGAATAACCGAGTGTGCTCCTCTGATCTCCTGCAACAGAAATAAGTTGCAGAAATCGGGAAGCGTAGGAATACCGATCATCGGCGAGAAAGTCAAGATCGACTCTCCCGACGAAAACGGAGAGGGCGAGATCTGCGTCAGCGGACCAAACGTTATGCTCGGATATTATGAAGATCCCGAAGCGACCGAGGCGGTGTTCGATGAAGAAGGGTATTTTCACACCGGGGACTACGGCAGGCTTGACGAGGACGGTTGGATCTATATAACCGGCAGGCTGAAGAATCTCATTATATTTTCGAACGGCAAAAACGTATATCCCGAAGAGATAGAAAATAAGATACAGGGCATTTACGGAGTGTCCGAAGTAGTTGTTTACGCAGGAAAGAGCCGCCGTGACGAGTCGCGTGAAGTGATCGTCGCCGAGATATTCCCGGACTTCGAGGCGCTTGAACTTCGCGGTATCACCGGTCCTCAGGCTTATTTCACCGGCGAGGTAGCGTTGATCAACAAAACGATGCCGTCGTACAAGGTCGTCGGACTTGTCAAGATCAGAACGACCGAATTCCAGAAGAACACGTCAAAGAAGATCACGAGATTCAGCATAGATAAAACGATCGATTGATCGCGGAGGGCGTATGAAAAAAATCATGCTCGTGTTCGGAACGAGACCGGAAGCGATAAAAATGTGTCCTCTCGTAAACGAACTCAAAAGCAGAAAGTCAGTCAGCACCGTCGTTTGCGTGACGGGGCAGCACAGAGAAATGCTCGATCAGGTGCTCGACGTTTTTTCTGTAGTTCCCGATTACGACCTTTCGATAATGAAAAAGAATCAGACTCTTTTCGACGTGACGACGTCCATTCTCGAAAGGATAAAAGCAGTCCTTGAAAAAGAGCGTCCTGACGTCGTGCTCGTCCACGGAGATACTACAACGGCGTTCGTGACCGCGCTCGCGTCTTTCTATATGCAGATCCCTGTCGGTCACGTGGAGGCAGGTCTTCGCACATATAATCTGTATTCCCCGTACCCGGAGGAATTCAACAGACAGGGCGTAGGCATAATAGCGAAATATCATTTCGCACCGACCGAGACCGCGAAAAACAATCTGATCAAAGAAGGCAAGGATCCTTCAGATATTTATGTGACCGGGAACACGTCGATCGACGCGCTCAAGACGACGGTCAGAGAGACGTATGACCATCCGGAGCTTGAATGGGCGAAGGGGAGCAGACTAATCGTTCTAACGGCACACAGGCGCGAAAATCTCGGTGAACCGATGAGAAATATGTTCCGGGCGATCAAACGGCTCGTCGACGAGACCGACGACCTTAAAGTCATTTATCCCATCCACATGAATCCTGCCGTCAGAGAAGCGGCGTCGGAGATCTTCGGCAGTGACGAGAGATTTCACGTCATTGAGCCGCTCGACGTTCTCGATTTTCATAATTTCATCGCGAGGAGTTATCTGATCCTCACGGACAGCGGCGGTATTCAGGAGGAAGCGCCCGGCCTCGGCAAGCCGGTCCTCGTAATGCGCGACACAACGGAACGCCCGGAGGGAATTGCCGCCGGAACGCTGAAACTTGTAGGCACCGAAGAGGAGACAATCTACCGCGAATTTAAACTGCTGATCACCGATAAAGACGCTTATTCGGCGATGAGCCGCGCTTCAAATCCTTACGGCGACGGATTTGCGTCGCGCCGCATTGCCGATGTGCTTTGCAAAGAGTAATATTTGTCAACCAAACGCTTTTGCGTTATAATAATTCAACTAATCAATTTTTATTTTTCGGAGGAAAAACAAATGATAGGTGCTAACGATACGATAAGGATCGGTATCATCGGCTGCGGCGGTATCGCCAACGGAAAACATATGCCGGGTCTCAAGACGACTCCCGGTATAGAGATGGTCGCTTTCTGCGATATCATCGTTGAGAAAGCGGAAAAGGCGAAGGCCCAGTACGGCACGCCTGACGCGAAGGTCTACACCGACTACAAGGAACTGCTCGCAGATCCCACTATCGACGTGGTTCACGTCTGCACGCCGAACCGTTCGCACAGCTTCATCACGGTAGACGCTCTCGAGGCTGGAAAGCACGTTATGTGCGAAAAGCCCATGGCGATCAACTCCGTTGAGGCAAAGAAGATGCTCGACGCCGCAAAACGCACCGGTAAGAAACTGACTATCGGTTATCAGAACAGACAGAGACCCGATTCCCTCTGGCTCAAAGAGGAAGTTGAAAAAGGAACTCTCGGCGAGATCTACTACGCGAAAGCGACTGCTATCCGCCGCCGTTTCGTTCCCACCTGGGGCGTTTTCCTCAACGAGTATGAGCAGGGCGGCGGTCCGCTGATAGATATCGGCACGCACGCGCTTGACCTTACCCTCTGGATGATGGATAACTACAAGCCGAAGTACTGCGTCGGTACGACGTATCACAAATTCAGAAATCAGAAGAGAGCCGGAAACCTCTGCGGCGACTGGGATCCCAATGAATTTACGGTAGAAGATTCCGCATTCGGTTTCGTCGTAATGGAAAACGGCGCGACGATCAACCTCGAGTCTTCATGGGCGCTCAACTATCTCGATGAGAGAGAAGCCGTCACAACTCTTTGCGGTACGCTCGGCGGAGCCGATATGAACGACGGACTCCGCATCAACGGCGTCAACAACGGCAAGTTCTATATGACGAAGGTCGACTTTGCAAAAGGCGGAGTAGATTATAACGAGGGTATCGGCTCGCAGGAACCTCACGAGAGAGAAGCTCAGCTCTGGATCAAATGTCTCCGTGAAAACCGCGATCCTCTCGTACTTCCCGAGCAGGCTTTCTGTGTAACGAGAATACTTGAGGGCATCTACGAATCCGCGAAGACCGGCAATATCGTTTTCCTTGACAAATAATCCGGAAATCATTTAAGGAGATAAAGATATGAAACTTTGTGTACTCGCAAATCTTTTCGGCGATATTCCGCTCGATGACGTTCTGTCCCGTCTTGAAGCACTCGGAGTTGAAGCGGCTGAGATAGGCGCCGGCGGTTATCCCGGCAAATGCCAGTGCGACCCCGACATCCTTCTCAACGACGACGCAAAAACAAAAGAATTTCTTGATTGCTTTGACAAACACCATATAAAGCTCGCGGCGCTCGCTGCTCACGGCAACCCCATTCATCCGAACCCTGAGATCGCGGGCGTTTACGACCGCGAGCTGAGAAACGCGATCCTGATGGCGGAGAAAGTCGGTGTAGATACTGTCATCACGTTCTCCGGATGCCCTGCGGGAGCTCCCGGCGACAAGATGCCGAACTGGGCGATCTGCTCCTGGCCTACCGACTTCACGAAAGTTCTCGAGTATCAGTGGAACGAAGTCCTGATCCCGTACTGGACCGAAATGGTAGAGTTTGCCGCAAAGCATCACGTCCCGCGCATCGCTTTCGAGATGCATCCCGGTTTCTGCGTATACAATCCCGAAACTCTTATGAGACTCCGCGAAGCGTGCGGCCCCGTTATCGGCGCTAACCTCGACCCGTCCCACCTCGTATGGCAGGGATGCGAGCCCGCGGCGGTCGTCCGTTATCTCGGCGACGCGATCTATCACGTACACGCGAAGGATACGAAGATCGACCCGATCAACTCTCCCGCTATCGGCAACCTCGACACGAAGCACTACAGCCTTGAAAAAGAGCGCGCTTGGGTATTCCGCACCGTCGGTTACGGTCACGGCGAGGACTGGTGGCGCGAATTCGTCAGCCAGCTCCGTTTCGTCGGATACGACAGAGTTCTTTCGATCGAGCATGAGGACAGTCTCATGAGTATCGACGAAGGACTTGAAAAAGCGGTCAGATTCCTTCAGAGAATAATGATCAGAGAGCCGAAGCCCGGAACGATGAGCTGGGCATAAAACAATAATAATTAAAGCCCCGGATTCCGGGGCTTTTCTATGTAAAAATATACTTTGACATTGGCTGATTTATATGATAAAATAATGTCGGTAAAAACGGGAGGATAAAATAGATGATTACTTCTGAAAAATGCGGTGTAGTGCGCATAGATGCGGCGGGATATACTGTCGAGACCTCGAAAGAATATATCGATATTATACTTGCCGGAGAGAGAGTCGCAAGGCTCGATCCGTTTTCGTCCGTATGTACCGGTAAAGACGGCGAAACAGTTTCCGACGTTAAAGGAGAGACGTCTTTTTCCGTTGAATACGGTAAAACCGAGACGGTGTTCAAGTGGGAACAGGCTTCTTCTGTTTGGAACAAGGTGTGCTTCACGCTTCGTGCCGGAGAACTTCGCCTCAGATACAGTGTTACGGTTTACGGAAAAGGTGCTGTTGATTCGGTCGAATACTTCAAGGGCGAGTGGGGAAGCGCTTATGATTTCGACCGCGGCTTTACTCCTGTCCCGACGGTTGACGGCGCGTCGCAGTGCGAATTTTCCGCGCAAAAGAGTTTCAACGAGTTTTCGTATCTGACCATTCCTCCTTTGTTCGTATACGTTTTTGACGTGTGCGGCATAAACAAAAAGCTTGCTTTTTCACTTGCGGCTTCGCGCGGGGAGCACAACTTCACGTATTTCGCGTATAATACGGTCTCTCACGGCGGTCAAAAGGGATTCTATTTTACTACCGATCAGTGCGGTCACACAAAGGTCGACGGCGAATGGACTTCTCCTGAGATCTTGATATACGGCGCAGATTCGCGCGAGGATGCTTTGAAAGACTATGCGAACTATTATTTCGCAAAGGGTATCGCCGACGTTAAACCCGCTTCGAAGCGTCCGCGCTTCTGGTACGGACCGATCGCTTGCGGGTGGACGGAGCAGGCGGCGTATCCCGACTCGCTCGGAATTCAGTATTCACAGCAGGGAATGGCAAAGCAGGAGCTTTACGACCATTTCAACGAAGAGCTCGAAAGGCGCGATCTTCATCCTGCGCTGATGATAATAGACGATAAGTGGCAGACGGCGTACGGCGATCCTTACGCCGACACCTCCAAATGGAGCGATCTGCGCGGCTGGATCGATAAAAACCGCAAAGAAAACGGCCGTTATACCATGCTCTGGTATAAACTCTGGGATTCCGAAGGGCTTCCCGACGACGAATGTATGGCGAGTGATTCGGACCATAACAAAAAATGCGCCGATCCGTCAAACCCCAAATACCGCGAGCATTTGAAGACGATCCTTCACAGACTTCTTTCGTCTGACGAAGGATGCTGTAATGCGGACGGGCTTAAGCTCGATTTCGCATTCTTCCAGCCGACCGGAAAGAGCGCCGTTTCGTACGGCGGTAAATACGGCGTTGAGCTGTTCTTGAATTATATCAAGAACATTTATGAGTTTGCAAAAGAGATAAAGCCGGACTGCGTGATCTCTGCATCTCCGTGCCATCCGCTGTTCGCAGCGTACGTCGATCACGCAAGGCTTCACGACTATTTTCCCGACCTCAGACGCGCGCCGGAGGAATTTGAATTCAGAAGGGATATTTATCATATCGCGATGCCGTGGTCGCTGATCGATACAGACGGCGCAGGATACAGAACGCGCCGTGATACGCTGAGATATCTGATATCGTCTTATCGTCTCGGAATTCCGGATCTGTACTGCATATCCGACCTGTTCGGACTTCATCTTACAGATGCGGACTGGGATCAGGTGTCGAACGTGTGGCGCGAGTATGGAGAATGGGCGGACAGAGTATCTGAAATGAGATGAACGCATAAATATAATTGCGGGGGATCGAAGCCCCCGCAATTTTGTTATAAATTTGTATATTTGTGCTATATTCTATATATATTATTGACATTGAATTATCAATATGATAAAATAAAGTTGAATAATAATACCTATGGGAGGTACATATGAAAAAATTAATCTCACTCGTGATCGCGGTAATGATGACAGCTACGGCTTTCATTTCCGTGACTCCGGTTTATTCGGTATCGGCGGATCCGGCTGACAGTTATGAGGTACAGACGGCACCGTATGAGGATCCTGATATTCAGATGTGGTTTCAGCATGCGAACGTGAAAGTACATCAGGAAGACACACAGTCGACGGGCAGGAACACGTACTCTGTCTATATGGCAAAGAACGAGTATCAGGGGACGCAAGTCACTCTATATTCGCCTTCAGTAACAAAGAGTAATATTTCAGCAAATATCTCTGAGTTTACAGCGATGAACGGATCCGGAGCGACGATGTCGGCGGACGTATATTACGAGTACTATATAAACTGCGTAAATCTTGACTCGACAGACGTTCTCGGAGTCAACAGCGCTGAAGAATCCTTCATACGCGAGGGAATGATCCCCGACGCGATGGCGAAGATCGAAGAGATCAATGCGTCAAAGAGAGTCAAAAATCCCGAAACCGGAAAGATGGAAGTCGTAGCGACCAAGCAGTTTACGCTTACAGCCGGGCTTACACAGACTCTTTACATAAAGATAAAGAGTGAGCTTGACACACCTTCGGGCTGGTATTCCGCGCAGTTCAACGTTCTTGATTCCGCAGACGGCAACGCGATCAAGACCGCTACGGTTTACGCTTACGTCTGGGACTTTGAAATCCCTGAAGCAAATCACTATCAAACGGCTTTTCATATAAACCGCGGAGATTATAACAGTTTGATCCCGGATGATTTATATGCAAATTACTACGATTATCTTCTCGACAACAGAATCTGCGCGTTTGTATTGCCGGGAGAACTCAATTCATCGAACGAGTATCTTACAAATCCGAGAGTTACTGCGTTCAGCGTATCGGCTCCCGGTTCGTATCTCAGCTATACGGATTCCGCAAACGCCGGTGCGGTATACGAGGACCTTTCCGCTATGGATGAATGGGATGAAATAAAGGATAAGGCTTATTTTTACATTGCCGACGAGCCGAGAAGTCAACAGCAGAAAAGCACCGGAGCTGTACAGGGCAGTCCGACGATCAGTGATTGTATATCAAGATCGCAGATAGTTAACAGCGGATGGCCGGATGCGAATATTCTCGTGGTCGTCGACGAGAACCACCCGTATCCCGCAGGCTACAGCACCACTCTTGCTTATGACAGCGCTACGGGAACGTATCTTACCGCTGACGACGGGACCGGCAGATTTTCCGACGTTTCCGATGCGATTCAAGGGCTTATTGATTCCGATGCGGTCAATCTCTGGTGTATAAAATCAATGATGATGACTCCACGCAGTGTTACTCAGGCAGTCGGATTTAACGGTATCGGAAGAGTCAATAAAGTCAGAAATATGAACGGAATTATTTCCGGCTTTGATTGTACAAATGTAGCGGCTCTCTATTTCGACTGGGACAGCATCTACGGTCCGTTCTCCGAAAGATTTGCGGCTTATCAGGCTGACAGACTGCAAAACGGAAAAGAGATCAAGATGTGGTGGTATGAGTGCGGCAAAGGCCCGGACTACACTTACTGCAATCATCTGATCGAAAATACCGGCCTTCAGACAGAACTTCTGTTCTGGCAGTCGATGCAGGTCGGCGCGACCGGATATCTTTATTACGGTGTAACATATTGGAGTGAAGCCGGAAAGCCCATGGCATACGCAGCAGGATCCGGCAACAGCTACAACGGTTCGACCGTTGAAGAAAAATGGGCTCCTAACAGACAGCAAAACCCGGATGCCCCGGGAACGTACAGATACGGCAACGGCGTTTTAATGTACGGAAAAGACGTAAAAACGTCTATTATGATCGACAATAAAGATGAGCCTCTCGGCACGATCCGCGTTGAGCACATCAGAGACGGTATCGAGGATTACGAGATGCTGTATCAGTACCGCGAAAAATACGGACAGGCGGCGATGGATACGCTTATAAATAAAGTCACTGCTAACGTAGTAGATTATC
>JAFSUU010000041.1 GCA_017445115.1 Clostridia bacterium | reverse complement strand
CGAACCCTCGGCCTACTGCTTAGAAGGCAGTTGCTCTATCCTGCTGAGCTAAAGGCACAAAAAAATGGAGCGAGTGATGGGAATCGAACCCACATAACCAGCTTGGAAGGCTGGAATTCTACCACTGAACTACACTCGCATTGAATTTAGCCTAATAATGATAGCATAAATAAAAAATGTTGTCAAGCCTTTTTCAAAAAAAATCGGAAAAACGGAAGTTTGCTCTTGCATTTGACAATTATTTATATTATGATATATATTGATGTAAAATGTGCCTTGCGCAGAAAGGAGCCTGACGTGTTCGGATATGTGAAGCCGTACGTGCCGTCGCTGACGGTCGCGGAATACGAAGCGTACCGCGGGGCGTACTGCGGTCTTTGCCGTACAATGGGCTCTCTGACCGGGCAGCTGTCGCGTCTGACGCTTAGCTATGATCTTGCGTTTCTCGTGATCTTCCGGCTCGCGGCGGAGCGCCTCCCCGCGAAGTTCGAGCGCAAGGGGTGCATCGCTCATCCGTTTTCGCGCCGGACGCACATGAAGCGCAATCCGGTGCTTGAATACTGCGCGGCGGCTTCCGCGGTGCTGACCGCGGGCAAGATCCGCGACGACGCGACGGACGAGTCCGGCGGCAAAAGGTTCCGCGCAAAACTCCTCCTCCCTTTCGGGAATTCGATCACACGCCGTGTGAGAAAAAAAGTCGGGACACTTGAAAACGAGGTAAAAACTGATTTAGAAGAGCTCTCCCGGATAGAAGGCGAGCAGACTGCGTCCCTCGACGCGCCGGCAGGCGCTTCCGCCGCGGTACTCTCAAAGGTGGCGTCCTTCGGGCTCGAAGGGAATGAAAAAAAGATTGCCGAAGAGATCGGCCGCGCGCTCGGAAAGATCATTTACGTTCTTGACGCCGCAGACGACCTTGCGGACGATATCCGCGGCGAAAAATACAACCCTCTCGCGTTAATTTATGACGAACCGTTTGAAGATGCGTCGGCAGACAGACCCGCGCTCAAAAAAGAGATCGCCGACGAGCTTTACACCGCAGTCGGCATTGAAGCAAACCGGGCTGCCGCGTCCTTTGAACTTCTTGACGACACGGATATCGCGACGTACAAGGGGTTCGTTATGAACGTGCTGACGCTCGGGATAAGAGCAGAGGCGGAGCGCGTTTTCTACGGCAGAGGAAAGAAAGACGATCCTATTAAGTTCAATTATTGATATTACGGTACGTTGTACCAAGAGGTGAAAGACTATGAGAGATCCCTATCAGGTCCTCGGGGTATCCCCGAATGCATCCGACGAGGAGATAAAAAAAGCATATCGCAATCTGGCAATGAAATATCATCCCGACAACTACGCGGACAATCCTCTGTCCGACCTTGCCGAGGAAAAGATGAAAGAGATCAACGAGGCGTACGACCAGATCCAGAAGGATCGTCAGTCCGGCTCGTCGAGGAGTTCAGGCTACTCTTCCTACGGTTCTTCGTCATCCTATTCTTCGTCAACTGAGTATGCAAACGTAAGGTCGATGATAAACAACCGCGATTTCGTCGGCGCTGAGACGATCCTTAATTCCGTCTCGTCCGACAAACGCGGCGCGGAGTGGAACTTCTTAATGGGCTGCGTATGCGTTGGAAAGAACGACGTTTTCGACGCGCAGAAGTACGTCGATCAGGCGGTCTACATGGATCCGAACAACGGCGAATACAGAGCGCTCCAGCAGCAACTCCGCGGCGGCGCCGCTTACCGTTCGTACGGAAACCAGAGTTACAACAACCCCTACGCTTCGACAAACGGAACGAACTGCGATATGTGCAACGTTTGCAGCCTTCTCATGTGTCTCGACTGTCTGTGCAGAAGATAATTTATGCGTAAACAGAATAACGCTTTGACAAACACCAAGAGCATAGCCCTTTCCGGCGTGATCTCGGCTCTCTGTTTCGTCGTGATGTATCTCGCGGCGGTGACGGACATTCTCGATCTGTCGGGTATGGTGCTGTGCTCTATGATAATTATTATCGCCGTGATCGAGATCGGAAAATATTACCCGTGGCTGATCTGGCTCGTGGCAGGGGTCCTCTGCATGGTGCTTCTGCCGAAGAAGGACGTCGCGCTCGAATTCGTTATGTTCGGCGGCGTCTATCCGATGGTGAAGGCGCTCTTCGAGAAGCTCCCCATGCCCGTCGCATGGGTGTGCAAGATCGTTTTCTTCAACGCGGTCTTCACGGGATGGTTCTTCCTCACAACGTTCATTTTCGGGCTCGACGCCGGTCTTAAGCTTGGCATCGTCGCTTATCTCGCCGCAAACGCATTCTTCGTTCTCGCGGACGTCGCGTTCTCGCTGATGGCGAACCTTTACGTCACAAAGCTGCGCGCTAAGCTCGGCATCGGAAAAAGAAAGCGCTGAAAAACATTTTATATATTTAATATCGCACAGATCGATAATACGGAAGGAAATAATATGTCATCTATGTTAAAAAAGCTGCTCGCTCTCATCATTTGCGCTGCGACGCTGTTTGCGCTCGCTTCATGTTCCGCCGGCGGAAATGAAACTGACACCGATGATCCCGGAGTAACGGAAAAGGTGGACGGCGACGTTCCGGTGATCACGGTCGGAGAAGGTGAGATCACTCTTGCGGAATTCTGCATCTATTTCCGTTCTCTGCCGCTGACGCTCGCCGCAAACTATCAGTATTATTACGGCGATCAGTATTACAAACAGATACTTCTTCAGCAGGAAGGGCTCGACCTTGACACTCCTCTGAACGAGCAGGACTGTCCGAATTACGACGGCACGTTTTACGACTATTTTCTTAACGTCGCCAAAGAACGATTCACCGAGATCGCGGCTATGCTGAACTACGCCGCCGAGAACGATATTGAACTCGAAGCCGACGAGATAACGTCGTGCGAGACGAGCACTTCAAATCTCGTATCGACCGCAAAGAGCTACTACGGTTCCATCGCGGAATACTTCGGCGATTCTTACGGAATGATAGATGAAGACGCGGTCCTCTCTTACTACAAAAAGGTGACTCTCGCGAGAAAGGCTCTCGCCGCATTTACGGAAGATCTGAACATCACGGACGAGGTCATTGAAGCCGAGTACGAAAAAGATCCGAACAGCTATTCCTACGTCAACGTAATGTATTACGTCGTCAAATCCAACGACACGACAGTCAAGGCTGAGGACGTGAAAGGCTACGCCGACGAGATCACATCGGCAAAGACGCCCGAAGAATTCCATGCGAAAGTCGAAGACTACTACGTCAACGTGCTGAACGCCGACTCCGAGGAGAAGGTCGAGTTCAATGACAGGATAGAGAATATGCTCATCGCTTACAACGAGGGCGTCGAAGAGTTCGAGTGGATGTTCCGCGCGAAGCTTTACGAATGCTACGAGGTAATGAGCGAGGACGGAAGATCCTGCTCCGTTTTCATGCTGACGAAGGAGCCGACTCTCTACGACTACGTCACGAAGAGCGTCCGCCACATTCTTCTCAAGGTCGACAGCTTTGAGAGTGAAGAAGCGTGCCTCGCAGAAGCGGAGAGGATCCTCGGGCTGTATCTTGCGGATCCCTCGGAAGACAACTTTGCAAAGCTTGCAAACGAGTACACAGAAGAAGCCGAGTACGAGTACGACGCCGAAGGCAACACCGTTGAGAAAGACACGAAGACAAACGGCGGACTTTACGAAAACATCGAGCTTGACGTGACGGTAGAGCCTTTTGAAAAATGGGCGTACGACGAGGCAAGACGCCCCGGCGACACCGGGATCATCAAGAGCAGTTACGGATACCACGTCATGTACTTTATCGGCGACGGCAAGGAGATCACAGACGGCGTCGATACGATCAAAAATCTGATCGTCCAAAACGGTCTCACGGAGTATTTGAACAGCATCGGTCCTGAATTCGACGAAGTATTCGTCAGGGCAAATCTGATAGCGTAAATTATTTATAGAGAAGTATATGCGGGGAAAACTCTTTGCAAAGAGTTTTCCCCGCACCCTTTTCAGAAACTCCCGTAAGGAGATCTTTGAAAACAAATCTCTTCGGGAGTTGTATCACTGCAGCCATCAAAAAACTTCCCCTGAAAGTTTTTTGAAAGGGCCCGCAAGTCACTTTCAACTTTCAACTTTCAACTTTCCGCTCCTGTTCCTGAATAGAGATAAGAACCATCTCGCGTCCCGTTTGCCGACGGCGCCGGTAGCGAAGCAGAGGACGCCGTAAAGCGCGACGGCGAGTACAATGCGAACGGTGAGCGGCGTTGACGGCAGCGCCGACGAGAGAAGCTTGACCGCAAAAGTTGCCGCCGAGACCGATGCGACCGGGAGGAAAAGCCATTTGAAAACGTTGAATTTTACAGGCGCGATCTTGAGAAGACGTATGATGCTCAGCGCGGCGTTGACGAGTTCGCTTATTATTGTCAGCGCGATGAAGCCGTCGATCCCATATTTCGGCACAAGGATGAAAACGAGGACAAGACAAAGCGCGGAGTCAAGGACGTTTACTCTCATACAGTAGACCTCCTCGCCGAGCCCCTTAAGCATACCGTCAACAGCGGAGTCGAGGTACATCACGGGTACGAGGAGCGCGAGAAGGTGTATCTGGCGCGACGCTTCCACGCTCCTGTAAAGCTCGTATCCTATCCCGTCGGAGAACGAGAGGAGCACCCCGGCGACGCATATCGAAAAGAGCAGCGACGAGCGAAAAACCTTTTCCTCAATTCGCGCTATGCGCTCTGTGTTTCCGACCGCGCGGCAGCTCGCAAGTTCGGGAACGAGAAGTCCCGCGAACGAATAGAGCACCACCGACGGAAAGAGGACGACGGGCATCACCATCCCCTGAAAAACTCCGTAGACCGCAAGGGCGGCGGAATTCGTCATACCGAACGCTCGAAGTCCGCGCGGTATCGCAAGGTGCTCCGCCGTGATAAGCCCGTTTCTCGCGGCGTTGCCGACGGCGACCGGGAGCGCAAGTTTTGCGATCTTCCCGAAGACGGGACCGGGACGTTTTGCACGCTTTTCTTCCTTTCCGCCTCTTTTTTTCTTATCGGTCAGGTATATGATTATCGCCGTAACGAGTGAAAGCGCTTGCGCCGCGGCGCCGCCTCCGACGATCGCAAGGCAGGCGTACTCTATCCCGCGCGGCGCGATCAGGACGAGCCCGGCGGAGATGACGAGTATCTTCCCCGCTTCCTCGGCGAACGTGCAGACAGCGTTTTTATATATTTTGCCGATCCCGGTGAAATATCCGGCGAGCGCGGATGACAGCGAGATCGCGGGAAGGCTTACGGCAAAAGCCCGGAGCGACATGACGCATCTCACGTCGCAGAGCAGTTTTTCGGCGATCGGCACGGAGAAAATATACACTGCTCCGCCCGCCGCGGTGCCGAATATCAGGCTGTATGCCACGGCGGCGCGCACGATCCGGCGCAGATGCGGCGCGGGGTCCGCCCCCTCCGCCTCGCATTTTGCGACGGCCTCCGACACGGTTCTGACTACCGCGAGATTGGCGCCGGCGGAAGCGATTATGACGGACAGAGAGAAAACGCTCGCGACGAGGCTGAAAAGTCCCATGCACTCTTCGCCGACCTTCAGCGCCACGTGAGCGTTGAAGCTGACGGAGATAAATCTCGCCGCAACGGACACCGCGGAGAGCAGTACCGCGTTCATCAAAAACTTCTTTGTTTTGTCCATATATTGTATCCTCCGCGGCGAACTTTTCAACATATTTAAAATATATTCAACTATTTGCCGATTTATCAGTACAAAATTTGTCGAAAATAACAGTTTACAAATCGACACGGATATGGTATTATAATTGCAGAAAATTTTTAAAGCGGTACCGTGATGCCGACAAGATTTTGAAATATTCCGCAGGCTGTCCCTGCGTTTTGATGTCTTGTCGATCGCGACAAGATTTTTTTGATGTCAGGGGGGTTTTTCCGTGGAATTCAAGTCGAAGATCATGGACGAAGCCGCGGTTGGAAGATCGCTTGCGCGCATAACCCACGAGATAATCGAAAGAAACGGCGGACCGGACGATCTGATACTTCTCGGCATAAAGCGCCGCGGAGTCCCGCTCGCAAAGACGCTCGCCGCAAACATAGAACGCTTTGAGGGAAAACCGGTGCCGGTAGGGACCATCGACATCACACTGTACAGAGACGACCTCACCGAGACGGTCGAACTCCCGACGGCGTCTGACAGCGAGATCCCCTGTCCGATAACCGACCGCCACGTGATCCTGATCGACGACGTGATCTACACCGGGCGCACGGTCAGAGCGGCGATAGAAGCGGTCTTCTCGTACGGACGTCCCCGCTCGATACAGCTCGCGGTTCTGATCGACCGCGGACACCGCGAACTCCCGATAAGACCCGACTTCGTCGGAAAGAACATACCGACGTCAAAGTCAGAAGTCATCAAAGTCTCAGTCGACGAGTACGACGGTGAAACGGGCGTCGCGATCTACACACTTTGAATCAGCAAAAATTAATATAAAAATTTAAATTCGGAGGAGAAACAATGAAACTCATCTACAACGTTCAAGACAGACCGAAGATCGGCAAAGTCATCATCTTCGCGTTCCAGCAGCTGCTCGCGATCCTCGCGGCAACGATCGCAGTTCCCGCGATCATCGGCAACGGCATGTCCCAGTCCGCAGCGCTCTTCGGCGCCGGCGTAGGCACGCTCGTTTACCTGCTCTTCACGAAGTTCCGCAGCCCCGTGTTCCTCGGCTCGTCCTTCGCATTCATCGGTCCGATGTTCGCAGCTTTCGGCGGCGCAGCATCTGTTGCAGGCGGATACGCAGGTATCCTGATCGGCGCAGGTATGGCAGGTCTCGTATACGTCATCATCGCTCTCGCAGTTAAATTCGCAGGCGTCAAATGGATCAACAAGCTTATGCCTCCCGTAGTCATCGGCCCCGTAGTCGCTCTTATCGGTCTCTCCCTCGCAGGCAACGCTGTCGGCGACGCTGTCAAAGGCGCTGAATACAGCGGCGACCTCAGCGCTTACGTAATGAACGGCGCAGGTTGGGTTTCCCTCGTATGCGCTCTCGTAACTCTCTGCGTAGTAATGCTCTGCTCCGTCTACGGCAAGAAGATGGCAAAAATGATCCCGTTCATCATCGGTATCGCAGCCGGCTACCTCGCAGCTACGATCTTCACACTCATCGGCAACGCAACAGGCAACGCAGACCTTCAGGTAGTAAACTTCAGCCTCTTCAGCGATATGCAGTGGCTTCCCGACTTCACGTTCCTCAAGGCGTTTGACGGCGGCTTCGCTGAGATCACAGGCGAATACATAGCAACTCTCGCAGTAGCATACGTTCCCGTAGCATTCGTTGTCTTCGCAGAACACCTCGCAGACCACAAGAACATCTCCTCCATCATCGAGAAAGACCTTCTTGAGGATCCCGGCCTCCACAGAACGCTCCTCGGCGACGGCGTAGGCTCGATCGCTGGCGCATTCTTCGGCGGATGCCCGAACACAACTTACGGTGAATCGATCGGCTGCGTCGCTATCTCCGGCAACGCTTCCGTCGTAACGATCCTCGCTACCGCGATCATCGCGATCGTCGCAGCGTTCATCGCTCCCTTCACAACCTTCCTTGCAACGATCCCCTCTTGCGTAATGGGCGGTGTCTGCATCTCCCTCTACGGCTTCATCGCAGTCTCCGGTCTCAAGATGGTCCAGAAGGTTGACTTCAACAAGAACCGTAACCTCTTCACGGCGGCTGTCATCCTTATCACAGGTATAGGCGGTATGGCGATCAACATCGGCGCTGTCACGCTCACAAAGATCGCAGTCGCTCTCATCCTCGGCATCATCACGAACCTCATCCTCACAAGAAAGAAGAAAGTTGAGAACGAGGATCCCGAAGAAAACGAGAACCAGCTCATCAAATAATCTTCCGAATTATCAAGCGGTACGCCACACGGCGTGCCGCTTTTTTCGTTTCCGGCGTACCATTCTTCTCTTAAGCTTTTAAGAATCGCCTTTCATTTTCAATTTTCCACTTTCAACTTTCAACTTTCAACTTGATTTATGTAAATTATTGCCGTATAATATAATTGATTATTATGTAATAGTATACTTCATGGGGGCATATTATGGATCGCGTCAGCAAAACGAATTATTACCTCGACATAGCCGAAACAGTTTCCGAGAGGAGCACCTGTCTTCGCCGCCGTTTCGGCGCCATCATCGTCAAGAACGATGTCATCATCTCGACGGGATACAACGGCGCGCCGCGCGGGAGAAAGAACTGCAACGATCTTCAGTATTGCGCAAGGGACAAAATGGGAATTCCGAGAGGTGAAAGATACGAGATGTGCCGCAGCGTGCATGCGGAAGCGAACGCGATCATCGCGGCGGAGCGCGACAAAATGATCGGCTCCACTTTATATATGTGCTGCACCGACCCGAAGGACGGCGCGATAATGCCGAACACCTGCTCCTGCATGATGTGCAAGAGAATGGTCATCAACGCGGGCATCGAGCGCGTCATCGTCCGCGAGGACAAGGAGAACTTCACCGAATACACTGTCACGGACTGGATCGAAAACGACGACAGCCTCTCCGGAAAATTCGGTTACTGATACAATGAAAAAATACATATCGTTTGTACTCGCGCTCGTCTTCGCCGCGCTCGTCTTATCATCGTGCGGCGCAAAAGATCTCAATTTTGTCTACGCTGACGGCAAGATCTCGTCCGGAGACGCGACGTATATCTGCGCGCCGATGGGATTTCAGCCCTGTCAGGTCGGGGAAAAGTGCGCGACGCGCGACGGAGCGTTCGAACTCTATGAAATAAAGGACCGCGACGGGAACGCCGTCCCGACGGACGAGTGGATGACCGAGGAATACGCGGGCGACCTGACCTCGATATACTACCGCGAGGGCAAAGTCAACCTTCCCGAATACTCTGAGATCGACTTCGACACGGTCTACGTCTGCGAAGAAGACGAGACCGTCGTCTATGTGACCGAGATCACGGACAAGGAGTTGATAAGCACTCTCATCGACGCGCTGCACACCGGCGCAACGTCGGTCATGCTCGACGAGCCGACGGAGACCTACTCTCTGAAATTCCACTCGAAAAACTACCCGGCGATCTACTACTCTGTAAAATATCTTATATATGAGGACGGCGCATATCTGTTCTCAAGAGGAACGAAGACTTACGCGAACATCGGCACTCTTCTCGACGGATACGCCGATCAACTGAAATGACGGAATATAAGCTTGCGCGCTCACACGGGCGGGACGTAAATATGATCTCGGCGATAGAGAAAGTGTCTTTTATCGATCCGTGGAGCCGCGACAGCATCGAACGGATCATAGGTTCAAAAAACAGTTGCTGCATCAGCGCGATAGCGGGCGACCGCATCGTCGGTTACGGATTTTCGCGCACCGTCGTCGACGAGTGCGAGATACTCGATCTCGCGGTCTCGCCGAAGTACAAGCGTCAGGGCATCGGAAAAGCGGTTCTAGAAAAAATGCTCGAGTGCGCTCGAAATGCCGGAGCCGAAACGGCTTATCTTGAAGTCCGCGAAGGCAACCCGGCGGCGATCGCACTTTACGAGGGCGTCGGCTTCTCCGTCATCGGACGCCGGAAAAACTATTACAGATACCCCACGGAGGACGCGCTGATAATGTCCCTCAAGCTTACCGAAGGCGGTGATAAAAATGATAATTCTGGCGATTGAGAGTTCCTGCGACGAGACCGCCTGCGCCATAGTCGAAATGGACGCAGGACACCGGCGCATACTCTCGAACACCGTTTACTCACAAATCGCAACACACGCGCTCTACGGAGGAGTCGTTCCCGAGATCGCAAGCCGCGCGCATATTGACGCCGTCAGCCGCGTCGTTTCCGAAGCGGTAAAGTCGTCGGGCGTTTCAATACGCGACGTTGAAGCGATCGGCGTCACTTATTCACCGGGACTTATCGGTTCCCTTCTCGTCGGAGTGAGTTTCGCGAAATCGCTCGCGCTCTCGCTCGGCGTTCCGCTTATCCCCGTAGATCACATCAAAGGTCACGCCGCGGCGGCGTATTTCACGTCCGACACACTTGAAGCTCCGTTTCTCGCGCTGATCGTCTCCGGCGGACACACGTCCCTTTACGACGTCCAAACTCCCGATAACTTCGTCGATATCGGCTCGACGCGCGACGACGCGGCGGGCGAAGCTTTCGACAAAGTCGGCAGGATAATGGGACTTCCCTATCCGGGCGGCGCCGCGATGGACCGCCTCGCGACAGTCGGCTTTGAAAAATACGCAAATGAGACCAAAAGCATAAAGTTCCCGTCTCCGGCGATCGCCGACGGCACTCTCGATTTCTCGTTCAGCGGTCTCAAGACCTTCGCGCTGAACCTTATAAACACCGAAAAGCAAAAGCAGAATTTGACCGACGCGACTCTCCTTCCCGAGAGCTTCCGCGCCGCCGTCGCCGCAGGGTTCACGTCAGCAGTAGTCGTAGGTATATCCTCAAAACTCGAAGCGGCGATAGACCGTACCGGTCACAAAAAGATAGTCGTCGCGGGCGGAGTTGCGGCGAACTCGCACCTTCGTGCCGGAGTTGAAAGAACAGTCAGAAACCGCGGTGCGGAACTCTTTATCCCGCCCCTTTCCCTTTGCGGAGATAACGGCGCGATGATAGGAGGAGCCGCTTACTACGAATACCTTGCCGGAACGAGGGCAACGCCTTATCTCAACGCGTTTGCCTCGGACGAAGGCGCGTCGTCTGCCGCAAAGGACGGAAAAGACGGCATAATAAGAAACTGACGGAGCAAAAAATGAAGATAAATCCGAAATACGGAGACAGAATAATCACTATCCCGTATGCAAACGTAATAGAAAATCTCAAAGAAGCAAGCGAGATACAGATAAAGGTCCTCGTTCACACGATGGCAAATCAGAGTACGACGCTCGATGATATTGCATCAGTCATCGGCTGTTCAAAAGACGAAGCGAAGGACGCTCTGATATTCTGGAAGGAAAAAGGCGCAATAAGCGTCACGGGATTGAAAAGCTCATCATCCGCAAAAGCGCCCGAACAAAAGAAAGAAGAGTCCGCCGATCCTGAAGAGATCCGGCAGCAAAGGATCTTCCTTTCAGACCACCTTCCGAGATATACCGAAGAGGAAGTGGCAAAGAAGCTTCGGCGCAATCCCGAACTGAGATCTCTTATCGACGAGTGCGGAAACATCGTCGGCGATCTGTTGAATCAGACAAAGGCGGGAGATATCGTCGTGCTGTACGACTACCTTCATCTGAGCCCGGAGTACATAATGCTTCTCTTCTCGCACTGCGCGGCGAGCGGAAAAGTATCGTTCCAGTACATAAAGAAAGTCGCCGTAAATCTGTTCAACGACGGCATCATCTCTTACGAGGATCTCGAGCGTCACTTTGAATCTCTCGAAGTCGTCAAAGGGATAGAGGCGAAATACAGAGAGCTTTTCGGGATCAAGGGAAGAAGCATATCTCCGAGCGAAAGAAATATTCTCGACACCTGGGCAAGCTGGGGCGTCAGCAACGAAATGCTTGAACGAGCTTACGACGCGACGGTGCTCGGAGCGGATAACCCGTCTATCAGCTATATGAACGGCGTGATCAAAAGATGGCACTCGGAAAACCTCGACACTCCGGAAAAAATCGCTGAGGCGGAAACCAAGTACAGAAATCAATCGCCGAAGAAGCAGGGCAAAAAACAGCCCGGTCAGAACGGCGCGGGAAGTTTCGATACAAAAGACTTTTTTGAAGCGGCGCTTAAGCGCTCTTATTCCGACAAAAAATAACGGAGGATCGTATGAGACACAGCAAGACCGCAGAAATAATGGAGAAATATGCTGCAAAGCGCCGCCTTGCAGAACTCGAAGGCGAACGTCGCGAGATCGAGGTACACAGCAAGATCCCCGAGACGCTCGAGATCGATCGCGAGCTTCGCGGCACGGCTCTCAGAATACTCAAGATCTCCGCTTCCGGCGTCGGCATAGATGAGAAAATGAACGATCTGCGCGACAGGATCGCAACTCTTCAGAAAAGAAAAGCCGATCTTCTTACAGCCGCAGGATTTCCCGCGGATTACACGGAGACTAAATACGAATGTCCCAAATGCTTTGACACGGGTTTCGTCGGAATTGACGTCTGTGAATGTCTGAAGCGCGAACTTGCTTTTGCGGCTCTGGAAGAGTCCGGCATCGGAACACTCGCCGAGACCGAAAGCTTTGAAACTTTTGATTTTTCATATTACAGCGACGACGATCTTACGATAATGCGCCGTAATTTCAATATACTCCGCGATTTTGCCGAAAGCTTTGATCCGAAGAAGCCGCAGAACTTTCTCCTGATGGGCGCGACAGGTCTCGGAAAGACTCATCTCTCTACGGCTGTTGCAAAGACGGTGATAGAGCGCGGATTCAAAGTCGTTTACGACACCATCGACGGGATCCTCTCCGATTTCGACGCGGAAAGATTCAAGGGTACCGTTGACGAAGCTGAGATAGATAAAAGATTCTACGAGAGCGATCTGCTTATCATCGACGACCTCGGATGCGAGGTATCAAACAGATTTTCTGTTTCGTGTGTTTACAATCTCATCAACACGAGGATAAACAGAAACAAATCGACGATCATAAACACCAACCTCTCCTATGATGAACTGCGCGACTGCTATGCGGACAGGATCACCAGCCGCATTTTCGGAGAATTTCAGCCGCTTTTGTTCACGGGGCGGGACGTCAGACGTCAGAAGATCGAAAAATACAAATAAGATAACGCGGCGCAAATCAAAAGATTTGCGCCGCAGGTAATTAATTATTACGTATTTCGCTTATCAGCCGTTGCATCCGCAACCGTAAGGGCGGGACGTGCCTACTCCGTTGCAGGTCGCGTTAAGGATGAGAAGGGCGATTATGATAAGCCATACTACTTCGTTGTCAAAAAGGTTGCAAAGACAGTTCATTTCGATTTACGCCGGATTATCCGGCGCGGTCCTTTCATTTGATTTCAGAGCGCCGGGTGCACTCTGCTATCAGTGTATGCGGGACCCGAAATATGGTGAATCATGTCAAAGTGATCTCATCCGTGTGAAGGAATGCATTTGCCGCAAGCGTGCTTCCGGCGGGAATCACCGCCTTCTTTTTGCACTTCTTGCAAGTCACCGTCACGGTGTCGTCTCCGAGCGCAACTTCGTATTCGCCCTTGCCCTCGCATCCGCAGTGGATCTTCCTCTCTTCCGCGAGATCACCTATCACGAAGAGCACTATGTCGAGTATCTGAGGATCGTCGAAAACATTTTCTTTCGAGGCGCAGGAGACGTCCTCAAACGGCGTGTCGCCAAGCACTTCTTCGAGCATGAGATCTGACTCTTTTATCGCCTCCTCGACTTTTTCGAGTTCTCCCGAAAAACCGATGTCGACTCCGGTGTATGAGCACGGATATGCAAAAATATCTCTGCCGTAGAACACGTTTTCCGAAACTGTGTATATATGAGGTTTCGGGCAGAGGAAACACGGGACCGTCAGACGGATCTTTTTATCCTTCCTCTTTTCTATCAGCATCTCGCTGCCGCCGCAAGGACATTTGAGCTTCAGCATATCTCCGCCTACGGTAAAAGCGGCGACGAGGCTCTTTACCGTCTGTCCGCATGACGGACATCTGTACGCCGCAACGGTCCATTTTTTATCGAGGATCATAGTATCACTCCGCATAAAATTGTTAGAATATATTATAGTATACCACCGTTTATTATTTTATGTCAACATTGTGTCAAAGTTTATTAATTCTCATATTCGTATGAAAGGAGGCGACGCCGGTGTTAAATATCGGACTTGCGGAAAACGGTGAGATATTGATAAGCGCAAAGGAACTTTCTGCATTTGCAGAAAAAAGAATACGCCCCGGATCTGTCGATTATTCTCCCTCCGGTCCTTGCCGCGGATATGCTGAATTTTCGCCCCGCCTTTCATGTACGGTGACAAAAGATGATGAGATCTTCATAGTTACGGGTGAGCCGTACTGCGTCTACACGTACGGGAACGATAAAACCGTTATTGAAGCCGCAAAGCAGGTAAAAAAGCTGACGTCATCGGTAAATCCGCTCTCCGACCCCGCCTTTCTCGCAGAGGCGTATATATATGCGTATCTCGTTTGCAAAGCAAGATCCGCGAGCTCCGTAGTACTGAAGCTGAAGTATTTTACCGGCAGCGACGAAAAATATTTCGATATAACGCTCGACTCCGTGTCACTCGAAAAAACGACGGTGAGTCTTCTTGAGCGTGCCTCATATTTTGCAGCTGTAAAAAAGCAATTTGAGCTTGAAGGGCGCTCAAAGATAGAGACAATGAAATTCCCTTTCTTCGCTGTGAGAGACGGTCAACGCGAATTTATCAAAGAGGCGTACCGCGCAATATCACACGGCGAAAGACTTCTCGTATCCGCGCCCACAGGTATCGGAAAAACGATCTCGGCGCTCTATCCCGCAGTGAAAGCTGTCGGCGCGGGACTTATTGAAAAAGTGTTCTATCTCACAGCAAAAACGGTGACCGGAGTCGCCGCCGCCAAAACGGCGAAGATCCTTATGGACTGCGTGCCCGGCCTTCGCGCGGTCACGATCATCTCGAAGGAACGCTGCTGTCCGGCAAACGACAAAAAGATAGATTTCACAGTGGACAGGTGCAGCTTTGACTGTCCGAGGCTGCGCGAAAACGAATCGGGGAGCTACAGATCACGGCGCGACGCCGCGCTAAAGGAGCTCCTGTCTGAAAACAGACCTTACGGAAAAGCTGATATCTCGAGCGCCGCAGAAAAATACGGTATTTGCCCGTATGAACTCTCACTCGACCTTTCGGAATACTGTCAGATCGTTATTTGCGACTACAATTACGCGATAGATCCCCGCGTCAGATTCAGAAGGTATTTCGTCGAGGGAGATCTTCGGTACGCGCTTCTGATCGATGAGGCTCACAACCTTCCAGACCGAACGAGAGACACGTTCTCGTCTACTCTCGACCGCGATCGATTTCGAAAACTTTACGACGCGCTATCATCCTCACCTGCTCCGAATTTCGAACTTATATCAAAGATAAAAGATCTTTTGACGTCACTCGACTACGAATGCGGATCGTGTCTAAAAGAAGCTGAAGAATCGGGCGGCGAGAAATTCGCTTATATTGTGTCCGATTCCATACCCGGAAAGCTGTTCAAGGCGGCAAACGATGCCGCGGCAGAGCTGTCGAAAGCAAGGATAAGAGAACGTGACGACACGCTCTCCGGGGAGATCGACGACGCTTACACCGCAGTATCCGGCTTTATAAAAGCGTACGAATACTTCGGTGAAGGATTCGTTTTTTACACTGAACTTGAAGGAGAAAAATTTGCGGCAAAGATCCTTTGTCTCGATCCCTCGTGGATACTCGACCGCGTGATGTCGGGTGCCGTCTCGTCCATACTCTTCTCGGCAACGCTGACTCCTCTCGACTATTTCGCCGAGATAACCGGATGCGCCACGGCAAAGACGCTGATGCTCAACTCTCCTTACGACCCGGATATGCTCTCCGTTTCGGTCATAGACACAGTCTCAACAAAATATCTTGTGAGAGAAGAGACTGCGGAAAGTACCGCGCGTATGATCCTCGCCGCAATATCTGCGAAAGCGGGGCATTACATCGTATACTTCCCTTCTTATAAATACATGGATACGGTCTTTGCCGCGTTTTGCAAGATCGCGCCCAAAGGGATAAGCGCCATCGTTCAAAAGCAGTCAATGTCGCTCGGCGCAAGAAATAAATTTCTCTCTTTTTTCGAGAACGAATCCGAAGAAGGAACTCTGGTCGGCTTCTGCGTTCTCGGAGGAATATTCTCCGAGGGCATTGACCTCCCGGATGAAAAGCTGATCGGCGTGGTGCTCGTCGGGATAGGTCTTCCCTCTCTGTCATCGGAACTCAATATCCTGAAAGAATACTACGACAAAACGCGAGAGAACGGATATGAATTCGCCTATCTTTATCCGGCGATGATAAAGATATCTCAAGCGGCGGGCAGAGTCATAAGAGGTGAAAATGACCGCGGGATCATCATCCTTATAGACGACAGATACAAGGACCCGGCGATAAGGGCGCTGCTCCCCGCCCATTGGAAGGATATCCACGTCACCGGGAATGAAGTATCCCTGACTAAGATACTGACAGAGTTTTGGAAAGATAAGAATATTTAAGCGACAGCCGCGCAACGACAAAACCGCGGGCCCGGATCTCCGGGCCCGCTTGTTTATTATTAACTGTTTATTCGTATTCTCCCGCGATTATTCGCTTGAGTATTGAAATATCTCTTGTATTGACTTTTCCGTCACCGTTGACGTCGGCTCTCTCAAGCGATATCTCACCATCTTCTTCCGCGGCGCTTGCCGCAATGCGCTTTAACAGCGAAAGGTCACGCGTATTCACACGTCCGTCGCCGTTGACGTCGCCCTGCCTGAATTTGCTGACGGTACCGGCGTACAAAATCAGTTCTTCACCCGATGCGGCAGCGTCTTCCGCATAAATCTCAGTCCTGTCCTCATCGGTGAACCATCCGGTAAACTCATACCCGCTTATCTCGGGAACGTAGTCCGTCTTTATTACGTTACCGACCGGAACTGTCTTCACGACGTCATCAGCGCCTTCGACGACATATCTGACGCCGGAAAAGACAACGTCAGATTTCTTGACGATACGCATCTGGATCCTGTCGACAAGGTAAGAACCGTTGCTCGACGAACTTCTTCCGGCAAGTTTTCCATCGGTCACCCATGGGCTCCACTTGTTCGACCCGAGAGACACTCTGTACTGCACCGCGAAATAATTTGCAACGTTTCCGGTAAGCGAAACGGAGATGCCGTTCGGGCGAACGAAACCGTCCGTCGATTTTGCGATCTCGCCGTCGGAGACGGTCTCGCAAATGCGATCGTCGGCATACAGTTTGTATGAAATACCGCCGTCAAAGATCGAGTCAAAAAGCTCGACGGAAAGCCCTGCGACGGAGGCAGAGTAGCTCATGCATCCGCCGGTAAAATCCTTTTGCTTCGCACCGGATGCGGAATACGTCGTATAAGAGATCGCGGGAAAATACTCGCCATACACGGTATCCATATACACTTTTTTAGCAGAGAGGATAGATTTCATACTGTCTGTCGTGTATGCAATTCTGTCCTCCGTCGTCCCGTCCGGAACAAGTTCTTCCGCAATGTAGTTTCTGTTGTGGAACACGACCCACTTTACGTGGTTCATTCTCAGCGACGGCATCAGCATTTCCTGATACGAGTCGATCGCCGCGTTCACCTTGGCGGTGTCGAACGCCGCCTCGATCTTTTCGGAGTAAAGCTCGTTTGCACGCTTTACGAATTCGGGACTGCGGAATAGTTCTTTGAACCACTCGACTCTCTGATTGTCGACGTTGTCGGTAATATTTTTCAAATAATCGGTGTTCTTCGGAACAGGATCGTTGAAGCCGCACACTCTGTCGAAATCCCACACCGGTCCGCAGTGGAGCACGTCGTCCGGACCGTCAATAAAGAAATACGTACTGGCGAGAGTACAGTCTACCTGCTCGCCGTATTCGTTGAGATAATAGTACAGAATGAATGAATCGACGTCGATCATCGAGGAGATCTTGTCCCAGTCTTGATCTGTCGCGTAAAGTTCGCGCTCAAACTCGTTGATATATCCCTCAACAAAAGATCTGACCTCGGCGATCTTCGTTAAGTTCTCGGCGGTCAAGTCCTCGAAATCAGTATTGTAGTCTTTGTAAACAAACGGCTTTTTCGTGAGCGACGTTATAAAATAAGGATCCGTCTCCTCACCTATTCTGGAGCTCGCCTCCATCTCGACGATCACGCCGTAATCGTCCGAAAGGTCGACTCTTGCCGATCCGATCTCGACCTTCTCCATGAGCTGATAGACGCCTCTGTAATCACCGTCGATATAGAGGTCGACAAAGACCGATTTTGAAGTCTCCTCCATTCCTATCTCTTCGGCAAGGTCGAAGAACAACTTCGTTTTGATAGACGTGCCGTCGTAATAGTTCGCGTTGAGGATCCACTTTTTCGCCTTACCCATTCCGAAAAGATCTGTCTTCTTGTCGAACTTGATCTGATACGGCTTTTTGTCCGGCCAGAAAGTTGTATTTCCCCTTGTCTTCATCTGAATGTCGGTCAGCGCCAGATTGTATTTCGGGTTCTCCGCGCCGTCTATCATAACTTTTGCGCCGATCTTCGCGTTCTTGTCGCTGTTGATCGTGTCGATCGACTCGCCGTCATTTATAACGATACTTACCGCGGGAAGAACCGACTGCATGAATATCAGTTTGCGGCTTCCGACGTTTATTGCCGTCTCGTCCGACGCGTCGACGATAAAATACTTTGAGCTCTTGTTCCACTCAATAAGCGACGCGCCAGTGACCGAGCTGTAGCTGCCGCCGTATCTGACGACGACACGCTCCGCGTTTAAGGTGTTCGGCAGAAAAAGATACGTCTCGCTACCCGACTTATCGTATGAACCGACGGAAAACGAGAGTCCCTCGTTGTCCTCGGGCAGGATATAAAAACGGCAGTTCTCTGCCGCAGCGCCCGATACAAAATTCAAAAGTGACAGGATAAAAATCGCCGATAACAAAGCTGCCGTTATTTTTCTGACCGTTCTTTTCATTCGACACCCCGCAAACATATTACTTTAATAAACTAATTATAATATAAAAAAACTCAAAGGTCAAGTGCGAAAAAACCATTTTTCCGACGGAAAATATTTTCAAATTCCTATTTATTTTTTATAAAGAGTGTGATATAATAAATAAGTTATTGAAAGTTTTGATTACAGACAGGAGTATAGGTTTTGGTAAGAACAGATCTGAGGAACGTCGCTATAATCGCACACGTCGACCACGGCAAGACTACCCTCGTCGACGAAATGCTGAAACAGTGCGGCGAATATCATGAAAACCAGGCGGTCACCGAAAGAGTCATGGACTCCGGCGATCTGGAACGCGAGCGCGGCATAACTATCCTCGCAAAAAACACCTCCGTACAGTACGGCGGAGTCAAGATCAACATCGTCGACACACCCGGACACGCAGACTTCGGAGGCGAAGTCGAGCGTATACTAAAGATGGTCAACGGTGTCATCCTTCTCGTCGACGCGGCGGAAGGTCCCATGCCTCAGACGAGATTCGTTCTCGGAAAGGCTATGGAAATGGGACACCGCGTTATCGTCGTCGTCAACAAGATCGACCGCCCCGACGCAAGAATACACGAAGTAATCGACGAGGTCCTCGAGCTTCTCATTGAGCTCGACGCGACTGACGATCAGCTCGACTCCCCCATGCTCTTCTGCTCCGGCAGAGCGGGCACGGCATCGGTCTCCCCGGAGGAGACAGGCGTCAATTTGAAGCCTTTGTTTGATACTATACTCGAATACATACCCTGCCCCGAGGGCGATCCCGAAGGTCCGCTCCAGCTTCTCGTCTCGTCGATAGACTACAACGACTACGTCGGCAGAATAGGTATCGGCAGAATAGAGCGCGGAACGATCAAAGTCGGTATGGAAGCCGCGATCGTCAACTATCACGATCCGTCGGTCATCAAGAAGACGAAGATTGTCTCCCTTTATCAGTATAACGGTCTCGGCAAGGATAACGTCGAATCGGCTACGGTCGGCGACATCGTCTGCTTTTCCGGCGCCGCTGATATAACGATCGGCGATACGATAACCGCTCCCGACGTTCCCGAAGCACTCGAGTTCGTAAAAGTGAGCGAACCGACGATGGAAATGACGTTCTCCGTGAATGACTCTCCTCTTGCGGGACGCGACGGCAAGTTCGTCACCTCGCGCCAGATAAGAGAGCGCCTTTACAAAGAGACTCTTCGCGACGTGTCGCTGCGCGTTGAAGACGGTGAGACTACCGACTGCTTCAAGGTCTCCGGGCGCGGCGAAATGCACCTTTCCATCCTTATTGAAACAATGCGACGCGAGGGATACGAGCTCTGCTGCTCGACACCTCACGTGCTTTACAAGACTATAGACGGCGTAAAATGTGAGCCGATAGAAAAGGTTTACATCGACGTTCCCGAAGAGTATCAGGGCACGGTCATTCAGAAGCTCTCCGCGAGAAAGGGCGATCTGCTCCAGATGACTCCTTCCGGCACGAGAATGAAGATAGAATATCTGATTCCGTCGCGCTGCCTTTTCGGCTACAGAAGCGAATTTCTGACAGATACTCGCGGCGAAGGCATCATCAATACGGTGTTCGACGGATATGAACCTTACAAAGGCGACATCACGCTGAGATACACGGGCTCGCTCGTGGCGTCTGAAGCGGGTGAAGCTACTTCCTACGGACTTTACAACTCTCAGGACAGAGGTATTATGTTCATCGGCGTTCAGACCGAAGTCTATGAAGGCATGATTGTCGGCGAAAACCCGAAGATCGGCGATATCGCGCTCAACGTGTGCAAGAAAAAGCACCTGACTGCGATCCGCTCGTCCGGCGCCGACGAAGCACTCCGCCTCGTTCCTCCCAAAATATTCAGCCTTGAACAGGCAATAGAATTCATCGCCGAGGACGAACTTATGGAAGTTACTCCTCACCACCTCAGACTCCGCAAGAGAATACTCGACACGGAACTGAGACTTAAAGATGAAGCGAAACGCAAAAAAGCGAACTGAACATCAAAAGCCTGCGGAATGATCCGCAGGCTTTATTTATTTTTTCAACCCGTCGAAGAAGTGATTTCTTATCCTCGGGAACGTGAAGTATTCCTGGTTGTTCAGCATATGGTGAGCGTAGAAGAGCGCGGCGTTATTATCGACGTCGACGTACAGAAGTCCGCCGGCGGCGCCGCTCCAGCCGAATTCGCCTATCGGTGAGGATGAGCCGGACTTTGCGGGATCGATATGAGTTCTGACGCCGAGGCCGTAGCCGTAGCCGACAAGCTGTCCCCAGTCGAACCATCTCATACGCTCCTCGTCGAGTTGATTGGTGCGCCAGAGGTCGATCGTCTCGCGTTTGATGATCCTCTCGCCCGAGAAGGTAACGCCGCCTCTTGCGAGCGTTGCGGCGTAAAGCGCGACGTCAGGCACGGTGGAAATAAGTCCCGCGCCGCCGCTGTCGTAGCACTCGCCCGGAACCGCCCAGTTGAAGAGCGGTATTTTCTCGTATTTTTCGGTTGCATCGTTGAAGCTGTATTTTGAAGCCATCCGGGCTTCAAGCTCTTCCTTCGGCAGGTGGAAATAAGAATTCTTCATTCCTACCGGCTCAAAAATATTCTCTTTTACATATTCGGAAAAGCGCTTGCCGGTCACGACCTCTATCAGCGCCGCGAGGATGTCGTGAGAAAGACCGTAGCACCATCTGTCGCCCGGTTCGAAAAGCAGCGGAAGAGCGGCGAGTCCGCGCGCCATATCACGCGTCGAAATGCTGCCGTCGGGAGCGCGGAGCGCGTCGACCGGAGGACAGTTCATAGTGTAATCGTAGCCCGCGGTCATCGTGAAGAGATGCCATATTTTCATCGTCTTCTTGGCTTTTTCGATGATGTCGCCGCCGGGCTCTTTGAAACGCACCCGTATATCCGCGTATTCGGGCATATATTCGGCGACCGGATCGTCGAGGGATATCTTGCCCCGCTCTATCAGCTGCAAGCCGCAGAGAGACGTAAAAGTCTTCGTAATACTGTACATGAACATCAGCTCGTCGCCCTGCATACGGCATCCCGATTCGACGTCGGCAAAGCCGGAGGAATGGTGATAGACCTCTTTTCCGTCGACGTATCCGACTGCGGTGGAACCCGGGATGCGCCACTCATCGCTCATCCAGTCCTGAAACTTTTTAAGCTCTGTAAAATCCATTTTACCAACCTTCTCTTAATACGTATACTCTGCAGTCCTGCCAGCCGAATCCGGTGCCCTCCGGGAGCCAGATATCGATGATGTTCCCTTTAATTCCGCCGCCGACGTCCGCGGCTATGCGGTGGCCGTAGTCGCCGAGCTCGCCGATCACGACGCACTCACTGCCGAGCGGGATCACGCTCGGGTCGACCGCCATGACGTTGTCTCCGGTAGGAAGACCGGTCGCCGTCGTGCCGACTATGTAATAGCACGTAGCTCTCACGTCAACGTAGTAAAGATACTCCGTCGGGACTCCGGTATAGATCGTCGTCGGCGTCACGCCGTCCGTTGAATGGGGCGTTGTCGGTGGCGTCAGCGTTCCGCGTTTTATTACTCTGTCAACAGGATAAGTCGTTATCTCTTCGGAAACGAGCTCGCGGGACTCCTCTTTTCCGTTGACGTATTTTACTTTGTATGTAAGAGTTTTGACGCCGGGGTAACCTTCAGTCGAGACAGTTTCAACGCCCTGATATGCGCTGTTGTCGTCGACGTAGACCGTATCGTTCGCGATCTCCTCGGTTTTCTCCTCGTCTTTATACACGACGTCCTTGATCTCTATCTCCATATCTGAGGCGATCTCGTCTCCGACGTCGACCGAAACGATCCTGTCGTTGCCGGCGGTGATGCCGAGAGTCTCCATAAGGGACGCCACCGTGCCGCCGTCCGTGTTCACGACGACCTCCGGTTTGTTGTACTGAATAAACTTGACCGTATACCGCTCGTCAGCGGCACTGTCAGTATCGGCGCTGACGACGTCTTCCGATCTTTCATTCGTCCCGGCGACGACGTCGACGGGGATCTCTGCCGGCTCTTCTTTATCCGACTTCATAAGATATATGACCGTAAAAAGCACCGCGCCGACGATCACAAGAATACACAGCGACGCTGCGGCGATCCGGAGAAACGGAGCGGCGACTCCTTTTTTCTTTGCGCGGCGCGGCTTTGCAACCTCTCCGGTGTGCGAATACTTTCTCGTTCTGCCGTCTTCGTATCCGAAAGACTCTTCCGGCTCTGCGATCCGCCCGACCGCGACAGTCTTCGCCGTATCGAAAGATCCTGTCTGAACTCTTGTGACAGATCCCGTGCGGACTCTCGGTATTGAGGTCGTCGTCACCGTGGGGATCGTCTCCGTGCGGACTCTCGGGATAGAACCTGTCGTCGCCCTCGGTACCGTGCCGGTGTTTACTCTCGGTACGGATCCGGTCTGCACCCTCGGTACGGAGCCGGTCGTGCCGGTATTTACTCTCGGTATATTTCCGGTCGTGTGACCGCGGAGCGCTCCGCTCTGAGATCTGAACATCGCCTCTTCTTTTGTGAGCGGTATCGCACTGACCTTTCCGCTGTCGTTTTTTGGTCGATTTTGCGTTACTTTAGGTGTTTCAGGGCGTGCGGAAACAGACGCGGCAGCGGGAGAATCCCCAAACATTTCGCGTCTCAGTTTTTCACGTCTTGCAGCATCCGCATCGGGCATATTTTTCGCGCGTCCGGTCTCGTTTTCTTCCGAAAACAGCTCCGACGCCGCCCTTCTCGATGCGTTATCTTTCTTTGACAAAAAAACACCACCAGTCCTTTATTTGCGTTCGTTATTATATCATAATATGTAAAAAAAATCAAGTGGCGCATGTTTCCGCGCCACTTGCAGATTTTTGACTGAGATCAGAACAAGATGCCATTTCTGTTTGAGACCGGAGCGACGACCCGAAGTTTTGCCCCGCGGTATCCCCCGTCTTTCGTATCGAACAAAATATAATAATTTCCGTCCGGCGAGGTCGCCGTATACCTTTGGAGTTCCTCATCGTACTCAACCGTGAAACCGAGCTCACTCATTTTCGTCTCGAACTCCGGGATGGTCGAGTCAACGGTTATCCCCCAGAGCGAGACTTCGGGATCGGAGATCCAAATCGTCGTTACGTACGCGCCGCGCTCGCTATAGTCCGAGTAGTCCGGCCAAGCCGTAACGGTGTAGATCACGAACTTATCCGGAAATATTTGTTCCGTGCCTATGTGGTAAACGTTATATTTCGCGTTTGCGTATTCTCTGCCTCCGAAAAGCTTGTTTCTGTAGAATCCTTCAAAATCGGTCTCTTCGTCGACGCTCTGACAGATCCAGAAATCGAGACCGCTCCCATACGGCAGAGCGTAAAAGTCAAATTCGCCGGTCTTTCCGTCGGTCCCGCTCTCCGCTCCGGCAGGCGCCTCATCCCGGCCGCAGGAAACAAGGAGCGCAAAGCAAAGCACGATCACGGTAAACAGAGCAAGCTTTCTCATTTTTCAAGCTCCTGAGATTTCAGCGAAACGACGCCGCCGTTTGAAAGCATTATTACGATATCTGCGCTCTTCCAGTTCACCATGTAAACGTCGCCGGTTATCCCGTCCTTTTCATAATGCTCCTTGTAATATCCGGACAGCTCGTGCGCCTTGCCGAGATACCCTCCGAGGAAAAAGTTGTTTCCCACCAGGTTTACTGCGTCTCCGGCTCCGCACTGAACGTAAAGCACGCCGTCTATCTTCAGCCAGCCTATCTTATCTCCGTTTTCGACGTCCGAGGCATCTTCTTTTTCTTTATTGTCCGAAGGTTTTACAGAGATTTCTTTGTTTAGCGTATCATCGCCGCTCTCGCTCTTTTCAGTATCTGAGACTTCGTCGCCCTGAAGGTGCGGTACGTCGTCCTGTACCGTCGGCTCGTTTCTGCTCCACGCAAAGATGCCGACTCCGATCACGAGCGCGACTGCGAGCGTCGGTACGACGGCAGTTAAAAATCTCTTTCTCGATTTCTTTTTTTCAGAATTATATTCGTCTCTTCTCGCAAGGACATCCCTTGCGGTCTCCTCATAGGTCTTCATAGGTGAAACCCTCCTTTTCAAGTTCCCGCCGCAGAGCCGACCTCGCTCTGTAAAGCAGGTTTTCGATCTGCCTTTTACTCTTCTTCATGACCTTTGCGGCGTCGCCGTTCGACATCTGCTCGATATAGACGAGGTAGAGCGCTTCGCGGTAATCATCTGCCACCCTGTCAAGCGCCCGGCGCACCGTTCTTCTCCGTTCGTCGGAGATAACGGCGTCTTCAAGATTTTCTTCTGCCGTCTTATCCTCAGTCAGAGCGACTTCACGAGACACCTTTTTCATCGCCTTCATTGCCGTATTTTTAGCGATTGCATAAAGCCATGTTTTGAATGAGCTTTTTCCGTTGAAACGGGGGCGCTTTGCCGCGAGGATGAAAAACGTCTCCTCTGCGTATTCCTCGGCGAGCGAAAAGCTTCCCGCGACGCCCGCAAGATACAGCGTCAGCGGATCTCTGAACTCTTTAATTATCGAGACGAGCCCTTCGTCGTCGCCGTCAAGATAAAGGCGGTAATTCTCCTCTCCGCTCATTTTGCACCCTCCTTTCTTTTTGATTCGATCGATCGTTTCACCTGTTAGTACCCGAAAAGGGCAAAAACTCTCACTGATTATTCAAATTATTTACGGGCGGTCCGAAGACCGCCCGTTTGATCATTTTACAGACCTTTCTTGCTTCTTTCGATGTGTTCCATTTCCGTCTCGTTTATCTTGTACGTTCTTCCGGGAATGGGCATGAGTTTCTGCGAGATGACGTCGATTATGCCGTCAGCCTGCGGGAAGAAGTATTTTTCAAACTCGAACGCGGGAGTGATCCAGTTGCGTGAACCGAAGACTACCGGCGGAGCGTCGAGGTAATCGAACGCCATCTCGGCGATGTTGGAAGCCATATCGCGCATCACGGAGCCGCGGTCGCAAGCGTCGCCGACGATGATGATCTTGCCGGTCTTCTTGACGGACTCGATGACCTTCTCGTAGTTGAACGGAACGATCGAGCGCGCGTCGATGACCTCGGCGCTGATGCCGTACTCGGACTCGAGCTTCTTTGCCGCTTCAAGCGCACGGTAAAGGACAGCGCCGATCGTGAGGATCGTTACGTCTTTTCCTTCGCGTTTTACGTCGGGTTCGCCGAATTTGACTCTGTAGGATTCCTTCGGAACGCCGCCCTCGTGGAACTGCTCGCCGACGTCGTAAATTCTCTGAGATTCAAAGAAGACGACGGGGTCCGTGCCGTTGAGAGCTTCTGCCATAAGGCCTTTTGCGTCATAAGGTGTTGCGGGGAAGCAGACTTTCAGTCCCGGAATGTGAGCGCAAAGCGCGGTCCAGTCCTGAGAGTGCTGTGCGCCGTACTTGGAGCCGACCGAAACACGGACGACAACGGGCATCTTGAGGATGCCGGCGCTCATAGCCTGCCATTTGGAGAGCTGGTTGAATATCTCGTCACCGGCGCAGCCGATAAAGTCGGCGTACATGAGCTCGACTATCGCACGTCCGCCTGCGACTGCGTAACCGACCGCGGAGCCGACTATCGCCGCCTCGGAGATCGGAGCGTTGAAGAATCTGTGGTAAGGAAGCGCCTCGGTGAGACCGCGGTAAACTGCGAACGCACCGCCCCAGTCGCGGTTGTCTTCGCCGTATGCGATCGTCGTGGGGTCTTCGTAGAACTTGTCTATTATCGCTTCAAACAGACCGTCGCGCAGACCGAACTGTTTGATCTTCGGGATCATCTCGCCCTTTTCGTCGAACGCGAAGCGCGCTTTTCCGGCGATCTGCTTAACTCTCGGATTCTCTTCCTTGGGCATAAGAACTTCCGGCTCGCGGGTGGTGTCCATGCTGGGCGTATCCGTGTTGGAGAACATGATCGAGGATATGACGTCGGGCGTCTCGTCGAGGTTCATTCTCGGGGAGATCTCGTCGTTCGTCGCCATCTTGCAGATCTTCGTTACGCGGTTCACGATCTCCTCGTCGATCGCGTCGAATTCCGCCTGAGTTGCGACTTTGCCCTTGACCATCTTAGCGCGGAACGCTGCGATCGGGCAGGCGTTCTTCCACTCTTCGATCTCCTCGGCGCTTCTGTACGTCGACGAGTCGGAAGGAGAGTGTCCGCTTACACGGTACGTTGCGACTTCGAGAAGAGCGGGTCCCTCTCCTTTTTCGAGGAGCGCTTTCTTTCTCTGCGTTGCGTCGATGACTGCGAGCGGATCGTAGCCGTTGACCTTCTCCGCGTGCATAGCGCCGGGAGCGAAACCCGCGCCGAGTCTTGCGGGGATGTCATAACCCATCGTTTCGCCTCTGGTCTGACCGCCCATACCGTAGAAATTGTTGAATACGTTGAAGAGGATAGGCATACCGGTATCGTCGTACTTGCCGTCCATACCCCAGAGCTTTCTGATCTGGTCCATGTTCGCCATATTGAGCGCTTCAAGAACGGGGCCGCGTCCGAGAGCGCCGTCACCGGAGTTCGCTACGACTATGCCCTTCTTGTGGCAGCTTCTCTTGTAGAGAGCCGCGCCGAGTGCGATCGGAGCCGCGCCGCCGACGATTGCGTTGTTCGGAAGAATGCCGAACGGAATGAAGAACGCGTGCATCGAGCCGCCGAGGCCTTTGTTGAAGCCGGTCGTGCGGGCGAAGATCTCAGCGAGAGCACCGTAAAGAAGGAAGTCCTTCGCGAGGTCTTTGATGTCGCCGTTGTGGTTTTCTTTTTCGACTACCGCGAGAGTTTTGCCGCCGAGAAATTCCTTCATGATGGCATAGAGCTCGTCGTTGTCGAGTTTATTGATCGAGGAGAGTCCTTTTGCGAGGATCTCGCCGTGGCTTCTGTGCGAGCCGAACGTGAAGTCGTTGATGTCGAGACAGTATGCCTGACCGACAGCCGACGCTTCCTGACCGATCGAGAGGTGAGCTGGGCCGGGGTTGTGATATTCAACGCCGTTGTAAACGCTCTTCGTCTTGATCTCGTTTAGCATCGTCTCGAATTCACGGATGACTCTCATATCGTGATAAATGCGGAGAAAATCGGCTTTCTTATAGATCTTCTTCTCTTCAGCGAGAGTCTTGTTGTACTGGCAAAGAGGTATCTTGTCGAACTCGATAAAACCTCTTTCAAATGCGTCCTTCGGGCTGATGTATTGACTCTTAGGCATAATATATTTCCTTCTTTCTTAAATTAATCGATCATGAACATACCCTCGCGGATTACTTCGCAGACCGTGGGGTGCGGGAATACGAGACGGCGAACGTCGCCTACTCTGTCGTGGTGCGCGACCATCTCCGCCGCGCCGTAGATTATCTCGGAAGCGTAAGAACCGATGAGATGGACGCCGAGGATCGTCTTGTGTTCCTCGTCGACGACTATCTTCGCGATGCCGTCTCCGCCCTCGTTCTCAGCGACGTAGCGGCCGCTGTAACGCATGCTTATCGTATACTCTTTCGCCTTGATGCCGACCTTCGCTGCGGACTCGACCGTTTCGCCGACAGTGCCGACCTCGGGCTTCGTATAGATGACCGCCGGGATCGCGCGGTAGTCGACCGCGTCCTTTATGCCGAGCATAGAGTTGACTGCCGCCTCACCTTCACGGTACGCGGTGTGAGCGAGCATGCTCTTTCCGTTGACGTCTCCCGCCGCCCATACGCCGGGAACGTTCGTGCGTCCCGTCTCGTCGGTGACGATCGCTCCGCGGTTCGTAAGAACTCCGAGCGTTTCAAGTCCGATATCCTTCGTTCTCGCGCGGCGTCCGGTCGATACGAGCACGAGTTCGCAGTCGACTGCAGCCTTTTTGCCGTCTTTTTCGTATTCAACGGTTCCTGCGCCGGCTTTTCCCTTAACGGATTTTACCGCCGCGCCGAGCACGAATCTGACGCCTTTTTTGGAAAGATTGTTTTCGAGGATCTTCGAGATATCCTTGTCGGTAGGTCCCGCGATTTTGTCCATCATTTCGATGACCGTGACCTCGGTACCGATAGTGTTGAAGTAGGACGCCATCTCAAGCCCGATGACGCCGCCGCCGATTACGGCGATCTTATTCGGAGCGGAGGTTATGTCGAGTATCTCGCGGTTCGTCACCGCAAGACCTGCGGCGACCGCGTCGCGAAGTCCGTCGATCGGGGGTATCGCCGCTTCGCTTCCGGTGCATATCAGAAGCCTCGGAGCTTCATATTTTTCACCGCCGCATTCGACTGCGAATCCCGCGCCGCACTTCCCTGCGATCTTAGCCGTTCCCTCGACGACTTTTACGCCCGCGCCCTTCATTTTGGCGCCGACGCCGCCGACAAGAGTCTTTACGACTTTGTTCTTTCTCGCGACTACCGCCGCGTGATCGAGCGATGCGCCCGAGACCTTTACACCGTAAGACTCTCCGTGGAGCGCGCTCTCGTAAATTTTAGCTGAATTGAGGAGCGTCTTGGTCGGTATGCATCCCTCGTTGAGGCAGACGCCGCCGAGCGCTCTCTCTTCAAACAGGACGGTTTTTAGTCCCGCGTGGGCGGCTCTCTCCGCGGCGTTGTAACCAGCGGGACCGCCTCCCATGATTATCAGATCGTATGCCATACTCTACCTCACTTTGCAAGGAGCAGTCCGAAGTTTTCAAGCGCGGTGCAAAGATCCTTGAGGAATCTCGCCGCGGGCGCTCCGTCGATCGCTCTGTGGTCGAACGTGAGGGAAAGTCCCATTGCCGGGTAAACAGTACCGTCGTCGCGAAGTCTGTTGACCATCGCGCATACTCCGAGGATCGCGACCTGCGGAGGATTGATGACGGGGGTAAAGCTCTCGATACCGAGGGAACCGAGGTTAGTCACGGTGAACGTGCCGCCTGCCATCTCGTCGGGGGTGAGAGTACCTTCTTTAGCCTTCGCCGCCGCCGCTTTATTAGCTTTTGCAAGCTCGGAAAGCGACATTGTGTCCGCGCCGAATATCGTCGGGACGAGAAGTCCGCGATCTGTGTCAACCGCAAGACCGACGTTCGCGTGAACGTACCGTCTCAACTTGTCGTCCTTCAGCGTTGCGTTTATCTCGGGGTGATCGGGAAGAACTCTCGAGACCGCGAAGAATACCATATCGTTGAGCGAGATCTTCGGAAGCCCCATAGCCTCCGCGCCCGCTTTGAGCGACGCTCTGTAAGACATCATCTTTGTTGCGTCGAACGTTGCGTTCAACGTGAGCTGAGCCATCTCGGAAAGAGACGCATGCATCGAACGGGCGATAGCGCGGCGGACTCCCGACATCGGGATCTCCTCGTACTCGCCGAAGTTCGGAGCCGCGGCTGCCGCAGCAGGAGATGCTGCCGCTGCTGGAGCCTCCTCCTCGACCTGTATCGCTTCTCCTCTCAAGAATGCTTCAACTGACGCCGTACCGGCTTTATATCCCGCGTCGAGCGCAGCGTTGATATCGCGCTCGATTATTCTTCCGTTCGGACCGGTGGGTATGACCTTGGTCATATCGACGCCGGCTTCAAGCGCGAGGCGTTTTGCGCGCGGAGAGATTTTAACTCTCTCGCCCGACGTCACTTTTCCGGTCGCGACAGGAGCTGCCTCGATCTTTTCTTCTTTAATTTCTTCTTTTACCGCCTCGGCGGGCTTTGCTTCCTCTTTGCCGCCGATCAGAGCGGAAATATCTTCGCCCTCGTCGCCGATTATGCAGACCGGATCGAGACAGGGGACTACGTCTCCCTCTTCCGCAAAAACGTGAAGCAGAGTTCCCGTGAACAGCGACGGTTCGTCGAACGCGGATTTATCCGTCTCGTATGAGTAGATTATCTCGCCTTCCTTTACCTTGTCGCCCACTTTCTTGTGCCAGGAGGTGATTATGCAGCTCTCGACACTTTGTCCCTGACGGGGCATCTTTGCAATATTAGCCAAAACTGTATCTTCCTTTCTAAATAATAATCAAAATATTGATGACGCTCATTCGGTCGCCAAAACGACCTTCGTTCCGGAGCGCTTAGCCGCTTCCGCGACGTCAGGTGACAGCTCGCCGTCCGTTATCAGCACGTCGACGTTGTCGAGCGTACAGAAAGTAAACGGAAGCACGCGGTCTATCTTCGTTCTGTCCATAAGCATCACAACGAATCTCGCCTTTTCAGCCACGAGCGCTTTGAGCTCACATTCGCCGTAATTGCCGCACGTGAATCCTCCGGAAAGCGAAAAGCCTGAGGGAGAAAGAAAAGCGATATCGAGATTGACGTCGGATATATATCTCATCGCGTGCATACCCGAAACGGAAAGACTGTCGCGGTCTATCCTTCCTCCGACTATGTTGACGGAGTGCGGGCCGACACGGCAAAGCGACATCGCGATAGTGGGGCTTGTCGTGATAAACGACCGTTTTTCCTGAGGAACGAACGAGACTATCTTTTCCACCGTTGAACCGGAGTCGAGGAAAACAGAATGTCCGTCTTCAAGATACGCCGACGCCGCGCGGGCGATCCTCGTCTTCTCTTCTACAAAGGTGGAAAGCCTGTTTGCTATCGGCGCCTCTGTCGTGTCTCCGATGAATTTCACACTTCTCGCCCCGCCCCGGACTTTAACGGCGACGCCGATCTTGTCGAAATACTCGATGTCGCGTCTCAACGTCATATCAGACAGATCCGGAAACATCGCACAGAGCTCGGAAAGCGAAACATACGGTTTTTCAGACAATAGAACTCTTATCTTTTCCCGTCTTTCTTCAGTCAAGTGGATCCCTCCTTTCAAAAGTGATAAAATATCACAAAATCCACGATTTATGTGATATTCACATTTACAATGTTAATTTTAACACTTTTTGTGTTAAAAGTCAACCGAAAAGTGTAAGTTAATATATATAAAAAAATAATTATAATCTGATCAAACGGCACAAATAAACGATCAACACTATTTGTCATATTTTTTGAAAATAGTATTGCTAAATTATCACAATTATGGTATATTATATATAAATAATTATAATTTCTCAAGGAGAAATATTATGGTATGTAACAGATGCGGTATGCAGGTTGCCAATGGTGAGCGTTTCTGCCCGAGATGCGGCGCCGAGATCATACCCGTTCAGCGTCCTCAAGCTAAACGCGCTGTAAAGTCCGCCCGTCCCAAGACGGTTTCCGTCGGAAATATCAGAATGTCGATAGCTCAGCTTTTTGCCTGCATCGCTTCGATCGTCGGGCTTTTTGCGTTCATCTTTTATTTCCTGCCGCCCCGCACGGTGACCGGTTACGGCAATATTTCCTTCGGCGCTCTGTTTGATCAGGGATATACAGGATTCTTTCACGTGCTCGGCGCGTTCTTCACGTTCTTCGCGGTGGCGTTCATCGCCGTTCCCGTCATTCTTCAGCTTATCTGCAAAAATGACGAAGGAGAATTTGAGATCCCGCTGTTCTCGTTCATCCTTTATCTCATCTCTTTCATTATCAATCTCGTGACCGCCGGCACGATAGGAAGACTTTCTTCCGCATCGACCGTCACGTTCTTCCACCTCGTATATATTCTTTTCAGCATCGCTTTCCTTATTTATTGCATCTTCTCAGCGTTTATGGCGTTCAGAAGCAACGGCAACAGAATAAAGATAATGCTGCTCGGATATACACTCTTCGATCAGAAATAATCAATTCGGTACACTATCCGCTCCGTGCGGAAATAAAATAATAAGGAGATATATTATGTTTTGTCAGAAATGCGGTAATCCGCTTCAACCGGGCGAACGGTTCTGCACGAAATGCGGTGCTCCTCAGCAGCCTCAGCAGCCTCAGCAGCCTCAGCAGCCCCAGCAGCCCCAACAGCAATACCAGCAGCCTCAGCAGCAGTATCAGCCTCAGCAGCAGTATCAGCCTCAGCAGGCTTATGCTCCCAAGGCCCCTACTGACAAGAAAAAGCTGTTCGGTCTTCTCGTAACGATCCTCTTTGGAACAGCAGCTCTCTTTGCACTTGTCGCTTTTATCGGCGGCTGCGCTAAAGGTGCCGCATCCGGTTACGGTGCCGGCTTCGTTATTTCCAGCATTATCATGATACTCGGATGCGTTGGAATAGCTATCGCTCCGTTTATCGTGAATTATATGAAGTTCATTATTGCCGCTTCCGCCGCAGGCATATTCCTCGGTGTTTACGGTATATCCGCGATTTTGATCCAATTTTCAGTCGGATTCCTGTTCTATGCGCTCGGATTCGCGTGCTTCGGAATTATCTGCTGGCTCTACTACAGCGGAAACAAATTTGTTAAGCCGTTCTGGGTCACGACCATTCCCGCGGGCCTCGTTTTCATAGGCGCTCTTTTGAACTGGATCATAATCAAGTATTTTTCGGCAATGTCATTTGCCCTCGTATTCTACCTCTTCGATTTCCTCTTCGGACTCGTCATTATCGGCGCTATAGTCATTGCAGGATTCTTCTTCGCTGAAACTTTCGAAGACAAATCTGCGAAGATTCAGATCCCCAACGGTCCGAGGGCATAAACTCTTAAATAATTAACAACAAAAAAGCTGACTGCACATCGCAGTCAGCTTTTTATCTGTTATTCTATTTTATCAATTCGATCACCGCGGGGATATCCCCCGCGCCCATAATAAGGATCATGTCGCCTTCGCGCGTCGTCTCCTTGAGATAAGACGCAATGTCCGTAAAGTCCTCAAAGGACGTCGCCTTCTTGCCGGTCTTTCTTATCTCCTTAGCGAGAAGCTGAGACGAGACGCCGAGAGTATCCGTCTCCCTCGCCGAGTATATCTTCGGCAGGACGATCTCAGAACACGGAGCGTTTGCGAGCGCCTTCGAATAATCTGCAAAAAGCTCCTTTGTCCTCGAATAAGTGTGAGGCTGAAAAACGCAGATCACACGGTCGTGATCCATCTTTGAAGCGGCATCAAGAGTCGTTGTGATCTCCGTAGGATGATGCGCGTAGTCGCTGTAAATATCGGCGCCGCTCTTCGCCTTGCCGCAGTATTCCATACGGCGTCCCGCGCCTTCATAGGACGAAAGACCTTTTACTATATCTTCGACCGCAACTCCGCGCGTATGAGCGGCGGCAGCGGCGGCAAGCGCGTCGCATATACTGTGCGCGCCGACAACTTTCAGTTCAATATGGCAGAGAAACTCTTCCTTATAATATATGTCGAACACTCCGCGCCCGTGTACGAAAGAGATGTTCTCCGCGGAATAATCCGCGCCTTTGAATTCCACGCCGAAAGTGACAAGATGTCCCTCGTATCCCTCGACGGCGCTCATAACGTCCTCGTCTCCGCAGTTGACGACAGCAAAGCCGTCGCGACCTGTCTTTGCGGCAAATTTGGCATAAGAATCCTTGATCTGTTCCATCGAATGAAAATAGTCAACGTGCTCCATCTCGATGTTTAAGATGACCGCTGTGGTCGGATAGAAGTCGAGGAAAGAGTCCATATACTCGCAAGCCTCGAAGATAAACGTGTCCTCCGAACCGATCCTGTGCGCCGTACCTGTGTCAAGCATCACCGCGCCGCAGCTCACCGTGGGATCGCGTCCTGCGACGGTAAATATCTTTTCAAGCATCGAGGTTGTCGTGCTCTTTCCGTGCATACCGGAGACACCGATGCTCTCGCGGTAGCCGCTCATCAGGTATCCGAGATAATCCGCGCGGGAAATGCAGGGAATTCCGCGAAGAGCCGCCTCACGGTACTCGGGAGTATCTCCCGGTATCGCGACGGTATAAACGAGAATATCCGTATTATCAATGTGGCTGATGTCGTTTTCATAGTATACGGGAATACCGGACGCTTCAAGATCTCTCGTTATCTTTGACGGAGTCCTATCGTATCCGGAAACGGTGTGGCCGCGAAGGCGGGAGATATATGCAAGCGAGCACATACTGATACCGCCGATACCCGCAAAAAATATATGTTTCGGTCCGGATTCTACAAGAGAAGCAATATATTCAGCGCCGAAATGGGTATTCGGGAGGGACATTTTATCATTCTCCTTAATCAATTTACATATATAACTACTTTCAAACAGCGTGATCGGGCAAAAAACAGCCGAAAACCACTGATTTCAAAGGTAGACTGCTATATTTCAGTATATTAAAAAGTTCGCATTTTGACAATTAATTTGAAAAAATGATGATAATTAATATTTTTATGCATTTTTATTAATTATTTTATATCATAATTATGGTGTATTCGAATACACAGGGGGATTCTCTATGAAGATCACGGACATTAAAGTCAGAAAACTGTTTGACGACGAAAGCCCGATGAAAGCCATCGCATCAGTGACGTTTGACGATCAGCTTGCTCTTCACGACATCAAAGTAATCTACGCACGCGAAAAATATTTCATCGTTATGCCCAGCAGGAAAAACGCGGACGGCACATACCGCGACATCGTACATCCGATAAACGGTGCGTTCAGAGCCGAACTCGAGGCTGCTGTTCTTGAAGCGTACGACAGAGCGCTCGCCGAAGCAGCGGCGGAAAAAGCACTTGAAGAGTCTGAAAGCAACGTCGAAACAGACTGATGCGCAGGTATATATACTGCGAAAAAGCGGGGAAAGCAGGTCTTTTCCCGCTTATTTTATTTTGTTGACGCGATTCCGATCCGCTCGCCCATTTTGACGGGAATCTCCGTCGCGCCCCCTTTACAGGAGTCGTATTTTTCGTCGAGCGAGATCTTGTCCGCTTCAAACAAAAGCACTACAGTGCTTCCGCCGTAAAGAAACATTCCCTTCTCGCTGCCGCGGATGAATGATCCCTCTCCGTCGTGATTCTTTATCTTTCCGACGAGAAGCGCGCCGACTTCGATCTCTGCAACGTCGCCGAAGTTTTCCGTATGCATGAGCGTCCATTCGCGGCAGTTGCGAACGAACACCGGATATTTTTCAAGAGCGATCGGTCTGACAGTATGGAGCTTGCCTTTTATAAAAATATTTTTCTCTTTTACGCCTGAATCGATATACGCGTATCTGTGATAGTTGTCGACGCAAAGGCGTATCACGAGGCAAATGCCGCCTGAAAACTTCTTTGCCGCTTCGTCGCCGTCCAAAAGATCGTTTATCGTATAAGCGCTCTGCTTTACCGGTATCACAGAGGAGCCGTCAATATCGTAAACCGAGAGAAGACCGTCGCAAGGAGAGCAAAGAGCCTCCGGCGCCGTATCGAATGGTCTTGCTCCGCCTTTGATCTTCCTTGTGAAACAGTCATTGAAGCTGTCAAACTTATCTTTTTCGTACTCGGTAATGTCAATACCGTTCTTTTCGATGAACCCTTTTGAAAGGCGCGCCGAAAGTCGGGAATCAAGAAAGTGCCCGGCAAGTTTCGAGAGCCATCTGCCGGTAAGCAGTTTCAGGATAAGTCTTCCGAAGGCGCATCCGTAAAGAAAGCGCAGTGATGCGCTCTCTTTTTTTTCGTTTTTATTCTCTTTCCTGCGTCCCATATCAGAACGGATGAGTCGTCAGGATCATAGTCAATATCAGCGCGAGGAATTCTGCGGCGCCGATAGCGACCATAATAAGTATTCCTTTGAGTCCGGGCTTCTTGATCTGGAATTTTGAAAGAAATGCGATGCCCGTAAGTATCATCGTGACAAAATACAGTATCGTGAGGTCGGGTTTTGTTAAGTACTGCAAAAGCGCGACCGTCGGGAAAATGATCGCCGACGAGGTAACGGGAAGTCCGGTATAAGTCTTACGCGCCGCGCCGCCCTCTGTTTTCTGCCGCTCCTCTTCCATCACGTTGAAATACGCAAGGCGTATCATCGCCGCGAGGACGAAGAGCATCATGACCGCAAGGATAAAGAATCTCGCGATAATTCCGTACCAGGTAGTCGAATGTCCGAGCATATCGGCGGCAAACGTGCTGCCGCTGTACATCGTTATGTTCTCGCCGGGATTTATGCCGAGAAGGTTGTTCATGAATTCGGAACGCCACATCATCGCCGTTCCGATGCACGCAGGAAGGACTCCGAACGCCACAAGGTCGGAGAGCGAGTCTATCTGTATGCCGAATTTCTTTTCTACTTCCGTCCTGTTCGGCTTCGTCCTCGCGACTTTTCCGTCAAACGCGTCGCAAAGTCCGCAGACGAGTAAGAAGAAAATGCCGACGTAAGGATGGCCGAATCCGCTTAAGGAGATAAATATTCCCATACCGGCGGAAAGAAGAGAAACATAGGTCAGAATGACGGTATAGTCGTATACTCCGATCATTGTTCAGACCTCCTTTTTTTGTGAATCAAATAACTGATCAATACTGTAAGACCGCATATAAATATGCAGGAATAGAACGAAAGCGTACGGCTGAGAAGCTCGAACGTCAGCGTGCGGCTCTCGGTCATTAACTGGGGAACGTCTTCGATACGGCTGAAGCCGTCGATCATCATATAGTCCGTAATTCCCATAGCGCCCGGGATCGGTATGCAGTACGCGCCGATCGATACGTATGCCTGAAGGGAAAAAGCTCTTATCGCGTGAAGCGGGTTTCCGAGCGCAAGGTAGGTGAAAACCGTGACAAGGAGCTGAGCGATCCTTTGCGCCATGTTCAGGAGAAATACCTTGAACAGCATCTTTCTCTTGCCTTTGAGCGCCGTCGCGTGATCTCTGTACTCGTTCATCGACTTGGCGAACTTTTCTTTTTTCTCGTCAACTTTTTTGATGATCTTTATCTTTCCGAGAAAAGTGAGAAGTCCGTTGCCTATCGAAAGGATTATTTTTTCCTTGAAGATCAAGAGGATTATCAGGAAAAGAAGCGCCACCTGCGTCATATATCCGATTATCACGAGGATACGGGAGAACGTTCCGAATCTGATAAACGTTCTCGGCGCGATCGCCGTGCTGAGAACTCCGATACCAACGGTGGAGCAGGTGTACATCAAAAGGTTTGCGAGAAGGACCACCGCCGCGAGCGTCGTCGGGACTTTGTCGTGACGCATGAAGTACGCGCTCGCCGGCTGTCCGCCGGTCGCCGACGGGGTTATCGCAGAGAAATAAATGTCCGCAGACGAGTAAACGAAGCCGCGTCTGAAGCTTAGCTTGTAACCGAACTCGCGTAAGATACAGAGCAGCGCCATCGCCTCAAAGCAAATATATAAGATCATCGACGCAACGGCTGAAAGGATCCATACGGGATGAGCGTGACCGAGTTCTTCCCAAAGCTTTTGCAAAGAAAAGCTTTTGCTCTGAGCTATCACCGCCCAAATGGTTGCCGCCGCGATAACGATCGACAAAAGAGACCAGATAAATCTGTTCTTCTTTTTCGGCAAAGTGTCTTTGCCTTCAGAAGATACGGTCTCCTCCGCCGCGTTCCGTTCTTTGTCCATTACTGTTCCTTTCGGGGCTCCGCCGTCTGTTCCGTGTCCGATCCCGGTTCCGGCTTGCCCTTGAATAGTTTTTTGTCAAGCGCTTCCAGCAAGCGGTGAGCTCCGGTGATCTTCTCAAGAAGGATACCGATCTCCGCGAGGACCACTCCGCCTATGATATCCACAAAAACGTGCTGTTTTACGAATACCGTGGAAGCAAATACGAGAAGTGAAAATACGAATGAAAAAACAGTGTAAAACGTGTTTCTATGTTCCCTGTCGATAAAGAATACTCCTCTGAAGCACATCCAGCTTGCAAAGCAGTGTAGCGACGGGAAAAGGTTGTTAGGCTGGTCTGAGGAATAAATGATCCGCGTCAGCCACGAAAAGAAATCGGTCCCCGTGACCTCGGGCTGCGTGACGTTTCCGCAAAGCGCCGTCGGAATGATTATAAACGTCGCGAAGCATATCAACTCGCTGATCAGCATCGCCGCCATAAATCTGAAACAGGAATCTTTCCCGTGGTTCACCTGATAAAGCAGTCCGAACGCCCACTGAAGAAAAGCGAGCACGTAGATCACTATAAATGCGGGAACAAAAGGTATCAGCTGGTCAATAGCCAGTGAAAAATCGTAATGCTTCCACCCGTTCGTGATCGGCCTTGTGACGTAGAACGCCGAGAAGTGGATCACGCCGAGCATCAGCAAAGGTACGATCGAATACCTCGGAATGAACTTGAATATCTTTTTCATCTGAATTTCTCCGAAAAAATCTCCGAAAAAGCATATATAGATATTATAACATAAACTTTTAAATAAATATATACTTTTTAAATTTTTTTGCGCGCCCGCGCAATATACGACAGTATATTATATAGTATTATTACTGAAATTGCAAGAGGAAATTGAAAAAAGGGCGACGGACGGAGTGAGTCTGAGAATAATACAATGATATACGGCTTTGCCGTGATGATATACAGCCCTGCGGGCTGATGAGATACAACGCACCCGTCGGGTGCGTTGATGATATACCATTGCTTTCGCAATGGATAAAAAAATCCGACGGCAATGCAGAGTGTTCTTAAGGACAGTTACTGAAACAAGAACAACCGAGCATTCGCAGGGCAAGAGAAATACCGAGATTACAGTAATGTAGTCCCGGTATTTTTCTATTTCCGCACATTCGTATTATCCGCCGCTTTGCGCTACAATATGGGTGAAAGGAGGAGGGAACGCTATGAAATACGTAAAGCAGCCGAAAAGGCATATCGTTCTGGACGATTATGAATGGAGAGCGCTTGTCAATGGTATCAACGAATATCGGAAACAGGTGATCAACGAAGACGGGCGCGTCGAGGTCGTAAACGAACTTCTGCTCAAGATCATCAATGCGCCGACGAAAAAAATCAAGGTTATGGAGGTTTCAAAATGAGAGACGAATATATCAACAAGATCGGAGTTTACGGTCAGATGCACTACCGGTATCTGAGGGAAAACAAACCGTCGGTGTTGGGCGTGATGCGGATGAAAGGTACGCTGAGACAGTATCTCGAAGAGGTCAATGCAAACGCCGAGGAAATGCTTGCCCGGCTGGAAACCGAAATGGCAAAGAACGAGGGCGTGACCGAAGCATTAAAACGGCGGGATCAAATGGAATGGGTTCAGCGGAAGAACAACGTCCGCGCCCGCGCAATGGAGATCGTTCAGCAGGAGGTGATATTCGTATGACGGTACTGGAAGACCTTTGGTACGGCAATATCGACCCGCACGAGGCGATTCTGACCGGTAGCAAGCGGTACAAGCATCTTCTGTCCCTTATGGCGAGGAACCGGGACGAACTAAACGAAACGCTGACCGACAAGCAATCTGAGAGTCTTACAAAGTACGACGAAACTGTCAATGAAATGCACTCACTCGCCGAAGTTAAAGCGTTCTCCTGCGGTTTTCAGCTTGGCGTCAGGCTGATGATTGAGGCATTCGTTACAAAAAACACTCCATAACATACATCGGCGAGGTTTCGTGCCTCGCCGATATGTCATATTACATATACTATTTTGTTCTTTTCTCGTTCCT
>JAFSUU010000040.1 GCA_017445115.1 Clostridia bacterium | reverse complement strand
TTCGCGTGCCGCCGCTGACTCTTCAGCCTCTTGTGGAAAACGCGGTCAAGCATGCTATGGATCCTAACGCGGCACCCCTGCACATTACCATTCGGACGAAAAAAACAGACGCGGGCGTCCTGATCACCGTTGAGGACAACGGCAGGGGCTTTGACCCGAACGACAAACTTAAGCCCCATCCCGCTCTCGACAACATCGAAAACCGTCTGAAACAACAATGCGGGGGAACTCTCAAAATTGATTCCGCGCCCGGCTGCACGACCGTTACGATAATTATTCCGAATAGATAATAATTACATAATAAGACATGGGACGGTTCTGTGTCTTCCGATCTCTGCGGTACTCGTCCCTCCCCTGTATCTCCCGCAGGGAGCGGTGAGGGACGAGCCCCAACGAGCCACGCTCGTCGGTATAACCCGGAGGGTGCTGCACAAACTCTTTCACAGGCAAAAAATACAGGCAGGATTGTTGTCCTGCCTGTATTTTTGGTCGGGATGACAGGACTTGATCTGACTGCGGTCAGACCGTTCCGCGGCTCTCGACAGTCCCCCGGACTGTCGATTCACTACCGCTTCCCCTTCAAGTCCTTTCAAATCAAAATCCGGGCTGACGCAAAAGCGTCAGCCCGGATTTTGGTCGGGATGACAGGACTTGAACCTGCGGCATCGACGTCCCAAACGTCGCGCGCTACCAACTGCGCCACATCCCGAATCGCTTTGATATTTTAGCAGATTAGGGCGCGCTTGTCAATAGCGTTTGTTCAACAAAGCAAATACCGCTTTCCTGTCTTAGAACTCAGTTTGCCGATTTAGAAAGTATCTCGCCTGTGAAGGCGTCGATCTGATACTTATACAAGACTTCTTCGTATTCAAGCTCGATCGTACACAGTCCATCCGCTATAACACAACTGTCGGGAAACGGCGGAACATCATAATTAAGTCCCGCATCGTTCAAAAGTATCAAAACAGCATTAAGAGTATCTATTGCATACGTGTAATTGCTTTTCTTTATTGATAGCAGCTCACCCGTACTGCCGTTTACGGCGACGGAAAGAAAATCGCCGTCCACAGTATGAAGTATAACGCTGCATTCAATAAATTTTTCTAAACGAATATCTCCGGATAAATACTGTTCCGTATTGCCGTCAGACACAAAAAGAGTCACATAAAACGGATTCCAAGCTTCCGATTTAAGATAATCATAGTGCAATATATCTTCACTCGTAAGTCCCGCCCCCGCGATTGCGGAGTCAAGAAGTTGGATCCGGTCAAGAAGAGAAGCGTGTTTTTCTCCTGCTATGTCGCCGGTTTCACAATCGACATCATAGACTGCAACCGTCGTCTTTCCTTGTACCATAATGCGCCAAAATCCTCTTTCTCCGTTGTCCGTATATCCGTAAACGGTCGACCCGACAGGATCGTCGTTAAGATTTTCTTTCATCGCGAACCGCGCGATCTCATCAGCATCAGCCGACATCAGCATTACATTATGATCTGTTCTGATCCCGTTCTCATCGCATAAACGGCGGAGAGAAGAAATATCAAGCGATGAAAGCTTTTCCTCGGTATAGTCTTCTTTGATCCCGATCAGCCTGATCATAAACGCCGCCGTTCCTTTTGATACCCCGTATTTGTCTGAGATAGACTTCGACGTAATACACTCATGCAACCGTTGAACGATTGCATGGCCTTCGGGCATCTTTTCCGAAAAGAACAGATCGGTATCCGAAACATATTCCGATTTCAATTTATCTGCCAGAGCGTCATCTTCGCATTCGATTGACAAAAGAACTGTATCTTTTTCTTTCGAAAAATAGCCTGAATCCAGTATTGCGCCAAGAAGCTTACAAATTGTCAGATCCGATTTTTCTGAAGTTATATCTGAGGTGGACAATACTTTAGCTGCATCATCGTTCTCCGCAAAAATTGAAAGGATCTTTCCGCTTTTTGATACGTCAAATGAAAAAGACGGATTTACGTCAATATAAACGCGGGCAGCGGCGGTATCTTTATTTAAGATTAGCCCGACGGGGATCAAAACCGCAACGATCATCAATACGGAAAGTGCGACCTTAAAAGGAAAAGAAATCGCGGCCTTTTTTCTTCCCGGTTCCGCAGAACGGATGATATCAGGGTCAATGTCGTTCAGCGCATAAATCAAAGCATTGCTCTTCATATTTCAAATCCTTCCTTACACAAAAATTTCCTGAGCTTCTCTCGCGAACGGTAAAGAGACGATTTCACACTGTCTGTGCTCATGCCGAGGTCTTTTGCGATTTCTTCAATCGTTTGGAAGTACCAGTATTTCTGAATGAAAACAATTCTTGATTTTTTCGAAAGTGATCTCAAAAAACGTTGAAGCATGTCTCGAAGCGCTATCTCATCTATACTGTTGGTGTCGCATTTCAACACATCTTCGAGTTCCTCAAGGGCGACTTCGCCTCGGCCGCCTCCGCGTTTTTCAGCCATACGTTTCTCAATTTGTTTCAGAGCTGTTCTCCGGCATACCGCACCAATATATGAACGCAGATCTTTCGGCTTGTTTGGCGGTACGCTGTTCCATATTCCGAGCAAGGTCTCGTTCAAACATTCTTTTGCGTCTTCTTCATTCTCAAGGATATTACGGGCAATGAACAGACAGTATTCTCGATATTTATGCTGTATTTCAATGACTGCGCGCTCATCACGTTCAGACAGCAGAACAATGATTTTTCCATCGTCCATTGATCCCGCCACTCCTTTCGCGTTTGAATCTCTACACTAAAAATACGATTTCCGCCACAAAAAGTGGCGGAAATAAAACAATTTTTCAAAATCTTTTTATTCGACCAAAAGCTCGTAATTATTCGAATAGTCTCCGCCGTCAAGACGTAAAACAAGTCTGTCAGAAGAAGTCTCGGGAATGACAAAGCTGACGGTGGGACCTTTTTTATGTGTCTGTGCCGCTGTAGCGGCACTCCACGATCCGAGTTCAGTCTCGTTACCGTCGATCGAGACTACAGCGCGGACAGACGTTTTGACTTCTTCCGTTGAATCGTTAAGAAGCCAGATTTCTGCTGAAAAAGTCTCGCCGCTCTTCCAGCTGAATTTTGAGATCTTCGCGGAGAAACAGACAGGTCGGAGAGCAGAACGAACGGCATAATAAGCGCGTTTAGGTCTTGCAGGATATTCGATCAACGAATTGTTCGCCGCCGTGATCCACGGCTCGTTGAAGCACCAGTTAAGCGCCATAGAACAGTGCGGCCACTGCCGTCTCATTTCTTCAAAAGCGGCGCGGTATCCCTCGGTCTGCATCCATGCGGAGCGCTCTGCAAGTTCATCAACGTCGTGAGTTTCCGGAAAATAACGTTTTACTGCATTAAGGCAGAGCCACGAATCAGGTTTCCAAGCGCCGAAGCCGTGGTGAGCGCACCACGCGTCGGTCGGTTCGATCGGGAATAATTCTTCTTCGGGAATGACTTTACGGAGCTGATCCGCGCTTGTGACGGACGGAACGCCGAATTCGCAATACGCGATCATATCCGACTTCTGGAATTCCTCAAAGACCTCGACTCCGCACGACGCGTCGTAGAATTCGTAGCCTCCGTGCCCGACACCGTAAAGCGGAGAAGTTGACAGGAAAGGTCTGTCCGGGTCGAGTTCAAGGCAAAGAGCGTTCAGAAGGCGGAGCGGCAGAGACTGGTCGTCCATTCCCGACCAGCTGTTGTAAAGTTCGTTGCCGCCGCACCATATCGCGAGCGACGGATGGTGACGCAGAGATTTTATTACGGCGCGAGCCTCGGAATCAAGCACCGCCATATAATGAGGCGTGCCTTTATAATCGTTGCAGGAGAGCATGAACTCCTGCCAGACGAGGATTCCGTATCTGTCGCATAAATCGTAGAACTCTCTCTTGCATATTCCGGATCCGCCCCAAACTCGAACGATATTCATGTTCGCGTCGCGCATCAGCGCTAAAAGTTCTTCGTAGCGTTCCGCTGTCACCATACCCGGGAAAAGCTCCGGGTTTACGAAATTTGTACCCTTGGCGAAAATGCGTCTGCCGTTAAGCTCTATCGTCATCGGCACTTCGCGCCGCGTTTTCGGGAATCCGACACTTTCAAACGTGCCCTCGTTTTTTACGAGTTTCAGAGAACGGAAGCCCACAAATCCGCTGCGCTCTTCTCTTTCGTTCCGGATGACCCAGCGATACAGTGCAGGCTTGCCGTATCCCGTGCACCACCAGAGTTCGGGGTGTAAAACCGCAATTTCATTTTCGTCAGTTCGGCAGACCTCGTTTCCGTCGGGATCAAAAAGCGATACTGAACATTTATGATCACACGAATAGGAAAACGTTACCCTTCCCGTAGACAGATCGTCGGAAAGAGTCGTCTTGACCTCGCAGTCGGCGATATAATATTCGCTCCGCGTCTCGATGTACGCGTCGCCCCACATCCCGGATACGAGAAGGCGCGGATTCCAGTCCCAGCCGTAGCAGAACGGCGGTTTGCAGCTCTCTCTCGCCTCATCTCGCGTTCCGGATTTCGCACCGGGCGCTTTCGGATGTTTGTGTACCCGAACGGTCAGAACGTCGTCTCCGATAAGACGGTCGGTAAGATCAAGCTCGAAAGGGCGAAACATTCCCTCGTAGGAATATATTATCCCTCCATTCAGCAGAACGTCGTATGAGTAATCGATACCGAGGCTGACAAAATACACGCGTTCTTTATCGCGGCGAACATAATCAAGCTTTGCGGAATATTCCCACTCATCGTCTTCAAGCTGAAGATACTCCTTGTAATTGTCCGCGCGCATCACGTCTTTGAAGCCGTGAGAGACCGCATAGTCGTACTGAATATTCCCGGGGACGCGTGCAGGAAAAGTGTCTTTTTCCGAGCACCGTCTTCCCACCCAGTTTTGGCGGTAAATCATAAAGATCCTCCCGAAATGCCGTAACCACCCGTCGGGCAGGTGGTTACAAAATTTTATTTTTCAATTTCGTCAATATAGGGGATAGAACTTGACGCACCCATTCTCGAGACTGTTATCGCAGAAGCGCGCGAGGCGATATCCATAGCTTCACGCGGCGACGCGCCGCGGCAGAGCGACGCAAGGAAATAACCGGTGAAAGTATCGCCCGCGGCGGTCGTGTCGACGGCTTTCGCTTTATATACCGGCTGTCGGAAAGTCGCGTCCGGTCCGCAGTAAACGCTTCCGCTCTCACCGAGCGTCAAAATAAGGGTCGAGTCCGGTCTTCCTTTACGAAACAGCTCACAGATCTTATCCGGCTCATCCGAACCGAAAAGGATCTTTCCTTCGGTCTCGTTGCAGAACCAGATGTCGACGAGATCGAGAGGCAGTTTCAATATTTTTTCGTCGCAGGGCGATGGATTGAAAGCGATCTTCATTCCTTTTTCTTTCGCGGTCCTGAAAGCGACGTCGATGCAGTTTGTCTCGTTCTGAACGAGAAGAATATCGCCGCTTTCGGCATCAGACAAAAAGCCCTCGACGTATCCTGCGTCAAGCGCGCGGTTAGTACCGGGATAGATCATTATGCAGTTCTCACCGTTTTTATTCAACTGTATTATCGCGTGACCGGGTGAACCCGCCGCTCTTTTCAGTTTCGATACGTCTACGCCGGAGTCCTTCAGCGTCCCGGCGAGAAATTCGCCGCCGTCGCCGACGAGCGCACCGTGCACGGCATCCGCTCCCGCTCTTGCGAGCGCGACGGACTGATTGAGCCCCTTTCCGCCCGGAAAGATCTCCATTTTGTTCGAGGAAACAGTCTCACCCGCTTCTACGAAATGATCGACTGAATAGACGTAATCGACGTTAAGAGAACCGAGATTATATACTTTCATAGTAAGTCAGCCTCCCGAAAAGATCGGTGAACAGCGCATCGCGGTAAACGTGGAAAACGTAAGTGAATTCCTCGCGCTCGCGGTCGTATTCGTATTTTTTCTCATAAGTCGGCATGAAGCGCGGTCTCGTTTCGTCGAGCATATACATTCTGTTCTCGTCGATCAGCCAGGCGACCGCCGTGACGTCCCAAATGACTCTCGTCCACGCTTTCCAGGCGGAAATACGTTCCGCCTCCTGTATCGTATTCTGCGCGAGGTAATCGCAAAGAGGGCCGCGTCCGGCGAGGAAATGTTCAAGCTCCCAGCGCCCGGTCGCGAAATGGTCGACAACTCCCATACAGGGAAGCTGGACGAAAGGAACACCCGAGCCGATCACGACTCTCGCCGCGGCGATATCCTGCATCATATTGAACTCGGACGCCGCCCACGGGGATGACTCCGCGTTTCCTCCGAGCCATACGACGACGCAGTTCTCCGCCATTTTCGGATTCATGAGAAACGCCGACGCCACGTTGGTTATCGCACCTATCGCCGCAATATAGAGCGGATGCTCAGGAGAATACTCATCCGCGAGTTTTGCCATAAAACGCGCCGCGGGAGAATCCTGCGGGGTCTTCTCATCGGCAAGATAATCAAGTGATCCTTTATAAACAATGTCGGACAAATTCTCTCTTCTCGCGAGCTTCAGAAGCTTCAATATTTCATCGTGACTCTTCTCCATGCCGTCAGCGGGAGAAGTCGATTTTTCATTCAGAAAAGGCGCCGTTGTGATGCCTTTGATATTCAGCTTTTCGGGATATGTCAGCATATACGCTATCGCAAACTGGTCGTCGATCTCGTTATAAGCGTCGGTGTCGAGTACGACGTCGATCTTTCCCTTCGGCCTGTCGAGATTTTTCAAGAACTGTTCTCTGTCCATAGTATTCCTCCGGATGTTTTATCTTTCGTTCAGCGCCTCGGCGAGCGCGGGATATATCGCCTCGACCATGTGTCTGAAGCCGAGGTCGTTCGGGTGCGCGCCGTCGACCGTGCAGTTGTCAGCGTCGTCGCCGTATATCTTCGTGCCGTCGACGAACCAGACTTTTCTGTCTCCTCGCGCGACTGCGTCTTTGTACGTCTTTTCGATAACGTCGCGGCGCAGTTTTGTCTGCTCGGCGCCGTAAAGAAGATCCGCCTTGCTGACCATTATCACGGGAAGCTCCGGGTGAGCGTTCCTTATTATCCCGAAGAAAGGAGCGTGTGTCTTTTCAAGGTATTCGGCAGATTCTGCGTTGTGGTCGTAATCGTAAACAAACGCCGCAAGATCGAGAGAGGCGATCAGTTCAGCAATGACCGTCTCACCCCTCGCGCAGCCGGAAAAGCCGAGGTCTATCTCCTCAAAGTTGAATTTTCTTGCAAGAATATTGCAGTACGAAAGCCCCGGCCTTGAAGCGCAGGCGCCCTGAGTTATGGACGAGCCGTAAAAGAGCACCGGCTTGTCAAAATCGTACGGCGAAGGTTCTCCGATCGATGAGTCTCTGTCAAGTCCGATCTCAAAGCTCTTGATGCCGGAATAAAGCGGCAGATAGAGAGTTATCTCTTTTTCTTCCTTGCCGCCGAGCGGTATCTCGCGCCCGTAGCGGTCGTTCTCGTTCGGCTCCGCGTGGATCACGTTCAGAAATTTTTTGTTTCTTCCCTCACCTATATATACGTCGACGCCCATGTTCGCATTTGCGGTCATGTGCGGCATTCCGCGGTGATAATATACTCCCACGACTCTGACGCCGAGTTTCTCGGAGGTGGTTTTGAACGAGATCTGGACTCCGGACGTATTGTGAGAGAGCATTTTGAGTCCGTCGTTATACTCATCGTTCCTTCTGTCGTCGAGGCGGTCCCAGTTTCCGTTGGTCGCCCTCCACGGAAGTCCGGATATTCTGACCGGAGCGGATGACGCGTCGAAGTAATAGAGCCCTTCTACGTTCGCACTGTCCGGATAAATTTTCGATAATTCTTTCATGTCGGCCTCCGAGTGATTTTATATATTAATTTTAGTATCGTTGCGATAAATTGTCAAGACGATGAGCCCTTTTTATTTCTTGGCGGATCCACCTTGCAAAAAAGCTCGTTTTATGATATAATATAATGAATATTTTTTGCGAAAGAGACTTACGCCATGACCTCTGAATTCAGAGACGAATATCTGAAACTGAAAAGAGCTCTGTTTGACAAGCACTATTCCCATCTCAACCCCGAGCAGCGCCGCGCGGTATACTGCATCGACGGACCGCTTTTGATCCTCGCGGGCGCGGGAAGCGGAAAGACGACGGTTCTTGTCAACAGACTTGCATATATCATTCGATACGGAAACGCATATAACTCGCAAAACGTTCCGTCTGACGCCGGCGAGGGCGACATTGACGAAATGAAGCTCGCATACGACAACCTGCAGGGGATCGCGCTCGGCGAGTACCTCACGAAATTCCGCGAGAACGCCCCGATGCCGTACAACGTTATGGCTATCACGTTCACAAACAAGGCGGCGAACGAAATAAAAGAGCGTATTGCAAGATCGTTCGGCGACGACGCTGTCGCCGCGTCCGACGTATGGGCGGGCACGTTCCACTCGGTCTGCATGAGATTTCTCCGCCGCTGGGGCGAACTGGTCGGCTATCCGAGAGATTTCGGAATATGCGACGCCGACGATTCCAAAAAGCTCGTGACCGAGTGTATGAAGGATCTTAAGATAGATCAGAAGCAGTTCCCGGTCAAAGGTATCATAAAAGCGATCAGCTCCGAGAAGGACAAGCTGATAACTCCGGAAGAATCTGCTGAGCGCGCGGGCAACGACGCATATTACAAAGTTGCCGCAAAAGTATATGCGATCTATCAGGAACGTCTCAAAGCCTCCGGGCTTCTCGATTTCGACGACATCATAATGCAGACGGTAAAGCTCTTCGACGAGAATCCCGACGTTCTCGAGACCGTACAGCGCCGTTTCCGCTACGTAAGCGTCGACGAGTATCAGGACACGAACGAAGCGCAGTTCCGCCTTGTAGCGCTTATCGCGGGCGGGTATCGCAATATTATGGTTGTCGGTGACGACGATCAGAGCATTTACAAGTTCCGCGGAGCGACGATCAAAAATATAATGAATTTCGACAAGGTGTTCCCCGACGCGAAGATAGTCAAGCTCGAGGAGAATTACCGTTCCACAAAGACAATTCTTGATGCCGCAAACTCCGTAATAAAGAACAACAGCGAACGCCGCGGCAAGAACCTCTGGACCGAGGGTGCAAAAGGCGACCCGATAACGGTCAAGCATCTGCCGAATCAGCTCGACGAGGCAAAATTTATTTCAAATGAGATAGAGCAACTTGTTTCATCCGGCAGAGCGGAATACCGCGATATCGCGGTCCTTTACAGAACGAACGTGCAGTCGCGAAGCATCGAGCAGGCGATGGCAAAATCCGGTCTTCCCTACAGGATGCTCGGCGCGCTCCGCTTCTTTGACCGTCAGGAGATCAAGGATATGATCGCATATCTCGCGGTCATCAACAATCCAAAAGATAATATTCACCTGAAAAGGATAATCAATACGCCGCGCCGCGGCATCGGCGACAAATCGATAGAGGCAGCGGAGATAATCGCGTACGGCGAGGGCATACCGCTTCTCGACGTGATGAGAAACGCCGACAGATTCAAGGCGATACCGACCTCGGCGGCAAACAATATGAAAGCGCTCGCGGAGCTTATCGACGGCTTTGCGGCCAAAAGGACTTCCGTGTCGGAGCTTATCGACGAGGTCTCGGTCTCGAGCGGCTATATGGGTATGCTCATCCGCGCAGGCGAAGAGGAAAAAGACCGAATCGAGAATATCGGAGAACTGATTTCAACTGCGCGCCAGTACGAAGAGAGCGCCGAAGAACCTTCCCTCTCCGAGTTTCTCGAGGACGTTGCTCTCGTATCGGACATTGACCGCTACGACGAGAGTGCAAACGCGGTGATCCTTATGACGATACACAGCGCAAAAGGGCTTGAATTCCCGATCGTGTTCATCCCCGGAATGGAAGAGGGTATCTTCCCCGGTTATCAGGCGATCTTCGATCCTTCCGAGATCGAGGAGGAACGACGTCTCGCCTACGTTGCGATAACGAGAGCAAAACGCTCGTTGTATATGACCTGTGCGCACGAGAGGATGCTGAACGGCTCAACACAGTACAATCAGCCGTCGCGCTTCATCGGCGAGATTCCGGACGAGCTCTGCTCTGTCGATGACTACGCAAAACCGAGAGTTTCGTACAAATTCTCCGACGACGGCTCGTTCATATTCTCCGGCAAAAGGAGCGCTTATTCAAAGCCGTCCTATTCGACGGGGACTTATTCGTCTTATTCGAAAAAGCCGGCGGCAGCTCCGAAAATCGGCGAGACGTTTGCCGAGGGAGACCGCGTGCATCACTCGTCGTTCGGCGCGGGTACTGTGCTCTCCGTCAAGAAGATGGGCGGAGATACGCTCTATGAAATTAAATTCGACAAAGTCGGCGTCAAGAAGCTGATGGCGACGTACGCGAGACTGACGAGAGAATAAGCGTCCTTAATATCTTTGAAAGGAGGTGGAAACGTGAAGGTATTTTCCGTCTCGATGAAGCAAAAGTTCAGATCGTTTGACAAGTGCATCCTGATCTGCGTCGCGGGAATGATGTTTCTCAGTATACTGACGATATTCGGCGGATATATCGCCGGCGGTTACGCCAAGTTCACGTTTTCGCGCTTCTTTACTCAGACCTTTGCGGGCATACTCGGTTTAGGGATCATGATTTTCCTCGCGCTGATCGACCTCGACAACCTGCTTGACAGAACGACAAAAGGAATATTCGTATTCATGATCGGATTTCTCATAATCCTCGTCCTTTTCGGTCAGGGAGAGATGGGAAACAAGAACTGGATCTACGTACCGGGAATACCGTTCAACGTACAGCCGTCCGAATTCTGCAAGCCCCTGTTTATAATAACGTTTTCAAAACATATAAGCAGTCTGAAGCGGAGTATCAACCACCCGCTCAGCGTTCTTCAGCTCGCCGTTCACGCAGGGCTTGTAATAGGGCTTCTCGCGCTGACGAAGGACCTCGGGACGATACTCGTTTATCTCGCGATCTTCGCGTTTATGCTCTTTTCCGCGGGGCTTTCCGTCTGGTACTTTATCGGCGCCGCAGTCGTTATCGTTGCAGTGTTTCCGTTTATTTGGAATCATCTGACCGAAATACAAAGGCAGCGCATCCTTTGCGGATTCAACCCGGAGCTCGACCCTCTCCACTACGGATACCAGCCGCTGAGGAGCAAAGCCGCGATAGCTGCCGGGGGATTTTTCGGTTCCGGTATCGCGGGAGGTGTGGCGTATAAAACCATACCCGAAGCGCAGTCCGATTTCCTCTTCGCGGTATTCGCTGAAAAATTCGGACTTGCGGGATGTATCGTATATATCGCGCTGATGACGATCCTTATCGTCCGCATAATCTACATAGCGAGAAGATCGCGGAAAGGCTATGAGTCGACCGTATGTATCGGCGTCGCCGCGATGCTGATGGTGCAGACGATAGAAAACATAGGTATGTGCCTCGCATTCCTGCCGGTCATCGGCATCACGCTTCCCTTCTTCAGCTACGGAGGCTCGTCGGTGCTCACCTGCCATATCTGCATCGGGCTTGTCCTCAGCATTTTCACTCACAAAAACAAGTACTACTTTGAACGTGAGACGTGACAAAAAACAAAAAGATAAAACGCGAGCGGAAATTCCGCTCGCGTTCTCTGTTTGTAAATAAACTGATTAATCAGTCGCTGATGTAAGGCATAAGAGCAACCTGTCTTGCACGCTTGATAGCAATAGTAAGCTGTCTCTGATGCTTAGCGCAAGTGCCGGTCACACGGCGAGGAAGGATCTTCGCTCTCTCGCTGACGTACTTCCTCAGTCTGAGAGTATCCTTATAGTCGATCTCGTCGATCTTGTCAGCGCAGAAAGCGCAGACTTTCTTTCTCTTGCGGTTGTTGTTTGCCTGGCGGGGAGCGCGGCGCTCGCCTGCCTCAGCCGCGGAAGCATCCTCTGCTTCTTCAGCTGCAGCTTCCTCGACGGGAGCTTCTTTTACTTCTTCAACTGCTTCTGCAGCAACTTCAACTGCCTCTTCAGCGGCTTCAACGACTTCTTCAGCCACTTCTGTGTCAACGGTCTTTTCCGTATCCATTATAATTCCTCCGTAATTAAATTAAGTTTTGATCTGTCAGAACGGCAGATCTTCGTCATCCGATACGTCTTCAAACTTCGGAGCGTTTTCCGATGTGAAGGCGGGTGCCTGAAAACTGTCAGGCATAAACGATGCGCTCGATGCAGCGCCTGCAGGGCCTTCGCCCTTAGCGTCTACGAAGCTGATCTCGTCAGCAACGACGTCTGTCGCGTATCTCTTATTTCCCTGCTGATCCGTCCACGTACGGGTCTGAATAGATCCGACGATGCAGATTGAGCTGCCCTTCTTGAAATAGCGGGTAACGAATTCAGCTCTCTGTCTCCATGCAACGACGTTGATAAAATCAACGTTCTGCTGATTTGCTTCCGCATTTTTGGAGTAAGGACGGTTAACGGCAATAGAGAAATTCACGAAATTAACGCCGGTACCGGTCTGTTTCAGTTCAGGGGTGTCAGTAAGTCTTCCGCCGAGAATGACCTTGTTAAAATTGAAGTTAGCCATTTTCTCCTCCTTGAATCAAATGCAGACCGTGAAACTTACGCTTCGACGGCTTTCTTTTCGGTGTGACGAACAACGATCGCGCGAAGAATGCTCTCATCGATCCTGAAACGGCGTTCAAGCTCTGCGGGCAGAGCGGGTTCAGCCTCAAAATCTACGAGTACGTAGTAACCTTCGTTAAGATCGTTGATGGGGTAAGCGAGTCTTCTCTTTCCCCATTCCTTAACTTCTGTTACGGTCCCTGCTTCTCCGATGACAGCCGTGAACTTGTCGATCACTGCCTTTGTCGCCTCTTCGGAGAGTTCGGGATTTACTACGAACAGAGTCTCGTAAGAGTTCATTGTCTTTTCCATGTTTTACCTCCCTATGGACTTATCGGCCGTTGCGGTTTTGATTTTTTATTTACAACGGCAGAGAGACGGGCAAAACGCCCGTTCAATCGGATATTGTACCATATTTGACTTGATTTGTCAAGTATAAAATAAAATATATATAATTAAGTAAAATAAGTGACGAGTGTATGATGATTATTTGTTAAAATCTATAATTTTTAAGAAAATTTATCATTTTCCTTGCCAGACGGACAAAAATGAGATATAATAGACGCTGACAGGGGAATTACCCGTTCAAAATTAAATAATTATTTATATACGGAGGAAAATCAAATGTCAGTAAAAGTTGCCATTAACGGATTCGGTCGTATCGGCCGTCTCGCATTCCGCCAGATGTTCGGCGCAGAGGGTTATGACATAGTCGCTATCAACGACCTCACACAGCCCACAATGCTCGCTCACCTTCTCAAGTATGACTCCGCTCAGAAGAAATATGAGCTCGCTTCCACGGTTTCCGCAAGCGACGAAGAAGGAACGATCACAGTCGCAGGAAAGACCATCAAGATCTATGCAGAAAAAGACGCTGCTAACCTTCCCTGGGGAGAACTTGACGTCGACGTCGTTCTCGAGTGCACAGGCTTCTACACCTCCAAAGAGAAATCCATGGCTCACATCAACGCAGGCGCTAAGAAAGTCGTTATCTCCGCACCCGCAGGCAAAGACCTCAAGACTATCGTTTACAGCGTAAACGAGGACACTCTCACAGCTGATGACCAGATCATCTCCGCTGCATCCTGCACAACGAACTGCCTTGCTCCTATGGCAAAAGCTCTCAATGACTACGCTCCTATCCAGAGCGGTATCATGACGACAGTTCACGCTTACACAGGCGACCAGATGGTCCTTGACGGTCCGCACAGAAAAGGCGACCTCCGCCGTGCACGCGCTGCAGCTTGCAATATCGTTCCGAACTCCACCGGCGCTGCAAAAGCTATCGGCCTCGTTATCCCCGAACTCAACGGCAAGCTCATCGGCTCCGCGCAGAGAGTTCCCGTACCGACCGGTTCCACCACGATCCTCGTTGCAGTCGTTAAGGGCCGCGACGTAACAGTCGAGTCCGTAAACGCAGCTATGAAGGCTAAAGAGTCCGCTTCCTTCGGTTACAACACCGACGCTATCGTTTCCTCCGATATCGTAGGCGAGACCCACGGCTCCATCTTCGACGCAACACAGACGATGGTCGCAAAGATCGACGACGACACATATCAGGTACAGGTCGTCTCCTGGTACGACAACGAGAACAGCTACACCAGCCAGATGGTTCGTACTATCAAGTACTTCGCTGAACTCAAATAAGTCAGAGCGCGACAGGAACGCAACAGCGAAAAAAGGCCGGCTGATATTGATCAGTCTGCAAAAATGATCAAGTTAACAAACCGCGGCGACGGAACATTGAATTCCGTCGCCGCGCCTTTTTTCTTTCGCCGTTCTTGGTTCACGACGTAGGTCACTACGCCTTGCGAACCGAGAACGACGAATCTTGCTGTCCCTCTCGCGCTCTGTTGTTCGGCTCCGCTGTGTCGCTGTGCTCCACCGCTCCGCCGAAGAATACGCAAAATCGGACAATTTCTAAACTTAAAACCGCACGGGCTCGGATCACTCCGAGCCCGTGTTTTTTTGTTTAATAAATTATATTTCACGTTTTTTCTTCATCAAGATGGACGTCAAAGCGAGAGCGGAGCCGAACACAAAAGCAAGCGAAACGTAAAGCAGAATATCATCTCCGGTCTGCAGACTTCCCTGCCGCGAACCTTCGTTTTCACCCGTGCCGCCGGTTTCAGCTTCTGTAGTCGACGACGGGATCGGAGGTCCCACATTTACCACATTGCTGTGGATCGCGGTAACATCTTTTACAAACCAAAGCGAATCAACGTAGTCGACCTGTTCCAAAAACCTGTCAATATCATCTTTTGTATATTCGCTTTGTGAGTCAACCTTATTCACAACAAGAGTATATCTGTTTTCTGAAGAATTAGCATTGTGCCGGATCTCGATTATTTTGTCCTCTATGCCCGGGAAGCACGACGCATCTACCCTTACTCCCGACGACACGATCTCATCGGTTACGGTAACTTTGATATAATCAACAGTATATCCTCTGTCTTTTTTCCGGTCAGCGTTATTATAGTACAGATAATTATCGTATTCTCTCCAATCTTCACCGCCGCCCGGTACCGCTTCAAGCAAATCGATATGCGTCGGTTCTTTGCCGTTATCCGACAATGTGACGTAGGACGGTATTGCTTTTTTAACAAACGACAGCGATTTTACGTAATCAAAAATAGCTAAAAAATCATCGATGTCTCCTGCCGTATATTTTACAGTATCGTGTCCTATAGCCAACCCGTTCCAAGGAACCGAGTTGAAAACGACAGTGTATTTCCCGGGAGTTTCTTTGCTATTGTAAATACCTGCGATTTTGTCGGATACATCCGGAAAGTCTGAAAACTTAAGCGACTCATCCGAAGATGCAAATTCGTTAGTTACAATTAATGAAACGTATTCTGCAGTATATCCGGCTCTTTTGTTTCCCTCATCATCGTTGTAGAACAAATAGTTGTCGTAGTCTCTCCACGGCTCCTTAATTTCCGCCGAAACACCAACAACAAGAACTGACGCTATCATCATCAACGCAAATAAAACGGAAATAATCTTTTTCATTGTTGCAGCTCCTTTTTATTATATATTACTTGTTATATTATGAAAAAATATAAACTGTCCGGATAAGCGGGTGGCTGTGCCTTGATTTTTAACATCAAGACATAGAACCGTCCCCTGTCTTATAGAACCGTCCCCTGTCTTACCCTGTCTTAGAATCGTCCGCCGTCCCCTGTCTTACTGTCTTACCGTCCCCTGTCTTCGCTCGTCACGACCAGAGCCAACTTCTGTCTTTACAAACGAAATGCTGATTTTACAAATTCAAAAGCTTCTGACACTTTGTCATTACCGACATAAACATCTGGATATTTTTGTAAATCTTCTTCTAAATTTGTATATCGTTCAACTACAGTCGCAAAAGCATCGAGCACTCTTCTTTCCTCTCCAAAGAATAAGCTTCTACCATTATTTTCAAAAAAGTACAACACACAAAACTGATCACAGAAAGATGCCGTATCATATTTTCCATCCGCATACATTCTCAATAATAACAATAATTGTTCCTTAACATTCATGCGATTCACTTCCAATTATTCATATTTAAAATGTCTTATTGTCATCGTTGCCCAGTCAAACAGCACTTCGAGCTTATACGGCTTTCCGTTGCGATAAAAATTATATATCGTATACATTATGGCTTTTGTTCCTTGTGGGTCTGGTCTAGCATAACCATATTTTATGCAGTTAACTAAAGTGCTTGTTGGCACATATCTACTTTTGTCGCTCAAATGATTAAGAACAGTTTTTGTAAAATTAACGGTGTTAACGCTAACATTACGTAATGCTTGATTGATATATGTTCGGGCAATACCTAATGCATTAAGAATCCATTCTTGAGCTTTGTGAATGCAACAGTACAGGCGGTTATTGCTTTAATAACAATAGGGCGAATAGCAGCGTAAACTGCAGGACCTGAAAACCAACCAACAACAGTTAATGCGACAGAAACGCAGCTAATGACTAAGCCTCGCCATGGCCATCCCAAATTGAAATAATTGGCTATCGCAGTACCGATTACAGCTCCGCCTATTGCTCCGATTATAGCACCAACTACATTAGCAGGAGTAAGACAGGGGACGGTTCTGTGTCTTCGGGTATTTTTCAACCTTTAGTGATACAGCAAAACTGCGAAAATTGTTTTACGATATTCCATTCGTATGTAATCCTCTGTCATTTTTATTTTAATACACTACTGTTGATTTGTCAAGATGTAAGGCGCGGGACAGCTCTTCTATGTCTTTGAAGTAACTAAACAAAACGAAACCCGGCGGCGCAAGACGCGCCGCCGGGCTGATTTAAGTTCTTTGCGCCGCTTTCTTTCAAGAAAGCGGTAAAATACAATTTACTCTTATTACACGTTGATCTCGTCGAGCATAACGACGCGGCCGCCCTCTTCGCGGCTGCGGATGCCGGCGACGACCATCTTCATAAGTTCGATCGTCTCCGAGAACGGGAACGGTTCCTCACCCGTACGGAGCCAGTGAACGAAGTTGTCGAGCTGCTTTTTGAATGCGGAATAGGAGTCGCCGTCTTCAATGTAACGGGAGCCCGCAGTGCCGATTATAAGCACGCCGGAGCCCGCCATGCCGATACCCTGAGGAATGTCGACGCAGCAGCCGGATTTGTGCTTGATGTGTACCATCGCCTGCTCGTAAGTGCCGGTGTTCTGAACCGAAACGAAGCCCGGTCCGAGGAGAGGATACATAGCTTCGAGCGCGTGGATGCCGTAGGTTTCAAACTTTTTCGGCATCGGCTGGCAGATATACATAAGCTTGCCGAGCTCATAATGGCTCTTGTAGAACGGGATCATCTCTTTGTTGTATCTCATGGACGAGGAGGTGATGAACATCTTGCCCTCGTTTCTCCATTTGACGAACGTGCGGAGGTCTTCCTCTTTGTTCACGAGCGGCTTGTCGATGAACATCGGAAGCCCCGCGTCGAGGAACGGCTTGCAGCGTTCGATGTGCTCGTCGCCGACGTCCGTCGCGCAGATCACCGCGTCAACTTTTCCGAGCATCTCGAGCGGATCGTCTACCACGTTCGGGATCTTTGACGCCTTCGCCATCTTCTCCGCCATGTCACGCTCCGCGTAACCTGTGCAGCAGATGTGCGTTATATGCGCGCCCTCAATGCCGAAAGTCTCTTCCGGCTGCTTGCCGAGATATGCCGGAATGACCGGGAAAAGCGGCTTGCAGTATTCATCCATGTATTCTTTGTCATATCCGTTGAACATCGCGCTCCATGAGAACGGATGTCCGTTGCCCTCGGTCATGCCGAGGATACCGATCTTTAATTCTTTATTGCCGAGCGGAAACATATCTTTACTCCTTATATATCAGTTTTTCGGTCTTGAAAGGACTTTCATTATTTCGGGGATATTCACGTCGGAAAACGCCTTCTTTATCGTGGCGAAGGTCTCTTCGCTGACGGATTTCGCTTCAAAGTACGCGGCGTTCGCCCTGACCTGATCAGCGTTGTCCGCGCCGAGCACAAGGCTCGTTACGCCGCGAACGTCTCTCATGAACGAGATCGCAAGCTCGGCGATGCTCATTCCCTCTTTTTCCGCACATTCGCGGAGAAGTCTGATGCGAGGCGCCGCATGCTCGATAAGGATCGGGTCGGTTATCTTGTCGGGATCGAGGAAGAAGAGTCCCTGGAGGAACACGCTTCTCACGAATACCGTTATTCCGCGGTCAGCGAGGCGGTCCGTCATTCCGGAGGCGATAAGACGCTGATCGAAAATGCTCATAGGCACCTGCGTCGCCGTGTATACGTCGTATTTGAACATATTTTCAAGCTCTTCGCCCGTGTAGACGGAAGCGCCTACCGTGTCGGTATATCCGAGCTTTACGAGCTTCTCCATCGCCTTCGCAACCCAGTCGCCGTTGAGAACAAGATCCTGTGATCTGTGGAGCAGCACGTTGTTGACTCTCTTGAGTCCGAGTTTTTCAAGCGACGTCTCAAGGCACTCGACGGTAGCCTTTTCGATCTCTGCTTCCGTTTCGCCCTGAATGTCTATGACCTTTGTCGTTATGTAAGGGATATCGCCCTTCCAGGTCTTGAAAAATCTCCCGAGAACGTCTTCCGATTCTCCGTACGCTCTCGCGGTGTCAAGGGACGTGATGCCCGCATCAAGCGCGGCGCGGAGCATTGAAAAGCTCTTTTCCTCGTCCGGCTGTCCCGCGTTGTTGGCGATACCGTAATTCATTCCGAGCTGAACGGTGCCGAGCGACATTGAAGACAGTTTCTTTCCTGCGGCGTCAGTGTATTTCATCGCAATTCTCCTTTGTCACTTGATGTTCTTTCCGGAAACTTTGGAGACGATGTCAGCGTAGTAGTCGGAAAGTCCGCATACGTCGGCGCCCGTGCTGATGAAGGTGTAGCCCATGTCAACGAGCGAATCGAAGTTTGCGGGACTGCCCGTCGTACCGGCAAATTTGCCGTGGCGTCTCGCGCACTCGGCAACTCTCTTTTTCGCCTCGACGACCTCAGCGCAACCCATATCGTAGGTGTGTCCGATGCCCTGGCTGAAATCCGCGGGGCCGAAGAAGATCATGTCAAGCCCGGGCAGAGCGCAGATCTCTTCGAGCTCAGCCATCGGTTCCGGATCCTCGATCTGAACGACTACGAATCTCTCTTCGTTCGCGGTCTTTATGTACTCCTGCTCGTCGACGAGGCAGTAAGCGCCGTCGGCGTTCCCGCCGTCTATCGGGCGGCGGCCCACGGGAGCGAATTTCGTGTAGTAAACTACTCTTTTCGCGTCTTCAAGGCTCATAAGGTGAGGCACCATGATGCCGGTTGAATCAGCCTCGAGAGGTCTTATCATATTTGAATAGCATCCGCGCGCCACTCTCGTCAGCGTGTCGCAGTCGAAAACCTTTGCAGCACGAACGGCGTTTTCTATAAACTGAAAATCGTTCGGAACGTGCTCCATGTCTGTCCAGACGCAGTCAAAACCGCTCATAGCGGCGATATCAACGTTTCTGAGGTCGGAAAGGTTGAGTTTAACGCACGTCGCGACTTTTCCGTTTCTCATCTGCCGCAGAACGCGGCTCTTTCTCATTTCCATTGTATTTATACCCTCCCGATCATTTTGCGGAATATCCACCGTCAAGCGGGATCACGGCGCCCGTCATATATCTCGAAGCGTCGGACGCGAGGTACACGATAAGTCCCATGAGGTCGGTCTCGTTTGCCATTCTGCCGAGGAAGGTCTTCTTGCAGTATCTGTCGAGGAAGAGCGGATCCTGGTAGTTGAACAGACCGCCGAGAGATACGCAGTTGCATCTGATGTTGTGCGGTCCGAAGAAGCCCGCGAAAAGACGTGTCATGTTGTGCATGCCGCCCTTGTTGTAGAAGTAGTCTGCGCCGCTCCAGCAGTCGATATTGAGGTCTTTGTAGAGATACTCGTCAGCGGAAAGCTCGCCCATATACGAGCCGATATTGATAATGCTGCCGCCTTCGCCCTGTTCTATCATGATCTTTCCGAAAGTACGGGTGACAAGGAAAAGACCTGTACCGTTGATATCAAGGCTCTTTCTGAAGAACGCGGGATCGTCGTACCAGCCTTCGGGCTCTTTGCAGCGGTAAACGGAGTTGTTTACGAGTATATCGAATCTGCCGCTTTCCTCCATGATCTTGTCGCGAAGAGCGAGGATCGAAGCCTCATCGCCCTGATCGAAAGTAGCGACGTGTATTTTATTAAGCCCCTGCTCCTTCAGCATAGCCGCATATTCTTCATTTTTCTTGAGCGTACGGGAAGCTATCCACACGTCAGCTCCCGCCTGAAGAAGTCCCACGACCGCCTGATGACCGTAGCTGAAGGTCCTTCCGTAAGAGCCCGCACCGCCCGTGACGAGCGCGACCTTTCCGTCAAGTCTGAACATTTCAAGAACGTTTTCCATAGTGATCCTTTCCGTCGGATACCCGACCGTAAAAGTATTAATTGATATAGGTCTGTCGGAATAATTTACCGACAATTTTCACCGTATATATTATAGTACAAAAGATATAAAAATCAATAGGTTTTAAGCAATAAAAAGAAAGAAATCGGCGTCTCACAGACGCCGTTGTTCTTTTTTATTATTGATGATAGACTTTGACATTGCAGCCAATCCACGAATCAAGAGAGTTATAACAATATACCCTCCTCCGACAGCTCCAAGAACTACTCCAACAGTATGGATCCGACTTCCGGATTCATAAGCTCTAAATAGGATGGCACCCATAATTAAAGCAATAAAAGCGATTAGACCGACAAATAAGTAAAATGCCTTTATCACCTTTGCTGCCCTAAGAGGGACTTTATTACTCACTTTAACAGAAAACAAGTATTTTAATACGGGATTACCATCAAGAAATTCAAGTAATAGTTCCATACTTTCTTCCCCTTCGCACTTATTGTTAGTATATCATAAATATTTGGAACAGTCAACAAGTAAAAAACACCGGGAACGACTGTTCCCGGTGTTTTCTAAGGATGGTATGAAAATGAAACGAAAACTTAAGGTTGATGTCAACCCTGAAAAATTTAAACACATAATGACGAAAGCCCATTAAGAACCGAAAAGAAAGAAGATGGTAACACAAGCAAACCAAACTGCTGAACGATATATATTCTGCAGTTCAAGCCCTCGGTCTATTAGTATCGGTCAGCTGAACGCATTACTGCGCTTACACCTCCGACCTATCAATCTCGTAGTCTTCAAGTGACCTTACCAGCTTAAAGCTGTGGGATATCTAATCTTGAGGTACGTTTCACGCTTAGATGCTTTCAGCGTTTATCGCATCCGCACGCGGCTACTCTGCTATGCACTTGGCAGTACAACAGATGCACCGGTGGTGCGTCCGACCCGGTCCTCTCGTACTAAGGTCAGCTCCTCTCAAATATCC
>JAFSUU010000039.1 GCA_017445115.1 Clostridia bacterium | reverse complement strand
GCTCATAGAGAGCCGTCACTCTTCCGTCCGTCTGATTCTTGTTCATCTGAACTCCTTTCAGACCGGGCGGCTCATTTGCGGTGTTTTCATTATACCACCGTTTGAGCAGTTTGTCGACAACTCTCTGTCAATCATTCGTAAAATTTTATCTTCCATCGTCTCCGCGGAATCTTCTTTGAAGCAGACTTTTACTCTATACAGCGTGCTTCCGATCTGTTTTGTGAAGAAACAATCCGATCGCTCGGTTGTTTTATCATTGTTTATATCAAGCGCCTCGGCGGCAGCTTGCGTTCTTTTATTAAGAACGGAAATATCATATTTCATGAGGCTCCGCCTCCTTTGTTCAGATTACCTCCTTTCCCGTCGGAGGCTGACGTAAGTTTTTTGACATTTGAAAATCTCCTTCATAAAATTGAAAAAATGTAATTATTACTTAATGTATATCCTCACTCTACAACCTATCGATCACTCCGTTTAAAACTTGAAACGCTTTTTGGTAATCATCCAAAAGTATTGAATCCTTGTTCGGCATTTTCGAAAGTTGTATTTCACAGTATGCCAAATGACACGATATGTCCAGCAATACTGCTTTTACGGAATCCAACGAAACCATTTTGGGCGGTTTTACTCTCTCCTCGGCATAAGCCGCATCGATATGCTTTCGAATGATCGTTTTGACTGTCTCATTTTTCTTCTGAGACGGTATTGATTTCAAATATCGAATCACGTCCTTATCTTTGATCTCGATCCGGATATCTGTCAATCCGTCTTGTTCACCTTTTGCCTTAGGTACGGGAATGTTTGCTTTCGTGCCGTTCTTTTCGGCAAAAAGGATTTCCCGTACGTAATGAGCGAAGTTGTTTTTGGGAAGCGACGCCTTCCAATACAGGATATCTCCGTAATCGCTCCCGATGGTCAAATGCAGTTTCATACGTCTTCACCTTTCTCGTGCTGTTTCTGTACAAAAAGTAATGCTCCTACAATGTTTTCGTCACGAAATCTTTTGGAATCCCCGCCAACGATTCCACAGTATTTTCGTCCACAGCGTTGCGTTTCGTACCGGCTCGAAACATAACCTTCAGGACGAAAATAGGTTCTTCGCGATAAAACCTCACCTTGAATATTTCTGGACGAAAATATCCGCGCTTCTTTTCGTACGCTTTCAATATGCGAGCGTTTTTATGTGTTTTTCAAGAAAACAACACCCGTTTCAAAATTTGTATATGAACTTTTTGTAAACTTTTTCGAGCCATAACAGCAAAAAAAGAACTGTTTTGAGCAAAACAGATCCTCTTTGGAATGAATTATATGTAAAATTTCATTTTTGTATTGCAAAAAGCGATACAATGTGATATACTATGAGTGAAATAAAAAAGATGGAGGTAATCGCTATGGCAACGAAAACAGCAAACGTAACGGCAAGGGTTCAGCCGGAAATCAAAGAAAAAGCGGAAGCCGTGCTGGATCAGATCGGTATTCCGGTTTCTGTGTTGATCGACACTTTATACAGACAAATCATTATGACGGGCGGAGTTCCGTATTCTCTTTCCGTTCCGAAGATCCCGACGCTTGACAGCATGAGCGCCGAGCAGTTTGACGCTATGATGCAAAAAGGATATGACGAGGCAAAGGACGGCGTCGGTTTTTCCGTGGACGAAGCGTTCAAGAGAGTCCGTGAGGTCTTATGAGTACGCGGTATCTTGTTAAAACTGACGCCGCACGCAATCGCTCAGATTCAGGAGACGATTGCGTACATATCAAAGGTTCTGCTTGTTCCGGAGACGGCAAGACTATGGGCTGATCGGTTGGAAAAGGAAATCGGCACGCTCGACATTATGCCCGCACGATTTCCTCTCCTTGACCGCGAGCCGTGGAGAGCCCTCGGCTATCATAAGATGCCGATACAAAACTTCATCGTCTACTATTTTATTGACGAAGGATCAAAGACGGTGTGGGTGACCGCCGTCGTATACGCAAGACGGGATCAACTGAACGCGCTGAAAGATATCACGACACACGACTTGGAATCATAGAAAAAAAGACAGACCGGCGTTTCGTTATGAAGCGTCGGTTTTGCTGTGCGCGGCGCACCTCTCGTCTTACGGGAACTCAGTTTTCAAACGAGTGTCGTTTCAAACGGATAAGGATTGTCATTTCGAAATGATTCTTTTAGATTCTCTTAGATTCTTTTTAGATTAATGATAGGCGAGCCGTCGTTTCGATATGACCGTTCGACTCTCGTTTCAATATGATGGCATGCTCGATCGTTTCGATATGACGCCGGTTCTTCGCTTCGAGATGATGAAGCCTCTCTCTTCGAAATGAGGGATTTCTCACTCTCTTGCTTACGATCAAAAAGACAAACATTTTTCTGTCATAAACAAGTGAAAGGATACTGCAGGTATTGAACCGAAAGGCGTCTCGAAAAGAGCAGTATTTTTGACCCGGAAAAGACAGTCGTTTCAAAACGACAAACGCAGTCAAAAACTCTCAAAGCTCTATCATCTCAAAGAGAAAGCCCGGTTTCAAAGAAAACATCTATTGATCCGGTTTAGAAGAGATTATCCTCCCTGAGAACAACTGAGGAGCGTTTATCTGCGACAGCATGCAATATTTGCCGGTCTTTTTGCAGTTTTAGTGCAAAAAAAAGAACATTTTCAATAATGAACCTTTAAGGGGGACACGGTAATTGAAAAACGTTCTTTTGCTAAAAGCAGCTCTGAAATGGCTGCAAAAATATCAAAAATAAGACTACCCGGGAAGGTACCCAACACGATACCCAACTATATACCGGGTCCGATTACCCGTCGTATTACCCAAGTCAGATACCCTGACGATTACCCGTGCAAAATGCCCGCCGATTTACCCATGACATATACCCAGAAAAATACCCAAGATGAACTACCCGAGCAAATACCCAAGACGGATACCCGGGACTCTACCCGTCGGAAGTACCCGACGATTTACCCTTCTTCCAATATGTCAAAAAGAATAAATATGGCGAACACAATTACGGCGGAGCATTTTCGCTCCGCCGTAATTGTGTAATCGGTTAATTGTGAATCTCAAGCCAATCGGTTTTGTAGCAAAGGTATTCACCTTCCCACCAGGATTCCATTACGATCAGTTTCCCCGTCTCGTCTTCCTGCAAAATTCGTACACAACTGTTTCCGACGTACTGTTCCGGCATCTTGATCTTGATCGTGATTTCACCGTCGAGGTGAATGATCGACGAGCCGTCGGCGGCGGTCAATCTGACTTCGTAATATGCCAGAACTTCGGAAGAAGCCCCCATTTGATCTTTGACCTTTTCCACGACCTCTGCCGGAGGCGGAACGATCTTTTGCACGTCAAATTCGGATCCATCCGGTGTTGCACCGTTAGGAACGACTATGATGACATCATCGTCAAGGAACGAATGCTCAACCTGTGACGGACCAAGAGCAGGTATTTCTCTCGTCTCGGTATGGCTCGGATCGTTTTTACAGGTGCGGGTTTCTTCGCCGGGTTCCGTTTCGGTCGGCGCTTTAGTCTGCACCCATTCGCCCCAGTCGTGCGCGTCCTCGTCGATCGGGGTCGTCTTTTTTACTCTGCTGATTTCTTCATGGCAAACAGAGCAGTAAACGACTTCATCATAACTTCCGGCAGCGAAACAAGTAGCGGAGACATCATTTTCTCTTACCGATTCCGAGGGAGTATGACCCGTTGCGGGGGTCGCTACGGTATACGTATGACTTGCGTCGTGTTTACAGATGTACGTTCTTACACCGTCCGTTGTGCAGGTCGGGGTAGTTGTAACCGTTCCTTCATCCCAATCGTGACCGATGGCGGGCACGGTCGTAGTTTCACGGCTTATCTCGGCGTGGCAGACGGAACAATAGACAACTTCGTCGTAACTGCCATCAACCTCACAAGTAGCGGCGACTTCGTTTTCTCTTACCGCTTCCGAGGGAGTATGACCCGTCGTAAAAATCGCTTCCGTGTACGTATGACTTGCGTCGTGTTTACAGGTGTATGTTCTTACACCGTCCGTTGTGCAGGTCGGGGTAGTTGTAACCGTTCCTTCATCCCAATCGTGACCGATGGCGGGGACGGTCGTAATTTTACGGCTTATCTCGGCGTGGCAAACGGAACAATAGACGACTTCGTCGTAACTGCCGTCAACCTCACAAGTAGCCGCCACTTCGTTTTCCGTTACAGCAGACGCCGGAGTATGACCCGTCGCGTGGATCACAACGCTTGATTTGTCCGTGATCTCCACTGTTCCAAGCGAGTCCTCAAACCATTTGCCGCAATCCGAACAGACGTAATACGCCTTATTCCCGTTATCCATGCAGGTAGCTGATTTTGCGGGAACGTAGGATAACGAATGGAAGGGGTCAATGGGCAGCGCAATGTCCCCGTCAGTGTCGTTTAATGTCTCCGGTTCAGTTGAATTCGCATAGACCGGAACAAAAAAAGGATCGGAAGGAAGAATTTGCGAAATGATAAGCAAACAAATAATCATGCTTATAACCCTGTTTTTTGTTGATTTCATATTCTATTCATCCTTTTTGTGGTGTGTAAGGTCATCCAAAATGATCGATCGGCAGCTCAAGACCTCCCGAATGATCGGTTTCGGGCGTGTCGGATTCAGCGGGATCCGTTCCCGTAGGTTCAGCCGGCGGTTCTGTGCCGCTTGAAGTATCGGTACCGGTATTGGTCGTGACGGGGTCTGAAGATCCCGTTTCGGATTGTCCGATCGTCTGCTCCGTGCTGCTCAACGTATCAGTGCCGGGGCGGGTGATATCGGATCCGGCGGCGCTTGTTTCGGGCGGAGCCGTTTGCTGCTGAGAAACATCAGATCCGGGCGCCGCCGTTTTCGGAGGCGCATCCGTTACGGATTCTGTTTTACCAGCTGAGGAATCTGACGTTTCTTTTTCATTCGTACTCTTGTCCTTGCCGTCACCTGTGCAGCAGGCAAACGTCAGAAGCAAAGCAAGGACAAGAGCAAATACCAATATCCTCTTCATGGCACGATTGGATCAAACGGGTCGATGGGCAGGTCGATCCCGAGATCGTAACCCGGGTCGCCCATCCCGCTTGTGGTCAGAATATCTTCGGTTGCAAACCGGATGATCTCAATGGAAGCCGGCTCGTACTTCAGTTTTTCCGTTTTATTATCAGGTTTCAATTTCACAATCTCCTTTAATGAACGTAGGCGTAAGCCGCGTTTCCGTATTTCATCATGGCTTTTACCAGTGCCGACAGATCGGCGTTTGCGTCATTCTGCTTGGCGTAAGCGTAGGATTCGATGCTGTAGGCGACCGTGTCGCTGATCGCTTTGCCTCCGCGGTATGCCGTGGCGTAAACGGTATCGTTCATCTGAATGGCGGTGAGTCCGTTATATGCCGCGATATAGTATCCGCCGGAGGTTCTGATTTCCTCAGCCGTGATCTCTTTCAGCAAAGTGCCCTCGCCGTTTTCGATCCTGACGGTTACGCCGTCGGCATCATCCGTCGTGAACACGAATTGCATCGTGACCGAATCGTTCAGGCGAAGAGAAATGCCCGCCCAGTTGACCGAGGGATCCTGCACCGTGCGGTATTTCGCGTTGGTGACGGAGGTAAGCTCAGGATCGGCAGCCGTCCCCCAGGCGACCTGTTCGGCGGTGAGACCGTCGTTTACAAGCGCGTCGGTATGGTAACCGGTGTAGGTCTGCGCCGCCGCGCCGTAATTCAGAAGATCCACCAAGAGAGTACGCAGTTTTGCATTATCGGTTTTGCTGAGCATCGAATAGCAGTAAGTCGCCACACTGTAGGTCAGTACCTCACCGACACAGTCCTTTTCATTGCGGGTCGCGTGCAGAGTGGCTGTGATCTGGTCGTTCATCAGGTTCGGCGCGATATTGGCAAAGCTGAACACATAATAATCTACGCCCTGGGAGGTGACCTCGCTGTATTCGCTTACCGTGACCGTGTTTCCGTTCATGGTAAACACCGCGTAAGGATCGGTGAAGCCGCCGGAAACGATCTGGTCTTTTTCCACGTAGAAGTTTACCTTCAGGTTGTTTTGCAGCGTGAGCGACGCGCCGTAGAACGAGAGTTCCTCGGCTTTTTCGCAGATGATATGCAGATTCAGCCGTTCGCTGTAGCCGCCCGTTTCGGTCCATGCGGCGATGCGCACGAAGGTATCCTCGGTGATGGTGATCGGCCCGTCGTATACGAGTGCGCTTTCGTCGCAAGGGCAGGTGTTATTGATCGTATAGCGGATGACCGCGCCTTCCGTTGCACAGGATAGGACGAGCTGCGTACCGCTTGCCACGACGGCAAAGTCCTCGATATTGGCGGTGGGCTTTTCGGGCTTCACGGTACCGATGGGATTGACGTAGGTTTCAAGAGAAACGGATGCGTCGCCGCAGGTAAAGGTGAGCGTGTCGTAACCGGAGCTTGCCACGGTGGTGTGGAACACGGCTCTGCCGTTTTCATCGGTAACAACAGAATCGGGCATCATAAGCGTTCCGCCGCCGCTGCTTTCCACATTGACCGTCGCTCCCGCCATCGGAAAGAGCGAGGTGTCAAGAAGCCGAATGACAATGTCCGCTTCCTCGCCGACGCTGCCTGCGAAACGGTTCGGATAAGAGTGACTGAGCGTGCCCGCGATCTGCGCGACCGAAAGCGTGTCGCTCACGTAATCCGCCGCCATGCCGTTGCCGGCGTAGTTATAGAAGTCCTTGCTGACGAAGACCTTCAGCTTGTCGCCGCTGAATTTCAGCCCGTCCTGACGCGAGACGGTCAGGATCCTGCCGTAGTATTTCAGGTTGTTCGTCGGGGAAACCTCACGGTCGATGAACGTGTAGTCCAGTGCGACGGGCGTTCCGTTATCCGTGACGGATACGATCGAATCCTTGAAGAAGGTCAGCTCGTCGATATCCATATACTGGCTGAATTCGATGCGGATATAGTCCGCGCCCGCCTGCACGCTCTGCACCGTAGGCAGAGCGGTGGAAACGATAGGAATATACACTTCCATCTGCGGGGGCGGCACCGGCAGCCAGCCGTCCGCGTCGGCGGCGGGGTCGTTTGCGCTGTCGGAAATGATGTAGCCGTCTTTTTCGGCAACGATGCGCCAGTCGCCGATCGGCACGAACCACTGGTATTCGCCGTTGGCGTCGGTGATGAGCGGGTTCTCCTGATCCGCTTCCGAAGCGTCCCAGAGCATCAGTTCGCCGTTCGGACCTTTATAGTAGCAGGTCACGGTCACGCCCGGCACGCGGTTGGAGGCGACCGCCTCGTAGACGTATCCGGCAGGGTCGATATAGGTGTTGGAGTCGATCGGCGCGCCGGAAGTCTGTTTCGAATTGCCGCCGCCTCCGCCGCTTCCGTTGCCGCCGCTGCCGCTGTCGCCGTTATTGCCGTCGTCCTCTTCCTTCTGCCCGATGCATGCATTGGACACCCTGTCCTCTAGCTTGCCTGCTTTCACCTCGTGCAGCCCCGCTACGCCCTTGGTGAAGATCTCCGCCACGTTGCCGAGCGACCAGTTGGCGATCCCCACGGCAAGTCCGACGTCG
>JAFSUU010000038.1 GCA_017445115.1 Clostridia bacterium | reverse complement strand
TTACGAATTCACCGAGTTTAGCTTCATCATAGTAGTTGCTCGGTGTCTTGATAACGAGTCTGAACGTGTAGTCATCATTCGCTATGGAATCGTCCATCATGTGAGGAGATCCGCCTGTAGCGTTGATGTACTTTTCGGTGAGCGCTATCGGTTCGCCGTTAGCGGGTGTATAGCTTGCAACTCTTGCGGCGGAAATGCCGGTCACAAGAGTAGAGGCTAACATCATAACGGTGATGATCAACGCAAGGATTTTTTTCATTATGAATACCTCCATAAATATTTGGTAAGTTAATTCTATCACCAAACGCACAAAAAGTCAACACTTGAAAGCCATTTTTTTATTGAATATTTTAATTATATAAGGAAGCCGAACTGTTTTTTTGAGCAAAACGACAACAAAACGCAAGCGGGCGCAGCGCTTGTCACTATATATTCCACAAAGGAAAACGGGCACAACAACATTTTGTGAAACGGGCGGTGAATGAGTTAGTCTGTACAAACGCTTGCGTCAAAAAATTTAAAAATTTGTAAAATTTCGCTCAAAGATATTTTTCAAAAACGGGGTGATTTTTTGAGGAAAATAAGGATAATTTACGGAAAAATGACGCCGACTACGGCGGCGACGCCTCATCTCACATCCTCAAAAGCCTAACGATATTCGAGGTTCCCGGTGCAGAATCGAAGGATCTTCGCATAATCGATTCTTGATTTAGTAGCCGAGAGTCGTTAATCGGTGGATCCTTCGGCGGCTGCCTCAGGATGACAGTAATAGGACGTTCACTTACAACAATATCGTACACGAAAAACCAAAGACAAACAAACAAAACTGTCATCCTGAGGCGTAATTGTTTGCAATTCGCCGAAGGATCTTCAGACTGACGGCACGAGAGTATATACCCAAGAACCGTTCATACAAAGATCCTTCCCCTCGCGAGCCACTTTACAGTGTCTCCCGTTACGGATCAGGATGACACGTTTGATCGTTTAGCTTTGGCTTTTCGTATACAATATCTCTGTTCGCCTTGAAACTTCCCGGGAGAAGTTTCGAGGGGGTAAGGGGGACCTTTTTAAAGGCTCCCCCTTAATCTTCCCGAAAGTTTTTGAAAAGGGTGCGGGGAGAACTTTTTGCAAAAAGTTCTCCCCGCATTTCTGCTTCAACTCTCCGCGCGAGGAGCAAAACTTTCATTATAAATAAATACGGGAAGGCGACAACGCCTTCCCGCAAAATTACATTATATTATAAGTCGGATCAGTTCTGTCTCGGCAAACCGCAGCGAGGACAGAGGTTGAAATCCGGAGCGAGCGGCGTGCCGCATCTCGGGCAGACGGCTCCTTGCGCTCCGCCGTATGCTGCGCCGTAAGGCGCGGGGCCTCCGGCCGGGATGCCCACGGGGATCTTTCGGCTTTTTGCAAGCTCAACTTTCATAGCTGACTTGAGATTTATTACAGAGATGCCGAAGAAGATGAGCGCGGCGGAAACGACAACTGTTGCTATGCCGTGGAAGATAAGCCCGACGGTCATCAGCGATACCGCCGCGGAGAGCGAACCTGCGGCGAAAATGAAGAAGCAGACCGCAACGTACATAGACGTTCCTTTGGCGGGAACTCCGGTCTTCGCCGTGCGCTTCGCGGCGTTCAGCGTTCCGGAAAGCTTTGCGAAAAAGACGATAGCCAGGACGACAGCAACGAGTATGGCTCCGAATACGACCGCCCACACCCATTTATCGACGCTGAGGATAGCGTCGAACATCGTTTTCAGCTGTGCGTCGACCGGCGAATTTCCGAATTTTATATACGATTCTATCTGAAAACCTTCGCCGACGAGAAGGAGCGCGACGAACACCATGATTATTCCCGAGGCGGCGATGCACAAAACCACAAGCGATATTATCGAAAGGACTTTCAGCACGATAAATCCCGCGGGAGAGCAGGTGTTTTCTTTCTTCAGAGCGGCAAAATATATCAGCCAGATGCCGACGGCGACGATGGCAAAGGAGATCAGAGACGACACGGCGCTTCCGATATCGGTGCCGAAAGTGACGGAATATCCGTTGAAGCTGATCTTGATCTTATCCGTAAATGTGACGCTCGCGATAAACGACAAAATGCCCGCAAGAGTGTAAAGTATCGCGCCGAAAAGGAAGATGGGCGACGACAGCACGCGCTTCAGAGCCGCGATCGCTGACGAACCTTCTTCGCCGGAATTTCCCGCCGCTTTGCCGTAATACACGGACTCGGCGGGTCGATACTGCGGCGGCGCCTGATACTGCGGGGCGCTTTGAGCAAACGCCGGGGCGGGTTCTTCGTAAGAGGGTGCGGCAGGCGCATCAAAAGACGCTTCGGAAACGGGTATTGCAGCTGCCGGTTCTTCAACGGGGATCTCGGCGGCGGGCGACTCGACAGGCTCTTCGGAAGCGGGAACCGGCGCGGTCAGCTTTTGGCCGCAGTTCTCGCAGAACAAAGCGCCGTCTTGATTATTTGTACCGCAATTAGGGCAAAACATAGCGTTCATACCTCTCTTTATTATTAATAATTATTTCCAATTAAAATTTAGCATATTCCGTCCGGGATGTCAAGGAAAAAATGAATCAATATAAAAATCCCGAGGGCGAACCCTCGGGATCTGTATTCATTCAGGCATTTACTGTGAGAGAAATGGGAGTGACTTTCTTGAGAGCCGCCTCGTCAAACTTGACGATCGTGGCAGTCTTCCCTTCTTCTGCGACGTTATGCTCTTCAACGAACGCGTCCATAGCAGCGCTCCAGTCGGCGCTCTGCTTTGCGGACTTGACGGAAACTTTCCATGCCTCGGCGCCGTCGCCTGCAAAGTATACAAGATATGAGCACTTGTTTGTATCGGAATGAACGACGCCTACGTCACCGACAGCTCTGCCGTCAACGTACAGCCATTCGCCGATGTCGGTCGTGCTCTGCGTGTAGCCCTCTTCAACGTGATTGTGAGTGCTTTCGGAATACTTTTCGCAAAGCGCGAGGAACGCAGCCTCGGTCTTTTCACCGGCATTCCACTCGGTCATGATTTCGTTGGCTTTTGTCTCGGAGTCGCCGTCGTTGTTGTCGTCGGTGAGATAAAGGACAGCCGCTTTCTTAGTAACTTCCTCGTCGCGGTAGCCCGCCTTTGTGAGCATATAAACGGTGTAAGTTCCGTTCTCTTCGTCAACAATGAGCTTCGTGTCGCCGACCTTTGTGTCAGCCGCGTACGCCCATTCCTTTGCTTCGTCGCCGCTGAAGTTGCCGACGAGCTGTTTCGTCTTAGCGAGAGCGTCGACCTTGGATTTGATCTCGTCAGCGTCGACTTCTTTGCCCTCTTCGAGAGTCTTCTCGGCTTCCGCAGTGAAGTACGCGGTCATATAAGCATTGAACTCTTCGACGGACTTCGTTGCCGCAAGCTCTTCCGCAAGCTTTCTCGTTTCGGAGATCTCCTCTGCATCAGCTTCGGTATCGGCTTCTGTGTCAGCCTCGACGTCTGTCTCTGTGTCAGCTTCCGTATCGGCCTCGGTGTCAGCCTCGTCGTCTGCCTCTGTATCGGCTTCAACGTCCGCTTCGGTGTCGGCAACGGTATCAGCCTCGGTATCGGCTTCGGTATCGGTATCTGTGTCGGTGTTCTCTTCCTCTTTGGGCTCGGTGAACGCATACTTGAGAACGTCAACGTAGAAATAGTTGTCTTTGTTCTCGCCGTAGTACTCTTCAAGCTGCTCGTCGGTGTACTCAAGAGCGTCGACGTACTGATCCTGATACTTGGACGTGAGCTTTGCAAGCTCAAGGCATTCGCGGACGACGGACTCGTTCACGCTGTCGCCGAACATTGTTTCAAGGAATCTGTCAAACGTCATCAGCGAGTACGCGCTGTTGCTCGATGCGTAAGACTTTTTGAGTTCTTCGTAGTATTTGATCGTCTCGTCGATCTCGGCTTTGTCGTCCTTGTCGAGCGTTACGCCCGCCGCCTTCGCCATCTCGGCAACGGTCAGATACTGCTCCGCGGTGTTCTTCGCGGAAGTCATGAACGTGTCGTACCACAAGCCGCGCTCGTTGACGCTGTCAACTATTGTTTTGAGCGTGTCTGTATAGCTGCTGAAGTAGTTAGCGTACTGATTATATGCGGTGTTGAAGTAGTACGTCATCATAGCCTGCGAAACTTCAAAGTTTTCACTGGAGGCGACAACGGTGTTTCTCTCCGTGCTGCCGCTTGTAGAACACTTGTTAAATATAACGAGCACCGCAAACGCAAGAAGGATCGCTATGATGCAAACGAAGATCAACGTATTCTTGCGGCTCTGTTTGTCAGCCGCCTTCTTCGCTTCATGGCGTCTCGCCTGCTTTTTGAGTTTAAGCTCGTCTTTGACTGCCTGGTTGGATTTTACGTCTTTTGCCATTCCGGGAAATCCGCCTTTCTATCTTTTCATAAATTATTACTTAATTTCTCCGCCTCCGGGCGGAACAAAACAGGGGATTTTACCCCCCGATTTTTAGATTATACCACAACATTTCAAAAATATCTACCCCTTTTTTATATTTTTTAGTGCCTCATTGCTCGATTTTCTGTAAAAAATGCCCTTGACAACACCTTTAATTTGTGATATTATTATTAAGCTGATAAGCGCCCTTAGCTCAGTGGATAGAGTGCCCGGCTACGAACCGGTAGGCCACAGGTTCGAATCCTGTAGGGCGCGCCATGAAAAAGCGGTGATTTGGTAAACAAATCACCGCTTTTTCAATGATATCCGTTCCCTGCAGTCACGGATGATATATGCTTCGCATATGATATACGCTTCGCGTATGAACAGGGGGAACGGAGATCATATCATATTGCGACGAAGGAGCAATATATCATGCTCGCGAAGCGAGTATATCATGCCGTGCGTCAGCACGGTATATCATACGCGGCATCGCCGCGTATATCATTCCGCTTTCAACTTATTGACCGCGGTCACGATTTCCGCGGATTCTTTTGCCGCCGCAAGGCGGCCGCCGTTCTTTGCGACCCAGTCGAATTCCGAAAGCGCCGTGTCGCGCTCGCCGGTTATATAGTGCACCTTGGCGAGGGCGAATTTTTTTGTCACCTCCTGGAGGCGGTTCACGGGATCGATCGCGTTCAGAAGATCGAGCGCGGTTTCATGATTTCCCTTGTAACATTCGATCTCTCCGTCCGTCGGGCCGTCGAACGAGAGCTTGCTTTTGAAGCGTTCGGATGACGACATGAACTTCTGCTTTGCGATGTCGTAACATTCTATCGCGTGCTCCGGAAGACTCATCGCGCAATAGAGCGCCGCGAGGTCGTAGTAAACTCCCGCTTTCGCTCCGTCGGGAAGCGGCGACGAATCCGTGACGTCTATCGATTTCATCGCTTTTTCCGCGTTTTCATAGTCTCCGACGAGCGCGAGCATCATTCCGAGCGTCAGCGTCAGCCCGGATTTGTTCACTCTTTTGCCGGCACACTCGAGGTAAAGCTTCACCTCGTCTATCGTCGGATAAGGATCACAGTCTTCATAGAGCTTCCGCTCCGCTCTCTTCATAAATCTTGAATGGTAAGCGCGGAAACCCATCGAGGAGAGGACCAGGACCGCTATCGCAACGATCCCGTTGTACCCGGCGTCGAGAATATTGCCGAGCGAGAGCGCGGTGAGCACCGCCCACACTACGACCGCCGGCAGCACCGTAACGAGCGTTATATGTTTCAACGTGAATTTTCTGAATTTCATAGATCCTCCCTTAAAAATCGGGCGTAAAGCGCGACGTCGCGGAATCTCTCGACTGCGAATATCCGTCGAAGCCGAGTTCTTCGGCGCGATGAAGCACTTTTTCATATTCAAAAGTAGTTATCTTCCTGTCAAGCTCGGGATAACCCGGGTCGAGAAACTCCGGAGTGTACTGCGCCATCAGGCTGAGTATCACGTTCTCCGCGCCGACGTTCTGCGCGACCGTCTCGAGCACCTTGATACTGTCGCGGTATGCGCCGGGAAGCACGAGGTGGCGGACGACAGTCCCGCGCTTTAATAGCCCGTCTTCAAAGCGCGGCTTGCCGGTCAGCTTCACCATAGCTTCAAGAGCCGGAAGCGCCGCTGATGCGTAATCGGGCGCAGATGAATACTTTTTTGAAAGCTCCGGGGAAAAATACTTAAAGTCTGTCAAAAAAACGTCGACGAGCCCTCTCAGCGACTCAACCGTCTGTACGGTCTCGTAGCCGGAGGTGTTCCATACGACCGGAATGCCGAGCGCCGGCTTCACTTTTCGGAGAACGTCCGCTGTCGCGGATGCAAAATGTGTCGGCGTCACGAGATTTATGTTGTAAGCGCCCGCATCCCGAAGGCGAAACATCTCGGACGCGAGCTCCTCCGGCGTGACTTCCGTCCCGATCTCGCCGCGGCTGACCGCTTTGTTCTGGCAGTAAACGCACCTGAGAGAGCATCCGGAGAAAAATATCGCACCGCTGCCGGCGCCTTTTTCGCCGCCGCTGATGCACGGCTCTTCAAAGTGGTGGAGCATGACTTTTGCTATTCTTATCCTGTCGCTCTCTTTGCATACTCCGAGCGACTTTTCACGGTCGATCCCGCAGGCGCGGGGACAAAGCTTGCAAGACGTCATACCGCCCTCCGTTCTCCGTTATGTAAGCATTTTAACATATATCACGTCCCACTTCAAGCCCGCCCAAGCGGATTTTTTATAAAATAATGTAGAAATGAGCGCGATTTTGATGTATAATGGGTTAAATTCTACCGAAAGGAAGGGCCGCAATGAGCAAGCTGCTTATAAAATTCAGATACGTCATCCTCGCCGTCGCGCTCGCTGCCGTCGCGGTCACAGCGTTTTCTTTCTCCGCGGGAGAAAAGGATCTCGCGGTGAATCTTTCTTCGGAGCTTTACACGGAAACAAACAAGTATTCCGGTGAATATAAATTAATGGAGCCGAACGGCGCGGTGCGGGTGGAATCCATCGGCATCAGAGGCATCGGGTACGAACGGATGATACCGGGCGGCACGCTTCTTCTTGATTATTCAATAAGTCCCGAGAACGCAAACGAAGCGATAGAGTGGATCAGTTCCGATCCCCGCACGGTTTCCGTCTCTTCCGAAGGACTCGTCACCGCGTATAAAAAAGGCCTTTCGCTCGTCACCGTCGAGACTTACGACGGCAAAAAGTCCGGCCGCGTCATCGTCGAGGTCGTCGAGAAGCCCGATCATATCCTCAACGTGCCGTATCTCACGCAGATATATGACTACCCGAACGGATGCGAGAGCGTCAGCACGGTCATGGCGCTGAACTACGTGGGAATAGATATTTCAGTCGACGATTTCATCGAAAAATATCTCGATATGAGCCCCCTGCCCGAGACGATCGACGGAGAGCTCTGGGGCTACAGCCCGTGGGATTATTTCGTCGGCGACCCGAGGCTCTATTCGGGGCTTTGCTGTTACGCCCCGGTCATTGTCAACGCGCTTGAAAAATTCGTCGACACCGAAGAATACGAGATACTCGAACTCTACAACGTGCCGATCGAGGACCTCTGCCGCGACTACATAATGAAAAACGTGCCCGTCATTTTCTTTGGCACGATGTATATGAACACCCCGTATATACCCGGATGGTGCTGGAACGTGATAGACGGCGAAGAGGGAGAAGTTTTCTACTGGACCGATCCGATGCACTGCCTGCTCCTCGTCGGCTACGACGACGGCTACTACTATTTCAACGACCCGACCGCCGGAAAACAGGTCGCTTATTCAAAAAGCGATACCGAAGCGGCGTATAAAGGGATGTTTGAGCAGGCGGTAGTCGTCAGAAAGAGAACGGCATCCGAATGACGCCGAAAAAATCGAAAAAACTCTTGACATTACGCAAAGAGTTATGATATACTATCAACCGAGCAATCAAACGACCCGGAGAAGTCGCGTAGTTGGTCGAGCGCGCGCGATTGGAAATCGCGTAGGCCTTAACGGGTCTCAAGAGTTCGAATCTCTTCTTCTCCGCCAACAAAAAACAGTGATTTGTCTACCAAATCACTGTTTTTTGTTGGTGAACGATGTGTTCCGCAAGCGGAACGTGATGTGCGCTGACGCGCGTGATGTGTCCTTCGGACGTGATGTGCCTGCGGGCGTGAGTGGTTTTGCGGAACACATCAC
>JAFSUU010000003.1 GCA_017445115.1 Clostridia bacterium | reverse complement strand
CCACTGTAGTTGAACAGCTCGGTTACCTTGCTGCTGGTCGAAGGCATGATGACGTTGTTGAAGAGTGCGTACAGACCGGTGAGCAGGAGCGCGCCGATGACGACCGCGATGAGGATCTTGACGCCGGAGTCGACGTAGCCCTCCGCCTTCTTGGTGGCGATGGTGGTTCTTGCGGCGACGACCGCGGTCTCCGCCTTCTTCTTCAGATTCTTAAAAAACTTAAACATGGTTATTTTTCTCCTTTTCTTTCTTTTAGATTTTTGTTTTGGTTTTTGGTTTTTGTTGTTGTGTATTTATCAGCCGTTAGTCTATGATGTCGTTTTCGGTTTCTTCATCCGATGCCTTTGCCGCGTCATACGCTGCGAACACAGCAGCTTCCATCGCTCTGCGGGCGTCCGCAGTAACGGGGTGGAATACGTCTCTGTACTTCACGTTGTTTTCCGCGTCTTTGCGGGTCTCATGCGGCATAGCCATGATCCTTGTCCCGTTTACCTCGATGACCTTTACGCCGTGAACGACGTACTGATCGCCGAGCGTTACGGAGCAGATCGCCTTTACGGGTGTGTTCTCACGGTCTATGATCCTGCGGATCTTGACGTTGATATCCATTGTCGGTTTTCCTCCTTTCATTAGATTTTTGTATAACAAGTGACTTTGGCCGGGCAACAAAAAAAGCCGAGCAAAGCGAAACCTTTCGCTTTCTCAGCCTGTGCGCACTATATTCTGTTACCTTGCCTGGTCACGTTGTCGCTGTAAATATCGCCCGTAGTATTCGAGCGCTTTTACCACGTAGTCCTCTGATCTCTGGTCGTCATACCCTTTCGGGATGAGCGGTCTTATTCGATCAAACGACCACTTGAACTTCGGTTTCTGATTCGGCTTTTCTTCAGCCATTATATCGGTCACTCTGTCGTAATCGACTTCTCCGGCGTCAAACGCTTTACGTATCCGTATCGCCTGATCGTGCGACGGGAACGCTTCGGTCTCGTCGATACGGTCAACAACGTCCCGCTGCGTTTCCTCATCCAAAAAGGAAAGCTCCACTGCGGGGCGCATTTTGATTTTACCCTCGTCGACAAACTGCTGAAGTTCAGGAACGAGATATGTGAGCCGGATATATCGCTGGATTTGTGTAGCACTATCTCCAGTTTCATTTCCTACTCTTGAAACAGTAGTCGCGTCTTTACCGGATAACTTCTCCCCCAGTGGGGTAGAAGTTAAATCTGTCCGCTGCCCTTGTCGTTTTAAGGCATCAAGTTTCATCTTATACGCTCGTCCCTTATCGCACGGGGCTATTTCCGACCGCTGACTGTTGCTGTCTACCATCAAGATTATCGCCTCGTCGCGGCTGACCTCGACGACTTCGCACCGGAGCGTTTCAAGTCCGAGGCGCTCGCACGCCCGTTTTCGCCTGTGTCCGGATATCATCTCATATCTCCCGTCCTCTTTCTTGTGGACCATTGCCGGGGTTATGACCCCTCTTTCGGATATACTGTCCATCAGGGCTTGCATATCCTCGTCGTCGAGTACCCTGTACGGATGATCCGGGAAATCGTCGATCTCGCTTATCGGTATATCGTATATCTTTGTCAGTTTTGCTTCCTGTCTTTGTTCTT
>JAFSUU010000037.1 GCA_017445115.1 Clostridia bacterium | reverse complement strand
GGCAAACTCAAATATACGCTTGTTTTCGGATTGTTCATAACTGTTACCGGAGTTCTTTCGACGGCTTGCTTCAAACTTGTGAGCGTTCTGTTCCTTGAAAAACTCGGTGCGGAATACCTGTCGTTTTTCTGTTTCGCGCTTATATCCGCGATCATTACGCAGGTACTTGCAAACGCTCTTAAAACTGCAAATAAAAAGCTGTACTCGGATCTGAGGGATATGATGGTATTCGCGGCGCTAAATACCGTGGTCATAGGTACTGCGCTTGCTTTGACGTCGGAAGCCGGCGGCATTGCAGAACTGCTTCTTTATGATATCGCATATTCGCTCGGATTCATACTTGCTTCGTTTGCTTTTTGTTCCGTAATGCAGAGAGTATCGGTATCCGATCCTCCAAAAGCATTCAAAGGCACTCCGGCGGCGTTTATTGCCGCAGGGCTTATCATAATGGCTTTTTACGGTCTTACAGGAATGAAATTCGGTGATGCGGTGACGACCGCCTTCTTAAGGTTCAAGATGTAATGAATATCTATATCGATATCGGCACCACGACCGTTGCCGCCTCAAATGATGAAAACGAGAAGCTGTCTGTCCCGAATCCGCAGAAAGCGTTCGGGCTTGACGTCGTATCAAGGCTTGCGTACGCTAAGGAAAACGGAACGGAAGAGCTTCGCAGCTCGATCGTCGGCTGCATCAATTCAATAATAAACGAACTCAGTCACGGAAGAACCGAAAACGTTTCCGGAGTGTACGTGTCGGCAAATACGGCAATGTGCTGTCTCTTTACAGGAGCAGATCCGTCGCCTCTCGCCGCTTTTCCGTATAACGTCCCCGATCATTTCGGCAGAACGTTTACGTCGGGTTCGCTCGGACTTATTTCAAAAAACGCCGGCGTGTTTGTTTCGCGCTGCCTCTCCGCGTTTTTCGGCGGAGACGTACTCAGCGGCATGATTTCCGCGGACCTCGACAGAAAAAAAGAAAATTATCTGTATATAGATATCGGTACGAACGGCGAGATCGCGGCAGGAACTTCAGAACGCACGCTGTACGCCTCTACCGCGGCGGGACCTGCATTGGAGGGCGGCAACGTAAGCTGCGGAGCATCAGGCATAACCGGAGCGGTGAGCAGTATCGGATCCGTAGAGTGCGTTGACGGAACGGTTAAGCTGAAAGAGTACGATACGATCGGCAAAACAGAAGATATCGCCGGTCTTTGCGGCAGCGCTCTTATCGATCTGCTATCGCTGTTAAAAAAAGGCGGTTTTATAGATGAACTCGGCGTGCTCGGCGCGGACGTTGTACTTCCGTGCGGATTCACGCTGACGCAGAGCGATGTTTCCGCTCTTCAACTTGCAAAGAGCGCCGTGCGCGCAGGAATCGAGTGTTTGCTCGACGCTGTGAAAATCGATGAAAACAATCTGGACGCCGTATATATAGCGGGTATTATGGGTGCAAAGATCGATATGGAACACGCCTGTGAGATAGGATTGTTCCCCGGATATTTTAAAAACAAAGCGCATTTGCTCGGCAATATGGCGTTAGAAGGTGCGCGCTCAATGGAAAAAGAAGAGAACAGAGAAAGAGCGGAATCGTTCGCGTCAAAAGCGAAGAAGCTGTCGCTGTCAGGCAACAAACGGTTTGAAATGCTGTTCGAAGAGAATATACTTCTTTAAGGTAAAAAGATGAAAAAAAACGACGTTTACAAAGTGAGTATCACGGACGTGACTTCCGAGGGAGTAGGGATATGCCGCGTCGACGGTGCGGCTGTGTTCGTGCAGAACGCGCTCAAGGACGAGATACATAATATAAAGATCGTTAAGACGACTAAAAACATCAGCTACGGCAAGACGATCGATATTGAAAAGCGCTCGCCGTACAGATGCGAAAGCAACTGTGAGGTATCGGGCAAATGCGGAGGCTGTACGTTCAGGCACGTATCGTATGAAGGACAGCTCGCCATAAAGCAGAACGTCGTGGAAACGGCGCTGAAACGTATCGGGCATACCGACGTCCCTGTGGAAAAGATCGTCCCGACGTCTCCCGATCATTACAGGAACAAGGCGCAGTATCCCGTAGGGACCGACGAAAACGGCAAAATGTGCTTCGGCTTTTACGCGAAAAATTCTCACGATATAGTCACGCATAAAAGTTGTTTGCTTCACGATAAATCGTTTTACGATATCGCTTCGGCTCTGATAAAGATCTTTGAGATGAACAGGCTCTCTTCTTATGATGAAATAAAGCACACGGGTTTGATACGGCATATAACGATGCGAAAAACGGTATCCGGCGATATTGCAGTATGCGTTGTGATAAACGGCGTCAGACTGCCGCAGGCAAATGAGACGGCAAAGCTGATAATGAAGCTGTTTCCGCAGATAAAGAGCTTTTATGTAAACGAAAACAAAGAAAAAACGAACGTTATTTTCGGAAATAAATATACAAAGATAGCCGGAGATAAGTATCTGACCGAGACAATATGCGGCAAAAAACTGTCTTTCACTCCGTCGTCTTTTCTTCAGGTCAACGCCGAAGGAGCGGAAAAATTGTATGAAAAAGCGAAAGAATACCTTGATTTGAAAGACGGGGACAGGCTTATCGACTTATACTGCGGAGTCGGTTCTGTCGGCATCTGCACAGCCGGAAACGGAAAAGTGTTCGGCGTGGAGATCAATCCCGACGCCGTCGAAGACGCAAGATACAACAGCCTTCAGAACGGCAGAAAAGACGACGAATACGTATGCGCCGACGCAAAGGACGCGCTGAAAATCGTAAACGGCAAAGAGTATCAGGCGCTGGTCATCGATCCGCCTCGAAAGGGAATAGATAAAGAGCTGATAGAAGATATCGCCGCGACGGGGATCGAAAAAGTCGTTTATATCTCCTGCGATCCCGCGACGCTTGCGCGAGATATAGCCATATTTGAGACAAAAGGATATAAAGCGGTAAAGGCTTGCCCGGTAGATATGTTCCCCGGGACGGGGCATGTGGAGACAATCGTTCTCTTGTCTCGAGCCTGGGGTGAGACAACAGAATGATTTTCAGAGCGGCAAATTGTATTTTTCTCTTCTTAAATGTTTATGAGGATGAACGATGGACAGATATGATTGTTTGTATGAAAAATATAGGTCTCAGATGAGCACGGTCATTTCGGATGGTCTTGCTGCGAGAGAGGAATTTCAAGCACGATTTGCTTCCAAACTGGAAGGGATGCACTTAATAGAGTTAAACAGCTCCAACGCAGGAGAAGGCTTTCTGTATTATGTGCAGTGGACAGATGAAGTCACTCACTGTTATGTGCCGGTGTACGGATACTTTGCCGAGAGCGAAAAGACAATGGTCAAGCTGTTTCAAAAGCTGGCAGATACTGTCGTGAACGGAGGCGTGTGCGACTTTTCAATTCATTTATACAGCGGGGATACTGCATGCATAAGTGCGTTTCACATGATGCAGTTTGGAAATATGTCTGAGAAATGCGTGAAACTACTTGAAAGTAAAGATATTACCGGGGGAATACTTGATATACGGGTTCTTGAGAAAGAGGAGATTGAGAGACACTGGAAGGAAATCTGGGATGCAACGGAAAACATTGTAAAGCATCTCCGGTGCAGTCCGGTCTTTTATCCGGGCAATGAATTCACGGAAGAAGTATATCATGATTATTATACGAGTGATTCGCTTGAATTGATTGCAGCTTATGATAACGGAAAGCTTGCTGGAATAATAGAATGGAATGCGGAAGACTGTGAAATGGTCGGCAAGGAAGGACAGTCGGCAAATGTGGGAGAGGCCTTTGTATATCCAGCGTATCGCGGAACAGGACTCGCTGAAAAACTTCTCGGGTTTGCTGAGTTGAGAGCCATATCTGAAGGATACCGATATATGTGGGTTGAACACGGCACTGCAAATCCCAATGCCAGGGGGTTTTGGAATAAATACTTCACGACTTACCAATATGAATTGGTTCGAAGAATTGGATGAATAACGAACTTCAGCTTGTCGGTG
>JAFSUU010000036.1 GCA_017445115.1 Clostridia bacterium | reverse complement strand
CGTTCACCCATTCACCGCATCATACCTGTTCACCGACTTTGAAACGGCGAAAAATGAGACGCTCAGGGTGATAGACAAGTACGTTCACTCGGCAAACGGCCTTTTCGACGGCGAGGGTGGGATCCCCGAGTTTGAAAAAGCCGCCGAAAGACTGATGGCGTACCGGTCTGATGAAGATATTAAGCGTGATAAGGAAGAATTGGACAAGAAGTTCAAAGAAGTATTCGGATTCGATTACGAAGACGACGTGTTCGACGAACGTCACAGCCACGAGCTGAACCACGACCTGACGAGGAAGTTTATTAAGTCGCTCAGGGAGTCGATCGTGGGAGGATTCATAGTTAAGCCGTTAGAGATTCACGGCGACCTGAGTTTCTTTATTCGGATAGATTCATCGCCCGAGGAGGTCTTCATCCACGGCGTAGACGACGGACCGCCCTGCCATCTTCGCGTCAATATGTTCGATATGTCAGACCCGGAAAAGGACTATTACTTTGAGGCGAACGACGATTTTGATATGGACCGCTGGGAAGGAGAAACCCGACGTTTCAGCCTCTATCTTTTCAGCATGATCCCGGACGAGGAGATCGACCTCGATATTTTTGAGTGATAATACTATATATCCACATTATCGCACCCCGGTGACTAATCCGTCTCCGGGGGGAGCTGTTTTTTCGACTCATTTCTTTTTCACTTGCTTTCACTTTGAAAACAAGTTCTGCCGTATTTTCAAAGAAAAAGTCCCTTCCGACAGTAAGTCGGAAGAAACTTAAAGCGACCGTATGAAGCGCGTATGCGGAAACAAAAAACACCGCATGACGACAAAACAAATATAGACGGGTTTTTGATGAAATTCTGTTGTGTATTGAATAAAAAAATGGTATAATTACAAAAGCACCACAATTAATCAATTTTTCGAAACGACGATCTGATTTTCCTAAATAGAATTTAATTAGGAGGTATTATGGGCTACATTTACATTATGACAAATCCTTCTTTTGAGGAATATGTAAAGATCGGGTATGCGAAAGACGTAAAACAACGTCTTGCAGAACTGAATCGAAGTTCGGCGGTACCGTTTGCGTTCCGCGTTTACGCTACATACGAGGTGGATTCCGAGTTGTCCGACAAAAAGGTCCATTCCATTCTGGACAAGCTGAATCCCAAATTGCGTTCAATGGAAGAGATCAACGGCAAGAAACGCGTACGCGAATTCTATGCCATGACGCCGCAGGACGCTTATGACATTCTTGAAGCGATCGCGGAGATCAACGGCTTTAAGCATCGCCTGAAAAAGTGGAAAGCCACCGCTGAGGAACAAAAAGCGGAAGAAACCGCAAAAGAAATCAGCGAAGCGCACAACGAACGGCTTTCTCCGTTTGCTTTCTCTACGTGCAATATCGCTGTCGGAGAACAGGTCGAGTTTTGTTTTAAGGATAATCCCATGTCCGGCAAAACGTTTACCGTTGTTGACGATAAACATGTCGAGTTCAACGATGAAAAATGGTCTCTTTCCGCTTTGGCTGAATTCTTTGTGGGGAAAAAGCCCCTCGCCGGTCCGCGCCACTTCAAATACAACGGCGAATGGCTGTACGAGATAAGACGTAAAACAAAAAGCAATGATGGCTTATAAGTCAGAAATAACGACCGTTCAGGGCGACATAACCAAAATTGATTACGTTACTGCGATAGTCAACGCGGCGAACAATTCGCTGCTCGGGGGCGGCGGCGTCGACGGCGCGATCCACCGCGCCGCGGGCCCGAAGCTCTTGGAGGAATGCCGCACTTTGAACGGCTGCGCGACCGGCGAAGCGAAGATCACCGGAGCGTATGACCTCCCCTGCGAATACGTCATCCACACGGTCG
>JAFSUU010000035.1 GCA_017445115.1 Clostridia bacterium | reverse complement strand
TTAATTCTTCAAAAGAATTGTTCGGAGCTTTCTTCTTTTTTTCGTCTTTGTTGTTCAATTTTCAAGGAGCGTAAGAGCACTCCCTTTTTGGGGAGCGCTTGATTATTATACCAAACCCGTATAGTGTTGTCAATACCTTTTCTTAAGATTTTTTTGATTTTTTGATATTTTTCTCAATTTTCAAATAATAATTCAGAATAAAATAAATATCTCAGCAAACTATACTATTAAACTGATAAACCGACTTAAAAAGGAGTTTCAAATGGCAACGCTGGTCATACGAACGCTCGTCATATACGCTTTGATGCTCATCGCGATCAGGATCATGGGAAAACGACAAGTCGGAGAGCTCGAAATTTCCGAACTTGTCATAACGTTTCTGCTGTCCGAGCTTGCAGTTCTTCCGGTCTCAAACAAGAACGCTCCGCTCTCTCATGCTGTTATTCCGATATTTATGCTTCTTTCTCTTGAGATAATTTTTTCGTTTGCGCTGTCAAAAAGCGCACTGTTGAGAAAAATAATGATCGGAAAGCCGAGCATAATAATAAATAAAGGCAAGATAGACAAAAAAGAGTTGGCGAAGCTGCGGATCAGTATGGCGGAACTTATGAGCGAATTAAGGCTGAAAGGCGCCGCTTCTTTATCCGAAGTAGAATACGCAATAGTGGAAGACAACGGTCAGCTGTCGGTTTTCAAGACCGCCGGCGCTTCGCCTCTGACTCCGGACGACGCAGGAGTTGCCGCTAAATCAAGGGGCATCGCCCACTGCGTGATCTCAAACGGGAAAATATCAAAAGATGGTTTGACTGCGGCGGGACGCGATCAAACGTGGCTTGAATCCGAGCTGCAAAAAAGAAATGCCGCAGTCTCCGACGTTTGCATCATGTCCGTCGATGACTGCGGCGATATATTCTTACTGCTGAAAGGAAGCGAATGATGAAACTGTTTATATGTTCGATCGTAACGCTTATTCTGATGTTCGCACTGGTATTTGCCGAAAACGCGTATGTGACGGAACTGTTTGATTATATATCTTCAAGCGCCGATACGGCTTTGGATCTGACGATACCGTCAAACGACAGAAAAGAACTGCTCGTCAAAGTCGAAAAAGAGCTGGATAAACGCCTTTTTATGTTGTCCTTTGCCATAGGGCACGACGACATAACCGCAGTAATGGACTATATTGAGGATGCAAAGCGTCAGGCAGACGGGGATGAAGGTCAATATCTCGCCGCGCTCGACAAACTCAAAAGAGAGGTAGATCGTCTGCGGACCTCGGAAACGCTCTGCCTTGACGGGATCATCTGAACTCCGTTTCGCCGTCTTCGAGAAGAAGTTTTTTTCTGACTATGATGTGATATCCGTCGTCCCTCTCGGTGTCAAACGCATTGTTGATGGCACCGATTACATATTCGGGATTTAAATATCCCTCTCCGTCCGCTCCGGTTATTGCGTTCACAATATATCCCTCGCCGGTGATTCTCGCAGACACGCGCTTTATAAACTTTGTGATATCGACTTCTTTTTCTCCGCTCTTTGATCTTTTCATCATTACGACCGGAGACGAGAACAAACGGCATATTTTTTTCGGCAGTTCGGGGTCAACACGGTCTGTCTTGACTATGATCTCGTTTTCAGCCCATTTAATTGATCTGAATTTTGATTCCGCCGTATATACCGTCGAAATACCTATGCCGTCAGGCATATTCTCTTTCAGTGTGCGAAGTATCTCATCATCTGTAATGTTTTCGGTGACCTTTATATCCGCTATTTCTTTTTCGCCGCAGCATCCTACCGACAGAGGAGACGCAAAAGCGAGCTTCGGTATCGGGTTAAATCCTTCCGTGTACCAAACCGGAAGATGGCTCTTAACAATCGCTCTCATCATATTTCTTGCGAAATCAAGGTGCGAGAGATACGTCATAGGACCATACTTTGAGAAAACGATCCTTACAGCTCTCACCGCAGGTGCGTCGGTGTTTCTAGACGTCTTTTCATGCATCACGGAAGGCGCATCGTTTCTCGGAGTCTCGCCTCCCCCCGGACACCAGCGGCAATACTTTTTGTCAATAAGCTTGTTTGCTCCGCATCCGGAACACTTTTCAAGGCAAGACGGAGTCGGGATCGCCTCTTTTGCAAGATGGCGTTCTCTCAGCAGGAATTCCTTTGAAACTCCGCAATCGATAACATCCCACGGAAGGATCTCATCATCCGGAATGCTGCGATTTGCATAAAAATCGGGAGACAATCCGCAGTCGGTGATCGCTCTTATCCACTCGTCGTAGTCAAAACATTCTTCCCAAGCGCAGAATTTGATCCCGCGCTCATGCGCTTTGATCAAAGCGTTTCCGAGACGTCTGTCGCCTCTTGCAAATATAGCCTCTATCCTCGAAACATCAGCGTCGTGATAATTGAATTTTATCTTTCTGTCGCTCTTTATTTTGTCAAGCAAAAACTGCTGTTTGTGAGAAAGCTCTTCCATGGAATTCTGTCCTTCCCACTGAAAAGGAGTGTGAGGCTTCGGAATAAAACAAGCTACGCTGAGCGTGACCTGCGCCTGCTTTTTGCGGTTTCTCTCGGGCGTTCGGTAGTACTCCTCGACGACGTTGGAAGCGAGTTCTTTTATCCCTTCAATATCTTCATAAGTCTCGCCGGGCAGTCCCATCATAAAATAAAGTTTGACCTGACTTTTTCCTGCCGCAAAAGCGACGTGAGAAGCCCTCAATATCTCCTCTTCCGTTACGTTTTTGTTGATAACGTCACGAAGGCGCTGAGTCCCTGCTTCCGGAGCGAAAGTCAGAGTACTTGTTCTCACCGAAGATATCTTGTCCATCAGCTCTTTGGTGAAGCTGTCAGCGCGCAAAGAAGGGAGAGAAAGGTTGATCTTTTCATCGTTGGTCCAGTCGATCAGTTTTGTGGTCAGCTCCTCAATACACGAATAATCGCTTATTGAAAGGGATGAAAGAGAAATCTCTTCGTACCCGGTGTTCTTTGCATATTCTCTCGCCTGTTCGCAGAGTACGTCGGGAGTTTTTTCCCTCACCGGTCTCATGATCATTCCGGCCTGGCAGAATCTGCATCCTCTGATACATCCGCGAAAAACTTCAAGGGTTATCCGGTTATGCACCGCCTCAACAAGAGGGAGCACCGGATTTGTGGGAAAATAAGCGTCGTCAAGTCGCTCGACGATTCTTTTTCTGACTCTCGGAGGTACTTTTTCATCCTTTGGCTTATACGACGCGACAGTCCCGTCGTCATTGTACACAACGTCGTACAATGAGGGAACGTAAAAGCCCTCGAGTTCAGTGGCGGCGCGATACAGAAAATCCTTTTTCGTGTACGTGCCGCTTTTTTTCATATCAATGTACAGTCTCGTGATCTCAGGAAGCGCCTCCTCGCCTTCTCCGATAGAAAATATATCAATAACGTCCGCGAGAGGTTCGGGATTGTACGTACAATGTCCGCCCGCAATTACGACGGGATCGTCGTCGGTTCGTTCGGATGATCTGAGCGCAAGCCCCGCAAGAGAAAGCATATTGAGCACGTTAGAATACGACAGCTCATACGACAGCGAAAAAGCCACGAAATCGAAGTCCGCAACACCGTCGCCGCTTTCAAGTGCAAAAAGCGGGATGTTCCGTTTTCTCATCTCAGCTTCCATATCGATCCATGGAGCAAATACTCTTTCGCACCAGACGTCATCCATCTCGTTGAGAGCGCCTTGAAGGATCTTCACCCCGAGATTTGACATTCCTATCTCATAAGTATCCGGAAAGCAGAACGCCCATCTGGCATTAACCGTGGATTTGTCTTTTATTACGCACCCTGTCTCTCCGCCGGTATATCTTCCGGGAAGGCGCACTTTTGTGATAAAACTTTTTATATCTTCGCGCATTACGGCAAAAGCGGGCGGAAACTAACGCCTCCGCCCTGTCCTTTCGAAATTATCAATTTATTTGAGCATTGCTTTTGTGATGACAGCCATCGGTATGAGCCAGAACGCCTGGAGCAGAACCGAGAACACAGACCTGAATGATGAAAACCCGCCGGTAAGCAATACTACCGCAAGAACAACGACGCTGAGTATCGCCTGGATCAGACATACAAACGAGTTCGTTCTTTTCGCATCCAGTATCTTATCGCAATACGTCACTGTTTCAAGAAGTCCTTTTGCAGAACCTCTTGCGACGATACCGCTGTCAGATCTTTCCGCAACGCTTGCCACTTCTTCAAGACTGGAATATCTTATCACCTTCATAGGATATCCGTCGAGTCTGACTCTGTCTCTTATCATCTGTTCGTCAATGTTTGGATCAAGAGTCTTGACGCAGATCGACATTCCGCTTCCGGCAAGTTGTTTGACTATGTACTCAAAATCGCCGTCAAGATTATATTTGATATTCATTTTTGCAACGAGTTTGCCTTTGAATATCATATACATAACGGAGACGTCCTCGTCACAGTCCTCCGCGCTGATATCCTCGGGGATATCCACGTCCTGCTCTCTGAGATCTTCCGCGCGTCCGAACATAATCGACTTTCCGTCGACGTCAGCCTGGAGATATCCGTCACCTATTCCCGTCAGCAGAACGTCATCCGAATAGCCGGTCTCAAGCGTCGCAAGTTCAAACACGTCGGACAGCGGTCCTCCCGTCTTTGTGAAAACGCTTGCGGCATAGTACAGAACTCTGTCAAAGCGGTAATTGTTATATACTTTTACGTTCTGGACCTTAACTCCCACAGACGGGAAAACGAGTTTATCGTCAAACGTCATAACGGATGCGCCTGAATACTCTTCAAGCGTATTCTCTCCGATGATCGTACTGTTAAGATCATACGATGCCGAATTTGCCTTAAAGAACGGATACGAATGAAGGAAAAGCACCGACATCGGAAGCGCTGTGACAAACGCCGCGTATCCCATCATTATCGAAGAGGTAACGGTGTTGTTCACCAAAGCGGAATAGATCCCGAACAAAACTGCAAGCACAACGGAAAGGCCGAGGCACATAAACACTACTGCTCTGTTGGAAGAGTTCGCACTTTCAGTGCGATAGAAATAGCCGTCGATAAACGAGACTTTTTCTATCTTCAGAACGTCTCCCATATCATCTTCTCCGAGAGCAGCGGTCTCCATTACCGCTTCAGACGGAGCAAGCCTGTTGAGCACGTATTTCGGCTTTTTGGAGGAAACGATATTAAAACTGAATATTTCACGTTTGATCGTGAGGTATGAATACAACGCGGTCAGAAATGCGCAGAACACAACGGGGAAATTGAACAGCGTCGGTTCGGACGGCGGAACTGCCGTGCTCGCGGCGATGATCGAGTAAACCACTGAAAATACTGCGGCGACAGACATTATACTGTCGGGCGACGGTTTACCGCGGAAAAGTCTTCCGAATCCGTAAAGCACTCTGTCATATACCACGGCGACTGCGAGAAGCGTGATTTGCAGATCGACCATAACGTAGACTACGGGGTATACCGCAGGATCAAGGAACGACGACAACTGATAGCCGATTAGCGGCAGGTTCTCATAAATGAGGATCAAAAGACCGAGGATCGCCGTCAGAACCATCTTGACCTTGGAGGACTTATACGCTTTTTTATAAAGAGAAGTGATCTCCGTGTTCTGCGAAGCGTCGCGGTATTCGTTGGTCACGGACTTGCGTTCGATCTCCTCGCGGCGTTCGATTTCTTTATCATAGCTCTTTTTAAGCTTTGTCGCTCTGTTATCGCCGACGTGACGTTTGAGTTCGTCTTCAAGTCCGAATGCGACGATGAAGTCCATATCCGTTTCGCCGTGATTTTCCGCTTCAAGCTCATTTATCGTGGCGCCGACGTAGTCTTCGTATTCATCAGCATCCTCATCGGGGATCGCATTATTATCGAGGATGGCGCCGTCAGCTTCCGTTTCCGAAGATGCGGGCTCTTTCCCGTCTTCTGCCTCGACCTTGTCATGCGTTGCGGTGCCGAATCCGCTGAGAGTCTCTATATCCTCGAAGCCCTCTATTCCGCCGAACTGAGCGGCGTCCGACGCCATCAGCTCCGCAATTATGTCTTCGTCGACGATAAGCTTGTCGTCACCGAGATCAAGCGCAGCATCGGCAGCCGATTTCAGCACTTCGTCAGCGCTTCGCGCGGATTTTTCAGGAAGCTCGGGTTCTTTCTGTTCTTCCGCTTCATCGAAGAACTCTCCGTAAGCGTCGTATCCTACCCCGTCGTCAGCCTTGTCCTCAGCTTCATAAGAAACGTCGGCTTTTGGATCCGCAGAACTCTCCTGTTCTTCTTCGGTCTCATCAACTTCCGCAAGTTCAAAGTCGTCGTAGAAAGAGAATTCCCCGCTGTCCGTCGAAGGTGCAACGTCTATTTCTTTTGTGTTGTAATCGCTGAGATCCTCAATCTCCGGCTTGCCCTCGGAAAGGTCAAAAGCGGAAAGATCAAAAGCAGGATCATCCGATTCGAAAGATTCTTCCCCTTTTTCCTCTGCCGGATGTTCAAACTCTTCGAGCACCTGTGCGTCCTCTATATCGTTTGCCGCATCGGTATCGGAGACAGTTTCTTCCGCCGGAATATCCGCAGAGATCTCCTCTTTTTCGATATCTTCCGAAGAAGGAAACTCTTCGGCGTGATCTTCGGGAAGATATTTATCGAGCAGCGCTTGAATATCAAGTTCGTCGTCAAATCCGTCGTGTAATTTTGGATCCATTCTGATACGTCCTTTCGCAGTTTTCCGCGCCGGGCGGTCTACTGAAAAATAAATATATTTTACGCGAAATCCTTATCGCGCGGAAAAATCATGTTCTCTGCATTCTTGCCGCGTGGCAGAGAATGACCGATGCCGCCGCGGAAACGTTAAGCGAATTAACTTTACCGTACATTGGGATCGAGACCGTCATATCCGAACGTTCTTTGATCAGACGGCTCACTCCGAAGCCTTCGCTTCCAAGTACTATTGCGGCAGGTATATTGAAATCGACTTCGAAATACGGCGTGCCTCCCGCCTCTGCGGAAAATACCCATATTCCTTCTTTCTGAAGCTTCAGCACCGCGTCCGCGAGATTTGTGACTTTCGCTATTGCCATATGTTCTATCGCGCCGGCAGAAGCTTTTGTTACAGCGGGAGTCAAACCGACCGCACGCCTTTTGGGAATTATGATCCCGTGAGCTCCGGCACACTCGGCGCATCTGATAAGAGCACCGAGATTTTGAGGATCTTCAATACCGTCGGCGATCACGATCAGCGGTTTCTCACCTCTTTCGCGAGCAATTTCAAGAATACCTTCGATGTTTGTGTATTCTTTTTCAGCCGCCAGCGCCGCAACCCCCTGATGATTTGATCCGCAGGAGATCTGATCCAGCTTATCCTGAGAGACCTCTACGACCGGAACGCCTCTGTCAATCGCTTCTGCAACGATAACGACTATAGAGCCTTCCCTTTCACCGCTTTTGACATACAGCTTGTCGATGCTTCTCCCGCTTTTCAAAAGTTCTCTCACCGAATTGCGTCCGGCAACGACGCCGTTTGAAACGGATTCGGAAAAATGCCGGTCTTCTTTCGCATGATCACCGTACCTTTTCGGGCGACGATCATAGCCCGGTTTAGTAAAGGACTTCTTGTCCTTCTCGGATCGTTCCATCTGACACCCTTTACTGGTAATAATTATCCATTTTGATTTTTATTCAATATATTATAGCATAACAGAATAAAAAAGTATATACCATTTCAAAAATTTTCTCGGAAAAAGTTTGCTTATACAGAAAAAACATGGGAAATAAGGAAACCGGAGGTATGTCAAACATACCTCCGGTTAACAGCAACTGTCTTATATATTGAACGACGAAATTACTCTTTCGCGTTTCTCATTGCCGCAAAGCACTCGCTGCAATATACGGGTCTGTCGCTGTTGGGCTGGAAAGGAACTGTTGCCTCTTTGCCGCACTGTGCGCACACTGTTGTAAACATTTCTCTCTGTGCGCGGCTTGCGTTTTTACGCGCGTCACGGCATTCTTTGCATCTCTGAGGCTCGTTCTGGAAGCCTTTTTCAGCGTAGAATTCCTGCTCGCCGGCTGTGAATACGAATTCTTTTCCGCATTCCTTGCATGTCAGTGTCTTGTCCTGGAACATCTCTTTACCTCGCTTAAAGTATTAGAAAAATAAATTTACCCTCAGACGGAGTCAAACCGTCACCTTTGAAACCAACGCTCTTTCATTAAGCTATTGCGGGCATATAAAACGCTTTCGCGCCGTTTACCTAATTATCGTCTCTCCGGCTTTTTATTTTCGCTTTGCACCTGAAAACCGCATTACTGACGGATTTAGGGCTTCGGTTCACGGAATCTGCGATCTCGGCAACGCTCATCCCGCTCAAATACTTTGTAAAAACACCGTATTCATAAGCGGATAGAACAGAGCTTGCAAGTTCCAGTACGGAGGAAACGTCCTCCCTCATGTTGTCGGAAAAAGCCGAGTATGATTTTCTGTCTTTTTTTATCGAGTTCTTCGCTCTGCTGTCCCTTCTCTTCGCACTTTTCAATTTGCGAAGATAAGAAACCGCGCAGTTGCGCAGGCAAGTCTTTGCGTAATTGCCAAACGTCACTTTACTCTGATCGGTATCAAACGAACCTGCAGCTTTAAAAAGCGCTATCGACAATTCCTGCGAAAGATCCGCATAGATATTTCCGAATCCCGATGATTTCGCGGAATAGTCAAAAGAAATCGCTATTGAATGAATAAGCGGTCCGTATTGCCTGACGAGCGTCTCAAATGCAGCGTCGTCACCGTTTTTTACTCTCTTGACCAGGATAACAATTTCTTCGTTATTCATATTCTGCGCGACTGAAAAATTATGGGGAAAGGAACATTTTAACATAAAATTACATACTTGATTTAATTAAGTATAACATATTCCACAAAAAAATCAAGATATTTTCAAAAATTTTTTTGAAATGCTATAATTTTCTGCCAGCAAATGCCATAATTGTGTATTTTGGGTAAATTTTATGAATAATCACTGCTCAACTATAAAGTTTACGTCGCCGCTGAACAGGGCAATCAATCCTCTGAAGATGACCTCGGGACGTTCTTCAAAGTTGGCTGTCATTTTGTCCGCCTGATGTTTGCTGTCAGCGCGAAGCTTCATATCAAGCGCAGTTCCCTCTTTGTCGGTTATTCTTATTGTCACCGTATAAACGTCGCCGTCCGGTTCGGAAAAGCACTCGATCTTAGCGCCTTTTTTCTTGAGAGATAAATGTCGCAAAGCACTTATGTAACCGCGCTCTCTGACCGACTCCATAATACTGTCCCCGAGTCCGAGCGCGACCTTATGACCTGTTTCGGTAACTTCATAAAGCTTTCTCGGATACGTCGTTTCTTCTTCGTCGGCGTTCTCAGCGTCATTTATCGGTCCGAAGGGCGCAACGTTCGGATCTTCCGTGATCTGAGGTGTCGAAGGTCCGTCCCCGTCGGGATACACTTCTCTTATGTGCCCGGCTTCGACGAGCGCAAAGAAGCACTCTGCAAAATCAAAAAAGTTTATCACTCCGTCCTTCACCATTATGGTACCGATACTGGGATAGTCGAGAGGATAGCCTATTTTGTCAAGCAAATACAGTATAAATATTTTGATCTCATTCGGATCTGTCAATAAGGATTTCATTTTTGTTCCTCTGAAAAACCTGAAAAATGTCTCCGGAGATTTTCCCCGTGAGTGAAAAGCAAGGTGCGGCCGATGACCGCACCTGCTTGAGTGTAGCTATTGAAGATCAGTCGTTGTTTCCTGAATTGAGGGCGGAAGCGCCGTCATCCTTGTACGACATATAATCCTTCATCTTCATATCGTTGAAGGTGCGTCCGTAATAGTTGGAACCGATACGGCTGAGAACGTCTGAGAACATGAACGAATCCTGCATGAAATAGAGCGGCATTACGACCGCGTCATCGACCAGGATCTTTTCAGCCTGATGAAGCAGTTCGGATCTTTCCGAAAGGTCTGCGGTCTCGAAATACTTTTCAAACAAAGTGTTGTACTCCGCATTGCTGTAGCCGGTCACGTGATTTCTCTTTTCGTAAAGATATACTTCATTTCCGTTCGCGTCTTTATTCGGTTCCGGCTCCATATTGACTCCGTATCCGGAATAAGTCCCGGCAAAAGGAGCAAGGGCGGAGAACGCGTCAGCGGCAAGCATCGTCATATCTACTGCGATCACGTCAAAATTGCCGTTGATATACTCATTATAGAAGTTATCAATTACGACGGTACTGTCTTCAGCGTCGGTGGAATATCTGAGTGTCTTTATGGTTACGTCAAAGCCGAGTTCTTCCCATACGCTTTTAACGTACTCTGCGACAGCACGGTCCGCCTCGTCGTTTCTGATCGAGATCGTGAACGAACCGCCGGAAACGCGCGCACTTTTGAGAAGAGATTTTGCGCCTGCAAGATCTGCTTCCGCGGAAATGAGCTCTCCGCCGTTTTCTCTGAACGATCTGTCGTCATTGTCGAGTATCATCGAAGGGATGATTCCGGTCGCGGGTTTGCCGAACGTAACAATCTCGGCGATCTTATTCCTGTCGATCGCCATTGAAAGGGCGCGTCTGACTTCCGCTTTTGCGAACAGTTCGTTGTTTTCGTTGAAATAATAGGTGTGTGTTGCGGGATAATCGTATGCGTTCGCATATTCCGCAAATTCCGCTCTGCGGTCGAGAGGGATCTCACCGAGATAGAATATTTTACCGGAAAGGAACGCCTCGAGCTGATCGGAAAGATCTCCGGTATCGTAATGAGTTATGATCCTATACGGAATAACGTATTCGTCAAGAGGTCCGTCCGCAGTGGTGTCGCGGTAATAGTAAGCGCTTCTTTCAAGCCTTATCGTGGTGCTGTTTGTAAGTTCCTTCACGTCGAACGGGCCGTTCGTGATCATGGAAGACGCTTTTTTAGCCCAGTTGTCGTTTGTAGCTACTATAGATTCGCGGAGCGGAACGAGAGCGAGGCTCGCGGTCTTTTTGAAAAAGTCGTCGAGATCGACTTTCTTTTCGAAAGTGACTTCAAGAACGTACGTTTCAATGGCGGCAACGCCGAAATCGTCGACCGACGCATCGCCCATTTTAACGTCGTAAGCATTCTTTATATCAAACAAGAGAGACGCCGCTTCGCACTTGAATTCGGGATCGAGTATACGCTTCCACGCGTAGACAAAGTCGTTCGCCTGAACGGGAACGGAATCACTCCACTTCGATTCTTTTAAAGTGATCTGTATTTTGAACGCCTCATCGTCATCCTGGGAGACGGTATAGTCGTCCATCAGCGCATATTCCCAGTTTCCATCCGCGTCAAGGCGCGTCAAGCCCTCGAAAACGAGAGCCAAAAACTTGCTCGTAGACGCGTCCGTAAATCCGCGGGCAGGGTCGAAATCATATATCTCGTTTGTAAGATAGACGTCGATGACCGCGCCTTTGTCGTCATCCTCCAAAGTGGTGCAGGACGAGAGAACGCCGGTCAGCATAACTAAGCACAACACGAGAGCCAATAATTTTTTCATAACGGGAATGCTCCTCCTTGTACGGAAAAAACAAAACTCAATTAAGAGTGAATCATCCAATATTCCATAATATTATAGCACCTACAAAATAATAAATCAAGATGCTTTATGCTATTTTTACAGATTATCTTGATTTATCCGCCGAATACGGAGTCGGATCCGGGTATAAGCTTTTTGCCGCGAAGAATAATAAATAAAAACTTACGGAGGCTGTGATGAACGCCCGATCCAACGAACGAACCGATAAATACATTGAAACCGATCTTGCCTGTGAAAGCGGAAAACTGTCTCCGGAAGAATACCGCAGCGCAAAATATGAAAAGAAAACAATGGGCGAGGTCATTGTTGAAACGCTGACGGTGAGCGATGACGAAGGAGTTTCCGAGAGCGGAAAAAAGATCGGAACTTACGTCACCATATCGGACGATTCGCCGAGATCCGAAAAGGACGTTTCGCTTCTGAGTGAAATCATTGAAGCGGAACTGAAAAAACTGTTTGAAACAATTTTCGGGAAGTGCCCGGACGAGAATACAAAAGTATTGATAGCAGGGCTCGGAAACAGATTTGTTACGCCGGACGCTCTCGGTTCAAAATGCGCGGATAAGATCAACGCTACAAGGCATATAAAGGATGCTTATCCTGTCCTCGACGGAATGGGATGCGCCGACGTCTCCGTAATATCTCCCGGAGTTCTCGGTCAGACGGGGATCGAATCGTCCGAAATACTGCGCGGCATTTCAAGAAGAATAGGTCCCGACCTTATTATCGCGATAGACGCCATGGCGGCGAGAAAAGTCTCGCGGCTCGCAACGACCGTTCAAATATCCGATGCCGGGCTGTCTCCCGGCGGAGGGATAGGAAACAACCGTCCTGAAATTGACAAAGAGAGTATGGGCTGCCCGGTGATATCAATAGGTTCGCCGACCGTCGTCGGTTCGTCGACTCTCATCACAGATGCATTGGAAGAAGCCGGTATCACGGATATTTCCCCCGCGCTTGAGAAGATCCTGGAAAACGGAAAGAGCTTTTTCGTCACGCTTAACGACAGCGACAGAATAATCGAACGGATCTCAGACGCGATCTCGTGCGCGATAAATAACTTATTCGGTACTACCTTTCTGACGTAATAAACCGCATTTTTTAATAATACAATTTAACAGCAAGAAATTGAAAAGAGGTGCGATATGAAATCTGAGGAAAAAGAAACGGAAAAAGATACGGAAATAGAAGAAAAACAAGAACCCGTCCCTACTCTCTCCGAAACTGAGCAGACCGAAAAGAACGTTGACGCTGAAGCTGAAGAAAAACAAAACGCAGAAGTCGGAGAAACAGACGTCATCTTCGATATGCCGGCAGGTACAAGCGAAGCTTCACCGCCGAATCTGCAGCTTCCTGTCAAGCTGCCCGGCAAGAACACCGAAAGCCCGGAAACAGCCGATACTTCGGCTGAAAATAATGATAAAAATACCGGACGCCGCGCCGGAACCGCATCAAAGATCATTTCCGTCGTGATAAGCGCACTGTTTTGCGGAATATCCATGCTGTATCTTGCGGTCCAAACCGTGGAAAGTGCGGACAAACTGATATCAAAGGGGATCGGCGAACTTCTCCTTGATGAAGTTTTCGGCGCCGTCTCGCCTGCTGAGACCGTCGGCACCGAAAACGATACCGAAGAAGAGCAAGAAAGCCCGCAGTTGAATACCGAAACAAACGTCACTGCGGATATTCCGGAGCAGGAAGATCCGCCCGAGGCCGAACTTGTTGACACGACAACTCACCCGATCGATTACGAATCCCTTGCAAATTATTCCCTGCTGTCCGAAATGAGCAACGAAACCGCTTATGCGCCGGATCTTGAAAACCTGTTAAGCCGAAAGGCAGGAGTCGGAAAGTGCAGCGAGATATATGAAAAATACGGCAAAGACGCTCCGGTCGTTCTCATAGTACATACTCACGCCACAGAGGCGTATACTGCAGAAGGAAAGAATACGTATTCCGAAACCGATTCTTTCAGGACGCAGAATACAGATGAAAACGTCGTCGCAGTAGGAGAGGTAATAGCTCAGATACTCGAAGCTGAAGGGATAAACGTGATACACTGCACTGAGCTTTTCGACGCTGAATCGTACAGAGAATCATATTCGCGTTCATACGCCGCGGTATCGGATTATATCAATAGATACCCTTCGATATCATACGTTTTTGATATTCATCGCGATTCCGTCTTTCGCGAGGATAAAACGAACGTCGCGTCATACGCTGAATACGGCAGCTTACAGTGCGCTCAGGTCATGATCGTAGTCGGCACCGATGAGGGCGGAGCCGATCATCCGCACTGGGAGGACAATCTTTCCCTCGCTCTGAATATACAGGAAAATATAGTGTCGATGGAGGACAGCATACCCAGAAAGATCAATCTGCGAAGTGCCGCTTTCAACCAAGGGCTTTGTCCCGGATCACTTTTATTTGAGATAGGCTCCTGCGGCAATACTCTTGCAGAAGCAAAACGCGCAGCCGTTATCGCCGCTTTGTCTGTTTCAAACGCCGTAAAAGGCGAAAAATCAACGATCAGCGTCGACAGGTTAATGGAGATGTACGGCAATTAAAATAGCTCAGCATATTGATTTCAATCGACATCTGTGTTAAAATGAATCATCAATATGCACACAGAGGGCGTTATGAACAACAAAATCGTAATCGGAATAGACATCGGAGGAAGCGCGACCAAAATCGTCGGATTCAAAAATTTTGACGACGGAAAAGAATTGATCGATCCGATATTCGTCAAAGCCACCGACCCGATAACCTCAATATACGGCGCTTTCGGACGTTTCATCGACGAGAACGGGCTTGAGCTATCCGATATTGAGAGAATTATGATCACCGGAGCCGGTTCATCGTTTTTAAAATCTCCTTTATACTCTATTCCCTGCTATGTGATACCCGAATTCAGGAGTATAGGTCTCGGAGGTCTTTACCTCTGCGGCTACAACGAAGCTGTCATAACAAGCATGGGCACAGGAACCGCTATAGTATATGCAAAATCCGGAGAAGAACCGCGCCACCTCGGCGGCACCGGTATCGGAGGAGGCACACTCGTCGGCCTGTCCAAAAAAATGCTCGGAATGGACACCGTAGAGCATATCGATGAGCTTGCCAAAGGCGGTAACCTCAGCAACATAGACCTTAAAATCGAAGATATCACGAGCCACGATCTTGCAAACGGTTTTTCCGATCTTATGACCGCGTCTAACTTCGGAAAGATCAGCGATATTGCCACAAACGCAGACATTGCGCTCGGTATTATCAATATGGTTTTCGAGACCGTGGGAATGGTCAGTATTTTCGCGGCAAGGAATTACGGGCTCAAAGACATTGTTCTGATCGGAAACCTGACAAGCGTTTCTCTCGCTCAAAACGTTTTCGACGTCATAAACAAAATGTTCGATATGAGGTTCGTAATACCGAAGCACGCAAGATTCGGAACCGTTATCGGAGCGGCGCTTTCCGAATACGACGAATCGTTGAGGATACAATAAAACAAAAAAGCCTGAGCTGTCAGGCTTTTTTCTTTTTTCGCACAAATACTATTACATTCTCAGTGAAACGTTCCAGAGCTCCGAATAAAGGCCGCCTTTAGCAAGCAGTTCGGAGTGAGTGCCTTTTTCCTCAATACCCCGATCCGTTATAACGATTATCTCGTCAGCGTTCTTGATCGTGGTCAGCCTGTGCGCGACCACGAGTGTGGTTCGCCCTATGCAAAGCTTTTCAAGGCTGTTTTGGATCAGCACTTCGGTCGCATTGTCAAGCGCGCTTGTCGCCTCGTCAAGAATAAGAATGGGAGGATTCTTTAAGAACACTCTCGCAATAGAGACTCTCTGCTTCTGTCCGCCCGACAGCTTGATACCGCGCTCTCCGACGAGAGTCTGATATCCGTCCGGCAAACTCATTATAAAATCGTGGATATTTGCCATTTTTGCGGCTTCAATTACTTCTTCATCGCTCAATCCCTCGCTGCCGTAAACGAGATTGTCATATATCGTTGAATCAAACAGGAACACGTCCTGAGATACGATACCTATGTTCTTTCTCAGCGAGCGCCGCGTCATTTTATTTATGTTAATGCCGTCGATCAGTATTTCACCCGCATTTATCTCATAAAACCGCGGGATAAGATTGCAGATGGTCGTCTTTCCTCCTCCGGAAGGGCCGACGAGCGCAAGAGTCTCGCCGCATTTGAGCTTAAACGACAGATCGTCAAGTACCTGACGGCTCTCGTTGTAAGAAAACGAAACGTCGCGGAATTCTATATCTCCCTTCAGTACTCCGACGTCTGACGCGCCTTCGTCGTCGCGTTCCGGCTCTGTATCCATTATCTCGCAGAATCTCTTAAAGCCGGTCATTCCGTCCTGATACTGTTCCATGAAGCTTATAAGGCGTCTTATGGGATTTGTAAAAATGCTGATGTACAGAATGAACGCGAGGAAATCAGCAAGCTCGATCTTTCCGAACATGAAGAAAAGACCGCCCGCAACATACATCAGAAGCATCAAAAGGTCGGTGATAAACGTGTTTCCGGAACTGAATTCCGCCATCGCGCGATATGATTTATTGCGCGCCTTGACGAAATTCTGATTTCCTTTTTCAAAAACGGACATCTCATGATCCTCATTTGTGTACGCTTTTGAGACTCTTATACCCGAAATGCTGTTTTCAAGGTTGGAATTTATTTCCGCTATGCTCTTTCTGGTCTCGGTAAACGCTCTGTTCATCTTAAGGCGTTTTTTCGACGAGAACAGCACCATAAGCGGAAGCCCCGAAAAAAGGATAAGGGTGAGCGGCAGATAAATATTTGCCATAACTATAAACGAACCGACAAGCATTATTATCGAAAGGAAGAGGTCCTCGGGTCCGTGATGGGCGAGTTCAGAAACTTCCATAAGATCGTTGACGATACGGGACATAAGCGTTCCTGTCTTCGCGTCGTCAAAATACTTCATCGGCATCGTCTGAAGATGAGAAAAAATATCTCTTCTCATATTCGCCTGCATCCTCACCCCGACAAGATGGCCGTAATATGTGACAAAATAGTTCAGACCCATTTTTATCACGTATATGAAAAGTATGATGCCGGCCCATATAAGCAGTTCTGCGATCAGCTTGTCCGGTATGAACTCATTCACCATTTTTCTCGTTATCATAGGATAAATGAGATCGCAAAGTGCGAGAAGAAGCGCAGCCGCGAGATCTGCGAAGAACAGCTTTTTATGCGGCTTGTAATAGCTTATAAATCTTTTTACCATAATGATTCCGCCTGTCGGACATATTAATTTGTATCAGCAATCAAAAATGCGGCGAAACGCCGCATTTTTGATAGTATGAAACTTTAGGTTAATTTAATACAAAGTTAAGCCCTAAATCTTGAGCGTACGCCTGTGCGCGGGATTTTGCAACGCCATAAATAGTATTAGCAGCGATGTCAAATGAACCGAAGCCTTGATCGTCTTTATGATAATAGTAGCCGTAAGCGTTTTTACCGAAGATCGTCTTTGCGGACGGAACCACAAGTGACTTGAGGTTTTCGCAGCGGCAGAATGCATATTTTCCGATGTTCTTAAGAGATGCCGGAAGATTGATCGACTCAAGATCTTTGCACTCATAGAAACAGTCGCTTCCGATATTGATAAGTCCTTCGGGAAGTGTGACAGATCCGAGAGACGAGCATCCGTAGAACGCGCCCTTGCCGAGGTTCTTGACCGTAGACGGGATCGTTACTTCCTCAAGAGCGGTACAACCGTAGAACAGATAGTTCGCAACAGAAGCGACGCCTTCGGGGATCACGAGAGATATCAGCGAAGCGCACTTGCCGAACGCTCTCGACTTGATGGCGGAAACAGATGCGGGGATCGTAAGCGATTCAAGGGACGCGCAATCGTAAAACGCTTCTTTTTCAATAGACCGGAGGCTTTGAGGAAGAGTCACGCTCGTCAAGCCTTCGCAGCCATAAAACGTTCCTTCTTCAATTACGTCAATACCCTCGGGAACAGTTACGCTTTCAAGAGCTTTACAATACTTGAATGCGTTGAATCCTATATTGCTTACTCCTGCGGGAATACTTATATTCGAGAGGACCGTACATCTTCTGAAAGCGTTTGCGCCTATACTTTCAAGAGACTCGGGGAGGCTCACGGATTCAAGCAGCTGATTGTTTGTAAATGCGAACTCACCGATGGATGTTATTCCTTCGTCTATTGTGACCGAAGTAAGGCACGGCATGCATTCAAACACACTGTCCTCAACAACTTCAAGAGATGCGGGGATCTCAAGCGCAGTTACACCGGAATATCTGAAAGCATACTTTCCGACGGATTCGATAGACGACGGAAGCTGAATCGTTGCAAGAGCAGTACAGTTTTCAAACGACTCCTGACCTATGCTCACTACAGAATCCGGAATTTCCACCGCGTAAAGCTTTGGAGAAAGCGAAAATGCATAATCGGGAATAGCTACGATTCCGTCTTCTATCTTTACCTCAAGCAGTCTTTCGTATGCAGTTGACGGGAGAGTTGCCCCCTCGTTATCATTACGTTTATCAACAACTGCATATCCTGCCTGATTCCAAGGATACGCCTTCGCACCGGTCTCTCCTTCCAAAGCCGGAATAATACCCGTAACTTTATCGGGATAGCTGCTCTTGAAGACAGGGTTGATCCCTATGGTAAGATAGCTATAGTTTTTATCCACCTGCGACAGCTTTGCAGTTTTACTGTAAATATACTCGAAAAAGAATTCATGAACTCCGTTCACTTCATTTCCGAACGTAGTATAAAAAATCTTTTCGCTCGTATTGTTCGGCTTTGATTCAAAAGCTGACGAAGCGAAAGGGATAGCCGAAATGAGCATGACTGCGCAAATAACGGCTGCAATAATTTTTTTCATTTTTCTTCCCCCAAATTTACCCGAGGATTTTTCTATTTTAATTATAGAGTGTTTATTTCTTTTTGTCAAGATGCTGATATAAAGATTTAGATTTTATCCACAATTATAATTTTTGGAAAATAAAGGGCTGAGAAGACGATGCGTCTTCTCAGCCCGGTCATCAACAAACGGTGTCGATCAGAACTGCTGCCTCGGTTCCCGGCAGATCAATATCTGCGGCCGAAATCACCGGATCCGCTGCCGTATCCGTAGTTACCGTAGGGATTGTTACCGCCGTAAATGTTGCTGTACGGATTCTCACCCTGTGTCTGAGGAGCCGGCTCCTCTGCAGGCGCCTGGTCGCGGTCTCTCTTGAGCATTCCCATAAGCTCTTCGAAGTCCTCGTCCTCTTCCTTTTCCTCAGCTCCGTCCTCACCGGCTCTCTCTCTTACGGGAGCTTTAAGATCGGCGGCGCTCTTTTTCTCTCTTTCTCTTGCCTGAGCGGCTTCTTCAGCTTTGTTTTCAAAGCCGGTCGCTATAATGGTGATATCCATCTGGTCGTCAAGAGAAGGATCGAATGCAACACCCCAGATCACGTTCGCATCTTCGTGTGCTTCGGACGCGATCATATTGGAAGCGAGGTCGATCTCGTCAATACCTATATCGGGAGAAGCGGTAATGCTTATAAGAACACCTTTCGCTCCGGAGATCGAAGTCTCGATGAGCGGGCTGGATATAGCTGCTTTGGCCGCGAGCTCCGCTTTATCCTTACCGGTTGCGGAGCCGATACCCATGTGAGCGTAACCTGCGTCTTTCATAACGGCGGTGACGTCAGCAAAGTCAAGATTTATGTATCCGGGGATGTTGATAAGCTCGGAGATACTTTGGACACCGTGCTTGAGCACGTCGTCTGCGATCTCAAAAGCGTTTACCATTGTGATCGGGCGCTCGGATACCATTTTGAGTCTTTCGTTAGGTATGATAACGAGAGAATCCACAAACTGTCTGAGCTCGGCAATACCGTTCTCCGCCTGGGACATTCTCTTTTTGCCTTCAAAAGCGAATGGTTTAGTGACGATACCGACCGTAAGGATGCCGAGATCGTGAGCTATTCTCGCCACTATCGGAGCCGCGCCGGTACCCGTACCGCCGCCCATTCCGGCAGTTATGAACACCATATCAGCGCCTTCGATCGCGTCTTTGATCTCATCGACGCTTTCCTCAGCCGCCATAGCGCCAACTTCGGGATTTGCGCCGGCGCCGTGTCCTTTTGTGATCTTTTCGCCTATCGGAATTTTGTTAGTTGCATTTGAATGTGCGAGAGGCATTCTGTCAGTGTTGATTACAATGAATTCAACTCCTCTGACATTGGATGCGATCATGTGATTGACCGCGTTGTTTCCGCCGCCGCCAACACCTATAACTTTTATATTGACTCCGCTGGAAACGGTGTCGTCGAGTTCGAATGGCATTTTTAAACCTCCGTGCATTTATAATTATTATTTTATTTCGCGTGCGTTAAAATAGTTACATAAAACTATACACTATAATCTTATACTGTTTTTTTTATATTTGCAATACATTTCGGCAATTTTTTTGAGTAATTTTTGAAAAAAAGCGAAGAATTTAACAAAAATCCGCAAAAATATCACATTATTTTGCAAATAATGTTAATTTTACGTTTGTCTTTTAATGCCCCGCCGAAAATCCCCGGTTTTATTCGTTTGCAGAAAACGGTCTTCCGCCCCACATTATGCCCGGCAGGATTTCTGCGGTACAAGATATTGACGCTCTCAGTTCAATCGCCGAAATCGAGCTGATTGTCGATTATAACACTCGTCTTGGTCGTATCCTCAAGATTGATCAGCGCCTTACTGCCGGATTTGAACACGTCGTCCTCAAGAGTGACTGCCGCAAGTCTGAGTTTGATCTCAAAATCGTCTTGAGAACCAAACACAAGTTTATACTTATCCTCGGCGATCATCACTATGTTAAAATCATTTCTGAGATCGATCACTGTCAGTTTCTGCTTTAACGCGGAAGAGCCCAGATATCCTATCACAGATCTTAAAAAGGTCTCCGCTCTGTCGGAGTAAAGTTTGATACTGTCGCCCGAAACCGCGCGGGAAACTGTCTGAAGCTTCAGCTTTATAAGTCCGGCGGTCTGTTCGTAACTCAGCTTGTCCAATACTCTGAGCGTTTCGGAAATACCGTATATATCGCCGCATATCTCCGTATAATATACCGCCCTCTCCTCTGAAACCGTCATCTCAACTTTATTCGGTATTTTTCTTTCAAATGATACTTCCGAGACGCGCGGGCAGTAAAACCTGACAGATGACGCGGCGTCGCTCATGCTGAATGAATACAGATTCGGCTTTTCGTCGAGCCCGGACGCCGCAACGAGTTCTTCCTCGGAATAAGAAGTATCACCCTTTATCTCAACATTTTTAACGACAAAGACGGATTTATACGTCCATACGCCCACGCCGATCAAAACGCCGACTATTAATAATAATGAAAGAAATCTTCCGGCTGCGGTTATGCGATGCCTGTTTTTCTTCACGTCCGCACGAATTTCTTCGCGCTTTTTCGCAAAGTTGACTTTTCTTCTTTCGCGAAGTGCGGCGGCAGTATTGTCGAAGAAATAAGGCCCGTCTCCCTCAGAACGGTCTCTCGTTCTTCTGAGAGCGGTCGTATCAGTGTGAGCTGTTCTCACGCTCTCCTTATACTTTTCTGTGTTCCAGTATTCGTTTCCCCTTGCATACGCGGGGATCTCGGCCGCGCGGCTCTTGCCGCTTTGAATATTCGGATTGTTCTGACCCGGTTTCTTACCCGCCACGGCAGTGCCTCCTTTCGACCGTAATCAAATCATCATTCAGTTATTTTTTGCCGACAAGTTTTATTATATCTTCAAATATTCTTCTGTTTGCGTCGGGAACTGCGAATCCTGATATCTGCTTTTCCATTTCCGCCCGTTCGGCGTCACCTTCGGAAGAAAGAAGTTTTGACAGTTTTAATTCAAAGTCACCGTCAATTTCCGACTCCGTAAACAACAGCGCCGCTCCTTCGTCGGACAAAACTTTTGCGTTTTTATACTGGTGATTATTAGTGACGTTCGGAGACGGTATAAACACCGCGCATTTCCCCGACAAAGACAGTTCGGAAACAGTCATAGCCCCTGCCCTGCAAACGACAACGTCCGCCGCCGCCATTCTGAGAGGCATATCGTAAATATATTCTGCAAGTTCGACGTTCGGAAGATCGTTCAAACCCTCCGCTTCAAACCTCTCTTTCACGCCCGCATAAGACGAACTTCCCGTCGCGTGGATATGATAGATCTCCGGATGCTTTGCAAGCGTATTTTTCATAAAGCTCAGCATAGCGTCGTTGACTTTTTCGGCTCCGAGACTTCCTCCGTAAGAGAGGAGAACGTATCTGCATGATTCGGGTATGCCGATCTTTCGCCTTGCATCATCCTTGTCGATCTTAGCGAACTGGGACATGAGCGGATTTCCGACGTGAAGCACTTTAGAACTGTCGGGGAACGCCTCCGCCGCTTTTTCAAAATTGACGTATATTCTGTCCACCTTCGACGCAAGCGCTTTTATAGCGACGCCGGGAACAGCGTTCGATTCGTGAAGAGCCGTCGGGATCCCCATTTCAGCCGCGGCTTTTACAGTCGGCCAGCAAGCGTATCCGCCGGTGCCGATCACTATATCCGGTTTGAACTCCTTGATAAGCTTCTTTGCCTTTCCGGGTGCCGTCAAAATATAATAAGCAGTTTTAATGTTTGAAGGAGAAAGGCTTCTCTTTATACCGCGTATCTCGACGTGATGCATTTTGTATCCGGCTCTTGATACGAGACGGTCTTCTATTCCTTTTGACGTGCCTACGTATTCTATAACACTGTCCGGGAGATTCTCTTTTATCGTGTTTGCGATCGCGATCGCGGGGTTGACGTGGCCGCCGGTCCCGCCTCCGGTCATCAGAACTCTCATTACAACGGTCTCCGTTCTACTGTATTTTTTGATATGACCTTCGTGAAATTGACAAAACGATTCCCATTTCCGCCATCATCATTACAAGCGACGAGCCTCCGTATGATAAGAACGGAAGCGATATTCCCGTATTCGGAATGATATCCGTGACGACCATCAAATTCAGGAACGCCTGAAGTCCCACCTGAGTAATGATACCGAAAACGAGCAAAGACGAGAACGTATCCGGCGCACGAAGCGCGATCTTATAGCCTCTGAAAACAAGAGCGACGAACAGAAGTATCACTATGATCGCACCGACAAAGCCCATCTCTTCACACCATATTGTGAAAATAAAGTCGTTCTGCGCCTCGGAAACGTAACTGAATTTCTGCCTTGACTGTCCGAGCCCAAGTCCGAGAAAACCTCCCGATCCTATCGCGAGAGTTCCCTGATAAGTTTGCCAGTCTTCGTCAAGTTTATCGGCGTTGCTGCTGAAGAACGTGACGACTCTCTGCCATGCGTACGGCTGAATAAAGAGGTAGAGCGCCGCGCTGACTCCTCCGATCCCCATATAATAAGGAAGCATCAGTTTCCAGTTTGCGCCGGCGAGGAACATAAGTATTACGCCGATCAACACTATGATAAGCGCGCCGGAAAGATGTTTTTCAAGAAGAACAAGTCCGGCAAGCAAAAAGATGAATATACTCGGCTTGAAGACGCCGTTGATAAAGCTCTTCTTTTTGTCCTCAACGTTTTTGAACGAATCAGCGTTATTGCTTACGTACCATGCCAGAATTATAACTATCGCGAGTTTCGCGATTTCTGACGGCTGAATTCTGATCTGGCTTGTAATCTGGATCCAGCGCTTTGCTCCGTTGACCGTTTTTCCTATTACAGGGACCGCCGCAAGCAGTGCGATAGTTACGATAAATATCGGAAGCGCCGCTTTCTTTACCCATTTGTAAGGAGCAAACGACAGGAACAGCATTGCGATCAGACCGATACCGATCCAGAACAGCTGACGTCCGACATAATAGAATCCGCCGAGTCCGTCCGCTATCGCGGAAGGATAGCTGGCGCTGTAGACCATTACCGTGCCGAGGCTGATAAGAAGCATTACGATTATAAAGAATATCCAGTCGTGTCCGGACCTTACTCTCTCAATACCCTCGTTCCAGCGTTCATCCTTTTCGGCGTTTTTTATCTCTTTCTTCTCGCTTTTAGTGAGAGCTTTAACCTTTTCGGGAACGGAACGCTTTTCAGCCTCTGCCTTATTCCTTTTATTCTTTGTATTTTCTTCTTTGTTCCCGAGCGGAGCTCTTGCGGCTCTCATCGGTCTTCCGGTTCTTGCGCCTGCGGAGGCAGAACGATTGACGTTTCGCGCAGCCGGAGTATTCGATTTATTCTGCGGCACATTTCGCATTTTGTCTTCGCTCATTCAAACCTCCTGAAAATCTATTTGAAAACAGTAATAAAGTCTTTATTTAAGTCCGAGCCACGCCACGCTGCAGAACGCCGCTGTCAGCAGTGAAAACAGGATCACTATTTTTATCTCGCTGAAACCGCATTTTTCAAAGTGATGATGGATCGGCGCCATTTTGAACAGCCTTTTTCCATGAGTCAGCTTGAAATACAGGACCTGAAGTATTACAGACAATGTTTCTGTGATATAGATCAACCCGGCTACCACTATTATAAGAGGATTTCCGAGTATAAACGCGCACCCGCAGACAACTCCGCCGAAATAAAGGCTTCCCGTATCTCCCATAAAGATCCTTGCCGGGTAAAAATTGTATACGAGGAATCCCGATGCGGAACCGATTATCAGCGCAGACATAACGGAGAGCGAAACGTTTTCACCCCCGAGAGATATGAAAGATACGGCGGCGAAGAATATACCTACGACGAGCGTCACGCTGCTGCACAGTCCGTCGATACCGTCATTGAGGTTTACGCTGTTGTCAACGCCGGCGAGCAGGATGACCGCGATGATATAATACCAAATTCCGAGATCAAGTGTGACTCCGAAAAACGGGATATACATTTCTGTCGAAATATTACAGAAAATTGCAAGTCCTGCAACGTAAAGCCCTGCGGATATAAACTGCAGCGCAAGCTTCTGCCATGCGCGAAGTCCTTCATTCTGACGCTTTCTGAGTTTCGCAAGGTCATCGATCATACCGATAAGCCCGCAAAGGACTCCGTACGAAAGAGTCAGGATGAGCGGCGCGACAGCGTCGATCCCTTTGGTGATGCCGAAGTAAACGCAAGCGGCGACTCCTGTGACGACTGACGCGGAAATGAAAGCGATGCCTCCCATGGCGGGAGTTCCCTCTTTGCTCTTGTGCCATCTCGGTCCTATTTCGAGGATAGGCTGGCCCATCTTTTTGCTCTTAAGTATTGGTATGAGCTTTCTTAATATCAGAACAGTAAATGCAAATGTTAAGGCGGCAGCGACAGCCGACACTGCGATCACGTTCATAACACCGATTCCTTTCCGGTCGTTTCACATCAGTTTATATCAGTTTTTTATATTCCTCTATAACCCGCTCCGCGGCTATTCCGCGACTCGCCTTTACAAGAAGAACGTCGTTATTGCAAATAGAAGAAGCGATCATCTTTGCCATATAAGCCGGATCGTTTATATCCGTGCACACGTAAACGTTCTCTACCCGAACGCCTTTTTTGATCGCCGCTTCCGCAACCGTCTCCGCCATTTCTCCGAAGCAGTAAAGCTTTTCTATCTTCATCTGCGCCGCGAATTGACCGAGCTGATCGTGAAGCAGTCTCGAACTGTCTCCGAGCTCAAGCATATCCCCGAGCAAAGCGCACGGCGATCCGCCTTGCGATCTCGCTTTTGACGCGAGAACTTCGATCGCTGCACGCATCGATTCCGGCGCCGCATTATAGCAATCCTCGATAACTGTTATATCACCAAGCTTGTATATTTTTTGTCTCATTTTTGTTCCGACGAATGACGACAGTCCCGCTTTTATATCCTCGTCATCCATTCCGAACGTCTTGCCCACCGCAAAAGCGGCAAGCGCGTTGTATACGTTGTGCCTTCCGAGAGTCGGTATCCCGACGTTTACCGAAACGTGGCCGTTATACAGAACGTCGAATACCATCCCGTTGTCTGCGGTGCGAATATTGACCGCCTTATATGACGCGTTCTTATTATATATTCCGAAGAAGACTTTTTCGGGCGCGATCTCTCCGCGGTATTCGGTGAGCAGCGGTTCATCGCCGTTCATAAACAGCTTACCGTTCTCATCCATGCCCTCTGCGATCTCAAGCTTTGCAAGACATATATTTTCGCGGCTGCCGAGATTTGCAATATGTGAGGTCCCTATATTTGTGATGACAGAAGCGACGGGTTTTGCCAGCCTTGTCAGAAACGATATTTCCCCGCGGCTTGACATACCCATCTCAAGCACTATGGCTTCGCAGTCCGGCTCGATAGAGAACAAAGTCATGGGAAATCCTATCTCATTGTTGTGGTTTCCTTCGGTCTTTTGCGTTTTGAACGATGCCGACAGGACCGAGGCTATATAATCCTTCGTTGTCGTCTTGCCGACGCTGCCCGTAACGCCGACCGCTTTCGCATTGCTGAAAGATCTGTAATATCCCGCAAGCTCTCCGAGGGCCTTGACAGTATCATTGACCACGATCAGCGAATAGTCTCCGAAGCCCTCGGCTCCGTCGGGCACTCTTCTTGCCAGGACAACAGACGCTCCCTTTCCTACCGCATTCCCGATATAATCGTGACCGTCGACTTTTTCTCCTTTAACCGCACAAAAAAGCGTACCCGCGGCAGCTTCGCGTGAATCGTATGCCACGTTGGTAACCGCACCGCCGCCGTTTCCAAACGTATATAGTTTTCCGCCTACAGCGGATGAGATCTCACCCGCCGAGAGTGTCTTCAGTTTTAATTCCGATCTCAATTAAATCACCGTCCTTATCTGTTTGCATAACGGAATTCAATATATTATAGCACAAAACGCAGACGGTTTCGTCGTCAAAAATATACGAGAAATATATCATCATCCGAATCTTTTTTTCACCTCGGCGTCATTATATCGCGCCGAATTTATCCGTGACGGCGGACAACAGTATTCTTTTTTCATCGAAAGGCCGTTTTCCGCATTTGTCTATTATATAATTTTCGTGCCCTTTTCCGCAGCACAAAATAACGTCATTTTCGCATGAGCGTTCAACCGCAAGCTTCAGCGCAGTCTCGCGATCCCGTTCAACGATATAATTATTTCCGACAGCGCCTTTCAAAATATCCGAAATGATCCTGTCCGGATCTTCGTCTCTCGGATTGTCGCCGGTGATTATCGCAAGATCGGCGAGAGTGCACGCCGCGCGGCACATGGGAGCTCTTTTTTCTCTGTCGCGATCTCCGCCGCATCCGAATACGACTATCAGTTTTCCTCTGCAGAATCTCCCCGCCTCGATCAACGCTTTTTCAATGGCATCCGGTGTATGAGCGTAATCTATTATTACAGAGGGGAGCCCTTCTTTACGGACTATCCGCTCCATTCTGCCCTTCACTCCGGAAAAACCCGCAAGAGATCCGGAAACAATATCACCCGGTATTCCCAGAAGCAGCGCCGCGGCTGCAGCGCACAAGGTGTTGTATAGTGCGAACCTTCCGGAAATTTCAGTTGAGATATGAACAACGCCGCCGTCGTATCTCAGATCGTATTCATTCCCGTTATCGTTTACGGCGATATTTTCAGCGACGGCAAAAAGATTCCGCATCGCTCCGCATGACGCTTCTGCCGAAAACCCGACGGAGCCCTGTTTTGACTCAAGGATCCTTCTTCCGTAACCGTCATCGGAATTCACAAGAAATCTCGCCGACAGATCGGCAAGTCTTTCTTTAGCCTTGAAATATGTCTCCATATCCCCGTGCCGGTCCAGATGCTCGGGAGTCAGATTCGTAAAGATCCCGAGGTCGATCTTTGCGCCGTCGAAACGTTTGGCCGCAAGCGCGTGACTTGACGCTTCTGCAACAGCGAAGTCGCACCCTCTGTTTCTCATCAGCGCAAGCGCTCTGAAAAAATCCTTTACGCCGGGCGTCGTCATAGAAGACGAAATGCCGAAAAACTCTTCTTTGTCAATTTCGCATCCGTTTACCGAAAACTCAACTGTTCCGAGAGCGCCGACTCTTTTTCCCGCATTGCTCAAAATATGGGAGAGAGCGGCGACGGTCGAAGATTTGCCGTTCGTACCGGTTATAGCTGTAAACGTCATCGAATCGGTCGGACGGCAGTAAAAATTCGAGAATATATATGACGCCGCCACATTTGCGTCAGTGACCTTTATACACCGCGAACGATCGGATATGTTGTCCGAAACCACGGCAGAAGCTCCTTTTTTTAGCGCTTCATTTATATAGTCATTTCCGTCGTGTTTTTCTCCGGCAAGAGCAATAAACAGATCTCCCGTTCCGATATCCCTTGAATCCGTCGAAACGTCATTGATACGCAAGTCGGTATACGGCGATGTGACGCCGCACCTGCGAAGCAATTCCGATAGAAGCATAATACCCTCTCAAAGCTGTAATATCTTTTTGTCTTCCGGTAATTTATGCTTCTGTTGATTTTATCAGTCGTCGGACGTTATCTCGTGCATCATTTCGATAGATACGAGTTCTCCTCTTGAGACGAGCGTTCCAGCCGCAGGAGACTGCGACGATACCGTAGCTCCGGTACCGCTCGTCGCGCCGGAGATACTGATGTTCAGTCCTGCGTTGACGATCAGTCTGTTTGCCGCTTCCGCGGTCTTTCCTATAAGATTCGGCACTTCGATATCTTCGTTAGGTTTCTCTCCGCCTGTGTAGAGATAGAGTTTTCCGTTCTCCTTAGAGAATGAAGAACCGGATGCGGGCACCTGACTCGTTACCGTATCACCGCTGCCGATGATAACATAATTGATCTGTCTCCATCCGAGGTCCGCCTCAGAAGTCTCAACGGTAGCTCCGACATAGTTGGATATCGTGACCTCGGCGTTCTTAAGTTCTTCTTCCGTGTACTGCGGTTCATATCCGAGATACGGAAGTATGGTTGCAAGGGTATTTGAAACGTACGGCGCCGCCGTTACGCTGCCGAATGCGGCTCCGCCGGTCGGCTCGTCGACGATGAATATGATCGCGACCTGAGGATCGTCAGCCGGTGCAAACGCCACGCAGGAACCGACGTTCAGAGTATATTCGCCGTTTTCGTCTTTTTTGTCCTTATTCTCGGAAGTACCTGTCTTTGCCGCGACTTTATATCCTTTTGTATATGCGTTTCTTGCAGCTCCGTTTCCGGATACACCTTCTTCAAGGATATTCGTGATCGTTTTACTGACTTCCGTGCTTATGACCTGGCGTTTAACGTCGGTCTCAAAAGTTTCAATAACGTTACCGTCGTCATCGACGATCTCTTTAAGCAGATGAGGGGTTACAAGATATCCGCCGTTGGCGACGGAAGCGATCGCGGTGATCTGCTGGATCGCAGTCGTCTTGAACGTCTGTCCGAAAGAGTAGACTGCAAGAGACGGTATCGTGAAATCTTCATATCTGTGATAGTACGTAGCCGCTTCTCCGGGAAGGTCTATGCCCGTAACGTCGCCGTATCCGAACAGTTTGAAATAGTTATAGAATCTCTCGCGCCCCAGGCGAAGTCCGACCTGCATCAGCGTCGGGTTGCACGACTGCTGAAGTCCTACGGTAAAAGTAACCGTTCCGTGACCTCCGTGCTCGTGGCAGTGGATCGGCTTCGGATAACCTTCAACCATATAGTAGCCGTAGCAGGTGAAATACTCGTCGGGCGATACCGCTTTCTCTTCAAAAGCCATTGCGGTAGTAATGATCTTGAACGTGGATCCCGGCTCGTACGTTTCCGTTATCGCCTTGTTCTTCCACATTCCGTAAAGAAGCTCGAGCCTCTTTTGATTATATTCGTCAGTGCCCTCTGCATAAGTCGAGAGGATCTGCTTTGATGCTGCGTCAAGTTCTCTCGGAGAGTTAAGGTCGTAAGAAGGTACTGTCGCCATAGCGAGAATACCGCCGGTTTTTACGTTCATAACGATACCGCAGACGCGGTTTGCCGCATTGTGATCGGCATAGGCGGTCTCGAGCTGATTCTCAAGGACGAACTGAATGTAGCTGTCTATCGTCGTTACGATATTATATCCGTTCTCAGCTTCAACGTACGTTTCGTATTCGAACGGCATATCGTTGTGGCGGGCGTCCTGAGCGGTAATGTATCTTCCGCTCTTTCCTTCCATTATATTATTGTAGTACGATTCAAGTCCGTAGATACCCACTCCGTCAGCGTCCGTAAATCCGATAACGTGAGAAGCGAGATTGTTGTACGGATAATATCTGACCGGAGTTGCTTTCAGATATATTTGTCTGCCGAGGTCGTACTCATCGATAAAATTCCTGATCTTATCCGCAGTTTCTTCATCAACGAGTTTTGCGATGACCTCATAACGTCTGCCTTCTTTGGCGGCTTTTGTCAGAACGTCGTTGTATTCAACGCCGTCTATAAGTCCGGAAAGGAACTTTGCGATGAGCACGTTCATTTTCAGATTGCTTTCGCTGTAACCGTCAAAGTTTTTCCACGTATACAGAGCGGGACCGCCGTCTTCAGCTTTTCTGTATTCGTCTTTTTCGGGATCCATTGTGTCAAGAATATCCTGAGGGGAAATAAACAGCAGATATTTCGTTACGTTTGTAGCAAGGACGTCTCCGTTAGTGTCATAAATCTCTCCGCGTTCCGGGTTTACTTCGACCTCCGTGGTCATCTGTTTCAAGACCTGCGTCTGATATTCTTCGTAATCGACTATCTGCATTTTAAACAGAGAGATGACGAGCGCCGCCGCCATCAACCCGAAAAACAAAAGCACGAAATATGCCTTTTTATGGGTAAGTCTATCTACTCTGAAACTCTTGTTTGCCATAAAAACCGCTCCTTCGCGCCGATTGTTATAGTATATGATTTTTTGCCTGTAAAAAGTACCCGCGGCTCCTCTTTTGCCATGCGGCGCCGCTGTCTGCTACACAATGCAAGTGTTCTATTTTAGTGCAAAAAGCGGTGAAATACGTCACCGCTTTTTATTCTGATACGAATTGTCTTAATCCATGGAATCAAACAGCCCTTGCCAGTTCGTTCCCATCGCGGACATTATCGTCGAGAACAGTCCGCCTTCTTCCTCAGTGCCTTCCGCTCTGATGACCTCTATCCTTTCGCCTCCGGCGATCGAAACGTGCCTTGTCTCAACGAGGTCGCTCTTAACCATGCCTATCGTATTTGTCGCATAGTCTTCTATTTCTCTGACGTCGTCTCTCATCTCCAGCATATTTACGAGACGGCTTCTTTCACTCAACAGCTCCGTTCTCTCCGCCTGAAGCGCTTTTCCGTCTGCGACCACCTGGGTATATGACGAATACGTGTAGAGCACCACCATCAAAAGCACAGTGCAGATCAGGACCGCAGCAACGACTCCTTTGGGAAGAGGAGATTTTCTGACGTACCGTTCATTCGATTCCGGTGCGCCGTCTGACTTTCTCGGTAAAGAAGCGGATATTTTTTCGCTCAGGACCGAAGCGAAAGTCTTTTTCGAAGGTTCTTTTTTCGTTTCCTTTACGGTTTCGTTTTTCGGATGTCTTCTTTCGTACGCCTCCACGTTAAACGCGGCAGCGCGGCGGCGTATCGCCGCACCTTTTTCAAAAGCGAGTCCGAAATTGCCTCCGTCCGGCACGAAGTAGTGCTTTTCGGCTTCAAACGATTCGTACGCGCGGCGTTCATATTCCCTGCCGGGGATCCTGCGCTTCGCGGAAGTGAATCCCGGTTCGATGCGCGATGCACGGTATTTTTCTTCCATTGCTTCGCGCCTTGCCCTTGCGGACCTCATCGCTTTTGTATGCTCTTTGTGAAGGGAGATTTTGTTTTTGACCTGAGGATTGTTTATACCGCGATTCTCAAATCTCGCGCGCAGTTTCTCGCAAAGCTCGTTTGTCTGTACGTCATCACGCGGCATGGCTTTTCTCCCTTCATTAGTATTTATTCGGGAGGCAATTTTTCAGCCACCCGGAGTTTTGCGCTTCTTGAGCGCGGATTTTCTCTTTGTTCTTCCTCGGACGGAAGGATAGGCTTCTTGTTTACCAGTTTGATTTGAGGACGCTTTCCGCAAACGCATACCGGAAAGCTTTTGGGGCACTCGCAAGGATTTACGAGTCGTGCGAATACCTGCTTGACGATCCTGTCCTCGCCGGAGTGAAAAGTGATAACGGCGGCACGCCCGCCGGCGTTCATTCTTGAAACAGCTTCTTCAATGGAAGGTGCGATAACGGAGAGCTCTGAATTTACCTCTATCCTTATCGCCTGAAACGTTCGCTTTGCCGGATGCTGTGATTCTTTGTGTCTTGCCGCGGCAGGTATCGAATTTTTAACGATCTCCGAAAGTTCCAAAGTCGATCCGATCTTTTTACGTTCGCGCGAAGACACGATATTGCGAGCTATTTTCGAGGCGAATTTTTCTTCTCCGTATTCGGATATTATCCGAAACAGTTCGCTTTCGGAATAACCGTTAACAACGTCAAACGCGGTCATTCCCGACGATGTGTCCATTCTCATATCGAGCGGCGCGTCGTTCATATACGAAAACCCGCGGGATGCGTCGTCAAGCTGATGAGATGACACTCCGAGGTCCCACAAAGCCCCGTCTATTCTTTCTATTCCGAGCTCGTCAAGCGCGCTCCCTATATCCGAAAAATTACTCTTGAATATAATGCACTTATCCCCGTATTCCGCAAGCCTTATTTTACACGCCGCAAGCGCTTCGTCGTCTCTGTCGAGGCAGATGAGCTTCGAGCCCTCGGGAAGTCTTTTCGCGATTTCCGAAGAATGTCCTCCGCCTCCGGCGGTACAGTCGACGAACACCCCGCCCCTCTCGGGCGCCAGCGCCGTCATACATTCATTGAGCAATACGGAAACGTGCTTGAATTCCATTATTTGATCCTTACAGTCCTTTATCCGAAAGAACGTCTTCTATTTCCTTCATATCGCAGGAATCCAGGTACTCACGCCATTTTTCGGGAGCCCAGATCTCAGCTCTTTTTCCCGAGCCGACTATGACCGCTTTATCGGTAAGAGATGCGTGATCCATATAGTTTTGCGGTATCAGTATTCTTCCCTGCGAATCGAGAGGAACTTCCGTCACAGAGCTGAACAAAAGTCTGAGTGCTCTTCTGTCCTTCGTCGCGGTCAGTCTTTCGAGCGCTTCGTTCTTGTACTCTTCCCAATCGGCGACAGTCATAAAATAGAGACATTCATCCGTGAGAGATTTGCAGAGATAAACGGAGGATCCGACTATATCTCTGTATTTTGACGGAACGAACATTCTTGATTTTGCGTCAATAGTATGTTCGTATTCACTCGTGAACATTTTATCGGTACCTCCTTTCCTCTCACTTTCAAAAAACTGATTTTAAACCACATTAAACCACTTTGGTGGTATTTTGGTGCTTTTTCAGTGTTTAATTTATTATACTACCTCTATTATAAAATTGCAATACTTTACATAAACTTTTTTTACAAAAATCCAAATAATTTTCTCCATTTCCCTATAATATTCTCACACTTTCGCCAAGCCGGATGAAAAAGCATTCTTTTGACGTCGAACTATATAAAAATGCGCGGAATTTTGCACAAAAAAATAATGAACTTCCGACAATAAATCTTCCGTTCAAACAAAAAAAGCGGCGCAAATTGCGCCGCATATCATATTATATCAAAACAGATCGTACACGATCAGACAGACGCCGTCAATGAACGACGGCAGCGTCTGTCAAAAAGTCTATTTCCCGCCGCTTATCGGACCGTCGCCTTCAAATGATCGCCAATAAGCATCAAAATCCTTCTCATATCTTCCGTAAACGTCATACCAGCGCTGAGGCAGAAACGGAACCGGCTTATGCGGTTTCATTTCTCTTGCCAGGCGGTCGATGCCCGTTTTCAAATACTCTGCTACCGCAGATCTCTGATCGGCGATACCGAGCGACGGATCATACACGACCGGAGAACCGACGGATATCTTTCTGTTTTTCTTTTCTACATAGACGGGATAGTATTTTAACAGTTTTCCCGTCCTTTTATAATATAAAGCTCCGACATCGACGAATCCGGTCTGAAGTTCGTTGACGTATTCGGAATACTTTACAGGCGACTCGGCAAATATCACGAGGTCACAGCCGTTGTTCAAAGCGTCGATGCTCTCCCTGACTGTACGAAGCGCGCGCGAATCGTGATACACGGGGATCGCTCCGGCCTCATTCAGAACCTGGGGAAGCACTTTCCCTACGATCTTTGAAATGAATCTCCAGAACCTTTTATGCCTTCTGCCCTCTCCCACAAAGAAATCGTGAAACGCGAAGTCCGGCGTTTTTTCTTTATCAAGAGCATACGTTATCACCCACGGTTTGTGAGGACGGTCAAAATAGAGAGTCATCATGACCGGGCCTCTGATCGCCGAGTGATTACAGACAAATATCCCCGGACATTCGTCAGGCACGGTTTCATACACTACGCGGGACCTCGGGCAGATGATCCTTCCGGCAAACATGATTAGTCTGTATAAAAAGCTCTTTTTCATCTGACTTCGGGAATTATCTCCTTGATGATTTTCAGAGCAGCTTCCGGCACCGACTCTCCGAGAGGAAGTCCGTATTCTATACAACCTTTGACGTAAGTCGAACTGAGATAATCATACTTGCCGTTTGAAATAAGACACACCGTTTCGATCTCCGGGCAAAGCGACTCGGTCTGTTTCGCGAGCACTTTTTCATAATCGAAATCAGCGGCGTTTCTGATGCCTTTAACTATGACCGACGCACTGATCTCGCGGCAATACTCAAATACCGGGCGCTGCCACACCGAGCATTTTACTCTGTCTGCGATCCCGATCTCCGACACCGCCGCTTCTATCATTCTTTTGCGGTCATCTTCGGAAAACATGGAACTCTTTTCCGGATTTTTAGCTATCAAGACGTGAATCTCGCCGAAAAGAGCCGCTGCGCGCTTTATTATATCAATATGTCCCGCAGTAACCGGATCAAACATCCCCGCAAAGACCGCTTTACATCCGCTTTTTTTGATGTTTTCAGCCATTTTCTCGCTCCTTAGTCAATAGTCAGCAATGTTATCCTGCTTCTTCCGTATCTGACAGTACGGAGTACGGTATACTGTCCCGCAAGCGCATCGTCTTTATGAAAAACGTCAGCATAAACGCTCTCTGCATCGTCGCGGCGCAAGACCTTTTTTGTCTTTCTTTCATCCGGCTCCGTATCCGTCTCACACACGATATACCCGCCGTGATTCAGAACACCGTGCTCTGCAATAAGCTTCAGCGCTTCGCTCATATGATCCGAACTGTACGGCGGATCCAGAAATATGATGTCGAAACCCTCGCCGCTTTTTCTTCCGGAAAGATACGACGCGAAATCGTATACGGACACACGGCACTTTTCTTTTAATCTTGTCTTTGCGGCATTCTTTAATACTATTTCAACGGCTTCCCGCGACGAGTCTATGAAAACCGCCGACGCTGCGCCTCTCGAGAGCGCCTCCAGTCCGAGCTGACCGCTGCCGGCAAAAAGGTCGAGAACGCTTCTGCCCTCGATGTCAAACTGTATCATCGAAAACAGCGCTTCTTTTACTCTGTCCGCCGTCGGTCTTGTCTCGAGCCCGGGAAGTGTTTCAAGCGCGATCCCTCTCGCGCTTCCGGTAATTATCCTCATTTATTCATTTCTCCGTTTTTTGCTTAAAATACGCGGCGATCCTTTCAGCGTCGGCATTGCTTATTCCGTCGATTTTTGCCAGTTCTTCCACCGTCGCATTTTTTATATCGAGCGAAACAGAGGCGGAAAGCAGAGCTTTTGCCTTTTTAGGTCCGATCCCCTTGATATTTTCAAAGCCGGAAGTCTTGAGCGTTTTCAGTTTTGCCGCCTTCATACGCGAAATCGTAAATCTGTGTACTTCTTCCTGAAGCTTATAGACAAATCTGAAAAGTGCGACGTCTTTTGCTATGCTAATTTCTTCGCGATCGCTCACGAGAGCCCTCGTTTTGTGATATTCGTCCTTCACCATTCCGAAAACAGGAACGTCAACGCCGAACTCGCGCGCAGCTTCTCTCGCGCATTTCACGTGAGTCATTCCGCCGTCGAGCAGGATAAGATCCGGGATCTCGCAAAATGAAGGATCGTCTCCTTCAAGCTCAGAAAAACGGCGTCTCATAGTCTCTCTCATCGAAGCGTAATCATCCGCGCCGTCAACGCTCTTGATTCTGAAATATCTGTAATCGCTCTTTTTGAATACTCCGCCCGACGTGACGATCATTCCGGAGGTGATGTGTTCGTCTCCGTAGTTCGAAACATCGTAGCATTCAATTCTGTCCGGGACCACCTCGAGCTTCAGCGCCGAAGCGAGCGAGACGAGTATTTTTTCTCCGGCGTCTGCTCTCGTGCGGCGGCTCTCCGCGTGACGCTTCGCATCGTTTTCCGCCATCAGGCAAACACGGCGAAGCTCTCCTCTGACAGGCGTCTTAAGCGTAACACGGTGATCCGTTCTGTTCGAGAGATACTCGCCGACGAGTTTTGACTCCGAATCAGGCATCGGAAATGAAAGCAATATTTCGTCGGGAATATACTCGCGTCCTGCGTATAAATTGATGATAAACGACGAGAACGGAAAATCTCCGCTGTCATCGGAGACGTCGAACACAGCGCCTTCATCAGACGTGGAGTCGAGCTCATTTCTTGAACGGAAGCCGGTTATCTCATCAGCACCGAATATGAACTGCTCACTGTCCGAGATTATACCGTCTCTGACGTAAAATACTGCGGCGCAAAGCTGTCCTTCCCACTCGGAAAGCGCGATCACGTCGTATTCCGAACCGGGTGAAAGAGCTGCCGTCCTTTTCTTCTCGTTCAGTTTTTTCAGCGTTTCGATGCTGTCGCGACAGCGCGCCGCCTCTTCAAAACGCTCTTCTGACGCCGCTTTATACATTCTTTCTTCAAGAGAAGATACGGCTTCTTTTGTATTTCCTTTGAGCACACGCTCGGCGCAGTTGATTATCTGTATATATTCATCATGCGATACGTCGCCCGTGCATACTCCACAGCATCTTCCGATCTGCCTGTTAACGCACGGCCTTCCGCGCCCGATGTCACGCGGGAACGATCTTTTGCACGACGGAACGCCAAGCGTACGTTCGAGCATAGAGATTACCTCAAAAATCACCCCGGTACCCGAATACGGACCGAAATACTTGCCTTTGCCGTCGCGCTTTCTTGTCATTATGACTCTGGGATATTCTTCATCCGTAATTTTTATATACGGATACAATTTTGAATCTTTGAGAAGAATATTGTATTTCGGAGTGTACTGTTTGATGAGGTCGTTTTCGAGAACGAGCGCGTCCATCTCGGAATCGCAGACGATAAATCTGAAGTTATTGACCTTTGACGCCATTTTTGAAGTTTTGACGTCGTGGCTTCCGTGGAAATACTGACTGACGCGATCCCGCAGGGATCTCGATTTACCGACGTATATAACGTCCCCGTCAGCGTTTTCCATTATATAAACGCCGGGAACTCTCGGAAGAGACGCGGCTTTTGAACGCAGAAAGTCAATTCCGTTTGCGACAGGCTTTTCCATACGTCTCCTCCTTGTATTTTTGTCTATGTGTTAAATGAGCCGCCCTCTCGGACGGCTTTTAAGTATTATTTTAAATCGTCAAGCTCGTTGTCTATAAGCTCGGCGAGCGCGTCGATGGCGGCTTCCTCATCCGGGCCGTCGGCAACAAGCGTTATCTCCATACCTTTTACGATACCGAGCGAAAGTACGCCGAGAAGGCTCTTCGCATTGACTCTGCGATCTTCTCTCTCGACCCAAATAGAACTTTTGAATGAGTTAGATTTCTGAATGAAAAACGTCGCGGGTCTCGCGTGCAGGCCTACGCTGTTCTTAATAGTAACATCACGTGTAACCATTTCCTGCTCCTATAATACTTGAAAAATGTAGTATATTATATAAACACCTTTTCGGTATTTATGAGTATATCAAATTCTATCGTTAAAATCAATAGTATTTTTAATATTTTGACATTTTGCCGCAACTGGCGGTATTTTTTTTGAATTTATTGTATCTTTTCCCCATTTTTAAATTAAAAAAATGTTGAAAATAACGTCGTAATACTGTATAATTATCAAAGATCAAATGCTCCGCCGCACTGCGGAGAACGAAAGCGGTAACCTTATGTTTATAGACAAGATCAAAATATACGTTAAAGCAGGCAACGGCGGAAACGGCTGCGTCTCTTTCAGACGGGAAAAATACGTCGCGAAAGGCGGGCCCGACGGCGGCGACGGAGGACACGGAGGAAATATAGTTTTCCGTATAGACGAGGGTTCCAACACTCTGCTCGCATTCAGATACAAAAGAAAATTCATCGCCGAAAACGGAGCGGACGGCGAAGGCGGAAAACGCCACGGCAAGAACGGAGAGGACGTCATAATCAACGTACCTGCCGGAACGCTGATACGCGACGCGGAAAGCGGCTCTATACTCAAGGATATGTCCGCGTGCGGCGATTTTATTCTCTGCCGCGGCGGAAAAGGCGGATTCGGTAACCGCCATTTTGCAACTCCGACAAGGCAGATCCCGAATTTTGCGAAAAACGGCATACCGGGAGAAGAACGGGAGATCGTACTGGAGTTAAAGATGATAGCCGATGTCGGTCTCGTCGGTCTTCCGTCAGCCGGAAAGTCTTCGCTCCTCGCGGCGGTATCCGCGGCGCGCCCGAAGATTGCTGATTATCATTTCACGACTCTCGAGCCCTCTCTCGGCGTCGTAAGTATCGGAGACGGTCACGGCTTCGTTATGGCGGATATTCCGGGACTGATCGACGGAGCGTCGGAAGGTGCCGGCCTCGGTCACGCTTTTCTGCGCCATATCGACCGATGCCGTATGCTGATACAAGTGATAGACATCGCCGCTACCGAGGGCAGACGTCCGATCGACGACTTCGAGACGATCGACCGCGAGCTTAAGAATTTCGACGAAGAACTTTACTCCCGCCCGCGTCTTATCGCCGCCAACAAAAGCGATCTGCTTGAAGACCGCGACACTCCGGAAATAAGGGATTTTATAGCCGCCATGAACGACAGAGGCTACGATGTCATTTTCATCTCGGCAGCACTTGAAGAAAATACGCGCGAGCTCGTCCTTAATGCGGATGATATGCTGAAGACTCTTCCTCCCGTAACGATCTATGAGCCCGAAGAGATCATTCTCGAAGATATTGAGGATTCCGGGCCCGATGCCATCATAATAAAACGTGACGACGACGGCGCTTTCAACGTGTCCGGAAAATGGATGGAGCTGCTCTGCGGCAGGATCAACTTCTCCGACCGCGAGTCGCTTATGTATTTTGAAAACCAGCTTGTCCGATACGGCGTTATCGACCGTCTGCGCGAAGCGGGGTGTTCCGAGGGCGACACAGTCCGTATGTTCGAGTTTGAATTCGATTTCGTAGACTGACAAGGAGATACAAATGTTTCCGAGAACAGAAGTCGGAGGGCTCTCCCTCCCGAGACTTATCATCGGCACGAACTGGATGGCGGGTTACAGCCACCGCTCGTCATCAGCCGACGAAATGATAAAAGCGCGTCACTCAACGAAAGACACGATAGTCCCTATGCTCGACGTTTTTCTCTCCCACGGAGTTGACGCGATCATGGCGCCTTTCGGTATGACTCCGGCGATCTGCGACGCCGTAAAAGAAGCGGAAGACAAGAACTCAAAACATATAATAATGATCGACACCCCCGTCATAAACGTCGACGATTCTCCGTCGGCGCGTCATGAAGCGGAAAAGACTATAAATGAATGTGCCGCAAGAGGCGCCGAGCTCTGCCTTATCCATCATTACAGCGCCGAGCAGCTCGTCAACAAAAACAAGCGTCAGATAGCGCGTCTTGACGATTATACTAAAATGATACGTGACGCGGGAATGATCCCCGGACTTTCCGCTCACATGCCCGAACTCGTCATATACAGCGACGAAAACGGCTACGACGTGGAAACGTATATTCAGATATACAACTGCATGGGATTTCTGATGCAGGTGGAAGTTGAGGCGGTGGCGTCGATAATCCGCTCCGCGCATCACCCTGTCATAACCATAAAACCGCTCGCTGCCGGGAGAACGACGCCTTTCGTCGGGCTCAACTTCTCGTTTGCAACGATACGCGAGTGCGATATGGTGACAGTCGGATGCTTCAACGAAGCGGAAGCCGCGGAAGATATAGAGATCGCGCTTGCGGCGCTTGAAAGGCGTCAACCGGATATAGCGGGACGAAACAGCCCTGCAAAAGGTCAGGCGGTTCTGAAAGGATAGATCGATAAACAATTCAAAAGAGCGTTCTGCGATGCCGACTGTTCTAAAGGACAGTCGGCAGCGATATTTGCCCTTTGGGCAAGCGATATACACCTTCGGTGTTCGATATGTGCCTTCGGCACGCGATATGTTCGCTTCGCGAACGAGGGCAAATATCATATCGCATTCGC
>JAFSUU010000034.1 GCA_017445115.1 Clostridia bacterium | reverse complement strand
TTCCCCGTTAATGTTGACGGTATATCTTCCCACAACGTCCAGAAGAAACGGTTTATCTTTCGTTGTAACAGCGCTGCCGTTTCGGGTGATATCGCCCTTCGGCGCGATATGCGTTTCATTGCCGCAGTTATCTTCGCCGAAACCCCAGTTATCAAGAAAGGCGTCGCCGTCGAGGAAGGTGTAGTACCGCTTCACCCCGCCCTGCTCGTGGCTTTCCGCCAAAATGCGGCAATGGCTGTCGGTCAGCTGCGCCACCAGACGGCGCTCGTTATACTTCCGGTCGTCGATCCGGTTGTTTTCCATGGGTTCGTATTCCTTCACAAGGATCTCAACGCCCTCGATCCCATGCACCTCGGCAAGGGCGACCGCCTCTTCGGTCATATATTCCATGCGTTTGCGTTCAGGGAAATCATACATGGCCCATTCCAGCTTTTCGCCGATTTCAGGCACGATAAACCAGCCGATGATCTCCTCCCAGATCACGGGGAAGGGCGGCTGCTCCGACGGCGTGATGGTATACTCTGGTATGGTTTTCGGCATTTTTGTAAGCATTGTTTTTTCTCCTTTCGGTGGATATGGATAACGGTTTTTAAAATGCCGTTTTGCGGTGTGCAGGCGGCTTTTGACCGTGCCCACAGGGATACCGAGCATATTGGCGATCCTCTCCTGCGGCAGGTCCTCAAAGTAGAACAGCCGAAGGATCTCTTTGTCACGGTCGCTGAGATCGTCAAGCGTTTCCCGGACGGGCGACGGGGAAACGAGCCCGTGCAGGCTTTGCGTGAGCGCGTCCTCCGGCAGCTCGTCCAGCGGGAGTTCCGGTTTGCGCAGGCGATAATAGTCCGCGCACTTACGCCGTGCGATGCCTACAACCCACGCCCGGAAATTCCGTTGGTCCCGCAAGGAGCTGAAAGACCGGAAGGCGGCAAGACGCGTTTCCTGCAAAATATCTTCCGCGTCCTGTTTGTTTCCGATCTGAAAGCGGACGTACCGTTGCAGCGCGGGTTCTACCTCTTGAAGCAGTTCTTCAAATGTCAACCGTATCACCTCCTTCATATTTTTTGAAAGGCCTTACACCCATATAGTCGGAACAGAACGATAAAAAGTTCATTCTGTTTAAAAAACAATGCCGCCGCAATACCGACAGCATTGAAAACTATTTTTTAGTTAAAACGTGCCAAATCACTATCTCAGAAAACCCGCAGTGTTCATATAGTGCGAGCGGGTTTGTTTTGTTATTGACTTTGCCTGAGACAGTAACGAAATCAGCTTTCCCCTTCATTCTGTAAAGCAGTTCATTAACAACAAACTCACCAAGCCCCATACGACGATATTTCGGGGAAACTTGAATCCATTCCAAAATGCCTTCGCCTATACGGGTGTCCAGTTCGGCAATACCGGTGGCAACTGTTTTTTCGGTCAGGCTATCTTTTACGGCAAGCCATAAAGCGGAATCGTATACAGGATGGTTTATGTACTCTGTCAGATCCGCTTCAGAAATGCCCCCGTCCACATAACACTCTCCGATATGACGTGAGAAATCGGCAATACTGATATTTTCAATACTGAATCTGTTCGATAAAATAGGTTTTTGTAAGTCCTGCATTCTGTGAATCAGCTTGAAATACGGTTCGTCAGAATATGCAGCGTATTTGTTTCTGTTTTGCCGGTATTCATTATCTCTAACGATTTTCAGGAAATCCGGTATTGTTACCGTTTCCGTTTTCCAGAACGGGAGTGAGGAGGAAATGACTGGGTCAGCCAAATAAATATCTATATAACTCAATAACGCTCACCTGTATACGAATTCTCTTTCAGCGAAATTAATACTGAAGAATCCGTTTGACTGACTCTTTCAATTCATCGCTGAAGTCATCTAAATCTTCCATACAGATCGCTTCGTCATGCAGCAACGCCGCCAATTGAAATACAACGTCGCTCTTTCGAATGGACAGCACAACGC
>JAFSUU010000033.1 GCA_017445115.1 Clostridia bacterium | reverse complement strand
TGGATATAACAGATAAAACCCCTGACATAGAAGAACTGGAAAAAGAGATCTCTCTTTTGCCGGCAGGTAGTATCACGAAAAAAAAGGTTCGCGGGAAAGAGTACTATTACCACCGCATAACCCAAGGCGGCAAGAGGACTGAAACGTATATTGAATTCGATAAAGTGGACGAGCTTCGTAACGGTATCGAAAAACGAAAAGAGCTTGAAGGCAAGCTGAAGGAGCTGAAGCGCGCCGTTGCCGACGAGCCGAAACGCAGGCAGACAACGCACGATTTCAAGTGCTACGTCCGCATCGGAGAACAGCTCGTCAAAATGGCGGCGCCGGTCAGAAGGTACCGTCACCGTGAATGCTATCAAACGCTGCGTGATGATGTTTTCGGCGATCAGCAGGATAAGGTATTCATTCTGTACGGTCTGCGCCGTACCGGAAAAACGACGATGATCCGTCAGATCATCCTTGAAATGACGCCCGAACAGCTGGATAAAGCGGCGTTTCTTCAGATCCGTCAGGCAAATACCCTTTCGGAAGTCAATGCCGATCTGCGGTATCTGGAAAAACACGGATATCAATACGTGTTTATTGATGAAGTCACTCTGATGAAAGACTTCATCGAGGGGGCGGCGCTGTTCTCGGATATTTACGCAGCCAGCGGTATGAAGATCGTCCTTTCCGGAACGGATTCTCTCGGTTTTGTTTTCACGGAGCAGGATCAGTTGTACGACCGCTGCATTATGCTTCATACCACGTTTATTCCGTACCGTGAGTTTGAAACGGTCCTGGGCATCCGCGGCATCGACGAATATATCCGCTACGGCGGCACGATGAGTGTGAGCGGCGTCAATTACAACGAAACATCTACCTTTGCGTCCAAGAAAAGCGCGGATGAATATATCAACAGCGCCATCGCGCACAACATTCAGCACTCGCTGAAATACTATCAGGACGGAGGTCATTTCCGTCTGCTTTACGATCTGTATGAAAAAGGCGAGCTGACAAGCGCCATCAACCGCGTTGTGGAGGACATGAACCACCGCTTTACCAAAGAAGTCCTCACGCGTACCTTCCGGTCTTCCGACCTTTCCGTTGCCTCCCGTAATTTGCTGAAGGACAGAGAGCAGCCGATCGATCTTGAAAACAATATCGACCGTGAAAAGGTAGAACGCTCGCTGAAAACCATGCTGGACATTCTTGAAAAAGAAGAACAAAGCATTGAGATCGACGAAGCGCACGGGGGCCAGATCAAGGAATATCTTTCGCTTCTCGATCTTGTAACGGATATCGATCAGATCTATTTACCGGAACCCGGAGGAAAAACAACGAGGTCCGTTTTCAGTCAGCCGGGTATGCGTTACGCATTGGCGGAAGCGTTGGTGAACGCACTGCTGCTTGATGAAAAGTTCGGCTATCTGGACGCGTCGGAACGCACGGTCATTCTTAACCGGGTATTGGACACGGTCAGGAGCTTCATCATGGAGGAGATCGTTCTTCTTGAAACGAAACTCGCTCTGCCGCGCTCGGAAGTGTACCGCGTACAGTTCGCCGTTGGGGAATTCGATATGGTTGTGTATGATCCATCGTCGGTTTCCTGCCGAATTTATGAGATCAAACACAGCAGGGAACTTGTCCCGGAACAGTATCGGCACCTTATTGATCATCAGAAATGTGCCGCTTCAGAACACCGTTTCGGAAAGATCGTCGGCAAATATGTGATTTACCGCGGGGATGCGGCGGAATCGGAAAGCATCCGATATCTGAACGTTGAAAACTATCTGAAAAGCCTTGTAAATCGTTAAAAACGATTGTCATTAAAAAGTCAGGTACGGTTCGACAAACCATACCTGACTGCAAGGTCTTATTGTTATACGTGAAAATCAGTTCTTCATAAAGATTTAGCTATATTCAGTTTCCCCTATAATGTCAAATTCGTCACCGATAGCTCGGACTCTGTCAGCCAGATAAAGGCAGAGCGATTGCAGCCACTCTGCCAACTTTCCGGAAGTAACTTCTTTTTGTTCTCCCTCTGTTAAATCAGTAAAGCAGAGGCTTTCCCATTTTCCGTCACGCTTGGCTCTGAAATAACAGGTATCAAGATTCCTTATTGGTTTTTCCATGTTTTTGCTCCTTTTCGACTTCATAAAGGTTTTCAGCTTATCCGCAAAACAGCCGGGGTTCACCGTCCACGACTGTGAGTCAAACGCGTGATTTCAATAACCGGAATTATCAGGGGCGTACAGAAAATCAATGACATTTGTTTTCGGTATACGATACGTGTTTACCGAACGATGATCGCACTATTATCTTGATTTTTCAGCAGATTTGTTATAAACTGTTGATATGAAGCAGGTAATGGAAAGGGAGGCGGTCGTAGATGTGTTTCCATGGGAACGATACGACCGGAATCCCCTAAAAACAGTTTGCTGAAACGAGAAAGGATCTCCTATGGCATTATTATTCAAAAAGATTGTATCATTGTTCTTGTCAATATTTATGTTTTTGGGACTGTTTAAAGGAGGGATCGAGGTAAAAAACGAAGTACCTGTTCCTAAGCTGAATTTTTCTGCTGTGGATATAACAAACGGTTATACGGCAAAAGCTCCGCTTACCTCGGGAACATTAAAATTTAACCGTATCAGTTTTTCATATGAGGCCACGGCGGCTACTCGCGTCGTCGTTTCATACAAGATGAGCAGGAAAACATTTGAGGAAGAACTGCTGCTTAGTTCGCGATCCAAAAGCGCCTCAATGCTGCTCGACGGTTATTTTGACCGCAAGATCGCGTCGCGTCTGATTTCAGTGCGCTTCGAACCGATTGTTGCCGGTCAGAGCTGCACACTCAGCGTTTCTGACTTCACCTGCGCCTTGCAGCAAGCACCGGAGGATGATATTCTTTTCATCGAAAACGATCATTTCAAAGCGGGCGTCAACCTGAAATGGGGCGGCGGCCTCTCATGGTTTGAAGACAAAACGAACAGCAACTACGGAAATCTGCTGAACAATCATGACACCGGCCGTCTCGTGCAGCAGTCATATTACGGACCGCAGGAGATCGAGGGTTATGAAAACGCCATGTACGTCGACACCGAATGGGGATATAATCCCGTTCAGGGCGGCGACCAGTACGGCAATCACAGCAAGCTTGTTGCCGTCGAAAAAACCGAAGATGAGATCCGCATCGTCTGTCGTTCCCTCGATTGGGCGCAGAACAACATGTTCACACAAACCTATTACACGAACGTGTATAAACTGACGGAAAACGGGCTTACCGTGAATAATACGGTAGTTGATTTTCTTAATACGCCATGGTCAGACAGAGATCAGGAGCTTCCGGCTTTTTATACCGTCAGCGCACTCGGAAACTTCTGTTTCTATGACGGGGATAAGCCCTGGACCGGCGATGAATTGCGCGTTGAGCGGAATCTGCCGTTCTGGGCCGGACAACCCGCATTTCAGCTTAAGGACGGAAATAATGAAAAGTGGTGCGCCTGGACGGACGACAGCGATTACGGCATCGGGCTGTTTTCACCTAGGGCTAAGTCTCTGCTCGCTGGTCGGTTCCTGTATGACGGATCCGCAAACCCGGGCTCCGACTCTACGAATTATGTGGCACCGATCGGCGTTTTCGGGCTTGGATTCGACGAACCGTACAGTTACCTCTACTACATGACGGCGGGGAGTGTCGAAGAAATAAGAAATACTTTCGGAGGTGGTGAAAATCTTATGAGCGGCGATTTCAGACGTGTTTTCCCCGATATGGGTGTTTGCGACCCGCACGTGCACATTTTTGACGGCAAGGCATATCTCTTTTCCAGCCACGATTACGGCCCGGGGCAGCCTATCTATCGCATGGACGACTGGCGCGTTTTTTCCTCCGATGATCTTGTCAACTGGGATCTTGAGTTCACGCTTCGTCCGGAGGACACATTCCTCGGTGAAGA
>JAFSUU010000032.1 GCA_017445115.1 Clostridia bacterium | reverse complement strand
TCATTGACAGTTTTCATGTTTCCCGCGAATTCAGACGGTGCGGAATCGGACGACGGCTGGTTGAAACTGTCGCTGATTATGCAAGAGGCCGTGGGGCTTCTGCCCTGTACGCATCCTGCTGTTCTGCCGAGGAAACCATTGATTTTTACAAGGCAATGGGCTTCAAACTGAGTGAACATCCGATACCTTCCTGTGTAGAAGATGAGCCTTTTGATATTCAAATGGAGTGCAGATTATGAGTTTACAGTTAGTAAAGGCGGGTACGTCAGATGCATTGACTCTGAACGGAATTTCAAAGCGCGCATTTGACAGCGATATTTTCATGGGCGGGCCGTCGGCAGGAGGTCCTCCCGGGTATATGTCGGATTCATTTTATACGGAAATGGCAAGACAAGGTCACCTGTATAAATTGACGGACGAAGGCTTGATCGTCGGCGGAGCGATCCTGTTTTTGCAAGGAGATACGCTGAACATCGGCAGGATCTTTGTTGCGCCGGAACATTTCCGTAAGGGCTACGGATCTTTTATGATGCAAGAAATAGAATCAATGTTTCACGGAGTAAAAGAGTTTGCCCTGGACACACCCGACTGGAATATAAGAACTAATTCTTTTTATACAAAACTGGGATATACGGAAATTAAACGGGACAGCGGCTTGGTATATTATTCAAAGAAGAAAGCGGATGAATAAGGAGCGGTCAGATTTTAACAAATTGACGCAGTTACAGCTTACTTCGATACGATTCATACGGATAAGATATGTTCAAGCTACATTCGAAAAATCTGAAACTTATAAATTCCGGTTTGCAGACGAAAACCGGAACACAATGATCCCGACAAACCGTGATTTATACAATAGATAACAAATAAGACATTGAGTGGAATAAGCCGGCGCTTGACCGCCGGCTTTTCTATATACTTAACAATAATTTCGCTGTACCCCCCTTGACAAATCGTATCGCATGCGATATAATATGATCAGTTAAGTCGCGTGCGATATAAATTCGAGGTGATTATTATGGAAGATAAATACTCCGCTTTAAGACTGAAAAATCAGCTTTGCTTTCCGCTTTACGCGGTTTCCAATATGATAACGCGTAAATATAAGCCGCTTCTCGATGATCTCGATTTAACATATACACAGTATATCGTTATGATGGTGCTTTGGGAGGAAAAGCAGGTTAACGAGAAGTTTTTATGCGAGGCTCTCTGCTTAAAATCGAACACGGTAGCCCCGCTTTTGCAGAAGCTTGAAAGCAAAGGATATGTAAAAAAAGACAAGGACGGCGAGGACGAGAGAAACATCGTCATTACGCTGACGCCGTCCGGCAAAAAACTTCAGGACAAGGCGCTTTTCGTGCCGGAGTCTATCGCAAAAGAATTCGATCTTACGCCTGACGAAGCAGCTGACCTGTACCGGATCCTTTATAAGATGCTCGATCAGGAAAGAAATAAAGATACTAAATGATCGCAGGGGGAAATGAAAAATGACAGTATATGATTTTACCGTAAAAGACAGAAAAGGATCCGACGTCAGCCTTTCGGAATACAAGGGAAAAGTTCTGCTGATAGTCAACACGGCGACAGGATGCGGTTTCACGCCGCATTACGAACCGCTGGAGGCGATGTATAAGGATCTGAGAGACCGGGGCTTTGAGATCCTCGATTTCCCGTCCAATCAGTTTGCGGGACAAGCGCCGGGCAGCGACGACGAGATCCACGAATTCTGCACGCTGAAATTCGGAACGGAATTCCCGCAGTTTGCAAAAATCGACGTAAACGGCGACAACGCTGATCCGCTGTTTGCATATCTCGCCTCCGAAAAGCCTTTTGAGGGATTCGGGAAAGGCGTAAAGAACGCGATGCTGAACAGGTTTGCGAAAATGAACAACAAAAAATTCGGCGATAAGACGTATATAGGATGGAATTTCACGAAGTTCCTCGTTGACCGCGAAGGCAAAGTGATCGCGCGCTTCGAACCGACCGCGGATATGAAGGACGTGCGCGCGGCGGTCGAAAAAGCGATCGGATAATTATTAAAGAAGAACTGAATACGATCGTTTAAGGAGGTCAGGATGTCAAACAATAACATTGAAGAATTAAGCGTAAAAAGAGAAAAAACGATAGTAAAAACAAGTATTATCGGCATCGTGACGAACCTGTTTCTGGTCGGGTTCAAAGCGTTTGTCGGACTTGTTTCGAACTCCATCGCCGTTATCCTCGACGCGGTCAACAACCTGTCCGACGCGCTGTCGTCGGTCGTTACGATCATCGGCGCAAAGCTCGGCGCGAAGCAGCCGGACAAAAAGCATCCGCTCGGTTACGGCAGGATCGAATACTTAAGCTCCATGATCGTCGCCGCGCTCGTGCTTTACGCCGGCATCACGTCGCTTGTGGAGTCGATCAAGAAGATCATCACGCCGGAAGCCGCCGATTACAGCGCCGTTTCGATCATCATTATTTCCGTGGCGATCGTCGTGAAACTGATACTCGGGACGTACGTAAAAAAGCAGGGCAAAAAGGTCAACTCCGGCGCGCTTGCCGCCTCCGGATCCGACGCGCTCTTTGACGCGATCCTGTCCTCATCGGTGCTTGCCTCGGCAATCATATATTTGATCTGGGGCGTATCGCTTGAAGCGTACGTCGGCGTTATCATCGCCGGATTCATCATAAAAGCCGGTATCGAAATGATGATCGAAACGCTGAACGATATAATCGGAAAACGCGAGGACGCGGAAACGACCAAAGAACTGAAAGAGATCATCTGCGCGGAAGAGGAAGTGCTCGGCGCGTACGACGTCACGCTTTTCAACTACGGCCCGAACAAGAACTACGGCTCGGTGCATATCGAACTTCCCGATTCTCTCAGTGTTGACGACGTAGACCGGATCACCCGCAAAATACAGGTCGACGTCTTTCACAAGACAGGAATTATCCTGACGGGTATCGGCGTCTATTCTTTCAACACTTCGGACGATGAGGCGGCGCAAATGCGAAACGCCGTTCAGAAAGCGGTTCTCTCGCACGACTGGGCTTTGCAGATGCACGGTTTTTACGCCGACACAGAAAAAAAGACGATCCGTTTCGACGTCGTCGTCAGTTTCGATATTGAAAGAAAAGAAGCGATGCAGACGCTGTATTCCGAGATCGGAGCAATGTATCCGGACTATGAACTTATGATCATTCCCGACGTTGACGTTACGGATTGATTTGAATAAGCATATCAATAATATCAAATTCTTTATCAGGAGGAAACAAAAATGAACGAGAAAGCAATCATTCTTGAGGCAATGAAAAAAGCCGGAGAACCGCTGAACGCGGGGAAAGTCGCCGAACTGACAGGGCTCGATCGCAAGGTCGTGGACAAGGCGTTCGCCGAAATGAAAAAAGAAGGCTCCATCGTATCTCCCGTCAGATGCAAATGGGAGCCGGCGGAAAAGTGATCTGAAAGAGGAGGATGCCGAAAATGGTCATCAAAGCGGTAAAATTCAGAAAAGACGGCTTCTACACCCAGCCGTTTATCTTCGGCGGCGAGGAAGGCGTTGATAAGTTCGACAAGAACATACGCTATCGCGGCAGTCTGCAGAATTATTTGATAGACACCGGCGACGAGGTGATCCTCGTCGACACGGGACTTCCCGCCGGAACGCCGGAGGAAGTACCGGACGAAAACAGCCCCATCTTTACCGGCAAAGATATTTGCAGTTATATGGAAGCGTTCGCCGCGCTCGGGTATAAGCCGGAGCAGGTCACAAAGATCCTTTTGACGCATAAGCACGCCGACCACTCGGGAGAGCTCAGGTCCTTCCCGAACGCAAAGATCTACGTCGGCGCGGAAGAAGTATCCGCCGCCGAACTTCAGGGACTTGATAATATCGTGCCTGTTGAATACACGGACGGCGCGTATTACAATTTCCCGGACAGTCAGAAAATCGCGGACGGGGTTTATTTCATCAAAGCCAAAGGTCACACCAACGGAAACAGTATCGTGATTGTCGAGGACGACGGATTGTTCTATATGCTCCACGGGGATATCACCTACATGGACGAGGCTCTGTATGAGAACAAGCTTTCGGTCGTGTTTGAAGATCTTCCCGCGGCGCGCGAGACGCTTGACCGCGTCCGTGATTTCGTTCGCAATCATCCGACGGTTTACTGCGGAACGCACACGCCGCAGGGATATGAGAATCTCGAAGCGAAGCGCGTGATGGATCTCGATCATCCCGTTCCGACGGTGCTTGCAGAGGTCGATTTCAGCGCCGTGGAGGCAAGCGGAAAATATGTCTGCTCGATCTGCGGCTACGTTTACGATCCCGCCGAGCACGACGGTGTTGCTTTTGAAGACCTGCCGGACGACTGGCGCTGCCCGAGGTGCAAACAGCCGAAGGAGAAGTTCAACAAAGCTTGATCCTCTCTGCAAGAGATCGACAAATCCCGGCTTCAAAGGAAAACCAACGAAAGAATCGTCCCGACAAACCGGGATTTGTGAGGTCGGCCTTCCGTAACACAGAGAATACGTATATAGCAACAAATCAATTAAGAGGAAAAAACGAATGAAAAAAAGACTGACTGCACTGTTTTTGGTATGTTTAGCGTTTTCGACACTTTTTTGCGGATGTGCGACAAAATCCAAAGAACCGACGGAATATATCGGTATCATTTCAGCTATGGATAACGAGATCGACCTTTTGCTGGGGGAAGCGGTGATCGACCGCGTGGATACCGTGGCAGATGTAGAATATCACGTCGGCAGTCTGCGCGGTCAACCGGTCGTTATCACACACTCCGGTATCGGAAAGATACGCGCTGCATCCGGCGTCACTGATATGCTGAATACATATCCAATTTCAAAAGTTATATTCACGGGCATTGCCGGAGGCGTCGCGGATGAACCGCAGGTGCTCGACGAAGTCATTGCCTCCCGCCTTGTCGAGCACGATTACGGCATTCTTTCAAACGATGGATTTGAATGGCGTTCGGGCGATCCCGGATTCGGAGGCGAGCCGGGCGTATACTACGATTGCGATGAGCAGCTTGTACAGCTCGCTTACGATGCAGCGGTCGAAGTCATAGGTGAAGATCACGTCTTCAAGGGAACGGTCGCGACAGGCGATCAGTTTATAGCAAACAGTGAATATGTGAAAAAGCTGCAGGACGACTATAACGCCTACGCATGCGAGATGGAAGGGGCGGCTGCAGCCGTTGTCTGCATCAAATACAAAATTCCTTTCGTGGTGATCCGTGCGCTTTCCGACAAAGCTGACGGGAAAGCACACGAGAGCTATGAAAATTTCGGAGATATCGCGGCAGACAATTCAAGCAGAATTGTTCTTAAAATGCTGGACGCTATAGGAAAATAAAAATTGTAAAATAAACTGACAGAATTCGGTTTGCAGAGGTAATACAGAAAGACGAACAAGGTAAAACGGGATATATTGGTTACTGCTATGAGTGAAAAAAAGACGGTATTCTGCGCCGACCGCGGTGAGTGGCGGGACTGGCTTTCAAAGAATTTTGAGACTGAAAAAGAAATATGGTTCGTTTTTCCGTCCGCAAGCTCGGGGGAGGCGGGAGTTTCCTATAACGACGCGGTCGAAGAAGCGCTCTGCTTCGGGTGGATCGACGGTCAGGCGGGGACTCTTGACGAGCTGCATCAGCTGCGCCGCTTTACCCCGCGCAGAAAAGGCAGCGCCTATTCGCAGCCGAATATCGAACGGCTGAAATATCTCGACCGGTGCGGTATGATCCATCCGAAAGTCAGAATTTCGGTGGAAGACGTTTTAAGCGCCGAGTTCGTATTTCCCGAAGACATCCTTGAAAAGATCCGTCAGGACGCCGCCGCGTGGCGGAACTATCAGTCGTTTTCGGAGCCGTACAAAAGGATCCGCATAGCTTATATTAACGCTGCGAGGAAGCGTCCTGAAGAATTTGAAAAGCGGCTTGAAAACTTCATAAAAAGGACGAGAGAAAACAAGCTGATCGTCGGTTACGGAGGCGTTGAAAAGTATTACAAATGATTCCGATCGTAAGGGATCTGCTTAAAAAGCGGGAGACAAAACGTTTTGAAAAATTATTTTTTCGGGAGATATTTCAAATGCTGCGGTAAAGACGGAACGGTCGCGTTTATTCCCGCGTATCACCGCGCGGCGGGCGTGACCACCGCTTCGCTGCAGATAATAACCGATTCGGCTTCGTTCTGCGTCCCGTTTTCATCCGAAGAATACCGCGACCTCAAAGACGGCTTCGGAGTCGGTTTGGGAAGATCCTCTTTCACAAAAGAAGGGTTGACGCTCGACCTCGAAGGAGACGGAGTATCCATGCGCGGACATATAGGGTTCGGCTCCTTTTCACCGATCAAAGGGGACATTATGGGTCCTTTCAGATTCGTACCTTTTATGGAATGCCGTCACAGCGTTTACAGCATGATACACGAGCTTTCCGGGTCGGTCTTGATAAACGGGAAAACGTATGATATGAACGGCGGCGCGGGATATATCGAGGGTGACAGAGGATATTCCTTCCCGCGGGAGTATGCGTGGACACACACTTTTTTTGAAGGCGGCTCGCTTATGCTGTCTGTGGCTGAGATACCGGTCGGCTTTCTCAGATTTACCGGGATCATCGGCTTCGTATTTATCAACGGAAAAGAATACCGGATAGCCACGTATAAACGGGCGCGGACGGTCTGTATCAAAGACGGAGAGATCGAGATCAAGCAAGGCAAGCTGCGCTTTTCGGCAAAGCTTATCGAAAAAGCCGCGCATCCGTTATCCGCTCCTTCCGCGGGGGCGATGATCCGTACCATCCGCGAGAGCGCGTCATGCCGCGCCGCGTACAAACTGAGCGTGAACGGTGAAACGCTGCTTGAATTCTGCACCGGTTCCGCTTCTTTTGAGTATGAATTCGGACAATGAGAATATGTCGGCGAAGACAGACTCCCGGCATTATTCGATAAATCGGAGTTGAAGGGATAACACACAAAATATAAACAGACCGATGCGGACATCTTAAAATCTGGTGAGTATAACGGCGGCGTCCTCAGGCGGACTGACCGGAAAGGATAAAATATGATAATTTGTGTCGTATGCGACGTGCTCGGAGAAGAAAACAACGGGACGACGATCGCCGCCATGAACCTCATACGTTCTTTACGCGGTAAAGGACATACCGTGCGGGTGGTCTGTCCCGACGAGGACAGGAGGGGACAGACGGACTTTTACGTTGTAAAATCGCTCGGGATCGGTCCCGTAAAAAAATATCTGAATAACAACGGTGTAGTGGTGGCAAAGCCGGACAGAGAAACGCTGCAAAAGGCGTTCGACGGGGTCGATCACGTCCATCTTATGACTCCGCTGCCGCTCTGCGTTGCCGCTCTCCACGTTCTTCGCGGAACCGGCATATCCGTTACGGCGGGATTCCACTGTCAGGCGGAAAATATATCGAGCCACCTGGGCATGAAAAACAACGTATTTCTCAACAAACAGATCTACCGGCTGTTTTACCGCCATTTTTACAGATACGTCGACGGAGTCCATTTTCCGACCGAGTTTATCCGCAGGGTATTTGACCGTTACGGAGGGAAAACGAACGCGTTCGTTATATCAAACGGTGTCAGCGGAGATTTCCGCCCTGCGTACGTCGAGCGCCCGGCGGAATTTGCCGGGCAGCAGGTGATCCTGTTCACAGGACGTTACAGCAGGGAAAAATCACACCGGGTACTTATCGACGCGGTCAGAAAGAGTCGGTACGAAAAGACGATCCGGCTCGTTTTCGCGGGCGAGGGACCGCTGAAGGACAAGCTGGAAAAGCATTCCGAGAGTCTTTCCAATCCGCCGATTTTCAAATTTTTCAACCGGCGGGAAATGGTTGAAATGATCAACACCGCCGATCTTTACGTTCATCCGGCGGAGATCGAGATCGAGGCGATCTCGTGCCTCGAGGCGATATCGTGCGGGCTTGTGCCGGTCATTTCCGATTCCCCGCGCAGCGCCACACGCTTTTTCGCTCTCGACGAAAAAAATCTTTTTTCGTGCAACAACAGTTCCGATCTCGCGAAAAAGATAGATTACTGGCTCGACCACCCGGACGAGAAGGATGCCAGAAGCAAAGAATATCTCGGATATACAAAACAGTTCGATTTTGACTATTGTATGGACCGTATGGAGCAGATGATAATACAGGTCCATGAAGACAAGGGCAGATAATGGCTAAGAAAACTATCATTTACAGTGATCCCGTAAACGACGATTTTGCTTCCACCGCGCTCAATTCGAAACCGGTGCCTTCGGATTTCCGTTTCGTGATCAAAAATCCGCTCTGGCGTGCCGCGGAATTCGTCTGTTACAGGATAATAGCGACGCCGGTCGTCTGGATCATCGGAAAGACCGTGTTCGGATTGCGGATTAAAAACAGGCGGGCGGTTCGCAAACTGCGCGGCACGGGATGTTATCTTTACGGCAACCATACGCAGGGTATGATGGACGCATATACACCGACGCTTATATGTTTTCCGAGGTTCGCGCACGTGGTCGTCGGTCCTCAGTCTGTTTCGTCGCCGGCTTTGCGGGTCCCGGTACAGCTTCTCGGCGGGATCCCGGTGCCGAAGGGAGCTTCCGGACTGCGCTCGTTTACGAAAGCGCTGTCATTCCGCGTCGGGAAAGGGCGCACGGTCGCGATATATCCCGAGGCGCACATTTGGCCGTGGTACACGGGCATACGTTCCTTTCCGGATGCGAGCTTCACGTATCCCGTAAGGGACGCCGTTCCTGCGGCGGCGTTCGTCACGACTTACCGCAGGCGCAAGATACTGAAAAATCTCCCTCCTCGTCTGACGATCACGGTGTCGGAACTGTTTTACCCCGACGTTTCGCTCGGCGAGCGCGCCGCGAGAAAAAAGCTCCGCGATCAGGTATATGATTTTATGTGCCGCGAGACGTCCTCTCCGGACAATTACGCGTATTACGAGTACGCGGCCGCGGGCCCGGCAGAAAGCCGGGACGGCGCGGTATTACAAAACAGTAACGCAAAAGAGTGATAAAATATATGAAAACAAAAAAACAGGGCAACAACTGGACGGCGTATTATGATCCCGAAACGGGACGGTACTTCGCCGAGATCATGTATACCAGCCGCGAGGGACGCGAGCAGTACGACTACGAGATAACGAAAGACGTTTACGACAGGCTCGGCACTTTCGGCGACGACGTGGAAAACGAAAGACTTATCAAAGAGGCGAAGATGACGTATTCTTTTGAAAATACGATGTACGGCACGCTCGGCCCCGAGAGAACGGTATGGGACGAAGAAGCAAATGAAACGATGAATAAAGCGGTCCGCCGGCATGAGAAAAAATAAAGGATCCGGCAAACCGGGATTTGTGAGAGAATCAATATATGTTTGAATGGGAAAGCGCTATGCATAATAAGACCAAAGAACGGGCTTGGGAAATCATTAATATCTATTTGAAAGCTGTTGAGGCTGTCAAAAGTATTAAGTCAATCATCCTTGTCGGCTCTTTGTCTGACGATACATATACAGGAAATGTCGGAAGCGACATTGATTTGGTACATATAATTTATGACCGGTATGATTATGAGAAGGAAAAAAAGAATATCAAAGATTTGATTTCTAAAGTGGAGCGTGAAACAAACAACGACATTCCCATATCACAGACCATTTACAGCGAAAGACATTTGCTGCATCCCTATAACTATAATTTCGATTTAAGCATAGACAACAAGGACCTTATTGAACGACCGATAGAAATCTTTCGTATGCTTGACAGCGGTAAACTTCTATACGGAGAGGACATATTATCCACGCTTGAAAGACCGACGATGGACGATGTGCAAACTTCCGTTGAACTTGAACAGAAGCAGCTAAAGCTGTTAGCAAAAGAAAATTCCGAGTGGTTTTCGGCGTATACCGAAATGCGAAAGCGCCCCACAATCCGTATAATGACACAGATTGTGCTTACTACGGCACTGTCAGATTATTATTTCTGCACCGGAAGATCCTGTTCAAGCAAGTTTAAAATATTGGAACTTATAGAAAAAGAAATGCCCAATCTTTCATATCTTAACTTATTAAGGCTCTGCCATAAAAACCGTTTTTCACCGGATGAAATAACCGAAGAAGATATTAATACAATGAACCGAGAATATAAGGTCGTTTTTTTGAAAGATTGACAAATTCCGGTTTGCAGAGAAGAATGACATATCAAAACGTATAATTAAACGGGAGTATTATGATGACAAAAGCAATTAAAAAACTGTTCGGCGGGATCGATCTGACGTGGCCGAAACTTATCATATTTGCACTCGCCGCGGGTGTATTTACTGCCGTCATGGCGCTCATTCCGGCGCTGCACTATACCTCTTTCCACACGATCGCGGTATCTTTCGAGGTCTGGATACTGTTTGGGATTCTGATAATTATGAACAGCAAGTCCAACCTCGACTCTGCGCTGAAATGCTTTGTGTTCTTTCTTATAAGCCAACCGCTGGTTTACCTGATACAGGTTCCGTTCAGCGAACTCGGATGGTCGTTGTTCGGATACTACAAGTTTTGGTTCATCTGGACGCTGCTCTGCTTCCCTATGGGCTTTGTCGGCTACTGGATGAAAAAAGGCAAATGGTGGGGATATCTGATCCTGCTTCCGATGATCGCGTTGACCGGATTTTCGTATTTCGGATACTTCTCGGATTTTCAGTTTTAAATGCCGAGATATATACTGATCGTTCTGTTTTGCGCCGCGGGGATGATACTTTATCCCGTCTTTGTTTTCGAGGACAAAAAGATCAAAGCGACAGGCGCGGCGATCGGAGGAGCCGCCGTCATTGTATTGACGGTGATCTGTCTTCTCAATCCTCCGGTTTACAGCACGGAAATAATGGGCGGCAGCGGCGACTATAAGTTCGACGGCAGCTATTCCGTATCTCTTGAGGACGAGAAATACGGCGACGTTGATATAAGATATATTGACGGTCTTGAAGAGTATATGATTCACGCCGATTTCAAACGCGCCGGCGATACGGTGATGACACTCGTTTCGCCCGACGGCGGGAAGACGGAGTTTGATCTCCATATCGAGCGTGACAAATATGAATTCACAGAGAGAGGGCCCGGAAAGACGGACTGAAGCACAGGCAGATAAAGCTCGATCAAGACAAAAAACCGCGATTTGTCAACCAAATCGCGGTTTTGATATTTCGTTATTGAGCCGGGGTACGGACGGTAAATCGAAAGATACGGCGTTTTCCTTTTCACAAAACCCCGGGAAAGTTATTGCTTTGAGCCGTATTCCTTAACGTGTTTTTTTATCGCGTCAAAAGTCGCATCGCTTATATAATGCTCAATGCGGCAGGCGTCTTCCTCGGCGGTTTTCTCATCCACGCCTATATTTATGAGCAGACGGCTGAGGAGCGTATGCCGTTCGTAAATGATTTTTGCCCTCTTTTCGCCTTCTTCGGTCAGCTTGATATATCCCTGACTGTCGATTATAACAAGTCCGTCTTTTTTAAGGATGCCGATCGCGCGGCTTACAGACGGCTTTGAAAATCCCATTTCGGCGCCGACGTCGATACCGCGGACGGCTGAAGACTTCTGTGACAGAACGTATATCGTTTCAAGGTACATTTCTCCGGATTCGCGGATCGTCATGAATTTTTCCTCCCTGCCTGTTAGTCTGTGCTTACTAATTATAGCTTAAAACCGGTGAAATTTCAATAAAATATCAAAAAATATTGGTAATCGGCATATTTTTTTCAAAAACCTCTTGACAAGTTAGCATAGGCTAATTATAATGATAGACGGTTAGGTAAGGCTAACCGCATTTTTCAGGCATTGAGTTAGCATACGCTAATTCGCGGCGCAGGGAGGATAAAATGATACCGCTTTGTTTAGCTGAACCCGGCGAAGCGCAGATCATCAAAAGGATCGGCGGAGCACCGGAAGTAAAACAGCATCTTGAAAACCTCGGCTTCAACGTCGGCGGAGAGGTTCTGATCGTCAATACGCTCGGCGAAAACATAATCGTCAAAGTAAAAGAAGCGCGCGTCGCGATAAGCGACGAGCTGGCGAGAAAGATCATGGTTTGATAATTATTGCAAGGAGGAATATATATAATGAAGACTCTGAGAGACGTAAAGATCGGCGAGAGCGCGACCGTCGTAAAGCTTCACGGCGAGGGCGCGGTCAAACGGCGCATTATGGATATGGGGATAACGAAGCACACCCCCGTCTACGTTCGCAAGGTAGCTCCGCTCGGGGACCCGATCGAGATCACGGTGCGTAACTATGAACTGTCTATCCGCAAAGCGGATGCGGAAATGATAGAGGTCGAATAATAACCGCTTATTTTTTCAGACACCGGTTAGCGGACGCTAATCGTTCAAAGCTCATCTGAGCAGAAAGGAAGCATATATTATGAACATAAGGATAGCCCTTGCGGGCAACCCTAACAGCGGAAAGACGACGCTGTTCAACGCCTTGACCGGCTCCAATCAGTTTGTAGGAAACTGGCCCGGCGTCACGGTGGAGAAAAAGGAAGGCAAGCTCAAACGGCACGACGGCGTTATAATCACCGACCTTCCCGGCATCTATTCGCTCTCCCCTTACACTCTTGAGGAAGTAGTCGCAAGAAATTATCTGATCGGCGAGCGTCCCGACGCGATCCTCAACATAGTAGACGGAACAAATCTCGAAAGAAACCTGTATCTCACCACGCAGCTCACCGAGCTCGGCATCCCGGTCGTTGTTGCGATAAATATGATGGATCTCGTGAGAAAGGAAGGCGACAGGATAAACATCGCCGAACTCTCGCGCCAGCTCGGCTGTCAGGTCGTTGAGATCTCCGCGCTGAAAGAAACGGGTATCGCAGAAGCGGCAGAGGCGGCGATCGCCGCCGCAAACGGCGCGAAGACGATCCCTCAGCACTCTTTTTCGGGACCTGTGGAACACGCGCTCGCTCACATCGAGGAAGCGGTCGTTCACGATCTTCCCGAGGAACAGCAGAGATGGTACGCGGTCAAGATCTTTGAGCGCGATGAAAAAGTGCTCGAGCAGCTGAAGCTCGACGCGGACGTTCTCGGTCATATCGAAGAGGACATAAAAGCCGCGGAAAGCGAGCTTGACGACGACGCGGAAAGTATCATCACCAACGAGCGTTATATCTACATAGCGAACGTCATCAAAGCGTGCTACAAGAAAAAGCAGATAAAGAAACTGACAAAGAGCGACAAGATAGACAAGATCGTCACCAACCGTTTTCTCGGTCTTCCGATCTTTGCTGTCGTGATGTTCCTCGTATATTACATATCTATGGTCACCGTCGGCTCCTTTGCGACCGACTGGGCGAACGACGGGGTGTTCGGCGACGGCTGGCATTTGCTCGGCATCGGCTCGTCCGCTTATGAAGAAAAAGCGGAAAACTTTGAAGCCGCGTCAAATGCGTTTGCCGCATACGGTTTTGAGTTCGATCTTGAAGATGAAGAGTTCGACGGCGACGCGCTTATCGCAGAGGCGAAGGAGTTTACCGGCGCCGAATCGGCGACAGTCGACGTAACGGACGACGAAACGCTTGAAACGTCGACGCTGACGGTATACTTTGACACCGTTCCGGACGGAGCGGATGAAGAAGAGACTAACGGAATGACGTTCAAGGAAGCCGTTGCATATTTTGAAGAAAACGGCTTTGAGGAGCCCGATCCCGCTGATGACGGAGTGTGGGTGCCCGGCATTCCCGCGCTGCTCGATAAAGCGCTTCTGGACGATGAAGGCGAGCCAAGAGTTCCCGAATGGCTCTACGGACTTATTCAGGACGGTATCGTTGCAGGCGTCGGCGCCGTCCTCGGATTCGTTCCTCAGATGCTCGTGCTGTTCTTCCTGCTCGCGATACTTGAAGGCTGCGGCTATATGGCACGTATCGCTTTCGTACTCGACCGTATTTTCAGACGTTTCGGTCTTTCCGGAAAATCGTTTATCCCGATGCTCGTCGGCACAGGATGCGGTATTCCCGGTATCATGGCGTCAAGAACTATTGAAAACGAGCGCGATCGCCGTATGACGATCATGACGACAACGTTTATCCCCTGCGGGGCAAAGCTTCCGTTTATCTCAATGGTAGCCGGCGCTCTGTTCGGAAAATCTCCGTGGGTCGCGGTCTCGGCTTACTTCATCGGCATGGCGGCGATCATCGTCTCCGGCGTGATGCTCAAAAAGACGAAGAGATTTGCGGGAGATCCCGCTCCGTTCGTTATGGAGCTCCCCGCATACCACCTTCCCACACTTAAAAACGTCCTTCGTTCCACGTGGGAGCGCGGCTGGTCATTCATCAAGAAAGCCGGAACGATCATTCTGCTCTCCACGATCGTCGTCTGGTTCGCATCCTTCTTCGGATGGGTCGACGGTTCGTTCCGCATGCTCGGCGAAGAAGAGATGGAACACTCGATCCTTGCGTACTTCGGCAAAGCGTTTGCATGGCTCTTCGCGCCTCTCGGATGGGGCAGCTGGAAATCGGCCGTCGCTTCCGTCACCGGACTTGTCGCAAAGGAGAACATCGTCGGTACGATGGGCATCCTCTACGGCGACTGGACGGGTATCGCAGCAGCTTTTGCGACAAAGATCGCAGGCTTCTCGTTCCTCGTGTTCAATCTGCTTTGCGCTCCGTGCTTCGCGGCTATCGGCGCTATCAAGCGTGAGATGAACAGTGCAAGGTGGACATGGTTCGCCATAGGCTATCAGTGCGGCTTCGCTTACGCGATCGCCCTGATGATCAATCAGTTCGGCAACCTCTTCACAGGCAGTCTTGCGACCGGCGCGGGACTCGTCGTAAACATTATCGGCCTTGTCGCCTCGTTCCTGCTGCTCGGATTTATGATCTATATGCTGTTTTTCAAAAAATATAAGGAAGCGACAAAGCTTACTCAGAAAGTAAAGATCTGAAAAAATGAAAGGAGTATACGAAAATGTTTGCATGGATCGCAGAGAACGTGACGACCGTAATCGCACTTGCAGGTTTGTTTGCAGTTGTCGGAATAGCGGTGTTCTCAATTGTGAAAGATAAAAAGAAAAAACAGAAATCCGGCGGATGCACGGGGAACTGCGCGACGTGCGGAATGGGATGCTCCTACAATAAAAAGAACTGACCGCTTGCCCGGGAACTCATGATTAAGCTTTATCGTCTGTTCCCGGGCAATTCTTATGGATACATCGGAGGTAACTATGTCTATCGTGCAATTTGAAAACGTATCAAGGATCTATACAAGCGGAGATCACGAGCTTCGCGCGCTCGATCACGTGAGCTTTACGCTCGACGAGGGCAAATTCGTCGTGATCCTCGGTCCCTCGGGAGCCGGAAAAAGCACGCTTTTAAACCTTCTCGGCGGGCTCGACAGCCCGAGCGAGGGGACGATCACGGTGAACGGTGCGGACATTTCAAAACTTACCGACAACGAGCTCGCCGACTACCGCGCGTCGACAGTCGGTTTCGTGTTCCGGTTCTACAATCTGATCCCCACGCTGACGGTATATGAAAACGTCAAGCTCGTTTCCGAAATATCAAAGAACGCGCTCGGTGCGAAGGATATGATCGATAAAGTCGGACTTCTCGACCACCTGAACAACTTTCCGTCCGAGCTGTCGGGCGGTGAGCAGCAGCGTATCTCGATCGCGCGCGCGATCATGAAAGACGCGCCGATAATAATTCTTGACGAGGCGACCGCGAACGTCGACCCGGAGAACGAAAAAGAGCTGACCGAAGCGATCGGTAATCTTACGAAACAAAAGACCATCATCATGATCGCGCACAGACTGAAAACCGTCAGAGGCGCCGATCAGATCATCGTTATCGACAAAGGAAAGATCGTTCAGAAGGGCAAACACGACGAACTCGTAAAGCAGGACGGCATATACCGCAGCTTCATCACCGGAAGACGGCAGGCGGTAAGCTGGAAGCTGTCGTAAACCGGGAAACAAAGCCTTTTTGCGTAAAAATACAGAAAAGCCCGCCCTTCCGTATGAAAATACGGGAGGGCGGGTCCATTCTTTTTAAGTATTTACCCGAAAAAACTTTACTTTTGTTTTTTTTAGTGATTAAATATAATTGAAGGTGTAAAACGGAAAGAAAAACGGAGGAGATATTATGGACAACGAAAAGATCGCAAGGTTTATCGGAAAGCAGAAGGTCGCTTTTATCTGTTCCGTTGACGAAGAGGGGTTCCCCAATGTAAAAGCGATGCTTAAGCCGAGGAAGACCGAAGGGATAAAAGAATTTTATTTCTCGACGAACACATCTTCGATGAGGGTGAAACAGTATCGGGACGATCCGAGAGCCTGCATATATTTTTACCGCAAAGGGCTACTGAGATACGAGGGCGTAATGCTTAAAGGAAAAATGGAAGTGCTGACCGACCGCGCGTCGAAAGAGATGATCTGGAGGCGGGGCGACACGATGTTCTACAAAGGCGGCGTCACCGACCCCGACTATTGCGTTCTGAAATTCACCGCCGAGCGCGGCAGATACTACCGCGACCTTAAGACGGAAAATTTTGAGATAGAGTGAAAACTCTGACTTTTCGGAAAACGACCGCCTCGGCGCGGCGAGAATGAGGAGAGAAAAATGAGCACCCGAGACGATACCGTGGTTTACAGCGATGAAAAATACGTCCTCGGCAGAAAGGGCGGCATTCCTTATCTTAAAGCCGGAGGCGAAAAGTATAAACTGAGTTGCCATCCGTACGAGCCGTGTCTGTATATCACCGGGGAAAACGGAGCTATGACGGCGGTGCACAACGCGTTTGATCCATCGAGCGTCTTGCAGGCGTTTTCAAGGGGAATGACGGTCACGTCGATCACCGGATTTGAATACGATGCGAAAGATTTCTGCAAAATGGTTGAGTACGCCGCCGGTATGGTGAACATCGGGATCGACGACGCGGAAAAATCGTTCGGCGGCAGGGCGAAAAAGAAGCGTCCTGAGATAACCGATAATAAGAAAGAGATCAAAATGCCGTCCGTGGACGGTGAAAAATACCTCCCGGGGAGCGGACGGATCATAAAGGACGATCCGTTCTACGGTCTGATCGCCGGATATCCCGATTGCGTTATCGACTACTGCCTTGTGGAGAATGAGAATATTACTGGAGGCTGTGATTCTCACCGGTTCGCGCTCGTCCGGGCGTGCCGGAGGCTGTTCTTCGACGATGACGGCGAGGCGATCTGGCATTACGACGCCGGCAAAGCGGACGCGAAACGGATCAGCGTTGATGAACTGCTCGCTCCCGTATCCGCGGACGGCGAAAAACTCAACTACCGAAAAGCGTTTCTGGCTCCGCCGTATCCGAACAACTGTAAAGATGAGGATTTTGATAAGATCAACGCCACGCTGTTCCCGAACGGAACGGACGGGCTCGAGGTGTACGAGTGGACGACTAACTGGTCGGAATACTTTGACGAGGGCAACGAGTGGTGGGGCGCACTCTGTCTTTCCGTTTATGACAAAAGCCTTGACCGCTTCGTAGTGATAATGGCTTCGGCGACGGATTGAAAGTGAGATAAAATCGTTTATCGGAAATAAAATATGCAAGAAAGGCTATGCCGTCCGGCTTCGGGCGGCATAGCTTTTTATAAAGGGAAAAATAAATTCTGAAATGTTTTCGAAAAACTCTTGACAAAGACAATACTTCGTGATATGATGTATTCCGCAAGGGGAGGTATAGCATGGATATTCAACTCAAGCGCGGACTTCTGGACGTTTGCGTTCTCGCCGCGATAAAAAATGAAGACTCCTACGGGTACAAGATCATCAAAGACTTGAAGCCGTACATAGAGCTTTCCGAATCGACTCTCTACACCATTCTCAAACGGCTTGAGAGCGCCGAGATGCTGACGGTAAGGACCGCCGAGCACGACGGCAGGCTCAGAAAGTACTATCGCATCACGGCGGCCGGCGTCGGCAGGATCGAAGAATTCAAGGAAGAGTGGAAGGAAGTCGACTCGATATATCAGTTTGTGATCAAGGAGGACAGTCATGAATAAGGATCAATTTCTGTCGGAGCTGAGGGCGGGGCTTGCAGGTCTGCCGCAGGACGATGTAGATGAGCGCATAGCGTTCTACAGTGAAATGATAGACGACCGTATTGAAGAAGGAGTCACGGAGGAAGAAGCGGTCTCGATGATCGGGAGCGTGGACGAGATAGTCTCGCAGACCGTCGCCGAAATACCGCTTGCAAAGCTCGTCAAGGAAAAGATAACTCCGAAGCGCACGCTGAAAGCGTGGGAGATCGTTCTGATCTGTCTCGGCTTTCCGCTTTGGTTCCCGCTTCTTATCGCGTTCGGGGCGGTGGTCCTGTCATTGTATATCGTAGCGTGGTCGCTGATAATCTCGCTTTGGGCGATTGAGCTTTCGTTCATCGCTTCGGCGTTCGGAGGTATTGCCGCGTCGGTCGCTTATATGATCCGCGGTGACGCCGCGTTCGGAGTCGCGCTGATCGGCGCGTCGATATTCCTCGCCGGTCTTTCGATATTCACGTTCTTCGGCTGCGTCGCGCTGTCAAAGGGTATCATCCGTCTGACCAAGAAAGCGGCGCTCGGCATCAAGTCTCTGTTCATCAGAAAGGAGAGCACAAAATGAAAAAAGGTTTTATCATCGCCGCTGTCGTACTCGTCGCAGTGGGGCTCGCGGTTTTTGCAGGGGCGTTCGTCGCCTCGGGATTTGATTTTTCAAAGATAGGAAGTGACAGTTACGTGACAAACACATACACAGTCGACAAAGAGTTTGACAGGATCGATATTGACACGAACGTGACCGACATCGTCTTCAAGCCGTCCGAGGACGGAAAGTTCAGCGCGGTGTGCAGTGAGGAACGCGACAAGGTGCATCACAAGGTCACGGTCGAAGACGGGACTTTGAAGATCACGATAAACGATGACCGCGAGTGGTTCGAATATATCAGCTTCTTAAGCAAATCGATGACGATGACTTTATATCTTCCCGGGGAACGTTATGAATCTTTGAAGATCGACGCTTCGACCGGAGACGTTTCGATACCGTCGTCGTTCTCGTTCGGAAGCATCGATATCAAGATGAGCACGGGAGACGTATTATGTTCCGCTTCGTCGGAGGGTCCTTTGAAGATCAAGGCGAGCACGGGCGATATCACTTTGAACGGCGCCGGTGCCGGCGACGCGGAGCTCTCCGTATCGACAGGCAAGATACTGGTCGAGAGTTTTGAGTGCGGCGGCAATATGTCAGTAAAAGTCAGCACCGGAAAGGCAACTCTTTCGGACGTAACGTGCCGTGAATTTATCTCGGAAGGAAGCACCGGATCCCTGACGCTCAAAAACGTCGTTGCGTCCGGAAAAATCAACGTCAAAAGAAGCACGGGCGACGTGAAATTTGATTCCAGCGACGCCGCGGAGATCGCGGTCAAGACGTCGACCGGCGACGTGACCGGGACGCTGAAGTCAGAAATGATATTCTTCGCGGACACGAGGACCGGAGACGTCGACGTTCCGCGCACGACGACCGGAGGCAAGTGTGAGATATCCACTACCACCGGAGATATTGAGATAAAGATAGTTAAATAATTGGGGAATGAATGATATGCGGGGAAAACTCTTTGCAAAGAATTTTCCCCGCACCCTTTTCAGAAACTATCGGCCCTTTTCTTGCAAGGCGTCAGCCTTGCATATCGAGTTGCGAAGCAACATATCGAGCTTTATGCATATCTCGCCTTTGGCGAGGATGCAAAAGCATATCGAATTTCAAAGCGTCAGCTTTGAAATATATCGACAAGAACGATAAAGTATTATGAAACAAAATCACTATCAGCAAAACGTCACCACTCCGTCATTCTGACCCGCGAACCCCAAAAATCTCAGAGTAACACTATGCTAAGGAGATCCCACGGCTTCGCCTCAGGATGACATTTTTGCTTGTTCACTTACAATGATTTTATACACAAAAACTCTTTCTGTGCTTTTGCTGAATAAACGCGGATGTTTTTTTAAGCTATACCTCCGCTATGACATTTCCTTCTTTATCTATCACCGTTCCCGAAATTAAAACACCGTTTTTATCCATTGAGAAAGAAATATCGAATTCATTTATTTTGTCAAGATTAGCATTATAGAGCTTTGGTCTGCCGACGCTGTCGTCTCCGCCGCCGTAAAGGCACAAAAGCATATACAGATGTGTTAAATTTTCAAAATCGACATCGTTATTAGCGGTGTCATAATATATTTTGAAAAGTATATATTCATACAGCGTTTCGCCGTCATTCTTTATGTTTGGATCTGCACCGTATTTGAAAAACAACTTGCATATTTCATACCTTGTTTCCCAATCCTGATTGCTATCTATATACTGAAGTTCCCAAAGCGCGCAATCATCATCTATTTTTTCGTTAAAGTAGTTAGGATCTGCGCCGTGTTCAAGTAAAAACTCGACAGCCGGAAGGTTATTATTAACTACTGCTTCAAATAAATATGTTCCGGATATTTCAAAGCTTCCTATATTTTGAGTGATGATAGGTGCATTTAGATCAACTCCGCTCAATAGCTTTTCAGCAAGGTCTTTGTCAAATCTTTGATTTTCGATCATTTCGAGTATTTCGGGAATGCCGTTCGGATAATCGTTTTTCATGATCGTTTGCCTTCTTTCTTTGCCTTTTTGAGTACCATCATTATACCACAACCCGTTGTCCGAAAAAACGTACTTATAAATAATAATGCAAATTAGTTTCATCTTCAAATTGAAAAACCTATGATAATATGATATAATAACGTCAAAGGTACTGTTATAGTTACGGAGATCTCACAATGAACGCAAAACTCTTTTTCCAGGCGATAGCGAAGTTTTTATCAGGGCTTGTCGCGGTCGGGGCGCTTCTGTTCCTTCCGGCGGGGACCTTTTCATACGTTCAGGGGTGGATCCTCCTCGGGATACTTTTTATTCCGATGTTCGTCGCCGGGATAGTTATGATGTTCAAAAACCCGGAGCTTTTGAAGAAACGTCTCGGCGTCAAAGAGAAAGAAAAAGAGCAAAAGGCGGTCATTCTTTTCAGCGGGGTAATGTTTACGGCGGCGTTCGTCGCGGCGGGGCTGTCCTACCGTTTCGGATTTCTCGTGTTTCCGATGTGGGCGAGTTACGTCGGCGCGGGCGTATTTCTTGCCGCCTACGTTCTCTATGCCGAGGTGCTTCGCGAGAACGTCTATCTCTCCCGCACGGTCGAGTCCAGGAAAACCAGAAAGTGATCGACACCGGGCTTTACGGGATCGTACGTCATCCGATGTATATGAGCACTCTAATACTGTTTTCAAGCATGCCGATCGTGCTCGGTTCGTTCATATCGTTTATAATAACGCTCTTCTACATCCCGCTCATCGCGATAAGGATAAAGAACGAGGAAAAAGTGCTTGAGACGGGGCTTGACGGATACGCCGAGTACAAAAAGAAAGTAAAATACAGAGTAATACCGTTTATCTGGTAATAAAAAGACCGTTCTCAGGAAAGGGGGATCGCACAGAATGTCAAAAGTGATAGTCGGAATGTCGGGAGGAGTCGACAGCGCCGTCGCCGCGTATCTTTTGAAAAAAGAGGGATACGACGTCGTCGGGGTGACTCTCAGGACCTGGCTCTCGTCGGAAGGCGATGAGGGCAGATGCTGTGAGATCGACGACGCGAGAGCGGCGGCAAGCAAAATAGGGATCCCTTTCCACGCGTTCAACTGCACTCTCGATTTTGAAAGAGAGGTCCTCGAGCCGTTTATCGGCGATTATTTGCGCGGCATGACTCCGAATCCCTGCGTTCTGTGCAACAGACACGTTAAATGGGAGAAAATGCTCTACTTTGCAAAGGTGCTCGGCGCGGATCTTGTCGCGACGGGGCACTACGCGTCGGTCGTGCGCCTTGAAAACGGGCGGTACACGGTACAAAAGGCGCGCCACGCGGAAAAAGATCAGACGTATATGCTTTACAGGCTGTCGCAGGAACAGCTCGCCGCGACGCTGATGCCGCTCGGAGGTTTTACGAAGACGGAGGTCAGGGAAATAGCGGAGCGCGAGGGAATCCCTGTCGCGAACAAGCCGGACTCGCAGGAGATCTGCTTCGTCACCGACGGTCACTACTCTGACTTTATTGATGAGAACGCGAAAACTCCCGTCCCCGGAGAGGGATATTTCGTCGATGAGTCGGGAAAAGTACTCGGCACTCACCGCGGAATAACTCATTACACAGTCGGTCAGCGGAAAGGGCTCGGTATCGCGCTCGGCGCTCCCGCTTACGTCAAGAAAATATGCGCGGAGCGAAACGAGGTCGTGCTCGGACCGGAGGAGTCGCTCTACACGAAAAGAGTCGTCTGCTCGGACGTCAACTGGATGAGCACAGCGCCGCCCGAGGCGGGCGAAAAAATCAGATGCCGCGCGAAGATCCGCTATCACCATGTCGCAGCAGACGCGTGGATCGAGTGCGCGGAAGACGGCGTTACGATCGAATTTGACGAGCCGGTCAGAGCGGCGACGCCGGGGCAGTCCGCGGTCTTTTACGACGACGCCGACTGCGTTATAGGCGGAGGTATTATCCGCAGCGACGATTGAAAGAAAGGATCGTTTATGAAATTCAAGTACTGCAGGATCCAGGGCAAGGAACTTGCCGCCAATACGAGAACAGGCAAGGGCATATTCAGTATGCTGAACCAGCTCGTGACTAACGGAGTCATGGAAGAGGAAGACGTAGGACTTTTCAAGGAGATAGATTCGTGGTTCGCGGAGGAGCTCCCGTTTCCTCCTCAATGCAAGCGTCAGGAGAAGGTCATCTGCTATTTCAAGGTGGAGAACACCGAGATGATGATGAAGATGATCCAGCCGCTCCTCTGGCTGCTCGAAAGGTATAATCATGCTTATTACGTTGTCTACACCAACTTTCCCGGCGAGATCGTCTATGAGGACGAGTATCAGATAGTCGTCAAGGTCGACGAGAACGTCGTTATCGAGGACGTCCAGGCGAGCTGGTCGCCCGAGGACTGACGTAGGAATAATTTTCGGAGGTATAAAGGTATGAAAAAAATGATTGCATACTGCGGGCTCGACTGCGAAAAGTGCGACGCGTATATCGCAACGGTGAACAACGACGCCGCGCTTCGCGAGAAGACCGCGAAATCCTGGTCGGAGCTCAACGGCATCACGATCCTTCCCGAACAGATCAACTGCGAGGGCTGCCGCGTCGACGGTAAAAAGACGGTCTTCTGCGACTCGCTTTGCGAGATACGCAAATGCGCTATTGCGAAAGAGTATTCCACCTGCGGCGACTGCGAACTGCTCGAGGGCTGCCCGAAGGCCGCTATGATAATATCCGACAACAAGGACGCGCTCGCCAACCTTAAAGGTCAGGCGGACGCCTGAGGCGAGAAAATGAAGATCGCATGCAGCGCGTGCCTTCTCGGCGAGAACTGCAAATACAACGGCAAAAACAATTACAGCGAAAAGCTCGCGGCGTTCCTTGAAGGTCACGAGGCCGTCGGCGTCTGCCCGGAGGTACTCGGAGGACTTCCGACCCCGCGAGAGCCGTCCGAGATAGTAAACGGGATCGTAAAGCATCCCGACGGCGTATCTGTCGACGAAGAGTTCAGGCGCGGCGCCGAAGCGGCACTTGAGATCGTCGCCGAGTCGGGAGCGGAGCTCGTCATCCTTCAGTCGAGAAGTCCGTCCTGCGGCGTGAGGTCGGTCTACGACGGGACCTTTTCCGGTAACGTCGTTCCGGGCGAGGGCGTGTTCGCAAAGCTTCTCCGCGAGCGCGGCATCAAAGCCGTCGACGTCGCGGACATAGATGATCTGTGAGGTGCAAAATGGATCTTTACGCTGAAATATTTAAGAGAAGATCGTTCCATCTGTTCCGCGGTACGGAAAAGCTCTCTCCCGCAGACGTTGAAAAGATCGGGAGTATCATATCCTCGGTCGAGCCGCTCTATCCCGGGATAAAGACAGAGATAGTTCTCGTTCCCGAGTCGGAGACGACCTGCCGCCGCGGAGCGGAATACTGCATTCTGTTTTACAGTGAGAAAAAGGGAGACTATCTCAGAAATATCGGATACATTGGAGAACAGATCGATCTGGCGCTTGCCCGCGAGAACATCGGCGCGCTCTGGTTCGGCATCGGCAGGACGAAGGAGATGCAAAAGGGCGGCCTCGACTACGTCATAATGATCGCGCTCTCGAAGATGCCGGAGGACAAGTTCCGGAAGGATATGTTCAAATCCAAGCGCAAAGTGCTCGACGAGATATGGAGCGGCGACACGCTCGGCGTCGGGGAGATCGCAAGGTTTGCTCCGAGCGCCTGCAATTCTCAGCCGTGGAAGACGGAGAACAATGACGGAGTTCTGAACGTATACCGTTACAGAAAGCCCGGAAAGCGCGGGATCATGCCGGCGAACAAGGTCGGGTTCTACAACAGGATCGACGTCGGTATTTACCTCTATATCCTTGAAGTCTGCCTCGCTCACGAGGGTTATTCGTATGAGCGCGAGCTTTTTTCAGACGTCGACGGCGACGAAGAGATGACGCTCGCGACGTCGTATAAGATCGGAGTGCGTGCGGACGAACTTTTACAGACAGAGAGGATAACGAAATACGAGAACATCATGCGCGAGGTATCGCGCCTGATTGCCGAAGGCGCGGCGACGGAAGAACTTCGGGATATGGTATCGTCTCTTGAAGCGTATTACGACAGCGTCGAATGGAGGCGCGACTTTGCCGCGGACGAGGCAGGGCTTCTCCCGAGGGATCTTTCGCGCGGAGTTCTGTCGGAGGACGGGATATATGACCTGCTCGAAGAATACCGCGGGCTTGTCGAAAAGAAAGATGAGGAACAGGATGGACGTTAAAGCATTCTGGAACGACGTCGTATCGAAGAACGCGGACGCCCTGACGTCATATTTTCTTGATGACGCGGTCGTCAGGTGGCACTGTACGAACGAACAGTTTTCCGTTCCGGAATACGTCAGAGTGAACTGCGAATACCCGGGCGAGTGGCGCGGCGAGATAGAGCGCGTCGAGGAGCTCGGTGAGACGGCGGTGCTTGCCGGACGGGTGTTTTCCGCTGACGGCAGAGAGTCGTGTCACGTCGTCAGTTTTATAAAGTTTGAAGACGGCTTGATAAAAGAGCTCGACGAATACTGGGCAGACGACGGTGACGCTCCTTTGTGGCGCCGGGAAATGAAGATCGAAAAAACAATAGAATAAAGATTGCGGAGGAATTATGGAATACATAAGAGTGACAAAAGAGAATCTTGAAAAAGAGCACATCTGTTGCGCTATATCGAACAACAACGACGTCCAGGTCTCGTCGAAAAAGGCGTGGCTCGCGGACCGCTTCGACGACGGGCTCGTTTTTCTTAAGAGCACGGAGCGTGGCAAATGCTTTATCGAATACATACTGGCGGAGAACGCGTGGGTGCCGATAGAGGCGCCGGGATATATTTATATCGACTGCCTCTGGGTCTCCGGATCTTTCAAAGGGCACGGTTATTCGAACGATCTGCTTTCAGAGTGTATCGCCGACGGCAAAAAGGGCGGCAAAGCAGGTCTTTGCATCCTTTCTTCTGCGAAGAAAAAGTCGTTTCTCGCCGATCCGAAGTTTTTGAAATACAAAGGATTTTCGGTCTGCGACGAGTCGGATTGCGGGATCCAGCTCTGGTATCTGCCGTTTGAAAAGGATGCGGCGTCTCCAAAGTTCAAAGAGTGCGCGAAGCATCCGCATATCGAAGACGACGGATACGTTATCTATTACACGCATCAGTGTCCTTTCAACGCGAAATACGTTCCGATCGTGGAAGCGACGGCAAAAGAACACGGCGTGAAGTTCAAGGCGATCCTTCTTGACAGCAAAGAAAAAGCGCAAAATGCACCGACTCCCGTGACGAACTACGCTCTGTTCCGCGACGGAGAATATCTCACGAACGAGCAGATGAACGACACGAGATTTCTGAAGCTGATAGGGAAATGAAGACGTCGGCTTTGCCGACTGATGAAGACGAAAATTTGCGCCGCGTCGGGGCGACGCTTCGCTCTGCGGCTGATGAAAAGGAGATATATATGAGCAATAAGGAAATTTACAGACGCACACTCGTGTTCTCGCTGAAAAAGCTGGGATTCGACGTTCTCTCCGTTGTTCTCCTCGCGGCTCTCTCCGTCGGCGGATTTTTCCTCATGGACAAATTTACCGACAAAGGGCTTATAGGACTTGCGATAGGGATCGTCGTCGCGCTTATTGCAATCGCGATCATTTCTCGCTTCGTGAGTTACAACATCAAAGCGGGACAGATAGCGATGATGATGCGCGGAGTGGTCGACGGCAAACTGCCGGACGACGTTTACGGAGAGGGAAAGCGTATGGTCAAGGAGCGCTTCACCACAGTCGCGGTATTCTTCGCGGCGACGAGAGTGATCAAGGGCATTTTCAATCAGATCGGCAGACTCATCACGAAGATAGGCGATTCTATTGGCGGCGACGTCGGAGGCGCGGTGGGCTCCGCGGTGTCCTCCGCGGTACAGACGATCGTCGCATATCTTTGCGACTGCTGCCTTGCGTGGGTGTTTTTTCGCAAGGAACAGAGCGCCGCTCGCGCGACCTGCGAGGGTGCGGTGCTTTTCTTCCGTCACGGAAAGACTCTCGCTAAAAACGTGGGACGCATTTTCGGCATCGGAATCGCGTCTCTTGCCCTGATCGGCGGCGCGTTCTTCGGCATATTCTATCTCATCTTCTCGGCGTTTCCGGCGGCGTTTGAGTCTCTCGCAAGAGAGATCGCCGAGGCTGGCGCGCGTATGGAGGGAGAAATCCCCGGGTTTCTCACCAACCCCGCGACGCTCACGATAATCATAGCCGCGATCGGCGGGCTCATCGTCTGGGGCATCCTGCACAGCACGTTCGTACGTCCATTCATTCTCACCGGAGTTCTTCGTAACTACATCGAATCCGGCGTGGACGACATTCCTTCGGAATCCGCTTTCGCTGATCTCAGCCGTAAGTCGAGCAAATTCGCAAAGCTTCACGCGGAGATCTGAGAGGAATGAAGACGTTTTGCTAACGAAAAAGCAGACTGAAACAGTCAGTCTGCTTTTTATATTGCGATTATTCAGTCGTAAATGGGATACTTTTTGCAGAGCTCGGTAACTTCAGCCGAGATGCGCTCGCGGCTCTCTTCGTAGTTTGCCGCGACGTCTTTCATCCATGACGCTATCTTTATCATTTCGTCCGTTCCGAAGCCGCGGGTCGTGACCGCGGGGGTGCCGACGCGAAGACCGCTCGTGACGAACGGGCTGGCGGGGTCGCGCGGGATAGTGTTCTTGTTCGCGGTGATGTGCACCGTGTCGAGGCGCGTTTCCATCTCTTTGCCGGAGATGCCGAAAGAGCGGAGGTCTATCGTCATAAGGTGATTGTCCGTGCCGCCGGAGACGAGACGGAAGCCGTTTTCGATGAGTGAGGTCGAGAGGACTTTCGCGTTTTCAACGATTCGTCTCTGGTAGTCCTTGAATTCGTCTGTCAGCGCTTCGCCGAGCGCGACCGCTTTCGCCGCGACGATGTGCATCAGAGGACCGCCCTGCGTGCCGGGGAATATTGCTTTGTCTATCTGCTTTGCGTATTTCTCCGGGCAGAGGATCATACCTCCGCGCGGACCGCGAAGCGTTTTGTGCGTTGTGGTGGTGACGACGTCGGCATACGGCACGGGGCTCGGATGAAGTCCCGCCGCGACGAGGCCCGCGATGTGCGCCATATCCACCATGAGGTATGCGCCGACTTCGTCCGCGATCTCGCGGCAGCGCTTGAAGTCGATGATGCGTGAGTACGCACTCGCGCCGACGACGATGAGCTTCGGCTTGACTTCTTTTGCAATCCTTAGCATTTCGTCGTAATCTATCATTTCTGTCACGGGATCGACGCCGTAAGGAACGATGTTGAAGTATTTTCCCGAGATATTGACGGGAGATCCGTGGGAAAGATGTCCGCCTTCGGAGAGGTTCATTCCCATTACGGTGTCGCCCGGCTGCACGAATGCGAAGAAAGCGGCGAGGTTTGCGCTCGCACCGCTGTGAGGCTGAACGTTTGCGTGCTCCGCGCCGAACAGTGCTTTGGCGCGGTCTCTCGCGATATTTTCCACGACGTCGACGCATTCGCATCCGCCGTAGTATCTCTTTGAGGGGAAGCCCTCGGCGTATTTATTCGTCAGGACGCTGCCCGCGGCGAGAAGTACTGCTTTTGATACGATGTTTTCCGACGCGATGAGCTCGATGTTGCCTCTCTGCCTTTTCAGTTCCGCCGCGCACGCCGCGCCGACTTCGGGATCGAATGACGAGAGCTCTTCAAAAAAGTTCATAGGGATGACGCCTCCGATAGTTTCTTGAATAATTATCCCTATTATACAGTTTTTGAGCGCTTATGTCAATGATTTTGAATAATTAAAAGCATTTATTTGATTATTTTTCGATATTGTACAAAATATCGTCCGATAATAAATAAAACTTGTAATAATAGCGAATATATGCTATAATTTATAGTACTTGATGAGACGGAGGTCGGTGCGAAATTTGAAAAAAGTCGATATTTATACTGACGGTTCGTGCAAATTCAATCCCGGTCCCGGCGGGTGGGGAGCCGTTCTCGTCTACGGACAGCGAGAAAAGGAGATCTCCGGCGGAGAGCCCGAGACGACGAACAACAGAATGGAGCTGACCGCGGTCATAGAGGCGTTTCGCGCGCTGAAGGAACCGTGTGAAGTTCATCTCTGTTCCGATTCGAAGTACGTGATAGACGGGCTTGAAAAAGGCTGGGCGGAGTCCTGGCGGAAAAACGGCTGGAAAAAGCCCGACAAATCAAAGGCGCTGAACCCCGATCTCTGGGAAGAACTTCTTCGTCTCGTCGGCACACACAAACTCGAATACGAGTGGGTCAAAGGACACGCAGGTCATCCGTACAACGAGAGATGCGACGCTATGGCGCAGTCTGAGGCGGATAAGTTTAAGACAGACAAGGCTCCTGACGCGGAATCTCCCGCCGAAGAGTGATCCGGAGGTAAAGATGGATCTTCGGACCGCAGCTCTCTGGACTTTGTGTATCATTGCGGCGCTGTCCTCGGTCGTCTCGGTGATCATCACCGTCTCCGATAAATCGAGAGCGAAGAAAAATAAGACGAGGATAAGAGAAGCGACGTTTTTCCTCTTCGCCGCGCTCGGAGGCGCGCTCGCAATGCTTCTTGCGATGCTTACCGTTCGTCACAAGACGAAGCACGCAAGATTTATGGCGGGGCTTCCCGCGATAATTCTTTTTCAGGCGCTGACCGTATATCTGATACTGACCTGACGTCAGGGGAGAAGATCGTAGATCACGTCGCAAAGGACGTACGGCTCGACGTACCCCTCGGAGACGAATTCAAACATTTCCATCGCCGCCTCGTACAAGCTCGAAACGTCGCTCGAGGTCGCCTGGCAGACTTTATATCCGTTCTTGTACTGGATCGCCTGGATCGAATAAGAATCTCTGCCGTCTTTTTCTTTGCGGTAGAGTATGTATACGAGTTTTTCGACGTCTCTGTATTTTTCGGTGCGCTCCACGACAGTCAGAACGTCGTTTTTAACAGTGTCCTCTGTGATCATATTTTCCTCCGTTATTGTTCTTTTTCCGAATTATAACACGGAAAGATAAAGAAAAACGTCGTTTTTACGACGTTGGAAAAGAGATACAATATATGGTGCTTTTTGCACGGATCTGTCAATATATAGATAAATAATGGGAAAATTGCCGAAAAATATTTTTTTCGGAGGATTTTTCCGTAAACCCAACCGGTAAATCACCTTGAAAGGATAAAAGATATGAAAAAAACAGTACTCAGACAGTATGCAAGACTGATCGTCCGCAAGGGCGTCAGCACGAAAAAGGGAGATTCCGTTCTCATCGTCGCGGAGCTCGACCAGCCGGAATTCGTAAAGATGGTTGTCGAGGAATGCTATAAAGCGGGCGCGGCGGAAGTCAGCGTCGACTGGAGATACGATCCGCTCGGAAAGATCCACGTCAGGAACATGAGCGTGAAGAATCTTTCGCACATGGAGAACTGGCAGATCGAAAAATGGAGATGGCGCGCCGAGAAGCTTCCCTCGATGATCTATCTCGAAAGCGCCGATCCCGACGGTCAGAAGGGCGTCAACCAGAAGAAAGTATCAAAAGCGTTTTCCGCAAAATACAAGATAATAAAGCCGTTCCGCGATCAGATGGAAAGCAAATACAAGTGGTGCATCGCCGCGGTACCGGGTGTGGCGTGGGCTAAAAAAGTCTTCCCCGGACTCAAGAAGAACGAGGCGGTCGAGAAACTCTGGGAGGCGATCCTCTTCACGTCCCGCGTGGACGATGATCCTCTCGCCGCATGGGACGCTCACAACGCGGACCTCGCCGCAAGATGCGAATATCTGAATTCTCTCGGACTTGCGTCGCTTGAATACAAGTCGGCGAACGGCACGGACTTCAAAGTCGGTCTCATCGACGACGGTTTGTTCCTCGGCGGCGGCGAATACACGCTCGGCAAGAACGAATATTTCAACCCGAACATCCCCTCGGAAGAAGTTTTCACGTCTCCGAAGGCGGGAGTTGCGGAGGGCATCGTTTATGCTTCGAAGCCGCTCTCGTATCACGGTGAGCTGATCGAGAATTTCTCCGTCAGATTTGAAGGCGGCCGCGCCGTCGAAGTCCACGCCGAAAAGGGCGAGGAGCTTCTTAAGCAGATGATATCGATGGACGAAGGAGCAGCGATGCTCGGCGAGTGCGCGCTCGTTCCTCAGAAGTCGCCGATCGCGGAGTCTAATATTCTGTTCTACAACACGCTGTTCGACGAGAACGCCGCCTGCCACCTCGCGCTCGGCCACGGCTTCCCGAACTGCCTCAAGGATTATGATAAATATACTCTTGAAGAATGCCGTGAAAAAGGCATCAACGATTCGATGAATCACGTCGACTTTATGATCGGCACGGACGACCTTGAAATAGTCGGCGTCGATAAGAAAGGAAAACGCCATCCTATATTCAAGGACGGCAACTGGGCGTTTTGATTATGAACTCATATTATGAAAATTTGCTCTCCCCGGCGGAACGCACGGCTTATCGCGATATCGCGAGAGGACTTGCCGATTGCGAAAAGCAGTTTCAGACGACGCGTTTCGATATGAAGCGTCTCGGTGAGATATTCAGCATGGTGAGACTCGACGATCCGATGATATTCCACGCCGACAGCCTGAATTTTTCATACGTTGACGGCTCGTCCAAGGTGACTGTGAAGCCGGTTTACACTATGATGAAGCAGGAATATGAGGATACATGTTCCGTGATAGCGAAGCGTCTCAAAAAGATATTCGTCGGAGTGATGGATTTTTGCGACGTCGAAAGGGAGAGGTTCGTTCACGACTATATCGTCAGGAACGTGCGCTACGACCGCCCGACGAAGCAGTATTCGCACGAGATAACAGGACCGCTCTGCCACGGGATAGGCGTCTGTGAGGGTATGGCGAAGACCTTCAAGTTGCTCTGCAACGAGGCAGGCATCGAGTCCGTCGTCGTAACTGGGATCGGCGTACCTCCGGACGAGTCGACCGGAAAGAAGTCGGAGCGCCACGCGTGGAACGTCGTATTTATTGACGACGCAGCTTATGCGGTCGACGTAACATTCGATGCGACGCTTTCTGCGTACGGAAGGATCAGATACGACTATTTCAACGTCACGGACGAAGTAATGGCGAGGAGTCACGGCGATACCGACTTCCCGGCGCCCGCATGCACCGCTATGTTCAGGGAAGGCGACGAATGTTAAGCGCAAAGTGCATCTCCTGCCTCGTCGCGAGGCAGTACAAGCTGATAAAGGACTTTGACGACGAGGTAAAAAAAGCCGAATATATGAAGGAAGTGCTCGAAACTCTCTCGAATATGGGAGAGGGCGAGGCGTCGCCCGTCGCGACTGAGCGGATGGACCGCCGCTTCACCGAGTATTTCGGGGTAAACCGCAGCTTTGAAGGAGTCAAAAAGAAGTACAACGACCTTCTTCTCGCAAAAGAAGGAGAGCTTGCCGCGGTGGTGGAGTCGTCGTCCGACAGACTGCTCACGGCGCTGAAGCTCTCGATGATCGGAAACTACATAGATTTCGGCGCGCTCGCCTCGGTCGAGGAGGAAAAGCTCTCCGAGTTGATCCGCAGCGCTCCCGAAAACGAGATCGATATGGCGACGTATGACAAATTCGTTGTCGATCTTGAGAGCGCGAAAAAGCTGATCTTTATCCCGGACAACTGCGGCGAGATCGTCTTTGACAAGATCTTCCTTCGTGTTCTTTGTGAAGAATATCCGTCGCTCGACGTAAAAGCGATGGTGCGCGGCAGGCCGGTGCTGAACGACGTTACGAGGGCAGACGCGAGGGATGTCGGGATAGACAAGATTTGTCCGATAGTCGACACCGGAAACGGTATCGCCGGATGTTATTATCCCGCGCTCTCAGACGAAGCACGCCGCCTTGTCGAAGAGGCGGACGTCATCGTCGCAAAAGGACAGGGAAATTTTGAAACGATGTTCGGCTGCGACAGAAACGTGTACTACGCCTTTCTCTGCAAATGCGAATGGTTCGAAATGCGCTTCGGTATGAAGCACCTCGAGGGCGTCTTCGTGAACGAACTCGATAAAAAATTCACCGTCAAAGGCTCCGCTTTATAAGGTTGAAAGCTTGGATTGTTCCTTTCTTTGAAAAGAAAGGAACCGAAAGAAACTTTTTTGAGATAATATTTTTTGAGCCGACCGTTTCCGGTCGGCTCGTTTTTCTTTTAAGTTTTTAACAGGGGTGCGGGGAGAACTTTTTGGGGAAAAAGTTCTCCCCGCATATCTCATCATTCTTCTTGAATCTTCTTAATTCACGCTTTGCCGTCGGAGCCGCAGAGTTTGATCTTGTGGATGCAGAGGGCTTTTACGGCGTCGCGGCCGGGGCCCATAAACTTCTTCGGGTCGATGACGGACTCGTTTTTCAGAGCCTCGCGGACGGCTGCGGTCATAGCGGCGCGAAGTTCGGTCGCAAAGTTGACCTTGGAGATGCCGAGCTCTATCGTGCGGCGGATCATCTCGTCGGGAACGCCGGAACCGCCGTGAAGAACGAGCGGAACGGCGATGATCTCGCGGAGCTTTGCGAGAAGCTCGAAGTTGAGCTTCGGCTCGCCCTTGTAGAAACCGTGCGCTGTGCCGATAGCGACGGCGAAAATGTCGACTCCGGTGCACGTTGCGAAATCGAGCGCGAGGTCGGGATCTGTGTAGATAACTTCCGCGGAGTGGCCGTCTTCCTTGCCGCCGACGGTGCCGAGTTCAGCCTCGACAGTCGCGCCGAAAGACTTTGCCGCCTCGACGACCTTTGCGGTCAGCGCCACGTTGTCCTCGTACGGGATCTTCGACGCGTCGATCATGACGGACGAGTAGCCGACTTCCATAGCCTTAACGACGTCGTCGTAGTTTTCGCAATGGTCGAGATGGAGCGCGACGGGAACTGTCGCCTTGTCCGCTTCCGCCTTTACCATAGCGTATGCCATCTCGCGGGTTATGTATTTTACGGTGGTCGGCGTCGTCTGGATCATGACGGGGCTTCTCATTTCTTCCGCCGCGGCGACTATCGCCTGAACCATCTCCATATTTTCTGCGTTGAAAGCGGGAACGGCGTATCTGCCTTCTCTCGCTTTAAGTATCATTTCTTTGCTTGTTGTGTACATTATATTCTCCACTCGTTATTTGGGAGAGAGGCGAACCTCTCTCCCCTGATTTTTATTGAATATTGTTTTCTTTGATTATAGCTTCGCAGTTTTCGCGGTTGATCTTGCCTTCCATCGGACCGAAAGCGGCGATGTTGAGCGTTGCCGCCGCGGTGGCGAGCTTCGTCGCGTCTTCTATCGATTTTCCCTCGATAAGTCCGCAAAGGAACGCCGCGTCAAAGCTGTCGCCGGCGCCGGTCGCGTCGACAGGCTTCGCTTTGTAAACGCCGAACGAGAAGACCTTTCCGCTTCTGTCGTATATGTGACATCCGCGGGAGCCGTCCTTGAGGACGATAAGTTCAAGGTTCGGATTTTCAAAGTAATATTTCACAGCGTCTTCAACGTTGCCGCATCCGCTGAACTGGAGAAGTTCTCCGACGCCCGGCATAAAGACGTTCATACGGTCCGTGACCGCCTTTACAAGGTCCATCGCTTCGGGATCCTTCATCAGCTCGGGGCGGATGTTCGGGTCGAAGGATACCTTTGCGCCTTGCTCGTTCGCCGAGATCATAGTGTCGACTATGCGGCGGCCGAACGCGAGATCCGCCATCATGGAACAGCCCATGATGTGGAAGTACTTTGCGCCGGCGAGTGTTTCGGGCTTCGGCGCCGGTGCGAGTACCGCCGGTGTGTTGCCGATGTGGAAAATAAACTTTCTCGAGCCGTCCGCGAAATACGTGACGAAAGCGCATCCCGTGGAAATGCGGTCGTTCACGATGACGTCGGAAACGTCAACTCCGTCGCCGGAAAGGCGCTCACGCAGACATTTACCGAAATCGTCGTCGCCAACGCCGCCGATGATCTTGGCGGTGTGGCCGAGACGTGCGGCGGTGTCGATGAAGATCGCGGGCGCTCCGCTCGGGAACGGACCTTTGAAAGTGCCCGCGCGGTCAAGCGGCTCGTCGACGGACGCTCTCATTATCTCGACGATGATCTCGCCCATTGTGATTATATCAGCCATAGTGATGATCTCCTCTTCGTATCAGCCGACAAAGGCTTTCTTTAAGAACACGAGGCTCTCTGCGATATTGCGGTCCATCGTTTCCTCGTCCGCGCCGTTCGACAGGTCGCGGTAGACCTTGATGTCTTTTGCAACTGCTCCGCCCGGTTTCATGAACGGCTCCATTACGACGAAGCCGTCAAAACCGATCTCGCGGAGAGCTTTGCCCATCTCTGCCCACGGAAGTCTTCCCATTCCGGGGAGCTTGCGGTTCGCTTCTCCGACGTGAACGTGGCCGAGAAGGTCTCCGGCTTTGCGGATCGCGCCTGCCATGTCGTCCTCTTCGATATTCATGTGGAACGTGTCGAGGAGAAGCTTGCAGTTCGGGCTGTTCACCTCGCGGCAGTATTTAATACCCTCGTCGCAGTCGTTGAGCAGCGGGGATTCAAAGCGGTTGAGGATCTCAAGGCACAGAAGGATGTCAAGCTCTTCCGCAACAGCGGCGATCTTTTTCATCTCCGTGACGGAACGGTCCCACATAGCTTCTTTGGAGCCGTCGATCGTCGTGTTCGGCCAGCAGTTGTAAAACGCGCCGATAAGCACTTTTGAGCCTATTTTCACCATCTGGCGAAGGATGCCCGTCACCCAATCGACGCCGTTCTGTCTCTTCACCGGGTCACTCGACGAGATGTCGCAGTCCTTCGGAGGACCGATGTTGCAGGAGATGGTGAGACCGAGGTCGCGGCAGTAGTCGCGGAGCTTTTCGATCTCGGCGTCGCTCATGTCGAGCAGGTGGCCGCCGCCGATCTCCATGACGTCAAAACCGGCCTTTTTGCACTTGTCCGCGATCATGAAGTAATCGGCTTCCCAGTCGCGTGTCCAGTATGCGTAAAGTGTACCGAATTTCATATTGTTTCTCCTTATGTATATAATAATATTTCCGATAGAATTATACTATAAAAAACGAAATATTGCCATAGTAAATTGTTGCAAAAATAAGGTCTCTTTGTTGCTTTTTTGCACAAAGCCGTGTATAATTGTAATAAAGAGGCAGAAACAGTACCAAATTCACGAAACGGGGGCGCGAAAAATGACCGGAAAAGACAATCCATACAGAAACAACCCGGCGATCTCAAAGGACCCCGTCGTGCTTTGTTCCCCTTCGGGCGCGGCTTATCTTGCCGAAAAGGACAGGCGTCTGTTTCTCATCGTGAGACACGGACAGACCGACTGGAACGCCGAAAGGCGTCTCCAGGGCAGAGAGCACATTCCGCTCAACGACGCGGGGAAAGAACAGGCGGCTTCTTGCGGACGCCTTTTCGCCTCGGCGAAGGATGCGGGGATAGAGTTTTGCGGCTTTTACTCGTCACCTCTCGGCAGAGCAGTGGAAACCGCGGAGTCCATCGCGAGGGCGGTCGGCGAAGAGGAGGTCGTGCCGTGGGAAACGCTGATCGAACGAGATTACGGCGCGCTTTCGGGCCTCACTCTCGACGAGAGAAAGAAGCTTTACCGGAGCGGAGGTCCCGATCCCGACGCCGAGAGCGTGGAGGACGCCGCCGCGAGAATGAAAAAGGCGCTCTGTGAGATCTCACAAGAAATCAAACGTGACGGCGCTGCGGTCTGCGTCACTCACGCGGGGATAATAAACGCCCTGTTCTCCGTCATCACCTGCGGCAGACTCGGTACCGGAAAGAGCTTTTGCGAGAACTGCGCGGTCTCGATAGTCGTCGTCGGACGGGACGTTACGTTCCCTGTCGCGTACGGTCTGACCGGGGAGCTTTTCATAGATTTTATAAAAGAATACGTCTGCGCGCTTGAAAGGCTGAGAGCGGGCAGCGGCGTGTGATGCCGATAATTATGGAAGATATTTATACAAGGACCGAGGCGCTCCTCGGCGAGGGAACGGAAAAGCTGAAACGTTCGTCCGTTGCGGTTTTCGGCTGCGGCGGCGTAGGCTCGTACGTCGCGGAAGCGCTCGCCAGAGCCGGGGTCGGCAGCTTGACCGTCATCGACGGCGACGTTGTCGCACCATCGAATCTCAACCGTCAGCTTATAGCTACGGTCGATACCGTAGGGCTTCCGAAAGCGGAGGTCCAGGCAAAAAGGATATCATCGATCAATCCCGCGTGCCGTGTGACGGCGCTCGTGCTGTTCTACGATGCCGCCAGTGCCGACAAGATCGACCTTGCCGGATTTGACTACGTCTGTGACGCCATCGACTGCGTGACGTCGAAGCTGATTCTCGCCGAAAGATGCGCCGCGACGGAAGTAAAACTCATTTCTTCGATGGGGACCGGAAACAAGCTCGATCCGTCGCGTTTTGAGGTCGCCGATATCTCGAAGACTTCCGTCTGCCCGCTCGCAAGAGTGATGCGGCGGGAACTTAAGGCGAGAGGCATATATCACCTCAAGGTCGTGTATTCAAAAGAAGAACCCCGCGTCCCGTCCATCGGTGAGACTTCAAACGGAAAGCGCATCCCGGCAAGCATCTCGTTCGTTCCGGGCGCCGCAGGGCTTGTCATTGCGGGCGAGATCATCCGGGATCTTGCGGAAGTCGAACTGTGATTTTAACCAAAATATGAAAATAGTATTGATTTTTTAGATTTTCAGCGTATACTATCTCCTGAAGTCGGGATAAAATTCCAATATGTTTTCCGGCGCGCCGTATTTCCGGCGCGTCGCTTTATCGGTGATGACTATGAATTACGGATTCTTTGATCACAAGCTTTTCATACAGGGATTCAAGTCGGATCTATTCTGTACGGAGCACATAGTATATATCGTTCTCGTCTTTTTGCTTCCCTTTTTGTTCGCGTACCTCTTCAGAAATGTGAAGCACAACAGGATAACGGCGCTGCTTCGTGTCATGTCGGTGCTGTTTCCGATTCTCGAAGCGACAAAGATCACCTGGGAGAGCGTTTACGACGTGAAGTACGGCGACGGTTTCAACACCGGAGGAATATTGCCGCTTTACACCTGCTCTCTCTTCATATACACGCTTATCGCTGCGGCGTGGGGAAAGGGAAAGGTAAGAGAGGTCGCACTGTCGTTTCTCACTACGATCAGCCTTCTTTTCGGAGGGATCGGCGTCGTATACTGTAACGGGTTAAACTACTATCCGTTCTGGACGTTCGGCGCGTTCTACTCGCTGATCTTCCATTCCTCTATGTTCGCGACCGGCGTCTTCCTTCTCATAACCGGATACAAAAAGCTCGGCAGAAGGGATATATATCTGTCGGTCATCCCCGTATTTATGCTCGCCGTCGTCGCGATACCGTTTGACTATATCCTCGGCTGCGACTATATGCTGTTATACAGCGGCGGCGGAGTTCCGCTCTATGAAGACCTTGCGTCGTTCCTCGCTGAGGGCGGGCAGAGGTATCTTTACACTCTCATAATGCTTGTCACACATTTTCCGCTTTCCGCGCTCGTCGTCGGACTTTACAAAGCGGTGTCACTCATCGTGGCATATGTTAAAAAGAATTCACCGAATGAAAAACGTCCTCACGGAAAAATTCCTGCGGTGAACTGAAAACGAAAAACCCCGGCGGTTTTGATAACTCAAAGCCGCCGGGGATATTATTTATCAGTCCTTCTTTGCCAGAACTAAAAGATATATCGGACGGATAAAGTGTTTGACGACTCTCGGGCGGATCGCGATCGCCTCTTTTGAAGGCGTCGTCTCGACAAGCTTTTGAATCTTAAATCCCGCTTCGATCAGCGGGTTCAGTATGCCGCTGAAGGTGCGGTGGTATTTCTCCACTCCCGTGACAATCCAGTCAACTTTGCGCTTTCCGGGTATCGCGTAATCGCGGAGATTGAAGCTCACGGCGTTTCCGTTCTCGTCGCAGTTGAATCCGTCGTCTCCCGCGGTGTTCAGCGGATGTTCTTGCGAGAAGAGAAGCACTCCTCCGTCGTCGAGTTTTCCGTAGAGCTTTTTTGCAAACGAACTGAAGTCTTCGACGTAATGAAACGCGAGGGAGCTGAAAATGAGGTCGAACTTTCCGTCGATGCGGTCAACGTCGTTCATATCCATTTGTAAAAACGTGATATTTTCGCCGCCGTGCTCGGACCTTGCAACGGAGAGCATCTTTTCCGAAAGATCGACGCCGACGACGCGTGACGCGCCGGCGGCGGCAAACTCGGCGCAGTTCGTGCCGTACCCGCATCCAAGATCGAGCACCCTCTTACCAGTAACGTCGGGTAAGAGCTTTTTTATCTCCGGCTGCTCGATAAGAACGTTCAGATTGTCGCTTTGCCCGCGCAGGGCAGAATATCCCGCAAAAAACTCGGGATCGTTGAAAATGTTCTGCGATTTGTCGCTCATTCGTTATATCCCTCCCGTTTTCAGCAGATGATCATTTTATACATCTCGCGGCGATATACCAACGCTCGGCGTCTTGCGACGCGGGGCAGTCGGTGTAATCCGAGGAGATGAAGAGCAGTTCAAATCCCGCGTCGGACAGCATCCGGCGAACGGAACGCTCCGTATAGCACCTCTCGCGAAACGCGCTGTCGCATCTGCGGTATGAGCCGTCGGAGTTTTCTATAAAGGAGCTTATAAAGAAGTCGCAAAGCTTTGTTTTCGGATCGTATGAATTCTGCCACGCGACGAGAACGCCCTCGTCTTCCAGTATGTACGAACGGTCGGCATAAACGGTTTCAAATTTGAACGGTGTGTTGAGGTCGAAGATAAAAAGTCCGTCGGGAGCGAGGTAGTTGTGGACAAGCGAAAAACACTTTTTGACGTCAGCGGGCTTCGTGAGGTGGTTGATGCAGTCGAGGCAGCAGACCGCCGCGTCGACCGTGCCGTAAAGTTCAAAGTCCGTCATATCCTGACATAGCAAGAGCACGTCGCCGATCTTTTCCTTGCGGCAGACCTCCATCGCGACGGAGAGCATTTCGGGCGAGTTGTCGACTCCCGTCATATCGTATCCGCGCTCGCGGAGCAGAAAGGTCATCTTTCCGGTCCCGCATCCGAGGTCGAGGACGAGCGACGTCGGGATCTTCTTGTGTTTTTCGATCGTCTGCGCGATAAAGTCCGCCCAGGCGGAGTAGTCGACGCTGTCGTTCAGAAGGTCGTAAAAAGGCGCGACCGAATCGTAAAAGCCGTATGACATTTTTGATCTATCCTTTCGTGATCAGCTCGGCGATATCCTCCGGCGCCGCGCCGTAAATGCACTCTGCAAGTAAAGCGTGCTCGCGTGTCAGTGTCCCGTTTATCTCGTCTCTGTCGAATTTTATTCCGGTCAGAAGTTCTTCAAGCAGCGCGACGTCGCGGGAGCCGAAAAAGTCGCCGGTAAATTTTATTTTTTCTATTTTTCCGGCGCGGCAGTCGAGCGAGACCGATACCGTGCCGTAGGGGAATCTTTGCTTATTCTCTGTTCCGAACGACGGAGACGCGCCGAAGTTCCATTCCCACGTTGAAAATTTTTCCGATGAAAGGCGGCGAACAGCTTCTTTTTCGGCGTCCGAAAAATCTTCCGCGCCGTCAGGCGCGAATTCCGAGATCAGCGCCGCGGCGAATTCTTCGACGTTTTCCGGCCCGGAATATCCGTCGAGCGCCGAAATATTTTTTACTCTCGCCGGGGCGCTCTTTATCCCTTTGCTCTTTAGCTTTTCCGGGTCGACGCGCAGCGCGCCGCAGAGGTGTGAGAGGTCTGCGGAAAAGAGAAGCGTTCCGTGGTGAAGAAGAGCGGTCTTTCCGTGATCGTTCGTTATCACGCACTCCGCGTTTCCCGATATCTTGTAACCAGACGCGACGATGTCGTTTCTGCCGTCGAGCGAGGCGTCGACGCCGAATTTCCGGAGAACTTCGATCACGGGACGCGTGAATTTTTCAAAATTGAGTTTTGTGTCCTCGGTCGCCGGTGTTACGAACGAGAAATTGACGTTTCCGAGGTCGTGAAAGACCGCGCCTCCGCCGGTGATGCGACGGACGACCGGGATCGCGTTTTCGGTGACGAACGTAACGTTGACCTCCGCCCACGCGTTCTGATTTTTACCGATGATGACGGAAGCGGAGTTTCTCCAGATCATGACCGCGTCGCCGCGCGTCGTCCTGAGCAGAAATTCGTCGGACGCTATATTGAAATATGGATCCGTCGAAGTATTGAATATCGCCCGCATATTTTACGCCTCCTTTTTCCGTACAATATAATGATACAACAGTATTTTGAAAAAGTAAAGTGCCGCTTAAAAAATCAAGCGGCACACTCCGTTAACCACGGTGCACATAACGACGCCGAACGACGTCGGGAGAAGCGCGGCGAGCAGGGTATATTTCACGCTGCCCGTTTCTTTTTTTATCGTCAGAAGCGTCGTTGAGCACGGCGAGTGGAAAAGATAGAGGATCATCGTGCATATAACGGTAGTCGACGTTCGGCCGTTTTCGGCAAAGACGGCGGAAAGTGCGGCAATATTCCCGGTATCCGGCAGGGCTCCGCCCGAAAGACAGATCATAACGATCAGCGGCAGAATTATTTCGTTTGCGGGAAGTCCGAGGATAAAAGCGAGTATGATCGCGCCGTTAAGGCCGAGTATTTTTCCGACGGGGTCGAGAAACGCCGACGCGGACGCGAGGAGAGAGACGCCGCCGATCCTGACGTTCGCCGCGAGCCATATTATCGCTCCCGCGGGAGCCGCGACGGCGAGCGCGCGTCCGAGCACGAAGACTGTGCGGTCAAAGATCGAGCGGACGATCACCTCACCGAATTTTGGTTTTCTGTACGGCGGAAGTTCAAGGATGAAGGACGAAGGCATACCCTTGAAAACCGTTTTTGACAGAATGAAAGAAGCTGCGAACGAGGCGAAAACGGAAATGATCACGGCAAGCGTCAAGATCAGCGCGGGGAAGACGCCGCTCGATGGGTCGTTAAGAAAGAGTATCGATATTAGCGCGATAAGCGCGGGGAATCTTCCGTTGCAGGGGATAAAAGAATTCGTCAGAGTCGCGATCAGCCTCTCGCGGCGCGACGCGATGATCCTGCATCCGGTGACGCCGACCGCGTTGCATCCGAGCCCTTCGCACATACAGAGCGCCTGCTTCCCGCATCCGCCGCAAGTCCGGCACACTCTGTCGAGATTGAACGCAACGCGCGGCAGGTAGCCGAAATCCTCAAGCAGAGTGAAAAGCGGAAAGAATATTGCCATCGGCGGAAGCATCACGGAGACGATCCACGCGCTCGTTCTGAATACGCCCTCGGTGACAAACGAGATCACTTCATCGGGGAGAACGAGCTTTCCGAGAAGCGCGGAGAGACCGTGTTCGACCGTTCTGAAAAAGCTCATGAGCCACTCTGACGGATAATTTGCGCCGCGAAGCGTTATCCAGAAGATGAGCGCGAGAAGTGCCGCCATAACGGGAAACGCAGTGAGGCGCCCGGTAAATATTCGGTCAAAAGTCGACGCGCGGGCAGGCTTTGACGGTTTTCTTGAAACAGCTTTACTGCATATCCTGTCGCATCTTGAGATCAGCTCCGGTTGGGATTCCGCGGACGCTTCCGTGGCGGTCGCTTCTTTTTTTGAGAGCTCCGAGCAGACGCTGATCAGCTCCGGAATCCCGCGCCGATACCTTGCCGCGCCTGCAACAACGGGAACGCCGGTGTATTCAGACAGGATATTTATATCTATTTCGACGCCCGCTTTTTTAGCCTCGTCGCAAAGATTGACAAAGACGGCGCACTTCGGCGCGATCTTTATTATTTGAAGCGCAAGGGTGAGGCTTCGCTCAAGCGCGGAAGCGTCGCAGACGACGACGGTGACGTCGGCGCGATTTTCATTGATATATTGTTTTGCCGCCTCTTCCTCGGCGGACGACGAGGAGAGAGAATACACTCCGGGCAGGTCGGTGACGACGTATTTTTCACCTTTGTATGTAAAAGTTCCTTTTGCCGTTTCGACCGTTTTGCCCGTCCAGTTCCCGGTGTGCTGTCTCATTCCCGTCAGCGCGTTGAACACGGTGCTTTTTCCTACGTTCGGCGCGCCGGCGAGCGTGATCTTTACTTCCTTCTCAAATATTTTCTCGGCTTCTCGCATCAGAGCAGCACCGCGACGCCGCGGGCGTCGCTTCTCCTCAGTGCGACGAGCGTTCCGCGGATAAGGTATGCCGTCGGATCTCCGAGGGGGCTTTCCATAACGCATACGATTTTTTCTCCGCGGCAAAAGCCGAGGCTCGTGAGCCGGTCTTTCATATTACATTTTGAAGTCAGGCGGTCGACGGTCGCTTCGGAACCTGCCGGCAGCGTGTCGAGCGTCACTGTTTTCTGCTTCCTTTTGACGTTCTTTTTTCTCTTTTTGCTCATCGTCATCCATCCTGAAAAAATATTATTTTTCATCATAAGTCTATGACAGGACCTGTGACAGTGTCACAAAAAGGCGAAAGGAGGGGGAGATAATTTAAAAGACGCACCTCTTTCAAAAACTTTTAGGAAGTTTTTGAGGGCTGCAGTAATATCGTGCACGAAAAACGGGCTCGATATTTCGAGCCCGTTTACGTTATTCAGTTGTTGTAACTTATCACTCGCGGTGAAACCGCGAACATCACGTTGCGAAGCAACACATCACGGCGCAGCCGCATCATTTCGCGGCGGCAGCGAAGCGTCAGCCGCGATCAGTCAGTCGCGTTTCTGTTTCTGTCCAGGTAGTCCTGAAGGATCAGCGTTGCGGAGAGTTCGTCGACGGCGGCCTTTCTCTTTTTGCCGCGGACGTTCGATTCGGAAAGTATGCGGTGGGCGGAGACTGTGGTGAGTCTTTCGTCATAGAGTTTTACCGGAAGCGAAGTCAGTTCCTCGAGCGTCGCGGCGAAAGCGCGGCATTTTTCGCTTCTCGGACCTTCCGTGCCGTTCATATTGATGGGATTTCCGACGACTATCAGTTCCGCGCTCTTTTTCCTTGCGACTTCGGCAACCGCTTCCGCCGCTTTTTTGAATCCTTCACATTTTATGCATCCGGCTCCGACCGCGAGCATTCCGAGGCGGTCGCTGACGGCAAGTCCCGTGCGGGCGTCGCCGTAATCGACTCCGAGTATTATTTTCATATTATATCAACTCCGTTTGAATTTCAATAGCTCGCCTTACCGCGTCGATCCTTGTGTCGCGTGCTTTTCTGTCTGCAAACACGACGTCGGCCGGAGAGGCGGATCTGATGACGTTCTTTTGGGATGCCGAAAGATAAGGCGACGAGATCACAACGCGCGAAAACCGGTGCGAGATAAAGAGATCGCTTATAATCTCCGGTATTGCGCGCTCTCTGTTCTTCATATCGCAGACGCCGGAAATATCTTTCGAAAGCTTTGTGCCTGCGCCGTCGAATACGAGAGCTTCCCTCCGGTATTCTTCGACGATGAGGTAAAGCACGGTCTCGTCCGGATAAGCTCTTCTTATCACGTTCACTTCGAGCTCTTCCGACGTAAAATGAAAGACTTCGGACGGAAAGCCGTCCGGAATGTAGAGCGACGCATCCTTTGAATAGGCCTCCGACCGGACCGGTACTCTGTCGGTCAGCACAGACAGCGACCAGAGATATTTTCCGGGCACAAGGCGCGACAGCTCGTCGAAACAGTCACTTCGTATCAGTTCCGCTTTTTCAGTCATCCGGCGGTCGGCGCGTATTTTCGGAGAAAATGCAAGCTCGCGGAAAGTCGGGATCCGGTAAACGTAAAGTCCGATCTGTCCTTCTCTGAGATCGAGGACCGCGAAAGAGACCTTCGGGTGTATAAAGTATTCGTCGGGCTTTGCACCGCGCCCGACGATAGACTTGTATTTGTATTTTAGTATGAGACGTTCGCAAAGAAGATACTTCAGTATGCGGCAGACGGTCGTCTTTGATTTTCCCGTCGCATCCGAAAGAGCCTTTGCGGTACATTTTTTGTACTTTGCCATTTCGCCGAGCACGCGAAGGACCGATGATGACGAAAATCTTTCACCGGTCGTATCAAACCGTATCATCTAATATCTTCTTCGATCTTTTCGGGAGGCGAATCTAGCTGCCACGGGTCGGCGAGGATCGCTTTGAAGGTCTTGAAAGCCGAAGCGTAGTAATATCCGTCGCATATTCTCTCGTCACACGTGAGCTTGACGTCCATAAACTGGCGCTTATAGATCGAGCCGTCCGGATTGACCTCGTAGCTTCTGCGCTTTGCGCCGAACGCGATGAAAAGCGGGCAGGTACCGAAATCGTAGAGGTGATGATATATCGCCGGAACTCCGAGCGAGCCCATTGAGGTTATGAACATTGAACAATGGAACGGGCTTACTCTCTCCAGAAATTTCGGGAACATACGGAAGTAGTCGAGAAATTTCAGAAATCCTATGGTGCCGCGCAGTATGACCGACGGTATATGACTCAGGAATCCGGCGGTGTTGTCAAAGTCGCCGCCCGGGTTGTCTCTGTACGACGTGATCTCGTGGTTTAGCTTTTCATACACGTCGGCAGTCGTCACAGACGGATCGACAAAGATCTTGAGGCAGGTGTCTGGAGATTCGAGCGACATCTCTTTTTTGATCGTCAGGCAGACTTCGATCGAGCGGCGTGTGAAAACTCTCTGTCCGCGGATGAATCTGTTAAGCGCCGGGCGCTGAGCGACTGTGCGGCAGTAAGCGGCGATAAGGACGTGCATCATAGAGATGTTTTTCATTCCATCCGCCTGCTTTTCCTTTATGTATTTTTCAAGCTTCGACACGTTCACCGTATCAAACATGAGGTTCGAGCTTTCGTTTCTCTGCTGCATGATGAAAGGAACGATAGTCGACATCGGAGGCAGAGTTTTGACCCTCCTTATGTCCTTGACTTTTCTCTTCTTTTCGGTCTTTTCTTTTTTCATCTCGTACGCTTCCCCGGCAGTTAACGTTCGCGTCAGCCGAATTAAAAATATACATAATAATTATATCACGGTTTTTTAAGTATGTAAAGCGTTTTTTGACGCGCGCGATAAATTGACAATTACTGAGTATTATGATAGAATATAAAAAACGCAAAACGCCGCCAAACGGTGAGACAGAAAAGGGATCGAAAATGAAATTGTTCGCAGTGTCGGATATTCACGGATATGCAGATCAGCTAAAAGATGCGCTGCGGGACGCAGGGTATGACTCGGACAACAAAGCCCACCTTCTTGTGTGCTGCGGCGACGTTTTTGACAGGGGTACGGAGAACCGCGAGGTACTTAAGTTCTTCGAGCGGATCGAGCGTAAAGTTATGATAAAGGGAAATCACGAAGCGCGCCTGCTTGAGATCCTTGATACGGGAAAACTCGGGCAGCACGACATGATAAACGGAACGATCGAAACAATCCTCGAGTTTTTCGGGAAATACTCCGTTATGAGCCTATACGATCCGGTGGATTTTTCCGGCAAGACGGGCATGATCAACCGCCTTTATGACTTTATCGGCGGAATGCGCGATTATTTTGAAACCGAAAACTACATTTTCGTTCACGGATGGCTTCCGAACGAGGACGGCACCATCCTGCCCGATTGGAGAAACGCCCCCGAGAGCAAATGGAGCTCCGGTCGCTGGACCTGGTGGATCAAAGGATGTAAAATGTCGGGGAACAATGAGCGAAAGACCATCGTCTGCGGTCATTACCCGACAGAGGATTCAAAAATATACCGCGGCGACGGTTTTATTGCGATCGACGCGGGAACGTACGATAGTAAAAAGGTGAACGTGCTCGTTGTCGAAGACAGTCTGACGGACGGCGCGGGTGCAATATTGGAGTGAAAAGCGATGGAGTATTTGCTTTACGGTCATGTTGAAGTCGAAAAGAACGGGCGCACGGCGAAGATAAAGCTGCCGTTTTATTTTCCCATGAGCGAAGGCGGGTTTGAGTTTGTCGCGACGGAAAAGAAGAGCTCGGTGATACTTTCCGATTGCGGAGCGGCGTATCGCGAGCTGTCGCAAAAAACTGACGACCCGTATATTCTCGGCGAAGTGTTCGATTATCTTGCGCGCGTTTTCCTCAATATTGAGCCGTCGGAGGACAGAGCGCTGACGTGGCTTATTTCAGAATCAGATATGCGCCGATTTTTCACTTTTATTCAGTGTGTGAGTATTTGCGCGAACGCCGATCTTTATCCCTTCGTCAATGAAGAATTGCAGGGAGAGTGCGAGAAGTACATAACGCGCCGCGATTTTCCGTCCGATGGGGAGTACCCGGCTCAGTTCGTCGAAGATCTTAATAGATCGATCTCGCTTGAAGACGGCATAGTCCGCTCAAATTTCGCTTTCAAAGACGAGACGGATCCTATGAGCATTCAGGTTGAGAGCGGAAACGGGATTTTCACGCTCACCGACCGCGGTGGCTTTGACGGCGGCGACATTATCGAGCGTATAAAATGGAACAATAAAGACGATATCCGTCAGTTCGGCGCGGTAATCAAAGAGACCTGCGCGCGTTTCGGCGCCGAATATAACGGAAAATTCAGCTGTTCGTTCAAAGACGGCGACTCGCTCCCGACGGCCGTATTCACGTTCATGCAGTTTGCCTCGATACTCGGGGAGCTTGGAGCCGCGGTGACCGTCGGATAATATATTGAACTATAAACGATTTTTGAAAGGAGGGGCGAAATATGGAAATGCTTCCGAAAAATATTGACGGCGCTCTCGCCGCGCTTGAGGACGCCGGATACGAAGCGTATATCGTCGGCGGTTCGGTGCGCGACCGCGCTATAGGAAGAGAAGTCTCGGATTACGACGTTACGACGTCCGCCCTTCCCGAAGAAGTTGAAAAAGTTTTTGCGAAATACAAGGTGATCGAGACCGGTATCGCGCACGGAACGGTCACCGTGGTTATTGACGGCTCGCCGATAGAAATAACCACCTTCAGATCTGACGGCGAATATCTTGACTCGCGTCATCCCGAGAGCGTGACCTTCACGCGGAAGATCGAAGACGACCTCGCGCGGCGCGACTTTACGATGAATTCGATCGCCGTCGACCGCCGCGGAAAGACAGTCGATCCTTACGGCGGTATGGAGGATATTTCGCGCGGCGTCGTGAGATGCACCGGAGACCCCGACACAAGATTCGGCGAGGATGCGCTCCGGATCATCCGCGCGCTCCGCTTTTCCTCGACGCTCGGCTTTGAGATAGAGAGCGGCACCGCGGAGTCGATACACAAAAACCGCGGGAAACTTTTGAATATTTCCGTCGAGAGGGTGTATTCCGAGCTTAAAAAACTGCTCTGCGGAAAGGATGTTTACAGAATCCTGACGGATTATTCCGACGTCATCTGCACGCTGATACCGGAAATGACGCCGGCGATCGGATTCGATCAGAAGAGCAAGTATCACTGCTACGACGTCTATACTCATATAGCGAAATCGGTCGAGGCGATAGAGCCGGATCCGGTGCTTCGTCTCTCGATGCTGTTCCACGATATAGGAAAGCCGTACGTCTGTACGGAAGAAGACGGTGTGAGACATTTCAAAGGCCATCCCGATGTCAGTGAAAAGATCGCGGAGCGCTGGTTCGCCGCGATGCATTCCGACGCGGAAACGGCAAGACTCGTCGTTCTGTTCTGCAAGCTTCACGACAGACCTATAGTCCCCGAAAAGAAGCCGGTCAAACGGCTCCTCACGATATTTACGTACGACGAGCTCCTGATGTTCTGCAAGATATATCGCGCGGACTCCGTCGCCCACGCGCCCGAATACCGCGAACGCGCTAAGACCGCCGATAAGATCGCCGCGATCGCGGAGGAGATAGTCCGCGAGAACGAATGCTTTTCGCTCCGCGACCTCGCCGTGAACGGCAACGATATGACGTCCCTCGGACTCTCCGGGCCGGAGATAGGAGAGGCGCTTCACGAACTCCTTTCTCTCGTGATAGACGAAGAACTGCCGAACGACAAAGAAGCGCTGATCGAATATATCAAAAAGAAGAGATGAAAGAGAATGCGGGGAGAACTTTTTTGAAAAAAGTTCTCCCCGCCCTTTTCAAAAAACTTTGGGAAATAAAAAAACTGCGCCCGAAACGATTCCGTTTCGGGCGCTTTCATAGAAGCTTTCTTTGCCGAGGCTTTCTTTTCCAAAAGAAAGCCGGTCATAGCATTCATCCTATACGTCCGCCTCGTCGGCGTAGAGGCTGCCGTATTTGAAAATGAATTCTTTTCTTCCGACGATGTTGTCTCCGAGCAGGGTATCGAAGATCTGCGCGGTCTCTTCGGCGTCGGCTTTTGATATTCTGATTAGCCGTCTTGTCTCGGGGTTCATCGTCGTCTGCCACATCATATCCGGCTCGTTCTCGCCGAGTCCCTTTGAACGCTGGATGGTGTATTTTTTGCCGTCGAGTTTTGACGTTATCGCGGCTTTTTCGTTTTCGTCGTATGCGAAATAGATGTCGTCGCGGCAGGTTATCTCGTACAGCGGCGTTTCCGCAATATAGATCTTCCCCTCGTCGATCAGCGTCGGAAGCAGGCGATAGAACATCGTGAGGAGCAGAGTTCTGATCTGGAATCCGTCCTCGTCGGCATCGGTGCATATAATGATCTTTGACCAGCGGAGCGAGGAGAGGTCGAACGGAGACACGTCGCCCTTGACCTTTTTCTCGCTTATCTCGACGCCGCATCCAATGACTCGGAGCAGGTCGAGTATGATCTCGTTTTTGAAGATCTTATCGTAAGTCGTTTTAAGGCAGTTCAGCGTCTTGCCGCGCACGGGGATGATCGCCTGGAATTCGGCGTTTCGCCCGAGCTTGCAGCTTCCCATCGCGGAATCTCCCTCGACGATGTAGAGCTCGCGGCGCGTCGGGTCTTTCGATCTGCACGCGACGAACTTTTCAACTCTGCCGGTGATGTCGTTTGAAGTCGCGAGCGCCTTTTTGACGTCGATCCTCGTCGTCTCCGCCTTTTCACGGCTTCTTCTGTTTATGAGAACCTGGTTGAGGAATCTTTCGCCGTCGGCGGGGTTCTCAAGGAAATAGAACTCAAGCTGTTCCTTTAAGAACTGAGTCATCGCGTCGGCGATGAAAGTGTTTGTGATCGCCTTTTTCGTCTGGTTCTCGTAAGACGTCTGCGTCGAAAAACTGTTTGAAATGAAGACGAGACAGTCCTCGATGTCGGTGAACTTGATCTTCGCCTCGTTCTTGTTGTATTTTCCGACGGCGCGAAGCCTCTTGTCGACCGCGTAAACGAAAGCGCGCTTTACCGCGTCATCCGGACTTCCGCCGTGCTCGAGCCAGCTTGAGTTGTGAAAATACTTGAGCGCGGAGACCTTCGTCGAGACGCACCAGACGAACTCGCCCTTGAGCTTGTAGTCCGCCATATCTTCGCGGTCGCGTCCCGAAGTCTCGAACGACCAGTATGTCGGCGCCGTGAGAGTGTCTTCTCCGGCGATCTCTTTGATATAGTCTCTGATGCCGGATTCGTAGAAGAATTCTTCGGTGTCGAAGACGCCGGGCGCGGTCTCGTATTTCAGAATGAATTTGATCCCAGCGTTGGACGCGGACTGCGTTTTCAGCGTCTGCTCGAAGTAGCTCCTCGGGATCGCGGTGTCGGTGAAGACCTCGCGGTCCGGCTTCCAGCGCTGGATCGTGCCGTGCTTCAGGTCGCGCTTCTCGATCGGGCGCACCGTGAATTCTCCGGCGGCCTCGCCCTTTTCAAAGTGCATCGAGGAGACGTTTACGCCGTCGTAGGACGAAACGTCGAAATATTCGGAGCTGTACTGCGTCGCGCAGGCGCCGAGTCCGTTGAGTCCGAGCGAATATTTGTACGCCGAATCGTCGTCGTTGTTCGCGTATTTACCTCCGGCGTAGAGCTCGCAATAGATGAGCTCCCAGTTGTATCTGCCCTCCGCTTCGTTGAATCCGAGCGGGACGCCGCGCCCGTGGTCTTCGACCTCGATCGAGCCGTCGAGGAACACGGTCGTCTTTATCTCGTCGCCGTAATTTTCTCTCGCCTCGTCGACCGAGTTCGAGAGGATCTCGAAATACGAGTGCTGGCATCCTTCAAGTCCGTCCGAGCCGAATATTACGGCGGGGCGGAACCTCACTCGTTCCGCGCCTTTCAGAAGGACTATTGATTTGTCGTCATATTTTGCGGTAATGTCTTGCTTTGCCATTGCCCCACCTTTTGATCTCAGTGTCTTGCCGTTTCTGCGCTGTACTTACCGTCGATCGTCACGAGAAAGTTGGTATAGTACTCTTCTTTGTCGTCGGACATCTTTTTGTAAACTGCGAAGTTGTAGCAGAGATTGTCCTGGCTCTTGAGCAGACCTTCGTAACGCAGAACGTACTCGTGCCCCGCGTCGTCCTTTTCGCCGTGCTTCTGAATGAACACGTTTTCAGCGTACCGGTTGTCCACGTTGTTGTCGACGAGCTCCGTGTGAACGACTCCGTTTACGGAGACGTAATAGCGGACGGGTTCGGCATATTCGACCGCCTTCGTTTCGGTGTCTTTCGTGTCCGCACTCTCGGTGTCGGACTCTGCCGCGGTGTCGGTCTCCGCCTTCTTGGGAAGGCTGACGTTGAAAATATAATATTCGGTTCCGTCGTTTTCGGCAATGATCAGATCAGTGCGCTCGATCTTTACCTCGTCGGTTTTGTAATCGGGGAAAGAGTGAGACAGAAGCTCGTACGCCTCGTCGACGGTATATCTGACTGCAGGCGAATCATCGGTGTCGGCTTCGGTGTCCGCGGGTTTTGTGTCGGAAACGTTTCCATCGTCGCTTTCCGTCTGTCTTGTCTGTTCTTCCTTCGGCGTCGCTTTTCTGATAAGAGAGCAGGACGCGAGAGCGAAGAGCGTGAATACGATTAGTAAAATGGCGATAATTCTTTTCATATCTTTATCTCCTGTATTAAATGATCACGGTTGTCTTTTTCAGTCGCCGAGTACGGCAAGACCCATTTTAAGTCTTCCGAGCCCGCATTCCTCGCCGAGCGTTTCGGCGTTGAGCAGGACGAGGACTTTGTCTATCCCCTCGTCTTTGCAGAGCATCGCGGCGGAGCCGGTGAAGTATCTCATATCGATTATGACGAGGTCGTATTTCTCCGCGAAGAACGGCGCGAGGCTGTGGAAAAAGCTGTCCTTGATGACAAGGAGTTTTTCTCTCTCCGCGCCGGACGACCTGACGTCGATCCTCGCGGCGTTTCCTCCGAGAAACGCGGAGTATTTGTCTTTTTCTTCAAGATAAGATGTTTTGTAAAGTCCGTCGAACTTTTCGTCCTGACGGTCGGTGGTGAGCTTATCATCGCCGTCGAATCTGAAGAATTCGATCGAGTCCGGCGAGATCCACGACGCGCCGGCGCTCGACCAGGTCGTGCCGTGGAATTTGTCCGTCACTGTCTCGCGGCGGAAGGAATCTTTATCCGACGGGGCAAATCCCATTTCTTTCGCGAGGATCCCGTAAGCGAGATACGCTCCGTAAGACGTCCAGTGGTGATCCGTTCTGTAGTATACGTATTCGCCCTTGTCAAAGCTTTCTTTCAGAGGCGTCTTTAAGTCGACGTATTTTATATTGCCCTTAGAGAACGCTCCGTCGATTGCCGACCACATGGCGTCGGAAGAATCTGTGCCGTACGCCGCGGGAAGGACAGACTCCGCGACGTCGACCTCGCGCCCCGCGGCGGCGACGGTGACGTCGATCCCGGCGTCCTCAAGCGCCGACGCGAATTCGCAGATGTTCGATATATTCTTTTCGACGGTCTCGGTATCGACCGTATCGAACCGCTTTACGAGATATCCGTCTTTCGCGAAGATCACGCCGTTGTTTTCGCCTTTTAGGAGGGCAGCTTCCGATGCCGCTTTCAGGTTTACGAAGAAGTTTCTCGCAGGGAACTGATCTGCCATATAAGTCGCGAATTTTGAAGTGTAGGATCCGTCGGCGAGCGATTCGAACGAAAACTCGGGGGCGGACGCCAGCGCTCTGTTTTCCTCCGCGGAAACGTCGCGGTCGGGAAGGATCCAGAAGAGGAGCGCAAAGACGTAGATGAAAGCGAAGAACGAGACGGTCAGAACAATATTCAGCGCCTTGTTCTTGCTCTGAAACTCTTTTTCAAGGTCGAGGTGACGCTTCTGCTCTTCGTCGGCGTCTATATGAGAGTGTTTTTCTTTTATCATAATTTTATCCCCTCCTTTCAGAATCTGAAATAAAGGAACGGATTGTACGAGGAGTTAACGAGGTACGCCGTGCAGACGAAGAGCGCCGCTACCGCGAGCCCTGCGGCAATCCACCTTGCCGCCGCCGACTTTTCGTAAAGCTTGTAGTACAGCTTCTTGGGGAGAGGAGTGCACGCGATGACGAGCACGACAAGCAGCACCGCGTTCGACAGCGCGTCAAGCGTGACCGCGCCGGTCGTGAAGGGCGCCGCGCCGAACATCTTTCCGAGGAAAGAGAATCCTGCCGACATATCGTCGAACACGAACAGCCACCAGCCGAAAAGAATGAGTATCAGCGAATAAACGTGCGATACGAATGATGGCACTTTGTCAAGCAGTTTCTTCAAGAACAGTTTTTCCATGACGAGGATCACGCAGTAGTAAAGCCCCCAGAGGATAAAGTTCCAGGAGGCGCCGTGCCAGAGACCTGTCAGGAACCACACGATAAGGATATTGAGATAAGTCCTGCCGCGTCCGCGTCTGTTTCCGCCGAGCGGGATGTAAACGTATTCTCTGAACCATGTCCCGAGGGAGATGTGCCATCTCCTCCAGAACTCGGTGATGGATTTTGAAGTATAAGGATAGTAAAAGTTTTCTCTGAACGTGAAACCGAGCATTTTTCCGAGGCCTATCGCCATGTCGGAATAGCCCGAAAAGTCGAAGTATATCTGGAACGAGAAGAAGATTATGCCGAGCCAGGAGCCGAGAACGGTGTTCGAGTCTCGGAACGTCTCCCAGACCGCGCCGGCGGAGTTCGCGAGAAGCACTTTCTTCGCAAATCCGCAGATAAACGTCCGGATGCCGGACGACATCATGACGAGATTGTGAGGTCTGTCTCGCAGCTCGCGGTCGACGTCGCGGTATCTGACGATAGGACCGGCGATCAGCTGCGGGAAGAGCGTGACGTAAGCCCCGAACGAAACGGGGTTCTTCTGCACCGAGGCGTCCTCTCTGTAAACATCGATGACGTATGAGAGAGCCTGGAACGTGTAGAACGAAATACCGATCGGCAGCGACACCTCGACCGCCTTGATCGAGAGTCCGAAGATCGAGTTCAGATTGTCGATGATAAAGTTCCAGTATTTGAAGAATCCGAGGAGCAGCAGATTTGATACGACCGCCGCGATAAGAAAGGCGCGCGCGGCTTTTATATTCCCCTTCTTCTTGTATTTGTCGGTGAAATATCCGCAGACGTAGTCTATGAGTATCGTCCCGATCATCAAAAAGACGTAGACCGGCTCGCCCCATCCGTAGAAGACGAGGCTGACGACGAGCAGGACCGCGTTCCGGAGCTTCAGCGGGACCGCGAAATAGATCAGCATCGACACCGCAAAATACAGGAAGAGAAATTCAAGAGACGAAAAGACCATATTCCCTCCCGTGGTTTATTCTTCGGCGTCGCCGTCGGGCAGCGGTATTCCGTCAAGCTCAGCGGGCTTGATTTTTCCGTGGACTCTCTCGTAGTACGCTATATTGGTCCTCGTGAGGTGGAGAATTTGGTTGTTTATATTCCTTCCCTCCGCCGACGCGATATAAGAGAGTTTTTTGTAAGTTTCGGCGTCAATCTTGACGTCGAAGGATACTTTGTTTTTCATTTGCCGTTTGCCTCCGTCTCACCGGAGGGACCTTTCTGTTTCTTGTGCTTGCGGTGTGTGGGATGAAATGAAATGTGCAGCTTCTTCGGAGGGATCGACAGAATGAAGATCGTCGCTACGATGCACGCGATGCCGATTATGTCCATAACTCCGAACATCGTTCCGAGCACGGCGGCGAAGACTGTCGACGTGACGGGCTCGATGCTTGCGATAAGGCTTGCTTTCGCGGATCCGATGTCGGAAACTCCCTGCATATAGAGCGTGTAGCCGACGGTCGTTCCCATCACGGCGAGACCTATGTACGCGAAGACGCTCACGACGTCAAAATGGACGGTGTAGTTCCACGGGCGGGCGACGAAAAGCATCGCGATCCCGCCGAAGAGCATACCGAGTCCGGTGACGGTGATGCTGCCGTATTTGGGGATTATCTTTGACGGAAGCAGCGAGAAGAACACCATTCCGACCGCCGCGAGGAGTCCCCAGATCAGCGCCGCCGGCTTTATTGCGAGCTCGGACGGGTTGCCGTGAGTCGAAAGCAGGAACACGCCGGTCACAGCGAGGATTATCGATACGGTCTCTGTCCATGCGGGAAGCCGTCTCGTGCGGATACACACTATCGCAACTATTATAATTGGAGCCGTGTACTGCAAAACGGTCGCCGTCGCGGAGTTGGACGCTTCAATGCCCATTAAGAACGAATACTGCGCGAGCATGAAGCCGAGCACGCCGTACAGAATGAGCGTGATTATCGCTTTTCCGCTTTTGAATATGTTTTTGATACCCGACGGGTTTCTTATGATGCCGATCAGCGTCAGAAGAAATCCGGCGAGCAAGATCCTCGTCGAGGCGAGCCATTCGGGAGGAAAGTCTTTTTTCTGCATCAGGAACTGTCCGCACGCGCTCGAGAACGACCAGAGCACGGCTCCGACCGCCGTGAGCACGGTGCCGCGTATCGTGGTCCTTCTGACTATCTTGTGGGCAAGCTGTTCCTGAACATGCAGGTCATTAAATCTTTTTTTCATTTATCTCATCCGAAAACCGAATTGAAATGGGGTAGTTGATTACAATTTGAAAAGTTTTACGGGCTTTATCGCCGGTCCGCCGGGGAAGGTCACGGCTTTTCCGAGAGCGAAAAACTCTCCGCCGTGCTTCAGCCTTATGAGCGCGCCGTCCTCAAAGGAGACGGCGATTTTTTTCTGATAGATCTCGGCGCCGTTCTTCGCGAGCTTTGCGAAAAAGTCTCCGAGTTCGACCTCGGGAAGGTCCTTGAACAGACTTTCCGTCGGGCGCGGGAGAGCGAGTCTCTCCTCAAACGTCATTTTTTCAAGATCTTCAACGGTGACGGAGTCTTCTATCGTGAAGCTTCCCGTCCTCGTCCTGCAAAGAGCGCTCATCGCCGCCCCGCAGCCGAGCGCGTGCCCTATATCGGCGCAAAGAGTTCTGATATACGTGCCTTTGGAGCACGAGACTCTGATTCTGTAAACTCGGTCCGATACCGCTTTCGGCTCGATAGAATAGATCTCTATTTCGCGCGGCGCTCTTTCGACCTCGCCGCCCTCGCGGGCGATGTCGCAGAGCTTTCTTCCGCCGGATTTCAGCGCGCTGTACATCGGCGGCGTCTGCATGATCTTTCCGCGAAACGAGCGGCAGACTTCAAGGACGCGCTCTTTATCCGGAATTTCGTTTGATTCCGAAAGGATCTTTCCCGTAACGTCCTCGGTGTCGGTCGTGACGCCGAGCGCCAGCTCCGCTTCGTATTCCTTGTTCTCCGACAAAAGCAGATCCGCCGCTTTTACGGCGCGTCCGAGCAGTATCGGCAGAACTCCGGTCGCCATCGGGTCAAGCGTTCCGGTGTGGCCGACCTTCGGCGTGTCAAAGAGACGTCTGACGGCGGAGACTATGTCGTGCGAGGTGACGCCGCCGTGCTTGTTGACTATAAGAATACCGTTTGCGGGAGACGGAACTCGTTTACTCATCGTGTTTGCCGCCTTTGAATTCTCTTACCGCCGCGGAAAAAGCGTCCTGTGCGGCGTTATAGGCTTCCTCAGGGGTTTTGGCGTATATCGTGGCGCCGGCGGCTCTCTTGTGCCCGCCGCCGCCGAATTTTCCGCAGACTTCGGAAACATCGATGTCGGACGCCGCCCTTGCCGAGATCTTGAAAGTTCCGCTGTCGGAGACGCTCTGCCTTACGGTCACCGCGACGATCACGCCCTTGCGGCTTCTCACGACGTCTATCGCGCCGCCGAAATCCTTGTCGTCGGCGTCGAGAGACGCCATAATGTCCGCGGTTATAAGGCACATCGCGAGCGCGCCGTCTTCGTAAAGTTTTATCCTGTCAGCGACCATATTGGCGATCTTCTGATCCTTTTCCGTCATCGTGTCGTGAAGCAGGCGGGAAAGGTCGCTCGCGTCGTACCCTCCGTCGTCGGACTCCGTTATCTCTTCCACGAGATCTGCGGCAACTCTGAAAGTATGCGGAGTCGCGTTGTTGTATTTGAAGCTTCCGGTGTCGGACGAGATCGCCGCAAAAATATATCTCGCGGCGTCGGGAAGTGAACCTATATCTCCGGTGCGCTTGTAAATCTCATATATATCGAAAATTATCTCTGCCGCCGCGGACGCTTCCGGTCTTATGAGGTTCGGCGCGAAAGCTTCGCCTTTTGCGTGGTGATCTATCATAAGGTCGACTTTTGTTGTGAGGGGCGAAAGGCGGCCGAGCTGACCGCGTGACGCGACGTCGACCGTGACGAGAGCGTCGTATTTTTCCTCGTCGCCGTCGCTGTACGAAAAGTCTTCTCCCTCGGCGAGAAATTCGAGCTTTTCCGGTATTTCCGACGGGCAGACTGCCCTTGCCTCTTTGCCGAGCGCGCGGAGTATGGTGACGAGCGACAGAGATGAGCCGATCGCGTCTCCGTCCGGATTGTTGTGGCACATCACGAGGACGCTGCGGCGGCTTTTCAGAAATTCCGCCGCTTTCGCGACGTCATAAATCGCAAATTCCGGCATCACTTTTCCTCCCCGGCATCTTCGTCGGTAATATCGAGTTCGTTAAGTATTTTGGCTATCTTCATTCCGTGCTCGAGAGAGCTGTCGTAGACGAAAGTGATCTCCGGTGTGATCCTGAGATTGAGACGTCGCGCGAGCTGTCCTCTGGCAAAGCCCGCCGCGCGCTCGAGTCCCGCTTCACATTCCTCGCTTTTTCCCGAGATGCAGGAATAAAAGACCTTTGCATATTTCAGATCCTGCGATACCGAAGCTCCGGTGACGGTTATGAGAGCGCATGACACCCTGGGATCTTTGATATCTCTTATTATCTGAGCCATTTCGTTTGCGACCGAGTCGTTGATGCGATCCTGTCTGTATTTTGCCATAAGCGTTATCTGTCCTTCCGCGCCGGATTGTTTCTCGGTGCACATAATATTACATTTTACATTCTACCACAAAAAATATAAAAAATAAATATGCTGGATAAAAAAACTCCCGAAATCGCTTCAAAAAAATTGGCTTTGTCACGCGATTTTCTATTGAACTTCACAAATAATTGTGATATACTTATTCTGTATAACTATATATTGAAGACCTGCAGAGCATTGGAGAAACTATGATAAAGATACTTCACACCGGCGACATCCATCTTGACAGCCCGTTTTCAAGGCTCGACGTCAAGCGCGCCGAGATAAGAAAAAACGAACTTCGCGCGACGTTCGTGACGATGATGAACTGGGCGAAAAAGAACGGGATAGATATAATCCTTATCGCCGGGGATCTTTTTGATTCGGAATACGTCACGCGCGAGACGATAGGGATAATAGTCAGAGAGGCGAAGAATTCTTCGGCTGAAATTTTTATCGCCGCCGGGAACCACGACCCCGTGACGGACACCTCCGTCTACGCCAAAGAGGGGATCTTTCCCGAAAACGTACATATATTCAAAAACGATTCGCTCGAGAAGATCCCGGTCGACCGCCTCGGAGTCGACGTTTACGGATACAGCTTTACGTCGCGTTCGCTGTATAATAATCCGGCGATCGGGGAGCGCGTCGAGGATCCGTCAAGGTTCAATATCCTTGTCGGGCACGCGGATACCCGCTCTGCGGACTCGCCGTACTGCCCGATAAACGAGGAGATAATCCGCTCGTTCGGCGCGGATTACACGGCGATCGCTCATATCCACAACGCTCCGGAGCCGAAGAAAACGGGAGATTCCGTGTGGGCGTACTGCGGATGCCTTGAAGGTCGCGATTTCGGAGAATGCGGTCCGAAAGGCGCGATCCTGATAGAAGGAGAGAAGGAAAACGGAAAGGCGAACATCACGGCCCGAAGGCTCAGATTCTCGAAGCGTCATTATGAGAGCGAGGAGCTCTCTGCTGACGGTATACTCTCCCGAGACGAGCTCGTCGCGAAGATAAACGATTATGTGACGGAGCGCGGATACGGCGAGGAGACTCTCCTCTCGCTGAAGATCACCGGGCGCATACCGTCGTCTCTCGTGATCAATACGGACGACATCGCATCGGAGATAAAAGGGCTTTTCTTCTTCGAGCTTGTCGACGCGACGTCCCCCGAGGAAAACGGTGAGGAGCTCGCGGCGGACGGGACCGTGAAAGGACAGTTTTACAGAGAGCTTGAACCGCTTCTCAAAAGCGACGACGAGAAGGTTCGCACGACGGCTGAAAAGGCGCTCAGGTACGGGCTTGCGGCGCTGTCGGGCGAGAACATCGTGGACTTTTGAGACGGATAGGTTTTGCATCATAAAATAACGGACATCGTCCGGGACAACGGAACGGATACGGAACATGTATATTAAACAACTTAACATAAAATCTTTCGGCACGCTGACCGACAGAGTGATCGAGCTCGACCGGGGACTTAACGTGATCAGCGGAGCGAATGAATGCGGCAAGAGCACAGTCGCCGCGTTTATAAAATTCATTTTCTACGGGCTTTCCGGAAAGGCGACCGGAGGTGACGGGATCTCGGAAAAAGAGCACTACGTCAACTGGGAAAACGGGCTTGCGGCGGGATTTCTCGTCGCCGAGTGCCGCGACGGAGAATACACGGTCGAGCGCAGACTTTACCGCACCTCTGAGGGCGGACGCGACATCTACCGCGAGGGTGTCAAGATCGTGAACAGAACGACCGGCGAGGCGGTAAAGACCTCGAAGAGCCCGGGAGAGTATTTCTTCGGATTCCCCGAGAAAGTTTATCTTCAGAGCGCGTTCGTCAAGGGCGCCGAAAACGCGAAGATCGACGGCGGTGGATTGAAGGTCGCGCTTGAAAACCTGATGTCTTCCGGCGATGAAGAGATAAACACAAAGCGCGCGCTCGAAAAGCTCGACGCGGCGAGAAAACTGCTCAGATATAAAAAAGGATCCGGCGGCAGGATAGAAGAGCTCGAAGCGGAGAAGGAAAAGCTCCGGGGCGTTCTGAAGGACGCGCAAAGCTCGTCTCAGAAGATAGTCGACCTCGAAGGGACTCTGGCGGACGTCGTCGCTAAAAGGGCGAAGCGCGAGGAGGAGGCAAAAGAGCTTTCCGCGCTTTGCAAAGCATACGAAGCATTAAGGATCGGCGCGAAGGTCAAGGATATCGACAGATGCGAAGCGGAAGTGAAGAGCGTCAGCGAAGAACTTTCGGCGCTGAATCCCGCGGCGGACGACGAGCTCGTCGCAAAGATCGACCTTTGCGAATCGAGAGTCCGCGAGACCGAGCGCGACATCGCAACGCTCTCCCGCAAAAAGGCGGAGCTCGAAGAAAAGCTCGCCGGCCGTGACGACACAGAACCCGAGACGCTCGAGGGTGTCGGCGCGACGACGAAGAAGATGAAAAGAGGAGTGGCGTTCTGCCTTTCAGCGGCGTGCACGCTCGCGATACTCGGGCTGATGGGCATTTTCTGCGCGGTCATTCCGGCGCTCAGAACGCGCATTTCCGAAGCGGGTTATCTCGGCGTCGTGATAATTCTGACGGTGGTGTTTTTCCTGCTCGCCGCGGCGGGGTTTGTCGGATACAGGATATATTCCGCGACTTATAAGAGATTTCTCGAGGGCTGGGGCGCCGATGACGACGAGTCGCTCGACGCCGCAGTCATGGCGAAGTACGACAGCTACAAATACACCGTAAAACTCAAAGAGAACATAAGCAGGATAGATTCGATAACCGAAGAAGCGATAACCAAGCACGACGCGGAGATAGACCGCGGGATATCTTACGGCGCAAGAGTCGGAGTCAAAGAGTCGGACAACGTTTTCGAGGTTTTGGCGGAGGCAAGGCGCATCGCAAAAGAATCCTCCGAGAAGAGGCGTGAGCTCACCGCGCGGCTTGAGGGCGCAAAGGGAAGACTGTCCGCGATCCTCGAGGACGTCGGCGAAGAAGAGAGAAGCGACGAGGCAGCGGCGGAGCGCGAGGCGCTTTCTGCCGGCCGCGAAAAGGCGCTGACGATGACGAAGGACGAATACAACCGCACGCTGCGGGAACGCGATTTTGCGGAGAGCTCCGCGGCGGCGTTCAGGGAGCGCGAGAGCTCGATCGAAAAAGAGCTCGCGGCGCTTAACGCGGCGGGCAAAACTCCTTCTGAGGTCGCCGGAAGGATCTCGGTCATAGAGGAAGAGATAGACACCCTTGAGAGCAAACACTCGGCGCTCGTGATGGCGCTCGAAGCGCTTGAAGCCGCGGGAGAAAAGATGCGCGGGGACGTCATGCCGAGAGTTGCAGAGGACGCCGCGGCGATACTTGACAAGGTCACCGGCGGAAAGTACGGAACTCTTTCCTCGGGAGAAGATTTCAATCTCACGGTCAAAGCCGGAGGGGAGAGACGCACGGTCGACTTCCTGTCCGAAGGAACGAAAGACGCGTCGTATATAAGCATCAGAACTTCTCTCGTCAAAGTCATGTATTCGGAAGAAGTGCCGACGATGATATTCGACGAGTGCTTTGCAAGACTTGACAAGGATCGCGCCGGACAGATGGTGGAGATCCTCTCGTCGGAAGGTATGCCGCAGTCCATCCTTCTTACCTGCAGACCGGAATTCATCGAATACGAAAGCGCGAAGATCACAGAACTTTGATTTGACTGCCGGATCCCGGCAAGGCACAACAGGCGGGATCACAAGGAGCAAAAAATGCTTGAAAACTATGATAAGGAATATCTGAAAAAGGTGTTGATGCGGGCGGCGGCGACGATAGCCGGTATCGCCGTCATCTTTTACATCGGATATCAGATCTGGCATAAGGTCACGGCGTCCGTGAAATACGAACCCGCGACGCCGTATACGTATACCGTCAAAACGACCGGAGAGGGATACGTTTTCAGAAGCGAAAAAGTCATCGCGTCTCCCGGAGAAGGCAGTATCGTACCGAGCGTCGAGTCGGGGACGAAGATCTCAGCCGGCACCGTCGTCGCGAATCTCTATTCGTCGAGCGCCGCGGACGAGAGACAGAAGCTTGCGGACATTGAAGCGCAGCTTGCTCTGCTCTCGCTTTCCGCAGAGGACTCTCTGACGAACCGCGACGTATCGAAGCTTGACGTCGAGACGTACGACATAATTGCGCAGATCAGAAGAAACGTCGAGCAGGGCAAGTACGCCGAGGCGATATCTCACGAGCAAAGTCTTCTTTCGATAGTTACGAGAAGAAACGCCGCCGCGGGGACGTCTACCGACGTCTCGTCCCAGATAGAAGAGCTGAAGCGCAAAAGGGACGAGATAACCGCAGGGCTCGGGAATCTCGTGTCCAGCGTGGTGACGCCGTCTTCGGGATGGTACTATACCGAGACCGACGGCTACGAGACGGTGTTCACCCCCGAAAAAATTGCGAACGCGTCTTACGCGGAATTCAAGAGTATTGTCGCCACAGATCCCGTCTCGACCGAAAATGACGCCGGAAAGACGGTGACCTCTTCCGTTTGGCGCTTCGTGTGCGAGCTGAGCAGTGAGAGTCTTGACACCAAAGAGGTCGGAAAAGATTACACGATCTATTTTCCGCACAACAGGGGCATGAAGATCTCTATGACGCTCGAGAGGATCAGCCGCAGCGGCGACGTCGGCATCGCCGTGTTCAAGTCGGACAAGATCCCGGAGGGATTCAACTTCCTCCGTATGCAGAGCTACGAACTGCTCGAGAACGAATACACGGGATTCAGGATACCGAAATCGGCGGTGCGTATCGTTGACGGCCAGATGGGAGTTTACGTTCTCACGGGAGAAGTCGTGCACTTCAGACTGATCGACGTCATAACCGAGTACGAGAACACGTATATCGTCGAAATGGACCACAAAGAGCCGGTCGAGGAGGAGACGAAAGCTCCGTCAGAGGCGGATACCGGAGAGGTCGCGCAATCGCCGGAATGGTCGCCCGGAGGCTCGAAGGAATCTGACAGCGATACCGATACGGAGAGCGAATCGGTGACCGAAACGGAAACGACGCCGACGGTGTATAAATGGCTCGGGCTCAACGAAAACGTGATAACGAGCGGCAAAGGGCTTTCCGACGGAAGGATAATCACGAATATTAACTGAGGACAAAATGGACGAATTCGAAATCATAAGAAAAAACCTGAAAGAAATAGAATATAAGATTCGCGAAGCGTCGGTAAAGCGGAAGTCGGCAAGAGAAGTAAACATTCTCCTCGCGACGAAGACGGTGGTACCGGAGAGGATCCTTTTCGCCGCGGATACGCTCGGATACAGGCTCGTCGGCGAGAACAGAGTCCCCGAGCTTCTGTCAAAATACGACGCGCTGAAGGATCACACGGATATGCATCTGATAGGTCATCTTCAGACGAACAAGGTCAAGAGCATAGTCGGAAAAGTATCGCTTATCGAGTCGGTCGACAGCGTTCATCTCGCAAGAGAGATAGATAAGGTATCCGCGGCAAAAGGCCTTGTCTCCGACGTGCTCGTCGAGATCAACATCGGACGCGAGGAGTCCAAGGGAGGCATCATGCCGGAGGACGCCGACGCCTTCTTTTCGGAACTCGGAGCATTTGAACACGTGCGCCCGGTCGGCATTATGACGATGGCTCCGAAATGCGAGAAAAAAGACGAGTACCGCAAATATTTTAGTAAAACTTACGGGATATTCCTTGACATTTCGCAAAAATATCTCTATAATATAATAGAACCTGTATTATCTATGGGTATGAGCGACAGCTATGAGGAAGCAGTGGAGGAGGGCGCGACCGAGATAAGACTCGGCTCCGCGGTATTCGGTTCAAGATCCTATCACTGATCCCGGCTCCTCTCTTTATAAATTATTTCAGATCATATTTTTCGGAGGAATTTGAAAATGGCTTTTGGTTTTATGGAAAACTTCAAGAAAAAACCTGCTCAGGAGGAAACGTATTCCGACAACTACGAGGACGATTACTACAACGAGTTCAGCGACTATGACAACGTTGCTGACGAGAGTCTCGCCCAGGGAACTCAGCCCCAGAACGTAGCTACTCCCGGAACCGGTATGGGCGGCATCAGCCTTTCCGGCGCATCTATTGAGATGAAAGTTCTCAAGCCGAAGACGTTCGAGAGCGTTCCGCAGATCGCAGACCATCTTCTCAACAAGAGAACGGTCGTTCTCAACCTTGAAGACGCTGACGCTGACACTTCCCGCCGTATAATCGACTTCCTGTTCGGCGTTGCATATTCCATTAACGGCAGCCTCAAAAAGATCGCTACCAAAGCTTACGTCATCACTCCCAACAACGTTGACGTTGACGAGGCTAAGCTCACGAGCAAGAAGAAGAAAGAGCCCGAACCCGAGGAAGAGGAAGAACCCGCCGGCAAGTTCGAAACAGAGCTTTAATAAACTGCACATCAGGTCACGAGAGCTATGCCGGAACGGCATAGCTCCGGTGATTTTTGCCGCCGCTTCGTACGGGCTGCGGCGCGGCTCATGAATGTCGGAGCGAAAACACCGCAATGGCGCGGAACGCTCCCGGTCCATGAGCTTTATTTGTGTACGGACGTATGAGCGTCTGCAAAGAGAGGTCCGTAATGAGCGGAAAAAATGACATAGAAAACAAGATCTTCGAAGGGCGTATCTTCGATCTTGTAAGATCTTCGGAATATGAGATCAAGACGTCGCGCTTTCTGACTCCTGCCGAGCAGAAGGCGGCGTTTGACGCCGCGGGAAACGGCGGCGCCGCGGAAAGATGCCTCTTCTGGGGCGGTGCTCCCGGATGCGAGAGAAGACTTGCCGTTTTCGTCCCGGAGTGGCTCGCGCCGGACACGAAGCAGGGCGGTGCGTTCGATCCCGCGCGTGAGGAAGCCGTAAAGGAAATGATAGCGGAAGGAACTGTCGACGGCGAGTTGCTTCCGGTACTTCCCGTGAGTATTTCCGGCAGCGCATATTCGGAGCTGACTCACAGAGATTATCTCGGCGCCCTGATCGCTCTTGGGATAGAGCGGGACTCGATAGGGGATATTATCGTTACAGCCCCGTCGTCGGCGTATGTGTTTGCGCTTCCCGGAGCGGCAAAATTAATGGAAAACGAACTGACCTCCGTCGGCAGGGAAAAGGTAAACGTTACGGTAAAACCTATTCCCGACGGATTCAGAATTGAAAAAGAATATGAAGTTATAACCGATACGGTGATGTCGCCGAGGCTCGACGGCATCGTCAAGGCGCTCTGCAGCGTCTCGAGGGAGGCGGCGCTGGAGCTCGTTCTGCATGGCGACGTTTCGGTGAATTATTCGGTATTGATGAAACCGGATGCCGAGGTCGTAAAAGGGGACGTCCTTTCGGTCAGAGGCTACGGCAAATTTATTTATGACGGAGACCGCGGTGTGAACCGCCGCGGAAGGCTGCGCATTGACGCGAGGAAATATATCTGATCCGTATTCCGGAGGTGATAGATATGAGTAAAAAAGAAAAACGCTCTCTGTTCAACAAATCGTTCAGAGGATATGATAAAGAGCAGGTCGATCTTTACGTCGGATCGCTCGAGCGTGAGATCGAGTCCTTGAAAGGCGAGGTCGCCGGAGTCACCGCTAAGCTTGAAGCGTCCGAGGATCGCGTCGACGAATACAAACGCCGTGACAAGCTGCGCGGGGATATTATCGCTCAGGCTGAAAACGAAGCCGAGCGCATCCTCACGGAAGCGAAAGGAAAAGCGGCGCGCGAGGTAATCGCCGCCGGCAGAAGATGCGGCAGGATAGTCGCGGATATGGCGTCGAAAGTCGACGAGCAGAGAAGGATCTACGACGCGACGCGCGACGAGGTCCAGCGCTTCAGATTTGAGCTTTTCCGCCTTTACAGAGATCACATCAAAAAGATAAACGCTTACGCCGAAGCTGTCGGCGTTTTCGACGCGGACGCGCCGGGCGCCGAGCTCGAGGGCTTCATGAAAATGCTGTCCGTTGATAACAAAAGCGGCGAAAAAGAGGACGGTGTGAAATCGTCCGAACCGCAGAAGGACGGCGTTCCGGAAGAGACGGAATATAATGACTACGACGAATTTAACTCCGATGATGCCGGTGAGAAGGAAGAGAAGAGCGAAGAGGAACGCGAAAAGCTTCACGAGAACATTGCGGCGCTCGGACTTGACGACGAGGACGCCGAGGAGTTCGGAGACGCGGGTCCTGTCGGCGACGCGGTAGCGGAATATGAGGGAACAGAATCTCTTGACGACGTGTACGGCAAGACCGATTCCTACAGTGAGGCGTTTGAATACGAGTATGGCGGCGACGAGTCGAAAAAGCCGCAGCACAAGCTCACAAAAGAAGAGATCATCGAAAGACGCCGCCGCGCGGAAGACGACAGCAACGAATTTTACGCGGAGAACGACGCAGAGTACGATCCGAACGCGGATCCGGACATCCCGACGGCGGAGATAAAAGTCGTCAAGCCCGCGGTCGCATCAGACCGCCGGCACAAGAGATGGAAGATAAAAAGGAGAACGGGTATTGCGGACTCAGGTGACGATGCAGGATCCGGAGAAGAAAATGAATAAAGAAAAGCTCAGCGTCAAGTGGAAGCTCATCGCGCTCGCTGTTGCCGCGGCGGTGGTTTTGCTCGACCGGCTGACCAAAGCCATTGCGGTCGCCGCGCTGCGCGAGGTCGGAAACAGCGCGACGGCGATCCCGGGCGTTCTCGACTTCACTTACGTGCTCAACAACGGCGCGACTGCCGGAATGCTCTCGAATCACAGATGGGTGTTCATGGTCGCGTCGACCGTCGTCATTATCGGTATAACGCTGTTTGTGGCGCTCGGAAAAGTAAAAAATAAATTCACCGTCATAACTCTCGCCATGATAGTGGGCGGCGGCGTCGGAAATATGATAGATCGCGTTTTTGAAGGCTCGGTCGTTGACTTTATAGACGTCACGCTCGTCAACTTTTTCCCGCTCAACACGGTGTTCAACGTCGCGGACGTTTTTGTCTGCATAGGATGTATTATGCTCGCGATTTCCGTGATCGTTGACGAGGTCAAAGAGTACAAGAGGAAAAAGGCGGCAAAGGCCGCACAGGCGCCCGAGGGCGGAGGCGGCGATGAGTGACGCAGCAGAGCGCGAAGAGCTTTTAACTTCCGACGCTCTGTGCGCGGGGACCCGCGCCGACGTTTTCATATCGGATGCGCTCGGCATAACGCGCAGCGCCGCGCAAAAATTGCTCGACGACGGAAAAGTTCTGTCGGACGGCAAGGCGGTTGCGAAAAATTACAAGATAAGAGCGAACGACACGTTCACGGTCTCGATACCCGAGCCGAAGGAGCTTGACGTTGCGCCCGAGAACATACCTCTTGACGTCGTGTACGAGGACGGCGACATAATAGTGATAAACAAACCCGCGGGTATGGTGGTACATCCCGCGCCCGGGCACGAGACGGGGACTCTTGTATCCGCGCTTCTGTATCACTGCGGCGACACGCTCTCGTCGATAAACGGGGTGACGCGTCCGGGCATCGTCCACCGCATTGACCGCGACACGACGGGACTTATCGCGGTGGCGAAGAACGACGCCGCTCATCTGTCGCTGTCGGAGCAGCTGAAGGATCACACGATGAGGCGCGAATACGAGGCGATCGTTGTCGGCAAGCTTCCGGAGGAGCGCGGCACGGTCGACCGCCCGATAGCAAGGCATCCGACCGATCGCAAGAAAATGGCGACAGCGCGCACGGGCGACTCGTCGGCGAGAGAGGCGGTCACGCACTACGAGGCGCTCTCGTTTGCAAACGGTTTTACTCTCGCTCGAATGAAGCTTGAGACCGGACGCACTCATCAGATAAGGGTACACATGGCGTCGATCGGGCATCCGGTGCTCGGCGACCCGGTCTACGGCGGCGACGGCACTCTGTTCGAGAAGCATCATCCGTCGCTCTTCACCGGGCAGATGCTTCACGCAAGGCGTCTGACGCTCATCCACCCGTCGACGAAGGTGGAGATGACCTTCGAGGCGCCGCTGCCCGAAAACTTTACAAAGTGCGCGCGTCTTCTGGAACTTCTGCCCGACGGGGACTGATTTTTTGCAATATAATTAATAAAGCGCGCGTTTGCGGGCGTAATATTCGGTAAAATTACTGTTGATTATAGTAAAAAAATATGATATATTAATTGAGGATAAAAATTTAAAGATAAACGGAGATAAAACTATGACCTACAACAAAAAAACCGTTGAAGACATCGACGTTAAAGGCAAAAGAGTCCTTGTCAGATGCGATTTTAACGTTCCTATGAAGGACGGCGTAATCACAAACGAAAACAGAATCGTCGGCGCGCTCCCCACGATCAAGTATCTGATCGACCATGGCGCAAGAGTCATCCTTTGCTCTCATATGGGCAGACCGAAGGGCGAGTTCAAGATGGAATACTCCCTCGCTCCCGTAGCGAAGAGACTTGCTGAGCACCTCGGTATCGATGTCGCTATGGCGAAAGACGTCGTAGGACCTGACGCAAAGGCAAAAGCTGCCGCTCTCAAAGACGGCGAAGTCCTCATGATCGAAAACGTACGCTTCCACAAGGAAGAGACAGAGAACGATCCCGAGTTCGCAAAAGAGCTTGCTTCCATGGCTGACATTTTCGTAAACGACGCGTTCGGCACGGCTCACCGCGCTCACGCTTCCACAGCCGGCGTTGCAGACTATCTCCCCGCAGTCTGCGGTTACCTCATCAACAAAGAGATCTCCATTATGGGAGAGGCGCTTGAAAATCCGAAGAGACCGTTCATCGCTATCCTCGGCGGCGCAAAAGTTTCCGATAAGATCGGCGTCATCAACAACCTCATCGATAAAGTAGATATGCTCATCGTCGGCGGCGGTATGGCTTACACGTTCTTCAAGGCATACGGCAAGGACGTCGGAACTTCCATCTGCGAGTACGACAAGCTTGACCTCGCAAAAGAGCTCGTCGAAAAGGCGAGAGCAAAGGGCGTCGCGTTTCTTCTCCCCGTCGACAACGTCGTCGGCCGTGACTACAAGGAAGACACACCTTTCATGAGGATCTACTCCGACTCCATTCCGGACGGTTGGATGGGTCTCGATATCGGCAAGACCACGCAGGAGCTCTTCGCAAAGTCCGTCATCGGCGCGGGCACGATCATCTGGAACGGTCCTATGGGCGTTTCCGAATGGGAGAACTTCTCCGCAGGTACAGAGGCGGTCGCAGAGGCGGTCGCTAAGTCCGGAGCTATCTCCATCATCGGCGGCGGTGACTCCGTCGCGGCTGTTGCAAAGCTCGGCTACAGCGACAGAATGACTCACGTTTCCACCGGCGGCGGCGCTTCCCTCGAATTCCTCGAAGGGCTTGAGCTTCCCGGCATCGCTTGTCTGCAGGACAAGGAATAATAAGGAGAATAAAGATGAAAAAGAGTGTACGTCGCGCGGTCATCGCGGGCAACTGGAAAATGAATATGACTCCCTCGGAGGCATCGCTTGCCGTAGCTAAGACTGCAGGCCTTGCAAGGGGACTTAACGGATGTGACATCGTTCTTTGCGTTCCTTTTGTTGATCTTCCCGCCGCAATCGAAGCCGCTGAAGGCACATCGGTCAAGATCGGCGCTCAGAACGTGCACTATGCGGAAAAGGGAGCATACACGGGCGAGATCTCCGCTAAAATGCTTCTTGAAGTCGGCGCTGAATACGTCATCATCGGTCACAGCGAAAGACGCCAGTACTTCGGCGAGACCGACAAGACGGTCAACAAGAGAACGAAGGCTGCTCTCGCGGCAGGTTTGAAAGTTATCCTCTGCCTCGGTGAAGTGCTCGAGCAGAGACAGTCCGGCATCACGGGCGAGGTCGTCGCAATGCAGACGAAGCTTGACCTTGCGGACGTAACCGCTGAGGAGATGGAAAACGTCATCATCGCGTACGAACCCGTTTGGGCGATCGGCACGGGTCTTACGGCAACGCCCGACCAGGCTGAGGAAGTCTGCGCTCTTATCAGAAAGACTCTCGCGGAGCTTTACGGTGAGAAGGTCGCTGAGGCTACGACGATCCAGTACGGCGGAAGCATGAACGAAGCAAACGCATCTGACCTTCTCTCGAAGGTCGACGTTGACGGCGGCCTTATCGGCGGCGCGTCTCTCGTTCCCGAAAAATTTGCCCGCATCATTGAGGCGGCGCAGAAGTGATCCGGGTTCATCATATTTAATATTCAATGGGGCAGTTTTTGCCCCATTAAATATTTTTGTTACACGGAAGGCGTATTATGGAAACTATACTGACGATAGGCATAGTCCTTCTCGCGGGGCTTATAATGTCGAGAGTCGTAAAAATATTTCAACTGCCGGCGGTCACGGCGTATCTGATCGCGGGAATACTGATCGGTCCGTTCTGTCTCGGCAGGCTGGGGATCCCCGGCATCGGGTTCGAGTCGCTTGAGAGGGTCGCGGATTTCGGCGTTATGTCGGATATCGCGCTCGGCTTCATCGCTTTCGCGATCGGCAACGAGTTCCGTCTCGCGCAACTCAAGGAGACCGGCAAACAGGCGACGGTGATCGGTATTTTTCAGGCTTTGACTGCGACGTTCGTGGTCGACGTGGTGCTGATCGTCGTTCACTTCATTGTCGGCGAAAAGCTCCCGATCTCGACAGCGCTGATCCTCGGCGCGATAGCGGCGGCTACGGCTCCGGCGGCGACGCTGATGGTCGTGCGGCAGTACAAGGCGAAGGGCAAGCTGACAGATCTTTTGCTCCCGATAGTCGCGCTTGACGACGCGGTTGGGCTGATAATTTTCGCGGTCTCGTTCGGCGTTGCGAAGGCGCTGATCTCGGGCTCCGTGAGTTTTGTTTCCGTTGCGGTCGAGCCGATGATAGAGATCGTTCTGTCGCTGGCGCTCGGCGCTCTGCTCGGCGCGGCGCTCACGTTTGCGGAAAAATTCTTCCACTCGAGGAGCAAGCGTCTTTCCATTGCAGTGACGTTCGTGCTTCTCGCGGTCGCGATCTCTATGCTGAAGTTTACGATAGGCGGAGTCAAGATCGGTTTCTCGTCGCTGCTCGTGTGCATGATGCTCGGCACGGTCTTCTGCAATCTGTGCGATTTCTCCGCGGAGCTGATGGACCGCTGCGACAGGTGGACGGCGCCGCTCTTCATAATCTTCTTCGTGCTCTCGGGCGCGGAGCTCGATTTCTCGGTGTTCGGCGATTTCACAATCGTTGCGATCGGTCTTATATACATTCTCTTCCGCTCGCTCGGCAAATACTTCGGCGCCTACGCTTCGGCGAAGATGGTGAAGTGCGATCACGACACGACGAAGTATCTCGGCTGGACGCTTCTGCCGCAGGCGGGCGTGGCGCTCGGAATGTCGGTCGTTGTTGCCGCTGACAAGGATCTCGGTCCGGAAGGACCTATCATCAGGAGCATAGTTCTCTTCGGCGTGCTCATCTACGAGCTCTTCGGTCCTATGCTGACGAAGATCGCTCTGACTAAGGCGGGCAACATCATCCCCGAAGAACGCAAGAGCTCTCGGGGAAAGATCAATAGTTAGAACAGTCAGAAATATGAGTATTAAGGGGGACTTTTGAAAAAGTCCCCCTTTTAAAATCCCCTCAAAACTTTTTGAGGGGGTTTTTAAGGAGTACAGAGAATTAAGACAAGAAAACGGGCTCGGTGATCCGAGCCCGTTTTGAGGTATAGAGATTAATTGCAAACAAGTTCTTCTCCGTTAAAGTCGACTGTGACGGAAGACTCGGGAGAAATTTCGCCGGCGATGATCTTCTTTGCGAGGAGCGTCTCGACGCTCGACTGGATAAATCTCTTAAGCGGACGCGCGCCGTAGACCGGATCGTACGCCGATTCGATGATGAAGTCCTTCGCGGCGTCGGTGAGCGAGAAGGTGATCTGTTTCGATTCAAGCCTCTTTGCAAGGTCTGCGGCGATGAGGTCGACGATCTTCGTGACGTTTTCCTTTGTCAGAGGCTTATAGAAAACTATCTCGTCGAGTCTGTTGAGGAACTCCGGCTTGAAGCTGCGTCGGAGCAGTTCTTCGACAGAGCGTCTCGCCTCATCCTTTATCTCGCCCGTCTCGTCGATACCGTCGAGCAGGAACGACGAGCCGAGGTTCGACGTCAGTATGATGACCGTGTTTTTGAAGTCAACGGTCCTTCCCTGCGAGTCCGTGATCCTGCCGTCGTCAAGAATCTGGAGCAGGATGTTGAACACGTCGGGATGCGCCTTTTCGACCTCGTCGAACAGAACGACCGAATAGGGTTTTCTTCTGACCGCTTCGGTGAGCTGACCGCCCTCCTCGTAGCCGACGTATCCGGGAGGTGCTCCGATAAGACGGGACACCGAGAACTTCTCCATGTACTCCGTCATATCTATCCTGACGAGGTTCTTCTCGTCGTCGAACAGGCACTCGGCGACCGCTTTCGCGAGTTCGGTCTTGCCGACGCCAGTCGGTCCGAGTAAGAGGAACGACCCGATCGGTCTTCCCTCGTTCTGTATGCCCGCGCGGCTCCTCATTATCGCCTCGGAGACCTTTCTTACCGCCTCGTCCTGACCGACGACACGGCGGTGAAGGATTTCCTCGAGATGGAGCAGCTTGTCGCGCTCGCCCTCCATCAGCTTCGATACCGGAATACCCGTCCAGCGCTCGACTATGCGGGCGATCTCGTCGTCCGTCACGCGGTCGCGCAGCAGGCTCGAGGACTTCGTCGCCTCAGCAGCCGCTTCCGCTTCGTCGAGCTGTTTTTTCAGAGGCGGAAGCTTGCCGTACTTCAGCTCCGCGGCGCGGTTGAGGTCGTATTCTCTCTCGGCTTTCTCGATCTCGGCGTTGCAGTTCTCTATCTCCTCACGGAGCCGTCTGACGTTGTCGATCGACGCCTTTTCGTTGTCCCATTTAGCCTTCAGCTCGTTGAATTGCTCCCGCATCTCGGCAAGCTCCGACCGGATCTCTGCGAGGTGCGCCTCGGATAATTTGTCGCTCTCCTTCTTCAGCGCCGCCTCCTCGATCTCGTGCTGGATTATCTTCCGTCTTATCACGTCGAGCTCCGTCGGCATAGAATCGACCTCGGTGCGGATCATCGCGCAAGCCTCGTCGACGAGGTCTATCGCCTTGTCGGGGAGAAATCTGTCTGTGATGTACCTGTTCGAGAGCGTCGCCGCCGCGATTATCGCGCTGTCGGCGATCTTGACTCCATGGAAAACTTCGTATCTCTCCTTGAGACCACGGAGAATAGCTATCGTGTCCTCGACCGTCGGCTCGTTCACCATGACCGGCTGGAAACGGCGCTCGAGCGCGGAGTCCTTTTCGATGTATTCGCGGTACTCGTCGAGCGTCGTCGCGCCGATACAGTGCAGCTCGCCGCGCGCGAGCATGGGTTTGAGCAGATTGCCCGCGTCCATCGCGCCGTCCGTCTTGCCCGCGCCGACGATGGTGTGGAGCTCGTCGATGAACAGGATTATCCTGCCGTCGCTGTTTTTTATCTCGTCGGGGACAGCTTTCAGCCTCTCCTCGAATTCGCCTCTGAATTTTGCCCCCGCGGTCAGCGCGCCCATGGC
>JAFSUU010000031.1 GCA_017445115.1 Clostridia bacterium | reverse complement strand
TATCCTCCCAAGCAGATTGGATATATAAAACTAAGGGCTGCTATCTATTGTCAAAATAGCAACCCTTTTTTGGTGGACCATGTGGGGATCGAACCCATGACCTCAAGATTGCGAACCTTGCGCTCTCCCAGCTGAGCTAATGGCCCTTTTCAGTTACGCGAAGATTATACCATTTCGGCGCGTCAAAGTCAAGGGCTTTTCGCTATTTTTTGTTTTCCCGGGCGCAATATCAACGGCGGGCGCAAAGATCTGCGCCCGCCGAGTTATTTGTTAATCTCTGTTTATTATCTTCCATCCGTCGTCCGAAATGGTGACCGCATATCTCTCCGACGTCGAGTAAACGTCTGTCGCGAGGTTTCTTAAGATCGCCGGTTCGGCGACGAATTCGCCCTTGACCGCTCCTCTGATGACGTAGCTGACCTCAACGGAGAACGAGTATTCGGGGCAATCCATTCTCATGACTTTCTGTCCATCGTAAATGCGGTTGTAGACCCAAACCGAGCCTCTGACCTTTTGACCTGCGCTGTTGTAAACATACGCTCCGGTCCGGATCTGAGAGTCATCCCATCCCGACGAATAGTATGAATCGTAATAAGTGGAAAGATATCTCGCGCCGGACGGTACGATATCGCTCAGATCGAAGCTTTCGGAAACGCGCGTCGACGTGCCGGAGACGGAAAGCGTCACTTTATACATTCCGTTCATATACGGCTCGATGGTCTTTCTGATTTTGACTCTGTCCGTCAGGTCGTATTCTTCGAGCACCTCGCTCGCGGGAGCGTAGTACGAAACGTCGATGACGAAGTCAAAGTCGGATGACACGATCTCGAACGACTCGAACTCGCTCTTTGTCAGCTTGACGTTCACTGTGTTCCAGCCGTCAACTTTCTCCTCGCGCACTTCGCCTTTCACGCTGTAAACGAGTGTTCCGCCGGCACTTTCGCTCTCCGGCAGGAAGTATCTTGCGAACGATGCGAGGGCGGCGAGTGAAACTTCGGTCTTCGAGCGGTTCTCGGTCAGATATTTTGCGATCTCTTCCGCGTCGGTCTTGCTGCATCTCGACGCCGTGAGAAGCGCGACGGATGAGAGTTTTATCGTTTCGTCAAAAGAATCTCCCTCGAATTTGAGAGTTGAATACTCTTTGTCTTCTACCGCGATCTCCGCTTTGATCTGATCATATATCGATTTCGCGCCGGACCAGTCTCCGATGGACGCAAACGCGGACGCGAGATAGAGCTTTGCTTCGACCGGATAATCTCCGGCGACATTTGCAACGCTGTAAAGCACGTCAAGCACCGGCTCGCCAAGCGATGCGAGAGCGGAGAGCGCCGCGCAGAGCGTGACCTCGTCAAACTGGGTGTTTTTCAGCGTCAGCGCCTCGAGGTAATCGACGAGCATACTCTTTTCGTCCGAACCGAGGAGCTCGGGACATGCGGCAAGGATCTCTGCCGTCAGTTCGACGTCGCCTTCGCTGTAAGTGAGAAGGGATATAAGTCCCTCATAAGAGACGTATTCCTTAAATCTCTCTTTGATCGACTCCATCTCGTCGTCGACGTCGGAGCCGTAGATTTGCCTTGCGCTCTTCAACGCCGCGTAAGACGCGGCGAGCGTATCAGCCCTATCGAAGCTGCTGCCGTAAGACAGCGCTCCGATAACGGAGTTGAGCACGCGGTGGCTTGCGCTCTCGTTGTGGAAAGAGAGCGTCACGGGATAGAGAGCGGGGGTTATATTTTTAAGCTCTTCTGCGGTGACAGTCCTTCTCTCGTACATCATCTCCGCTGACTGTATCACGTCGAACCCGGACTCGAGCGCGTCGGACGATGACTCGCCGTAACCGTAAACCGTCGCGACGTAATGACCGGCATCGACCTTGCCGAAGTTAAGTTCCGCGTATCCTTTGGAGTCGTCACTCGCCTCCGTTTCCGCTACGGTATTGCCCGCGTCGTCGCGAAGGACTGCGGTATATTTTACGTTGCCGTCGGACGCCGTGCCGAACGAACGTGCGAGAAGCGCCGCATCATCGCCGACGATATAGTATGAAGGCGCGGAAAGATTGATGAAGAAATCCCTTGTGCAGACAATATCCGATACCGCGTTGCCGAGGCGCACTTTTTCAAACGAGCCGTCCGAGAAATCCGCAACAGCGCAGGTGATCCTCCAGGAAGTGATATTGTCCGGTACGGTGAACACTACGATCGCCTCACCGTTTCCGTCAAGCTTCGCTGTGACGAACACCGGATTGTCCGCGAAATAGCTTCTGACGCGTGTTTCGCCGGACTCGGTCGGCTTTTCATAGCCCGCATCCTGCGGCTCAGTATCGATAGCTGCTTCGTTTTCCAAGCCTTTACTGTAATCCGCGTCACTGAACCCGTATTCCGCCGCTCTGTCGTCTCCGTATGAAGACATAACGGAGGAGAATCTTCCGTTGACGGTCACTCCTTTAAGCTCGCCCGAACCGTACCCGTAGTAATAATCAAGATCCCATAAATAGTCGTAGTAATAGTAACTGTAGCCGTAGCCTTTTCCGATCCTTGACGCGGAGCTGAAGTATTTTTCCGGGGTCTTCTCGTTCTGATCCTTCAGCGCAAAGCATGCTTCGTCTGCCACGGACAGTATCAGCGTCGCACCGGGCGCGCCGTCTGCTTTGATCTTTACGGTCGCCGTCTCTCCGGGAGCGTATACTTCTTTATCCGCTTCGACCGTAACGTCAAGGGTGCTGTCGGTGACGTCGATAAGAAGCCTGCCGTTCGAGTACGCGTACCGTTTTGCCTCCTTGTCAAAGACGACCGCGAACACTCTTCCGCCGACAGCCTTGTATCCGTCGAAGGTACCTGTGTAAGAAGAACCGATCCCGTATTCCTCAAGTCCGTTTGCAAAGACCGCGAAGAGCACGTTATCTCTCTGTTCCCCGTTTATCTCGAGCGTCGCCGTGAAGTCATCTCCGATGGCGTATCTCTCTTTATCGAGAGTGATACTGCTTCCGAGCTCGTTGCCTCTGTAGTTCTCGCTCCTGTTCTTCGTCGCCCATACGGTTACCCAGTAAGCGTTTCTGCCGTCGTTAAAACCGATCTCGTAATAGTACCCGCCGACGAAATCCTCCGCTTCGTAAAGCGGCAGCTCGATCACACCGTCTTTGAACTGCATCGTTCCTTTTTCGACCGTGTATTCGTCAGTATGATATTCGTAATAGGTATAGCTCCGCTTTGTGAACGTGTCGTACTCTCTCTTCTCGGCTTTCGTTATAACGCACTTGATGAGAGAATAGCTGACCTCTCCTTCCGCGGACTCACCTTTGGTGTTCTCCGGGAAGACGTCGTAATTGAAGTCGTCCTTTGTAAGAAGCTTCGACGTATCGAGATGGTTGAGAGTCAGCGCGCGGCGGTCCGTCTCCCAGACCGTGCCGAATACGTAATCGGAATGGAAGTAGTAGACGCTGTTTCCGACTGTAAGCGTCTGCGCTTCATATCCGGTGAGCTCCGCCCAGACGTATATCGTCGCAGGATAGGTGCTTCCCGCCGAGTAATAACCTGTGTTAATGACGCACTCGATCTCTCCGTTTTTATCGGTCACGGCTGTATCATAACTGATCTCGAACGGATCGGAATATATGACAAATTCGAACCCCTCGGCGGGCGTTCCGTCAAAGAACGTTGCTTTGATCGTCGCCGTCACCGTTTCCCCGTATCTGTAAAACAGTTTGTCGAACGAGATCGACGCCGTGATCTGCGGCTTTTCTTTCTCGGTCACTCTGATATATTTTGAAGCGTATACGTTTTCGTCGGCGTCGATTATATTGATATATTCGCCGCCCTCGGAATGATTCTCTATCGCAAGCGACCCCGAAAACTCGCCGTTCTCGCCGACTGTAAGCTCTTGGAGAGTTGACGATCCGGACGTCGTGAGATAGAGCGCCGTTGGCATCTCTCCTATCACCGGAGTAACAAAGCCGGAGAAATTCACCGTATCATCTGAAAAATACATTTCGCGATCGGTGTAGATATAATTCATACCGTAGTCGGAGCCGTCGCGCGCACTGCATCTTACGCAGAGCACGACCTCGTCGTCACCGGACCTTACCGTCACGACAGAGCAGTCATTATCTCCGGTTTCAACAACGCACACACCGTCTTTGACTTTGGTTTCGTATTTTTCAAACCGAACGGTATCGGTATCGTTCGCCCACAGAGATTCCGTAGAAAAGCTCTCCGAGATAACAGACGCTCCTTCGACGGATCTTACGTTCACGTCGTCGATCTTCACCAGAGTTTTCCCGTCGGACGACAGAGTGAACGCGCGAAGATCGGACACCTGGATAACGACGTATTTCGTACATGAAAGGACTTCTCCGTATCCGTTTTTCGCCGCGAAGTGCAGCACCGCAAGATACGCGCCGCGCTCGAGGTTCGAACCGAACGAGTAATAACCGCGAAGTTCGTCCTCGGTGGGCTTGAACTCCCCTATATACGACAAACCGGAGGTAGAGTACGCCTTGCCGTCGTGAGTGAGAGACGCTTCGTATTCTTTTATCGCTTTTGCCGCATCGTCAAATGATCCGTAGCGGTAGAGCTTTGCGCTTCCCGCATTGATCTCGGTAAAATCGTAGCGGCGCATCATGGAGTACGATATGCTGACGTCGTCGCCCGAAGCATAAATGAATTCGTCTGTGTAACTGTAAATATACTGTCTGTTTTCGTAATCCGCGCCGTTTCTGACGTTGACAATGAGCTCTTCGCCGGAAGATTTCTCCGACTTTTCGGTCATAAAGCTCGCGCTGACGTCCGCCTGAAGCTTTTTACCGGAGCGTGAGACCGCGTCGGCGGACAAGGTGATCTTATAAACAGTTCCGTAGTCGAGCGATTTATCGGGTACGACGGCGAGCGTCTTCCCGTCGGGATAGAGCTCGTAACTGCACTTAACCTGCGGCTCGATCTTTATGATCTTATCGTAATCGCACCTTTCGAGCGTCTCGGAAAAAGTGATCTCGATGCCGGTGTTCACGGGAACTTCGGTCTCCATATCCGCGGGGAGTATATGCTTTACGATAAAATCAGACTCCGTCTGGAAAGAATAGCTCGCCGCGGGGTTTTCGGGATCGCCGAACGCAAAATTATATACGGTTCCCGGGAAAAGCGTGCCGGAGGTCGGCGTCACTTTGAATTCCGTATCCGACATCTTTGTCAGAGAATAGTTGGTCTTGGGTGAGAGAGTCATATATTCGGCTACGAGATCGGCGTCGCAGGGAGCGTCAGTCTCGACTATAAAGCTCTCCGAAGAAGTAATCATCCGCCCATCGACGCTCTCCGCCCTGACGCTGACTCCCCTCAGCTCTTCCGGAAGCGCAGCGCGTGAGCCGGCGGTCATGACGCCGTTTGTCTCTATCACGATCGGCGTCGGCTCGTGGTAAACAGCCTCGTTGCCGTTCCCTTTTCGGACCAGGATAACGGTGAGCGCTATCGCGACGACAAGGACGAACGACGCCGCCACCGCGCTGAATCTTCTGAGTTTTCTCGCTCTTTCACGCCTTACGTCGTACGACTCCGCCTCGTTTACGAGATCGTCGCCGATGCCGTTCACAGCGTAAAAGAGTTTTTTTGATTTTTCGTTATTAACTTTTTTCACAGCGAAACACCCTCCTTCTCAAGATAATCCTTAAGCTTTTTTCTCGTTCTGAATAATTTGGATTTAACGTTTGACACTGAGCATCCTACCCGTTTTGCGACGTTCTCCACAGACATACAGTGCCAGTACCGGAGCACGAAAACGACTCTGTTTTCGCGGTCGAGCGTTCTGAGAAAAGAGTCTATCGTCGAAGAAAGCTCCCTCTCTTCTATCTCAGATGCGCTCTCGTCGGGAACGCTCTCATCAAGCTCAGCCATGATCTCTCCTCCTCCGCGTCTCTCAGCGCAGTTGTACTCTGCGCGGTTGACAGACAGATTTTTGACGATCTTCGCTCCGTAAGCCCGAAGGCTCCGGGGCTTCTCCGGCGGTATCGACTTCCAAAGCTTCATATAAGCGTCGTTCACGCACTCCGCGGCGTCTTCCGCACTTCCGGTTATGCCCGCGGCGATCGAGAGAAACAGCCTTCCGTATTTTCTTTCCGTTGCCGCGAGTGCATCTTCATTGCGCTCAAAATACAGCTCCGTTATATCGTCATCCGACAGTAATTGCGCGCACGTTGCCGTGATATCCATACGCTCTCCTTTCTTCGGGATCCGCCCGGGATCTGCGACCGGTCTTCACTTGATAAGACAGAATAATTCATGCGAGGTTTCGCTGCAGGATCATTTTACCATACAGACAATTAAATTGCAATACAGCCTTTTATTTCAAACTCAATATAGCGTATTTGCGATTGACAAAAGGGACGACATATAGTATAATGATAATTGAATAATTATGTCAAAGATTTCGAAGGAGTCCGTTTGATGAAAAAAATCCGCGAACGGTTAAATATATTATTTGCAATAGCGCTTGCTTTTGCGGCAGCATCGGTTCTTTTTCTTGCATCCTGCGGAAAAGAAGAGCACGTTCACGAATGGAGCGAATGGGAGACTTTTATTCCGTCGACCTGCTTCGTCGTCGGCCAGGAAAAATCGACTTGCGCTTGCGGTGAAGAGAGATTCCGCGACATTCCCCTTTCTCACGATTTCAAAGAAAGCGGTATAGATATTCAGAAAAAAAGCACCGTATATACGTGTTCGATCTGCGGAACGGAGACGAGAGAAGATCTGACTTACGAGGACTTAGGGCTTCCGATCGTTTCGTTTTACGGCTCGATGAAAGGCATTACGACAAGTGACCGCGTCACGCTCGACGTAAAATATGAGAGCGAAGACACCGAATTCGAGGCGAAAGCGTCCCTCAGGATCCAGGGCGCTACAAGTACGATCTATCCGAAAAAGAATTATTCGGTCAAATTTCTCGACAGCAACGAAGAAAAACTTAAAGTCTCCATACTCGACGAATGGGGTTCTCACAGCAAATACTGCCTGAAAGCTAACTACATCGACGTCACTCAGGCGAGAAACGTTGTCTCGGCAAAGCTTTACGGCGAGATCGCGAAGACGCGCGTCAAAGACGACGTCATCTCAACGCTCACAAACTGCGGCGCGATAGACGGTTTCCCGGTCGCAGTATATCTGAACGACGAATTTCTCGGTCTTTACACTTTCAACACCGCTAAAGACGAATACATTTTCAATATCAAGAAACTCGGCGGTGCAAAGAGCGCTATCCTTTCATCTGAGAGCTTCACCGATCAGACCATGCTGCGGTCCGCTATTACCGGTACGGTGGAAGATGCGGGCTTCGATCTCGAGTATAATTCCACGGACAAAGATACCGCGTGGCTGATCGACAGCTTCAACGAGATGATAGAGTTCATCAACAACAACGACGGATTTCTTTTCCGCCAGGGCTTGTCCGAATATATCGACGTTGACCGCGCGATAGATGAGATGCTGTTTATCTATCTGATCGGCGGATCCGACAACATATCTAAAAATATGCTCTGGGTCACCTATGACGGAAAGGTCTGGATACCGTCTCCGTACGATCTCGACTCCACCTGGGGATTGAAATGGAATGCCGAAGGGTTCTTTGAGCCCGGTATCGTAAAACCCGGATATCCGTATAACGTTCTTTGGGGAAAACTTGAGCAGTATTTTGAAAATGAAGTCAGCATGAGATGGGCAGAGCTTCGCCGCGGACCGGTCACCGCCGAAAATATTGAAAAAATGTTCCGCGATTTCGTAAGCCTCATTCCCGACAATATATACGCTGCGGAAAGAGAAAAATGGACGGAACTTCCGCTTATCGATTCAAATAACGTTGAACAGATCATCGAGTTCGCGAAGGCAAACATCGCGTTTCTCGACGAATTCTACCAGTACAAAGAAAACTGATCGCAATGAATAGGTTTCTTAAAGTCGTTATCGCTGTTCTGACAGCGCTCGTCATGACGGTCCTTCACTCTTGCGCCGGAAACGGCAATGAAGCAGACGGCGAGCAGGCCGATCTGAAGGTTTACTGTCATCAGGCGGGAAAAGCCGACGCCATCGTTATTACCACAAAAGAGCACACGGTAGTTCTCGACACCGGAGTCAAAGGATTCGGAGGAACTATCCTCGACGGTCTCTCAAAAGAGGGCATCAAAAAGATCGATTATCTCATCATCTCTCACTTCGACAAAGATCACGTCGGAGGCGCTGCGAAGGTGATCAATTCGATCGACGTCGGAACCGTTCTTCAGAGCAACTGCCCGAAAGAAAGCTCGGCTTATGAAAAATACACGGAAGCGCTTGAAAATGCCTCTTTGACTCCGGTCACGGTAAGAGAGACGTATTCGTTCGAGCTCGACGGCGTGGAGTTTTCTGTTGACCCTCCTTCAAAAGACGTTTATAACGACGATGAAAGCAACAATTCATCGCTTATTCTGACTGTAAAATGTCATGGCAAGACTCTTCTTTTCACGGGCGACGCCGAGAGCGAGAGGATCAGAGAATTCATCTCGAAAGGACTTTCGGCCGACTGCGACTTTATCAAAATGCCGCATCACGGAGAGTGGGACAGCATGCTTGAGAAGCTTCTTCAGAACACCAAACCGGAATACGCCGTCATCACCTCATCCGACGACGAGCCCGAAGACGCAAAGACTGCGGAACTTCTTGAGAAATACGGAGTCAAGACCTTTCTTACCAGAACAGACCCTGTCATAATAAGCTGCACCGGCGACACAATGACCGTCGAATACGACGGTTGATATAATCGATATTTCGAAATAATTCGGGATCAGGTGGAAAATATGAAAATAGGCAACAGAATCAAAGAACTGAGAACAAAGCGCGGGCTAACTCAGGAAGCGCTGGCGAGCGCGCTCGGAGTCACTCCTCAAACCGTTTCCAAATGGGAGTGCGAAGTGAACTTTCCCGACGTGTCGCTTCTTCCCGATCTTTCGGTCTTTTTCGGCGTCTCGATAGACAGCCTCTTTTCGATGACCCGGTCCGACAAATTCGAGCGCATCGGCAACCGCATTTCCGAAGCCGGCCTTCTTTCCGAAGATGAAGTGAATCAGATTGAAGGGATCCTGAAAGAATATATTGACGAGGCGGATGAGGCGGGAGAAGCAAGAATACTTCTCGCAAAGCTCTACGATCATCAGGCGGACGAATGCCGCAAGATCGCTGCGGAATACGCAAAAGAAGCGCTTGAAGAGACAGAAGCTTCCGACGGCGCGCTCCGCGAGATAACACGTTCGTACAACGGCGCGACTTACGGAGTGATGGAAGATTCTCACCGCGAGCTTATCATCCTGCTAAAAGACTATCTCGGGAGAAACCCGGAATCGGCAAGCGCGACCGCGATGCTGATAGACAACCTTATCGCCGAGGGAAGGATCTCCGAGGCGAAAATGTGGACGGATCACCTCGACAAGATCGACTCCTCATACATTCCGCTCGGATACAAGTACGCAATAGCGTCGGTCGAAGGAAAAGAGGACGTCGCCGCAGCCGCGATAGCACTGCTGTCGAACGTATATCCCGACAATCCCGACGCCATGATGCTTCTCGCCGATATCTATTTCTCGCGAGAAGAGTATGACAAAGCGATAGGTTGCTGCATCAAAGCGTCCGAACACTACCCCGCGCCTCGCCCGATAAAACCGGTAGTCGTCGCAGCTCACATCGCCGAGCTTCTCGGAAATCTCGACGACGCGGTCGTGCTTCTCCGCGAAGCGCAGCGCATCCTCAAAGAGGAATGGGGCGTCGTCTCCGGCGAACGCGCAGACTCGATAAGGCGCGAGATCAAACGCATCTCCGTTCAATAAGCAAACATAGACAAGGGCAGGCATCGTACGGTGCCTGCCCTTTTATTTGTTTATAGGTGTCAGCTTATTTTTGTTACCTTGCCGGGTTCGGCTTTGAAGACTTCTCTGTCCGCTTCGAACCAGACGGGGATCGCGGAGGGATTGTAGACGGTGTCGCATTCCGCGGAGAAGCGGAGCGCACGGACAGCCTGCATATAGTCGTATATCTCAATATTTGTAGCGTACCAGACGTCGTCGCGGCCGGAGAGCTTTTGAAGCAGGCGCTCCATATCAGCCCATTTCTCCTCCGACGAGAGCTCGTAGCTGTGTCCCCAGATATAGAACAGTCTCATAAAATCGTATCTCATCGGAGAGAAGAATTTATCGACGAGCCCTTCCGCCTGCGACCAGTTGCACGTGGGATCCCATCTCATGAAATCCTCGGGCAGACCGAAAGCGTTGGTGTCGTTTGCAGTTCTCGAATAGACGAGTCCTGCGGCGTGAAGGATATCAATAACTCTTTGATCGTAATTTGCGAACGGGTAGGACATACCGCGCACCGGGTATCCGCAAAGATCCTCGAGAAATCTTCTGTTGTCCATCGCTTCGCGAAGGATCGCCTCAGTCGGCTGCCACTTCGGAAACGGATGATGCATCAGGTGGCACGAGATTTCCTGACCTTCGTACAGCTTTTTATAGTCCGCGGGATCGACGAGCTTTTCCACTTTGTAGCCGCAGCTCTCGAGAAAGCCCGGATTGCAAAGATGAAAAGCGCCTTTCACACCGTATTTGTTGAATAGCTCCACAAGACGGTAGTCCTCAAATCTGCCGTCGTCAAACGTAAATGAAACTGCTCTTGTGCACCCGTTCTTCCAAAGTCTTGTTTCGATCCTTTTCATTTTTTATATGTCCTTTCGTCGGCCGTTCGATTTTCGAACGGTATTTTGTCTTTTCGGTAGACATTTGCTGAATAATTTGCTAAAATACACTAAACGATGATTCTTTAAGGAGGGCAATATGGATTTTGTCAAAAGACCTGTCGCGGTCGTAACAATGAGCTTTTTCGCCCTCTTTTGTCTTATATCGAATCTCTCGGATTCTTCGTCCGCGCTTCCCGTCATCATTTCCGGTATTCTGCTTCTGATCATTATTGCCGGCTCGCTCGCAGTAAAGGGAAAGCTGAAAGTCGCCGCGCGTTACGGAATACTTATCGCCGCGGGCGCCCTCGCCGCTTCCGTCTTTGCCGTCTCGGTGTTCTTCCCCTCGCTTGAAAGATATTCATATCTTGAAGGAGGGACGCACTCTCTTTCGGGAGAAGTGAAAGAGGTCATATACGAGACCTCGTGGAACAGCTGTGTGCTGTTTGACGTCTCGTCGGCTGACGGAGAAGAAGTCTCGTTCACCGCCGCTCTGACTTCCGGATCGCACGTTTCACCCGGCGACGAAATTTCTGCCGTCTGCGAAATTTCAGCGATCAAAAACACGTCGTCTTTCGACGCCGAAAGATACTATCTTTCAAAAGGCGCGACGCTTGCCGCGTCTGCGGATACGGTCGTGATAACCGGTGAATCGCCGTCTCTTGCGGCAAAAGCCTCAAGGCTGAATTCAAAGCTCTGTTCGATTTTAGAAGAAAAACTATCCCCGGAAGCTTACGGCGTTTCTGCGGCGGTCCTTCTCGGAAACCGCACAGGACTGTCCGATTCGGTAAAGAGCGACTTTTCGCGCATCGGAATATCTCACCTCATAGCAATTAGCGGGATGCACGTCTCTTTTATCTGCGTCGCGCTCATATCGCTGTTAAAAAAGTTCGGTATCGGGAAGAGGGTGGCATACGTATTCGTCATTCTCGCGATGATCTTCTATATGTTTCTCACGGGATTTACCCCTTCCGTCGTCCGCGCGGCGATCGTCGCGTGCATAGCGTCGCTGATAACGGTACTCGGGATCAGTTACGACAGTTTCACAGCGCTTTCCGTCTGCGGAGCGGCTATGGTAATCGCAGATCCTTTTGTGTCGCAAAGCGCCGCGATGCAGCTTTCATTCTGCGCTTACGCAGGATGTCTTGCGGGAGTATATCTGACAAAACGGATAAAATACTTTGATACAAAACGGGAAGACGGAATACCGAAGCGGCTTTTCGTCCGTCTTATAAAAGCGATCGTATTCACCCTGGTGGTCGTTCTGACGTCTGTTCCCGTGATGACGCTCTATTTCGACGAGCTATCTCTTCTTTCCCCGGTCTCAAACCTCATATTTATTCCGGCGTTCAGCGTAATACTCTATCTCTCGGCTTTGATCCTGATATTCTCGCCGATCTCTCCGGTGTGCGCCGGGATATCGTTCGTCGCAGAAAAACTGATAAGCGCGGTTTTGCATCTTGCCCACGCCGGCGCCTCGATCGGCGGCGCGACGGTCTCTCTTCGCTATCCGCACGTGCCGTATATCGCCGCTGCCGTTTGCGTTCTCATGATCACGGCGATCCTGACGCGAAAGAAAATCTCAAGGATCGCCGTCTGCGGTATTGCCTTGTGTATTGCGGTATCCGGAGCCGGGTGCGCGATCTACAATGCAAGCCGTCCCGATATAACGGTCATCCGGGCCGGGACTTCAAAGAACGAGGCGCTCGCCGTCGTCTCGGACGGAGAGGCGATCCTTATCGATATATCCGGGGGAGGAAGGACTGCGGCAGACGCATGCATCGCAAAGCTGAGCGAACTCTGTATCACGGATATTGAAAAACTTGCGATCGTCAAATGCACTTCGCGTTCACAGAGCACGGCGGAATACCTTGTCGACACGGAACGCATATGCGAAGTTTTCGTCGGCGAAAAATACTCGGAGGAAAAATATCTCGATGAGCTGTCGTCATCTCTCGGCGCAAGAAACACGGAGTATTCCGAACTTCCCGCTCTGCCGGAAAAGCTGACCTTCAATTCAGCCGAAATATCCTTCAGCGCGGTGGTTCCGGACGGCAAATCGACGCCTGTGGTATGCATCAAAATTGAGGGCAAGGGCGGATCAATAATATACCTCGGAAGCAACTACTATAAAGTTCATCCGAACGTGACCGCTCTGTTCGGTAAAGCGGGCTCGGTGATCTTCGGCTCCGCAGGGAACAAGATAGGTGCGCCCTACGAATATTCAGACTATTTCGACGGATGTAAAATATACTCCTTCGCAGGCGCCGCGGTGCTTTCGGGGTTTGAAGAAGTCTCATATTGCGATGTGAATTCTACAGTTGTCTTAAACATTGACTGATCCGGGCTCAACTGTTCAGCAATCCGTAAAGCCCGTGAAAGCTCAGCGCGCCGACAATATCAGAAACGTCGGAAAGCGGACGTGTTCTGTCCGATCTGAACCACATTTGATACGCTGAGATCATACCGGAAATAACAAACTCAAGCGCAATATCCGCTTTATCTTCCCCGAGTCCGAGCTGTGAGCAGATCGCCCTTTTTGTCTTTTCTTTGATCAGCGCGGTCATTTTCGTTATCAGGTTGAAGTTTTCCACCGCGGTAAATATATTACCGTAAAACTCGATATCTCCTAAAATGAGAGCGTCTATCCTGTCGAATATGACTCGGGGATCCGTCATACACTTTTTCATATCGATATCACTCAGCGCTTTTTCAAAACCGTTGACAAGTTCTCTTTCGAGCTCTTCAACGACCTGATAAATTCCGCTGTAATAATTGTAAAAAGTTTTGCGGTTTATATTGGCTTTATCGGCGAGGTCTTTGACGGTGATATCATTCAGATCTTTTCCGGAGATAAGCTCGGAAAAAGCGTTTCTTATCGCTTTTTTTGTCCTTATAACTCTTTTGTCCTGAGTTTTTCTCTCTGTTTGAGCCATATACGCCACTCCTTTAACTTTGTAATAAAGATACACAATAATATAAACAAATGTGGCAATTACCGCATTTTGTTCGTTTTTGTCGTTGATTTCTGTTCAATATATATTATAATACACATGTGTGGTAAAAGTCAATATTTTTAACGGATTTTAAGTCCGGGAGGTCAATATGTACGCATTATTTACAGACACTGATACTGACATCACGCCGGTTCAAGCGAAAGAGTACGGATACAATCTTATCAGCATGCCGTACAGCATAGACGGCAAAACAGTTTATCCCTACGTGGATTTTGAAGAATTCGACGCTCACGCTTTCTACGATATGCTCAGAGGCGGCGTTCTTCCGACGACAAGCGCGATCGGAAAAGAACGGTATATCAAATACTTTGAACCTCATTTCGCAAACGGAGAAGACATCCTTTACGTTCACTTTTCAAGAGCCATGACCGCAACTTTCGACGCTATGGATAAAGCGGTCGAAGAACTTAAAGAAAAATATCCCGAGAGAGAGTTTTACGAGATCGACACAAAAGGCATAACACTCGGAAGTCTGAATATCGTACTTGAGATAGGCGACCTTTTCAAAGCGGGAAAGAGCGCGGAAGAAATAGTCGAATGGGCAAAGACCGAAGTCGATCATTTCGCGGTGTACTTCTTTGCGGACGACCTCAAATTCTTCAAACACAGCGGCAGAGTTTCCGGTCTTGCCGGCACTATGGGCACGCTGCTCGGCATACGTCCGATCATTTATATGGACGAGAACGGAAAAATGGTCAGCGTCGGAAAAGAAAAAGGCAGAGCGAAAGCGCTTGAAAGACTCGTCTCGTACGTTGAAGAGCTCGGCGACAACATCGCGGATCACCGCGTTCTCATCGGAAGCGCAGACTCAAAGGACATCGCCGACGAACTGGCCGGGATGCTGAAGGAACGTTTCGGAGAGTTGAATATCGAATACTTTGACGTCAACCCCACCGCGGGAAGCCATTGCGGTCCCAACACGGTAGGCGTCAGCTTCCACGCAAAACACAGATGACATCGATCCGATCTGCGGGCGCCCGATAACGGACGCCCGTTTTATTTTCGTTGACAAATCGCTATTATGATGATATAATTTTCTTGTTCAAAACGTTTGTTTCAAAACAACGGCCCTTTATTAAGGAGTATTTCTCATGAAAAAATTTATCAAAACCGTATGTTTCATTTTCATCCTCGCGCTTATGCTGACCGCATTTGCCGCGTGCGAAAGAAACGTGCAGGGAAACGGAGACGATACGTCCGCGGACGCTGTAGGAAAGACCGAGACATGGGGAAATATCAGCGTATACGTACCCGCAGGCTGCAAACTGATCGGCGGCAGCCTTGTTGACGGTGCGGATCCCGACTCTCTTTCGATCAAATCCGACGACGGTAAGAATTATTATATCGTGACCGTTCTGACCGACGAGGCAAAAGCCAGGGACAGCATCGCCGCAACAAAAGAAAAGAATCCGGGGGAAACGCCCGAGGAAGTCACTCTTGACGTTGACGGAACTGTGTGGAGCGGTATCGCGTACAAACACGCCGACTCCTCCGACAGCTTTCAGATGTGGGCAAAGACAGGAAACAAGACCGTTCTCGTCGGAGCCGACCGTCACGCTTACGACTCGGATGAGACACGAGAGGTACTCGGTTCGATCAAAATAGCCGGATAAAGACCAAAATATCTAAAAACGCGGAATGAGCAGATCTCATTCCGCGTTTTTTAGTTGGCTCATTTATACAGATTTGATATCCCGTCAAGCATTTCTTTGAACCCGTTTACCGCGTGCTCGGGAGATGCGATCTTCATTTTGTCGCCGAAGCCCATCACCCAGCCGAAAAAGCGCGGGCTTATCTGAACTTTGACGTAAGCGCGAAAATCGAGAGATCCTCCCGGCGTCATAGTGACGTCGCTTCCGAAGCGGTCTATGATCGCTCCCGCCATGCTCTCCGCGCACTCAAGCGTCACGCTCTCCGTTTTGCCACCGAACATATCGAAGACTCCGGTCGAATACATGGAAATGTCCGACGCCTTGAAGAGCTCTTCGCCCTCGCGCGGCTCGTCTATAAGAGAGACCCTCTCCATTTTATCGACTCTGAAATGCTTGATGATCCCGTCGACCGGATCGTACGACGCAAGGTAATAATTTTCGTCGTTCCAAATAAGGAGCCACGGACTTACCTCGTAACGTCTTCCGTCTCTGCGGTATATTTTTTCTTTTTTACTGTTGAATTTGAAATAGCTGAAAGCGATCCTCTTATTTTCGCTTATCGCGGTGTGGATGAAGTCGGTCGTGTAATATACGCTCTTGTTCATCGACTTTACTCTTTCGTAAATGTGCACCTGGCGTGAGAGTTTCGTACGCTCGTAGCGGCTGGTCATTGCCGACAGCTTTTTGATCAGCTCTCTGCTCTTAGCGGTCGTTATGAATTTCGACGCCTGGACCGCGTCCACGAGTACTTTCAATTCCGGCAGTTCAAATTCTCTCGTCGCGACGTAATATCCTCCGCTTCTCCCGTGCAGCATCTCGATATCCATACCGTACATCCGGAGCTCTTCGATATCCTCGTATATGCTCTTTCTCTCCGCCTCGATGCCGTAATCGGACAGTTTCTCCAAAATCTCTGCAACCGTTATCGAATGGTCGTTGTCCGTGTTTTCAAGAAGAATGTCTCTCACTCTTATCAGCTTTAATTTTTGCTTCGGTTTTTTTGCCATATCAGCCTCCGGGATCCGTTTTTTTCATTATACCACACCTTTTTGAAAAAGTAAATAAAAAAGTCCGTTTTTTCGGACAACCGTTTGCGTATAATCATGTCGTAAACAAAAAACAGCCGCCCCGGAGGGCGGCGAGCAAACGGAGGTATATAAAATGGAAAAGATCGCAAATGCAATTATCTGCGTCCTCGGAGCCGGAGCCGTCGGAGGAGGTCTCGTCGGAGCGGCGCTTATTATGGACAGACTTTTGAACCTTATGTCACTTTGATGATATCTCTGATCTCAAAGCGCACTAACGAGCAATTTTGCTTTGCCCGAAACAGTGTGAGCAAGTCCGCCGGGAATGAGTACACTGTCGCCTTTTGACAATTCAAGGCTTTCCTTTTCCCACGCAACTCTGACGATGCCGGATAAAACGAGAACGTGATACGTTCCTTCCGCCATCGCGCCGCACTGTCCGTCGAGCAAAATGATTTTCGATCCGACGTCGCCTATCGCAACGTCTCTCACGGATCCGTGATCCGTCATTACAGTCTCGTCTTTGACGGCAAGAGGCGTATCGGGAGAGAACTTCAGCGCATCCAGCGCGCGCTCGACGTGAAGCTGCCTCGGTCTTCCGTCGGCGCCGAGTCTGCCGTAATCGTACACGCGGTAAGTCGTGTCCGAGTTCTGCTGCACCTCGGCAAGAAAAATACCGCGGCAAATTGCGTGCAAAGTCCCGGGTTCAACGAATACCATATCATCTTGCCTTACGCTGACGCTGCGGCAGACGTCAGTTATCGTTCCGTTCTTTATGAAATCGCTGACGTCCTTCAAAAAGTCGTTCTTATTCTCTCTTTTCTTTTTTTCAAACTGTTCGTTGAACCCGAGGATGACGCGCGCATCCTCCTTGGAATCAAGGATATACCACATTTCCGTTTTCGGAGAGTCGCCCTCGTAAAGAGCGGCGCACTCCTTTGACGGATGGACCTGTATCGAGAGATCCCGCTCCGCGTCGATGAGCTTGACGAGCAGCGGGAACTTTTCTTTGTCCACCCACGGAACTTCCGAGAGAAGTTTTCCCTTGTACTCCCCGTTCAACACGACGTTTTCGTTGCCCTCGCGGCAGGAAAGTACCCACGCCTCGGCGGCAACTTCACCGTTTGCCTCGTAGCCGTACTCGTCTATGAGCCGTCTGCCGCCCCATATATAATCTTTGATGACCGGTTTCAGTAAAAGCGGGTACATAATATCTCCTTGAAACGTGGTTTTATATCATTATGATACCACATCGGAGCCGAGAGTTCAAGCAATATTTTACCATTAATGCCGATAATCGCGTTTTTATTATCAATTATTTCAGTAAATCGTTATTTTCGCTTGACAAAGTATTTTTATTATGATATACTCTTGTATCATAAATATAAAGCGATGACCGGAAACAAGTAACGGAGAGACAGTCTGCAAAGAGAGCCGTCGGCAGGTGTAAGACGGAGAGACGCTCACCGCGAATACATTCCGCGAGCTGCGCGGCAAACGCCAAGATGCCAAAACCGCGACGGACACCCACCGTAAAACGGGTAAGGCATATAGAGTGCCTGACGAGGCGAGGATCGCAAGGTCTTCGCGAATAGAGGTGGTACCGCGACTTAAATCGCCCTCTGTACGAATAAAGTGCAGGGGCTTTTATTTTTCCCTGCGCAAGAAAAAGAAAAGGAACCGAAACAATGCCAATCACAGACTTTCTCGAGAGAAACGCAAAGATCTACCCGCTTGACGTCGCGCTGGTAGAGATCAACCCGGCAAATCAGCCCGAAAAGCACGTCACCTGGCGTGAGTACAACCTTATCGACACGAACTCGGAAGCGGACCGCTACCGCAGAGAGATGACGTGGAAAGAATTTGACGTCAAAGCCAACAGGTTCGCAAACCTGCTTTTCACGCGCGGCATCAAGCGCGGCGATAAAGTTGCCATCCTGCTTATGAACTGCCTTGAATGGCTGCCGATCTACTTCGGTATTCTGAAGACCGGCGCTCTCGCCGTTCCAATGAACTACCGCTACTCGTCGGACGAGATCAAATACTGTCTCGATCTTTCCGATTCCCGTATGCTGATATTCGGCCCCGAATTTACGGAGCGTATCGACGCCGTAAAAGACGAGCTGACGCGCATCGACGATTTCTTCTTCGTCGGCAAAAAATCGGAGACTCCCGCATACGCGGATAACTACGACGAAATGACTTACTACTGCTCGTCGATGGTCCCTCCCGTGGAGATAAAGGACGAGGACGACGCGGTCATCTATTTTTCATCCGGTACGACCGGATTCCCGAAGGCGATACTTCACCGTCACGACGCGCTCGTCGCATCGTGCCTCACCGAGCAGAAGCATCACTCCCAGACGAAAGACGACGTCTTTCTCTGTATCCCTCCGCTCTATCACACCGGTGCTAAAATGCACTGGTTCGGCTCGCTCCTCACCGGAGGCAAGGCGGTCCTCCTTCGCGGCGTAAAGCCGGAATGGGTGCTTCAGACTGTGTCCGAAGAAAAAGCGACGATAGTATGGCTCCTCGTTCCGTGGGTACAGGATATCCTCGACACGCTTGAGCGCGGGGAACTGAAGCTTGAAGATTTCAGGCTTTCGCAATGGCGCCTTATGCACGTCGGAGCGCAGCCCGTTCCCCCGTCTTTGATCAAGAGATGGAAGAGCGTGTTCCCGAATCACGATTACGACACGAACTACGGTCTTTCCGAATCGATCGGTCCCGGATGCGTACACCTCGGAGTTGAGAACATCGACAAAGTCGGCGCGATCGGCAAAGCGGGCTATCTCTGGGAAACGAAGATCATCGACGAGGCCGGCAACCCGGTCGCAAAGGGAGAGGTCGGAGAACTCGCGGTCAAAGGGCGCGGCGTGATGAAATGCTACTATAAGAACCCTGAGGCAACGGCGGAAGTCATGCGCGGAGAATGGCTCCTCACCGGAGATATGGCGAAAGAGGACGAGGACGGTTTCATCTATCTTGTCGACCGTAAAAAAGACGTCATCATCACCGGCGGAGAAAACCTTTATCCGGTGCAGATAGAAGATTTCTTACGTGCAAACGATAAGATAAAAGACGTCGCGGTCATCGGTCTTCCCGACAAACGTCTCGGCGAGATCGCGGCGGCGATAATAGAACTCAAAGAGGGCGCTGAATCCTCCGAGGAAGAGATGAACGAATTCTGTCTCGCGCTTCCGAAGTACAAGCGTCCGCGTAAAATAATTTTTGCAAAAGTCCCGAGAAATCCTACGGGCAAGATCGAAAAGCCCCGCCTTCGTGAGATCTACTGCAAGGGCAGACTCGTTGAAGTTCAGACTATGGGCTGACCGGAGGTATTGAAATGACAGCACAAATTCTAACCGCAATACTCATAACCGTATTTTTCGCGCTGATGATAGGCGTCGGCATTTATTCGAGACGCCACGCGACCAACGTCGACGGCTTCGTGCTCGGCGGCAGAGCGGTCGGACCGTGGCTCACGGCCTTTGCGTTCGGCACGTCCTACTTTTCAGCGGTCATCTTCGTCGGATACGCCGGACAGTTCGGCTGGAACTTCGGCGTGGCGTCGACATGGATCGGCCTCGGCAACGCGTTCATCGGTTCCCTTCTCGCATGGAACATCCTCGGGCGCCGCACGAGAGTCATGACTCAGCATCTCAATTCCAAGACGATGCCCGACTTTTTCGAAAAGAGATACGGCAGTCCCGCGCTGAAGATAGTGGCTTCCGTTATCGTATTCGTATTCCTTATCCCGTACACCGCTTCTCTTTACAACGGTCTGTCAAGCCTCTTCAATATAGCGTTTGACATTCCTTACTGGGTGTGCATCGCAGTTATGGCTGTCCTGACAGGCATCTACGTCGTGTTCGGAGGCTATATGGCGACGGCGATCAACGACTTCATCCAGGGTATCATCATGCTCGGAGGTATCGTCGCGGTAGTGATCGCGGTGCTCCGCGTCAACGGCGGTCTCTCCGGTTCGTTTGAAGCGCTCGCCGAGAAAGCCGGATGGCAGTACACCTCGTTCCTCGGAACGAACCCGGTGTTCTTGATCTTCGTCGTAATGCTGACGTCACTCGGGACCTGGGGACTTCCTCAGATGGTCGGAAAATTCTATGCGATCAAAAACGAGGCGGCGATCAGAAAAGGAACGATCATTTCCACCGTATTCGCTATCATCGTCGCCGGCGGCTGTTACTTCCTCGGCGGCTTCGGAAGAGCTTTTGACATCGAGACGGTCGACGGACGCCCGGTCGGCGGCTTTGACTCCGTCATCCCGTCGATGCTCAAAGGACTGTCCCCCGCGATCATCGCGATAGTAATAGTTCTCGTTCTCGCAGCGTCAATGTCGACGCTCTCGTCTCTCGTGCTCACGTCGTCGTCAACGCTGACGCTCGACGTCATAATCCCCGCTTCCAAGAAACAGGTCGGCGAGAAGAAGAAGCTCCTTCTTATGAGATTGCTGATAGTATTCTTCATCGTGCTTTCCGCCGTCATCGCGATACTCAAAGATTCCGTCTGGAAAGATTTCGTGTTCATCGCGCAGATGATGGGCGTCTCCTGGGGCGCTCTTGCCGGAGCTTTCCTCGCTCCGTTCCTGTACGGTCTGTATTCCAAGAAGACAACGCGCGCCGCTGTTTGGGCGTCGTTCGCGTGGGGCGTCGGCATCATGATCGTTCAGCTTCTCATATCGCTCGGCGTATTCACGGTATCGGGAGGAGTTCTCGGTTTCGTATTCAAGAACTCGCTCTACTCGGGCGTGTTCGCTATGGTCGGCGGCCTTATAATAGTACCGATCGTCAGCGCGTTCACAAAATCGCGCCCCTCGAACACGGACGAAATGTTCTCCTGCTACGACAAGCGCGTGCTCGTCCCTGCGGAACACTCTCTTGAAGAAGACTGATCGACTTTATAAAATATTACCTGCGAGGTGTAACACTTGAAAAAAATGATGTTGGGAAACGAAGCCGCCGCCCGCGGTCTCTACGAGGCAGGCTGCTCGGTCGTTTCAAGTTATCCGGGTACTCCGTCGACAGAGATCACGGAATACGCGGCAAAATATGATGAAATATACTGCGAATGGGCTCCGAACGAAAAAGTCGCGACCGAGGTCGCGTTCGGAGCGTCCCTCGCCGGCGCGAGAGCGGCATGCTGTATGAAGCACGTCGGTCTGAACGTCGCGGCGGATCCCCTTTTCACACTTTCTTATACCGGCGTGAACGGCGGGCTTGTCGTCTGCGTTGCGGACGATCCCGGTATGCACTCCTCACAAAACGAGCAGGACTCCCGCCACTACGCGATAGCGGCGAAAGTTCCGATGCTCGAGCCCTCCGACTCCGTCGAGGCTAAAGAGTTCATCAAGACCGCTTTCGATATTTCCGAAAAATACGACACTCCGGTCCTCTTCAGAACTTGCACGAGAATAGCTCACTGCCAGTGCGCGGTCGAAATGGAGGACAGGATCGAAAAGCCCGCTGCGGAATACGTAAAAAATCCTCAGAAATTCATTATGGCGCCGGCTAACGCGATTCGCCGCCATCCCGTAGTTGAAGCTAGGACCGCGTCTCTCGTCGAGCTTGCGGAAACGTCGCCGCTCAACAGGGCCGAAGTTGCGGAAGGCTCCGCGCTCGGCATCATCACGTCCGGGACCTGCTACGAATACGTCAAAGAAGTTTTCGGCGACACGGTATCGGTGCTGAAGCTCGGACTCGTCAATCCGCTTCCGGTGAAGCTCATAAAGGATTTCGCGTCGAAATGTGAAAGAGTCGTCGTCATAGAAGAGCTCGATCCCGTGATCGAGAACCACTGCAAAACGATCGGCGTTGCGGTCGAGGGCAAGAGCCTCTTCCCGGTCACCGGAGAATTTTCGCAAGCGGTGATCGCGTCGGCTCTCGGACTTCCCGCAAAAGAGTATACAAAAGCTCCCGACAACATCCCCGTCCGTCCTCCCGTTATGTGCGCCGGATGTCCTCACCGCGGACTGTTCTACGTTCTCGCGAAGAACAAATACACGGTGCTCGGCGACATCGGATGCTACACGCTCGGTTCGGCGTCGCCTCTCAACGCGATAGACTCCGTGCTCTGTATGGGCGCGTCGGTATCCGGCATCCACGGCTTCAACAAAGCGTCGAAAGGTGAGCGCGAGTCAAAGACGGTCTGCGTTATCGGAGATTCGACGTTTATGCACTCGGGAATGACCGGTCTTGCGAATATCGCGTACAACGCGACAAATTCGACCGTCATCATCCTCGACAACTCCATTACAGGTATGACCGGACATCAGCAGAACCCCACGACCGGCTACAATATCAAAGGCGATCCCGCGACGAAGATCGACCTTGAAGCGCTCTGCCATGCGCTCGGGATCAACCGCGTCAGAGTCGTCGATCCTTACGATATCAAGGCGACCGAAGCGGCGGTAAAGGAGGAAACGGCGGCTGCCGAACCGTCCGTCATAATCTCACGCCGTCCCTGCGCGCTTCTGAAATACGTCAAGCACCGCGGACCGATCACGATCGACCGCGACCGCTGCCGCACCTGCCGTGCCTGCATGAAGATAGGCTGTCCCGCGATAAGCATCAAGGACGGAAAAGCGGCGATCGACGCAACGCTCTGCACCGGTTGCGGCGTATGCTCACAGCTTTGCGCGTTCGGCGCGATCGACGGAGGTGAGACAAAATGAAAAGCATCAACATTATGATCGTCGGCGTCGGCGGACAGGGCTCTCTTCTCGCGTCGAAACTGCTCGGCAAGCTTTTCGCAGACGAAGGATACGACGTTAAAGTCTCCGAAGTACACGGAATGAGCCAGCGCGGAGGAAGCGTCGTGACGTACGTCAGGTGCGCGGACAAAGTCTACTCACCCGTGATCTCCCGCGGTGAAGCCGACTTCATCGTTTCGTTTGAAAAGCTTGAGGCAGCGCGCTACACCGAATGTCTCAAAGCCGGCGGAAAGATCGTTACGAACCTTCAGGAGATCGATCCGATGCCGGTCATCACGGGAAACTCCGAATACCCTCACGACGTTCTCGACGAGTTGAAGAAACTCGGCGTCGAAGTTGACGGTATAGACGCGCTCTCACTGGCGCTCGAAGCCGGTTCCCCTAAATGCGTTAATATTGTCCTCATGGGAAGACTCTCAAAATATTTTGACTTTTCCGAAGAAAAATGGCTTAAGGCTATAGAAGACACCGTGGCTCCGAAATTTGCGGAGCTGAATAAAAAAGCGTTCACTCTCGGGAGAGCGTGAGAAGAATTCTAAAAATCAAGGATAAGAAAATGGAAGAAAAAAGATACTATCAAAAAGAGATCGAGACTATGGATCCCGAGCGTATCCGCACTCTTCAGTCGGAAAAGCTCGTCAAACAGGTCAAACATGTATACGAGCACGTTCCGTTCTACAAAGCGCTGATGGATGAAAAAGGGATAAGGCCCGAAGATATTCACGGGATAGAGGACCTTCATCTTCTGCCGTTCATATCGAAAGCGGAACTCAGAGAGACTTACCCTTACGGGATGCTCGCAGTACCGCTCTCCGACTGCGTCAGGATCCAGTCCACGTCCGGCACGACCGGAAAGCGCGTTATCGCGTACTACAATCAGCACGATATCGATCTTTGGGAAGATTGCTGTGCGAGAGCGCTCGTCGCCGCCGGAGCTTCGAAAGACGATGTCGTCCAGGTCTGTTACGGTTACGGTCTCTTCACCGGAGGCGCAGGCCTTCACGGCGGTTCACACAAGCTCGGAAGCCTGACTCTCCCGATGTCGTCCGGCAACACGGAGCGTCAGATCCAGTTCATGATGGATCTGAAAGCGACTATCCTCTGCTGTACTCCCTCCTATGCCGCATACATCGGCGAGACGCTCAAGGAAATGGGCTACGGTCCCGACGACATACCGCTCAAAGCGGGTATTTTCGGCGCAGAGCCGTGGACTCAGGAGATCAGAGAAAATATCGAACAGATCATGGGCATCAAAGCGTTTGACATTTACGGACTCACCGAGATGTCCGGCCCCGGCGTTGCGTTCGAATGTGAAGAGCAGAAAGGAATGCACATAAACGAGGACCACTTCATCGCCGAGATAATCGATCCCAACACGGGCGAAGTCCTTCCCGACGGAACGAAGGGCGAGCTCGTATTCACCTGTCTCGACAAAGAAGCTTTCCCGCTTCTCAGATACAGAACGCGCGATATTTGCGTGCTCAACAGAACGAAGTGCTCCTGCGGGCGCACACACGTAAGGATGTCGAAACCTATGGGCAGAAGCGACGATATGATGATCATCCGCGGAGTCAACGTATTCCCGTCTCAGATCGAAGCGGTGCTTATCAAAGAGGGCTTCTCCTGCAACTATCAGATCGAACTCGGAAGAGTCAACAACAGCGACACGTTCGACGTCTTCGTCGAATTCCTCCCCGAGCAGTTTGACGACACGGTCAAAAACGTCGCCGCAAAGGAAAAAGCGATTCAGGGCGCTCTCCGCAATATGCTCGGAATATCTCCTGCCGTACACCTCGTCGCTCCCAAGACGATAGCGAGAAGCGAGGGCAAGGCGGTGAGAGTCATCGACCGCAGAAAACTTCACGATCAGTGATCGATCCATCATACGAATATCAACCCATCGACGAAAAAGGAGAATAATATGGCTGTCAAACACTTATCGGTCTTTGTTGAAAATAAGCAGGGGGCGATCTCCGACATCACCGATCTGTTGGCAAGCGGAAACGTCAACCTCCGCTCTCTCTGCATAGCTGACACAAAAGATTTCGGCATTCTCAGACTCATCACCGACGACACCGACCGCGCGGCAGAGATCATCAAAGCGGCGGGACACACTTTCAACGTGCGCGACGTCGTCTGCTTCAAGGTGCCCAACGAAGCGGGAGGGCTTGCAAGAGTGCTCCGCATCCTCGACGGCAACGGCATCAATATCGAATATATGTACGCGTTCGTTGCTATCGAAGGCAAGCACGCGCGCATAGTCGCGAGAGTCGACGACAACGAAAAAACCGAAAAACTTCTCGTTGAAAACCGCATCCAGATAGTATCGGAATAACGGAGGACTTCATGTCAAACATAAATGAAAAGATGGCGTCCCTCGGCAAAGTGAGGTCCGTCATCCGAGACATTTTTGAATACGGAAACGCAAGAAGACGGGAGATCGGCGCTGAAAACGTCTACGATTTCAGCCTCGGCAACCCGAGCGTACCCGCGCCCGACGAGGTGAAGGACGCGATAACCGATCTCGTCAACAATTTCGACCCGGTAGCGCTTCACGGCTACACCTCCGCCGTCGGCGACGAAGGAGTCCGCATCGCGATCGCAAACGATATCAACAAAAGATTTTCCGCCGGCATCACGAAGGACGACGTATATATGACCTGCGGCGCCGCGGCGTCGCTGACCGTATCGCTCGGCGCGGTGACAAACGCCGGCGACGAGGTCGTCGTGATTGCTCCGTTCTTCCCCGAATACAGAGTTTTCGCGGAAGCGTCGGGAGCGACTCTCGTCGTTGTTCCCGCGGACACAAAGACTTTCGAGGTCGATCTTGAAGCGTTTGAGGCTGCGGTCACACCGAAGACGAAAGCCGTCATCATCAACACGCCGAACAACCCGACCGGAGTTGTCATCAAACCCGAACGCCTCGAGGCGCTCTGCGGCGTTCTTCGCAAAAAAGAAGCGGAATTCGGAAAAACGATCTTTCTCATCTCCGACGAGCCGTACCGCGAGCTCGTTTACGACGGCGATACCGATCTTCCCTATCTCGTCAATCTTTACGACGACACGATAGTTTGCTACTCGTTCAGCAAGTCGCTTTCTCTTCCGGGAGAGCGTATCGGCTACATCGTCGTATCGAACAGGATAAAGGACTCGCGCGAGGTTTACGCCGCGGTCTGCGGCGCGGGACGCGCGCTCGGCTTCGTCTGCGCTCCGTCAACGATGCAGAGAGTCGTTTCGAGATGTCTCGGCAAGACCGCCGACATTTCGGTCTACAAAACCAACCGCGACCTTCTCTACGACAACCTCACGTCATACGGTTTTGAGTGCGTTTACCCGGACGGCGCTTTCTACCTCTTTATGAAATCGCCCGAGAGCGACGCCAAAGCGTTTTGCGAGAGAGCTAAAAAATACGAGCTTCTTCTCGTTCCCTCAGACAGTTTCGGCTGTCCGGGCTACGTCAGGATTTCGTACTGCGTATCTACCGACATGATAAAGCGCTCGCTTCCCTCTTTTGAGGCGCTCGCGAAAGAGTATTTCAAATAATGCGATCTGCAAGAATAAATCAGCGGCATCCTTACCGGATGCCGCTGATTTTATACGTTTGCATAAATTATTTATTCGTTTTCTTTCCGATCCCGAAGCTGAGCAAAATTATGATCTGCGCCGGCGCTCCGACCACGAAGAGGAGCCATAAATTCATATCCCGGAACGTGAGGCACACTGAGCCGAGCACGCTCCACATTAGCAGAGAGACGAGAAGCGCTCTGACGTTTCTCGTTCCCCAGATGCAGTTGAAAACAAGCGCAACGACAAGAAACGCGGGAACTGCGTAAATGAATATCATCCAGTTTCCAACGGGGATCGTCACGTCAAGCAGAATGAACGCTATAAAAAGCGCGGTCGCGAAGAACCATACGGAGCCCGCGGATACCGCCGAGATCAGCGTACGGTTCTTTTTCCGCTGCGCCGTGTCGTCAAAGGCTGCCGGCTCGTTTCCGTCGTGTTCTGTCAGAAGATAATCCACCGTGACGGAAAATAAGTCGGACACCTGTTTCAGAACGATGACGTCGGGGATCGATTCCCCGCGCTCCCACTTCGATATCGCCTTGTCCGAATAGCAGAGCTTTTCCGCAAGCTCCGCCTGAGTCATCCCGTTGATCTTGCGGAGAGACGCAATATTTGACGCTATTATATTTTTCAGTTCTTCCAAATCCTGCGTTCCTTTCACCGTAAGATAAAAAATCATTCGGCGGACGGAGTAACTCGCCCGCCGTATCGTTATAATTATTTGCCGGGATTTCTCTCTTTTTTCGCGGCGTTGTCTATAACCTTAAAGATAAACTTCTTCTGTATCACGTAATTTAAGAAATACATAACGAGGTTCACTATGAAATACGTAAGCTTGAAAGAGACGCTTCCGGACTCGAGGATCGGTGTGAACACGAACGCCTTGAGTATGAATATCGGGGTAGCGAGAGCGTAGAATCCGATCAGCGAGCGTCCAAGGCTCTGGTTGGATTTGAACGCCCACTTTTTGTTGATAAAGAAGTTGAGAAGCGAGCTCACGAGCCACGCGAACGTCATCGAAGTCGAATACGAGGTGATGATGCTCTGCAGAAACGCGGGGCCGGAGATCAGAGGCGTCGATGTGAAAACGTAGGACTGAAGCAGGCTCGCGATCACGAAGTCCGTCGCGAAAGCTATCATCGACGACGTCACGCTCTTGAGAAACGTAGAATTCAGATATATGACTTTGTAAATTTTCAACGAATCTTTTATAGGATTGAAATGGGAGGTCTCGTTGCCGTTTTCGTAGATAGTCTCAATGACGACCTCGCTTATCGGTATCCTCTTTTTCGCCGCGTACATCAGCTGAGTCATCTCGAACTCATAGCGGTCGCCTTTCAGCTCCGAGAACTCTTTAAGATATTCCACGCCGAAAGCGCGGAGCCCCGTCTGAGTGTCCTTGACCTTTACGCCGGACGCTATCTTGAAGACTACTTTCGTCAGCCCGTTGCCGAACGCGGAGCGAAGCGGGACTTTACCGGCAAACTCTCTCGAGCCGAGAACGAGTCCGCCCGCGGATTCTACCTTTTCCGCCACTTTTGAAATATCCTCGGGAGTGTGCTGACCGTCGGCGTCGGCGGTGATAACGAACTTTACGTCAGGGAAAAGCTCATTTACCTGAGAAAACCCGTATTTAAGCGCGCCGCCTTTTCCGCGGTTCTTTTCGTACCTCTTGACGACGGCGTATTTTTCAGTGTCTTCAAACACCGAGTCAAATTCGGAGCCGCTTCCGTCGTCTATCACGAGGACGTAATAGTCGGACGAGAGCTTGCGGCAGATCTCGGTAAGTCTGCCGTCCGGCTTATAGGCGGGTATCAAGATCAGCTTGTCCATCAGCCGGTCTCCTTTTCTTACATTAATTATATTAATTCTATCATTTATTTGCCTTTGTGTCAAGAAAAAAGTTTTTCCGCCCCGTTTGTCACATTCTAAAGAGCGCGTCGGCAAAACGCGCTCCGGTCTGTTAATTGAACGTTTTTACAAGTTTTGCGATACTCTCCGACTCGCAGATCCTGCCGGCGGCATCTTCCCCGTACTCTTTGCGTATCATATCGCGCGACGCTGCCTTTTCCGCGCCGCTTCTTCCGTCGCTGTTGACCCACATACCGAAAACTCCGCACGACGCGGCGACGCCCATGTCGGCGTACCAGTCGTTGCCGATCATCACGGTCCTGTCTTGCGCCATATTGTGCTTTTTCATAAGGCATGTGAGAAAAGACGGATCGGGCTTCCTCACTCCGTGGTCCGACGAGAGCCATATATCGTCAAAGCTCTCCGCCATCCCGCAGCGTTCGATCTCCGGCACGGTGAAGACGGCCTGCGCGTTCGAGAGAAGATATACCTTCTTTCCTTTCGCACGAAGCAGTGAAAGAAGCTCCTTCGCGCCGTCGAACGGCGCAAGGTAATCCCTCGACGCGATCCTGAATGCGTTTGCGGTGTCGACCGCCCACCGGGAGATCTCACCCGGTGCGGGAAACTTTTCGGCACGACGCCTCGGCGTCGCTTCAAGAAGAAGCCTCACGAATACCGTCTCAAGCTTTATCTCGGGAAAGCGGCACCCCGTCGACTTGCGAAGCTTTTCCTCTTCCTCCGCTACCATACCGCGGTATTTTTCCGCCAGCTCCTCCGGCAGATAGTCCGCGCCGAAAACAGAGTACCACCCCGCCATCTTTTCCCAGAACGGATAAGACGCCTCGTCGGTGTGTACCCCCGCAAGAGTTCCGTAAAAATCGAATATATAATTCTCAAAATCGGTAAATGAGTTCATGATAATACAGTTTATTTCATCCTGTCGGGATAGAAGACGTCGACGTCAACATCGCCGTAAATGCCGTCTATACTGCCAAGCCCCTGCTGCCAGAGGAAAAACTTTCCCGTGTAGGTCGTCTCGTCAATATAGTGCGCGAGCCAGACGCCGTCTCCCTTAACTTCCTCCGACCAGAGGATGCCGAGAAAGTATTTGCTGTTGTAAAGCGCCGCTTTGTACCCGCGCGATTCCGCCTCGTCCTTGAAAGCGAGGAACATATCGTTGAGGTCGCGGACGCTCATTTTATAGTCTTCGAAGTTATAGTAGTCCTCCCAGTCGAAGAATATCGGGAAGTCAAGTTTTTCGCCGTTCAGCAAAGAATAGAGGTAGGAAGCGTTCTCCCTCACCGCCGCGGCGCCGTTCTCTTCCGAATACCAGTAGATGCCGACTTTCAGACCCGCGGCTTTCGCGTTTCTGATGTTTGCCGCATAACACGGGTCTTCAAAAACGCCGTCCGCGTATCCGCCGATACGCATGATCACGAACTCGCAGCCCGCTGATGCGACCTTATTGAAATCTATTTCGCCCTGCCATCTGGAAACGTCGATACCGACCATAGTCCCGGCTCTTTTGTAGGTCGCCGTAAAATCAGCGAAGCTCCTCGCAGGTTCCGGTGTATAGGTTCCCGAAGAACCGGAAGAACCGGACGATGCGGGCTCTACGATCTTAACCGAAAGACTTGAGGAGGAGGTATTGCCGGCGTCGTCCTTCAGAGTCAGCTTCAGCGAGTAACTTCCTACCGTATTCGTGTCCACGCTTCCGCCGACGATCAGTTCAACGTCGGAGTCCTGGTCGTCGATATATGATATGTATTTGTGGATATTGAACTCTTTTCCGCGCGTCAGCGTCACGTTGTAAGCGTTGTAAAGGAAGAAAGGCGCCTCCGTGTCGTTCAGCACTTTTGTCGTCTCCGGAGCCGGTGTCGTTTCCGGGGGCGCAGTCGTCACAGGTTCGTCGGTCGTTTCAGTCGTCTCCGCCGTGTCCGACGTCCCGTCGGTTTCCGTCGTGTCGCTGATGCTCTCCCAGGTGACGTCCACAGATTCAAAAGTGACGTCCACGGTCTCAATGCCGCCCTTTTCGGTCTCCGCCTTGCCGGTATCCTCCGGCACCCCCGTCGTCTCGGGCTCGACAGACGTATCGTTTGCCCCGCAGGAGGACAGCAAAAGCATACAGCAAATCACTGCCGCAATAAGCTTTATAATAATTTTTCTTTTCATATTTATCCCGCCTGATCTTCGGCTTTCCGGGCTTGCCGCGGCACACCGCAAAAGATTCGCCCGGATCCACCTTTTATCTTACCATATCCGGCGCCAAAAATAAACATAATTCGACAAAAATATTTCTGTTATGATATGGGAGTGGGTTTCAGACGAAAAAGTCATATCGTTCTTTTCAGTTTCAGCTGAAAGCTCGGCTTAGTAACATATTCCATATAAATCGGTCTACCCGAATATTCCAGATAAGCTTTATATCTTTCAATGATAGCGGGAGCAGTGATCAACTCTTTTGCTTTGTCCTTTGGAAAGAAAGCCGACTCGGAGTTTTCATTTGAGGGACGAGGTATGCCGTCTTTCGCCCTGCAAATAAAGTCGAGCATTATTTTGGTGGGCACTTCTTTGACTCCGTTGTATCCGGGATATTTACATGTGTTTGAAGAAATGCAGAACACTTCACCGACTTCAATGTCAACGCCGGTTTCTTCCATGACCTCTCTTTTTACGGCATCTATGACGTTTTCACCGACTTCTACCTGTCCCCCGGGAAATACCCATCCTCCGCGATGAGTTTTCACCATCAGTATTTCATCGTTATCATTAATGACGATACCCGCCGCCGCAATGATATGCGTCGGCATGACCCATTCTGCATTTTCCATGTTATGTACCTCTCTGTTTCAAGTGCAGTTCACAGTTTTGCGCGAGCTGCCATATTTCCGTTACTAAACGAGGATCGACCTATTGTTTTATCCGTTTTATTATTTACCGAGCTTAACGCACCGCAAGCGCTTCATACGTGTTTTATCGAGAAAAATAAGAATTTAGCTATTCAGTCTTTCTTTTAGTCTGGTAAACACTTCTTCTTTATCTTCAACAGATATTTCCCAACTCTTGTTCACCGCATAATGATGACCAAACTCACTGTCAGTATAAGTGTGCCCATTGAGCAACACGGGTTTATCATATCTTGGTCTTACGTGAATATGAAGATGAGGATCAGGAGCCGGATATTTATAGAAATTATTCATCAAACAACTCCAATTACATAGAGTTGCGCCTAAAACAGCCTTTAAGCATGCCTCCACTTTACAAATCAGACAGCGAAGCTCGACCCATTCGTCATCTGTTAACTCTGACAATGAATTGCAATGTCGCTTCAAAACCAATATGCATCGTCCGATATAATCCTGTTCATCTGAAAGGAAAACAGACCATGATTTACTTTCGTACACCTGAAAGTGTTTCTCTGCTTCAGACAGGTTACACCAATCACAATTATCCATTTAATTCACCTGCAAAACCCGATATTTCTATCTCTTTTTATGTTTATTATACTTGAAAAGCGAGCTTTTTTCAATTATTTGCCGAGAAAATGAAGACGGTGCTGACGCACCTAATGAAGTCGTGCTTCGCACTAATGAAGTCACTCGCTGCGCTCGTTAATGAAGCGAAGTCGCCCGTTTTCACATTTATCCCATTTCATTTCTTAATTAGCGAGACGTCTTCATTCCTTCATTAGCCCGTAAAGGGCGACTTCATTGCAAAAAAGCGTCTTTTGCTTAACAAAAGACGCTTTTTTGCTGTATAAGAGCGCCATAATGATACGTAAACCATAGAAAGAACGCCAAAATGATACGTGCTTAAGCCCGCCAAACCGGAATTTGTCAATCTGTGTATATTTTCAGTTCTTTACATTTTCTGATTGCCAAATCATGATTCTGTTCAGCGGCTTTTATATACCATGCTTTTGCCGCTTCCATGTCAATTCCAGTCCCAATTCCTTCTTCATAAAAGCTGGCGAGATTAAACTGTCCGTCCCTATCACCATGTTCAGCTGCTCGTTTTGTCCAATAAAATGCTTTTTCTGCGTCTTTTTTCACGCCCAAACCAACATAGTAGAAATAGCCGACCTGACACTCTGCCAGTGGATAACCTTTCTCAGCAAGCGGTATATGTCCCTGAAAGCATTTTTCATATTGCTTGGTTTCAAAGTATTCATTGATGAGACGATTGCATTCATCAAATTCTGGGCATGGCTGATAGTATCCCATATAGTCTCCTCCAC
>JAFSUU010000030.1 GCA_017445115.1 Clostridia bacterium | reverse complement strand
TCTCCCATATCAGCCACACACCGCTGGAGCTGATCGAATTTTGCCAGAAGAACGATATCCTTGTGGAAGCCTACTCTCCCGTCGCCCACGGCGCGGTGCTGGGCAACGAAGCGATCGGCGCGATCGCCGCAAAATACGGCGTTTCCATCCCGCAGCTCTGCCTTGCCTATGATATTCAGCTCGGACTTGTCGTTCTGCCCAAGACCGCCAATCCTGCGCATATGGAGAGCAATGCAGCGTTAGACTTTACCATCAGCGACGAGGACATGGAACTCCTCAAGCATATCGAACACATCAAGGACTATGGAGCTCACAGCTTCTTCCCCGTGTTCGGCGGAAAGCTGTAATTGGGAGGCCAAATCTATGAGCAAAAAGATTACACAGACAGCAGGAAGAGACCAGCTGGGAGAGTTTGCGCCGATGTTCGCTCATCTCAACGACGACGTGCTGTTCGGCGAGGTCTGGAACGAGAAATCGATCGACGTCAAGACGAAGTGCATTGTTACCGTTGTCAGTCTTATGGCGTCGGGGATCACCGACAGCTCGCTCGGATACCATCTGCAGAACGCAAAGAACAACGGAGTTACCAGAGAGGAGATCGCCGCTATCATCACACACGCTACGATGTACGTCGGCTGGCCAAAGGGTTGGGCGGTATTCCGTATGGCGAAGGAGATCTGGAACGAGGAAACGCCCGCGCTGACCGAAAAGGAAAAATATCAGAATACGATCTTTTTCCCGATAGGCGAACCGAATCCTTACGGAAAATACTTTGTCGGGCAGAGTTATCTCGCGCCGCTGTCGCTTTCGCAGGTCCCCGTGTTCAACGTGACCTTCGAGCCGGGCTGCCGTAATAATTGGCACATTCATCACGCCAAATCCGGCGGCGGACAGATGCTGATCTGCGTCGGCGGTCGCGGATGGTATCAAGAAGAAGGAAAAGAAGCCGTTTCAATGACGCCGGGAACCGTTATCAACATTCCCGCGAACGTCAAACACTGGCACGGTGCGGCGGCGGACAGTTGGTTTTCTCACCTCGCGTTTGAGATCGGAGGAGAGGAAACCTCGACCGAATGGTGCGAGCCGGTAACAGATGAGGAATACGGTATATGAAAAGGCTGTTATCCATCCTATGTATTGTGTTATCCGCCGCTTTGCTTCTCTCAGCCTGCGGACAAACAAAACCGGCTGACAGTAACTCGTCGGAACCTGATTCAACTGAAGCGTCTCAAACTCCCGTTGAATCAACTGCTCCCGGTACAGACACAACAGTCGTAACGGACGGCAAAATAAAAACCGCCGGACAAGAGATAAGCGCCGCCGATCTTGAACACAAGACCGAAAGCAACGATGCGCCGGTAGTTTGGTTCACATCCGATATTTCACCGGAAGGTCTGCTTGCGCTGTATAAAGCGATGAATTGGACGCCGACCGGCAATGTAGCGGTCAAGGTCTCGACAGGAGAATCGGAAAGCACGAATTATCTGCGCCCCGCGCTGATCAAAGAACTTGTGGAAGAGCTTGACGGCACGATCGTCGAATGTATGACGGCGTACGGAGGTGTCCGCAGCAAGCCCGAATCTCATCATAAAATAGCGGAGGATCACGGTTTTACTGCGATCGCTCCGTTCGATCTGATGGACGAGGACGGCGAGATCGAGATCCCGTATGACGGCAAGCTGCTTGAGAAAGCATACGTTGGGTCTCATATCGAAAACTACGGCAGCTTTCTTGTACTTTCCCACTTTAAGGGACACGCGATGGCGGGCTATGGCGGTGCGCTCAAAAACGTGGCGATCGGTATTTCCTCTGTCTCGGGAAAGGTCTATATCCACTC
>JAFSUU010000029.1 GCA_017445115.1 Clostridia bacterium | reverse complement strand
TGCTCCAAAAAATATTGCCCACCAAATGGCGGGCAAAATTTTTTGACGAAACAGATGGAGGGAATCGAAAAGGAGGTAACGCGAAGCGTTAGCAACTCTTCGGGGGAGAGTTGCGACCGACGAGGGCGTGTAGAACGCGGTGGCGTTCGTAGCGATTCCCGTCGCCTGCTCCAAAAAATATTGCCCACCAAATGGCGGGCAAAATTTTTTGACGAAACAGATGGAGGGAATCGAAAAGGAGGTAACGCGAAGCGTTAGCAACTCTCCGGGGGAGAGTTGCGGCCGACGAGGGCGTGTAGAACGCGGTAGCGTTCGTAGCGATTCCCGTCGCCTGCTCCAACAATAAAAACCCGCTTTTTGCGGGTTTTTAGTGTTGTGTTTGTGTCCTCGAGGACACAACATCGTTTTTCGCATAAGCGAAAGCATCGTTTGACCGGGCTTTTGCCCGGTCAACATCGTTCGGCCGTCAGACCGACAAAAATCTCTGCGGACACAAAATGATGTTGCCTGCGGCAAACGGTGTTACGCCGTTGGCGCAAACGATGTTATGTCTTCGACATAAACGATGTGCTCCTTCGGAGCAACGATGTTACGCCTGCGGCGTATTGAGGAACAGATATTATCTCATATTGCGCCAAAGGGGCAATATATCATGCCGTGCGTTAGCGCGTTAAATCAAAAAATCCCTTCAAAAAATTTTGAAGGGATTTTTGATTTTCCAAGCGCGGTACGTCATTTGATCTCTTTGATATCGTACGGAGTCGTCTGGTAGACGATGTAGTTGAGCCAGTTGGAATAGAGCAGGTTTGCGTGGCTGCGCCACGTGACCTGAGGCTCGCGCGACGGATCGTCGTCCGGGAAATAATTGACCGGAACGGCGATATCAAGTCCCTGGGATTTGTCGCGCAGGTACTCGTTTTTGAGCGTGTCCGCGTCGTACTCGGAGTGTCCCGTGATGAACACCTGACGTCCGCCCTCGGTCATTATCGCATAGACGCCTGCAACGTCTGACGAAGCGAGGATCTTGAGCTCCGGCACTCTCTCGACGTCTTCCCTTTTGATCCCGGTATGACGCGAGTGAGGGGCGAGGAACGTGTCGTCAAAGCCGCGGAAAAGGATAGCGCCGCGGTGATCGACGCGGTGTTCGAATATACCGAACATTTTCGCGCCGAGCGGATATTTTTTTATGCCGTAGTGATAGTAAAGCCCCGCCTGCGCGCCCCAGCATATATGGAACGTGCTGTGGACGTGAGTCTTCGACCACTCCATTATCTCACAGAGCTCGTCCCAGTACTCGACCTCTTCGAAAGGAAGATGCTCGACCGGGGCGCCCGTGATTATCATTCCGTCGAAGTTCTGATCCTTGATGTCGTCAAAAGTCTTATAGAACGAGAGAAGATGCTCTTCGGACGTGTTCTTTGAACGGTGAGTCTTTGTATGGATAAGCTCAAGCTCTATCTGGAGCGGTGTGTTTCCGAGAAGTCTTGCGAGCTGAGTTTCGGTTTGTATTTTATTCGGCATGAGGTTGAGAAGCGCGATTCGAAGCGGACGGATATCCTGCGTCATGGCGCGCGTCTCTGTCATTACGAATATGTTTTCACTTTGCAAAACCGACGTTGCCGGCAGCAAATTCGGAATTTTGATCGGCATTTTGTGCCTCCGTATTTCAGATCTGATCGAGCGCCTGCGAGAGGTCGGCGATTATGTCCTCGACGTTTTCGATACCGACAGAGAAACGGACGAGCTCGGGCGTTATGCCGCAGGCGACGAGCTGTTCGTCTGTGAGCTGGCGGTGAGTCGTCGACGCGGGGTGAAGAACCGACGTTCTGGCGTCCGCGACGTGAACGACGATCTGCGCCATTTTAAGCGAATCCATGAATTTGACTGCCGCCGCTCTTCCGCCTTTTACGCCGAAGGAAATGACGCCGCAGGTGCCGTTCGGGGTATACTTTTTGAACAACTCATAGTCGGGAGACGACTCGAGAGCGGGATAGTTGACCCAGGCGACCGCCGGATGCTTTTCAAGATACTTCGCGACGGTGAGTGCGTTTGAGAAGTGACGCTCCATCCGGACTGCGAGGGATTCGAGTCCGAGGTTGAGGATAAACGCCGCTATCGGTTGAGGCGTCGTTCCGAGGTCGCGCATGAGCTGACATCTCGCCTTCGTGACGTAAGCGGCTTTACCGAATTCTTTTGTATAGACGACGCCGTGATACGACTCGTCGGGCTCTGTCAGCTCGGGATACTTCCCCGCCGCTTCCCAGTCAAAGTTTCCGGAATCGACTATGACGCCGCCGACGACGGACGCGTGGCCGTCCATATACTTCGTCGTCGAGTGAATGACGATATCCGCGCCGAATTCGAACGGGCGGCAGAAGATCGGCGTCGCAAAAGTGTTGTCAACGACGAGCGGAACGTTGTGGCGGTGAGCCATCTTCGCGAAGCGCTCTATATCGAACACGGTGAGCGCGGGGTTTGCGACAGTCTCGCCGAAAACGAGACGCGTGTTTTCATCAAACTGCGCCTCTATCTCCTCGTCGCTCATATCCTGAGTGACGAATCTGACTTCTACTCCGAGGCGCTTCAAGGTCACCGCGAAAAGGTTGACCGTGCCGCCGTAGATCGTTGAGAGGCAGACAAAATTCTGTCCCGCGGACGTTATGTTGAGAATGGCGATCGTGCTCGCCGCCTGACCGGACGACGTGCACATTGCACCGACGCCGCCCTCGAGAGATGCGATCTTCTGCTCGACGTATTCTACCGTCGGATTGGAGATACGCGTATACATGTGGCCTGTGACTTTCAGGTCGAAAAGGTCTCCGAGATTTTCGGACGACTCAAATTTGTACGTTGTGCTCTGATATATGGGAAGGATCCTCGGCTCCGAATTCTTCGGCTTATATCCTTCCTGAATGCATTTTGTTTCGATTTTCCAGTCGCTCATGCCGCGCCTCCGAATTGAATATTACTTAATAATTATAAAACAACTGTAAAAATAAATCAATATTCAAATGTAATATTTGTTGTTGACTTTTTATATGACGCATTGTAAAATTTAATTGAAAGCGAAAGGAGATGCGAATTATGAAGACAATTCTGTTTCAAGGCGATTCAATTACCGACGCTCAGCGTCTGCGTGAAGATCCCGATCATCTCGGAAGCGGCTACCCCCTGCTCGTAGCGGCAAAGCTCGGATACGAGTATCCGAACGAATACAAATTCGTTAACCGCGGTATAAGCGGAAACAAGAGCGTCGACGTCGCCGCAAGGCTTGAAGAAGATATAATAAACGTCGAGCCGGATTATATGAGCATCCTCGTCGGAGTCAACGACGTCTGGCACGGCATCGACTACGATTGGTGGGCAACCCCCGAGGATCTTGAAAGATCTCTCGTCGAGATCATCAGCGAGACTATGGCGGAGCGTCCGGGCGTCAAGATAATGCTGCTCGAGCCCTACGTTATGAAAGAATGCGCGACTGACAACACGGAAGAAAAGCCGAACAAGTGGGATACCTTCCGCCGCGAAGTCGCGAAAAGGCAGGAGATCACAAAGAAGATCGCCGAGGATTTCGGCGTTTCGTTCGTTCCCCTTCAGGGAAGATTCGACAGCGCCGCCCTCTCGCGCGGAGTAAAATATCTCTCAGCCGACGGAGTCCATCCCACTCCCGCCGGTCACGAACTTATCGCAAGGGCGTGGATCGAAGAATTTGAGAAAATAAAATAAGACGCCGTACGAAAAAACATAAAATAAACACTTTTGCGGAGGGGAAAATGTATAAAATAATCGAGAATTTTCCTGAGCTGGAGCCGTTTTGCGGCGACATAGAACTTCGGATGGACCGCTATCACGGGAAGCGCAGCCAGCTTCTCGGTGAAAACGGATCAATAGTCGATTTTGCCAACGCCCACAAATGGTACGGTTTTCACAAGGTTGAAGACGGATGGTTATACAGAGAATGGGCGCCCGCCGCGGATATGCTCTATCTGACCGGAGATTTCAACAGCTGGCACTGGCTCGACACTCCGATGACGAGAACGGACGGCGGGAACTGGGAACTGTTTTTACCCGGCGACACCATTCACAAAGGAAGCCGCGTTCTGACCATCGTTGACAACGGCGGAAGGCTCTCACAGCACATCCCGCTTTACGCCCGCCGGGTGATTCAGGATCCATCGACTTACAGCTGGTGCTGTGACGTCACGGACGACACCGAGGAATACCCGTGGACCGACGAGGGCTTTTACAGCGACGAGCCGCCTCTCATCTACGAGGCGCACGTCGGAATGTGCGGCGAGGGGTTAAGGGTCGAAACGTACCGAACTTTTGCCGACAACGTACTGCCCCACGTTCAGTACCTCGGTTACAACACGATACAGCTGATGGCGATAATGGAACATCCGTACTACGGCTCGTTCGGTTATCAGGTCAGCAATTTCTTCGCGGCTTCGAGCCGTTTCGGTTACCCCGAAGAGCTGAAATATCTGGTGAACAAAGCCCACAGCATGGGCATCCGCGTTCTGCTCGACGTGGTACACTCCCACGCTGTCAAGAACACGCTCGAGGGTATCAATCTGTTCGACGGGACCGACTATCAGTTCTTTCACAGCGGCGGCAAAGGCGACCACCCGGCGTGGGGGACCAAGCTTTTCAATTACGACAAGCCCGAAGTGCTCCACTTCCTTCTCAGCAATCTGAAGTTCTGGATGGAGGAATACCATTTCGACGGATTCCGCTTCGACGGCGTGACGTCGATGATCTATCACGATCACGCGCTCGGCACGAACTTTTCAAACCTCTCGATGTATTTCACGATGAACACAGACATCGAGGCGCTGACGTATCTTCAGCTTGCAAACGAGCTCGTTCACAAGCTCAACCCGCACTGTCTCACAGTAGCGGAGGACATGAGCGGTATGCCCGGAATGTGCGAGAAGGTCGAGGACGGCGGGATAGGCTTTGATTACAGACTCGGCATGGGCTTGCCGGATATGTGGATAAAGCTTATAAAAGAATGCCGCGACGAGGACTGGAACCTCGGCTCGATATGGTATCAGCTCACGTTCAGAAACGCAAAGACGATAGCATACGCGGAGAGCCACGACCAGGCGCTCGTCGGCGACAAAACGATAATGTTCCGCCTTGCGGACGCGGCGATGTACGACCAGATGCGTAAGGATTGCCACACGCCGGTGATCGACCGCGCGATGGCGCTTCACAAGATGATACGCCTCCTCACGCTTGCCGCGGGCGGCAACGGTTATCTCGATTTTATGGGCAACGAATTCGGACATCCCGAATGGATAGATTTTCCGCGTGAGGGCAACGGGGGCAGCTTCTGGTACTGCCGCAGGCAGTGGAGTCTGCTCTTCAACCCCGATCTGAAATATCAGGATCTGAACTATTTTGACCGCGACATGGTCCATACCGCGGCGTATTACAGGATATTCGATCAGGGCTGGCCCGAATTGAAATGGGTGCACGAAGACGACAAGGTTATCGCTTTCGAGCGCGGCGGGCTCGTGTTCGTGTTCAACTTCTCGCCGACGAAGGACTACACCGACTACACGATCCCGGTCAGCCGCGGCGAAGACTACGAAGTCCTTTTCACAAGCGACGACTATATTTACGGAGGTTTCGGAAGGATCGAGCGCGGGTGTCACAGCGCGTTCGTGCCCGGTATGGACGGCAATTACGTTAAGCTGTATTTACCGTCGAGAACTTGTACGGTACTCTGTCCGGTAAGCCGACTCGGGAAATAAAACAAATGAACGGACAAAAGGGGAGCTTCAGCGAAGCTCCCCTTTATTCATAAACAGCATTTTTACTTTCTTCCGTACCAGTAATAGTAGTACAGCGCCTTTGCCTTCGGATCCATTTCGGTATTTCCGTCAGCGCGCTTGCGCGAGCGGAAAGTCCCGTAAATATCGAATTCGACGTAAAACGCCGAGAGCATTACAACGGCGATCCCGGTCACCGGGATAAGTATAGTCGCAAGTCCGGGAAGTTCCGGGCGAAGAAGCGGATAGGCGATGCCCGCCGCGGCGGGAAGTATGAGAGACAAGGAGAACAGAGTGATCCTGCGTTTGAAGGTTTTTGCCTCGCTTTTCGCATGTCCGATCTCCTCGAGCTGGCGAAGTTTCTCTTTTCTTATGACTGAAACGGCAAGAAGCGCGGAGACAAACAAGAGGAGGACCGTTATTATCATAAGGATCGTTACCACCCTGTAATCGGCGGCGGCTTCATCATCCCATGTCGTCACCGACTCGTCCGTATACTGCAGAAAATACGCGGACAGCCGGAAATTCAGTATCATTGAGAACGCCGCGAGAAGGGCGTTCGTCACCACAGCGAGTATCCTTTCAAAGATATTCGTCGTGTGCATCACCGTCAGGATGCAGAACAGCGCCGCGGCAACGGCTTTCGGAAGGTAGTCGATCCCGTCGAAAAACAGAAAGATCGAGAAGAAAAAGGCTGAAACTAAAGGCGCTTTTACCTTTTTCCATCTTCTCGCGTACCAGACGGCGATATCCGCCGCCTTGTCGCTTTGCGCCGCTTCGACTGCCGCGGCGGGCGTCGTCTTGTCCTTGCCGTATTTAACGGCTCCGCGGATCAGAAGTACGAGCGGCAGGATCATAAGAACGAAGGTGATCCCCGCGGCGAGAATATAGAGCGCCCACTTCGAATCGGAAGGATAATACCTGCCCTCGTTCAGCACGCTTCCGTACTTATTGTTGGGCAGTATTTCGGTGACCTCGGGCAGAAATCCGATGACAAGTCTTACTACAGTGTAAATTATCAGTACGACGTTTATTCTTCCGAGCCGGCTTTCTTCGACTTCAGACGAAGTATCGCAATACCTGCTCTGAAGAGAATCAAGCATACCGAAAGTCCGCGATATCGCGATTGAAACGTATATTCCCTCAAGCGCGGCAAACACGATGGAGATGATCGTTTTCTCTCCTCCGGAAACGCCGAACAGCGATACCGACACCACAGTCTTCACGATGCTTATTATAGCGACGTGCCACATCGCGCTGTAAAGACTGTCGGTGTTTTCATTCAGAAAAACTATTTTTTTGATACCGAGTATGACGAGAAACGCGCCGATAAAATCCGGCAGGACGTCCCACGCCCAAACGACCGGATTCAGCATAAACGCTATGCCGACTGTGATCAGAACGAGACTCATAAACTTCTCCTATCATCAAGCGCCGCAGCACTTTTTATACTTCTTGCCGCTTCCGCATGGGCAAGGATCGTTTCTTCCCACTTTCTCCGTTTTATTCACGACGGGCTTCTTTTTGAGCGTACCGTCGCCGCCGGTCGTTCCGGCGATCTTATAGACCTGACGTCTCTCTTCCGCTTTCTCGCGAGGTATGACGGAGAGGATGTCGCGGACCGTGTCGTCGCGGATCTCGTCGACCATTTCGGCGAAGAGGTCGCCGCCGTAGATCCTGTATTCGGAGATCGGGCTGCGGCTCGCGTAAGCCTGGAGACCTATCGATTCCATGAGGCTGTCCATCGCTTCGAGGTGATCCATCCACTTCATATCGACGTTGCGAAGGAGCAGCGCTCTCTCGACCTCTCTCATGCGCTCTTTTCCGAAGAGATTTTCCTCTTTGTCGGTGTAAAGCGCCATCGCGCGCTCAAGAAGCGTGTCTTTGATCTTTTCGCGCGCCTCGCGGGCGTTCGACGTGTCGAGGTCGTCGAAATCGCCTTTCTTGACGAGGAGGTTGAGGTACTTCGACTTAAGTCCTTCAAGGTCCCACGCCGACGCGTCGTCCTCGTGGAGGTGAGACGAGACCGCTTCGGAAACAGTGTCGTTTATCATCGAGACTATCTTGTCGCGGAGGTCGGCGCCGGAGAGCACCTGGTTTCTCTCGGCGTAGATGAGCTTTCTCTGCTCGTTCATGACGTCGTCGTACTGGAGAACGTTCTTTCTCGCGTTGAAGTGGCGTCCCTCGATCTGCTTCTGCGCTCTTTCTATATAAGGCGACATAAGCTTTTCGTCGACCGGCTGGCCTTCTTCGAGGTTGAACCGGTTGAGGATGGAGAGCGCCCTGTCGCCGCCGAAGATACGCATGAGGTCGTCTTCGAACGAGACGAAAAATTTTGACTCGCCGGGGTCTCCCTGACGTCCGGAACGGCCGCGGAGCTGGTTGTCGATACGGCGGCTCTCATGGCGCTCCGTACCGATGACGTAAAGTCCGCCCGCCTCGCAGACTTTTTCCGCGAGCGGTTTTATCTCTTCTTTATACTTGTCGTAGAGGCTGTGGAAATAGCGTCTTGCCTCCATGACTTCTTCCGAGACGGACTGTGAAGAACCGGTGGCGAGAGCTATCATTTCCTCCTCAAAACCGTCGCGGCGCATCTCCTCTTTGGCGAGATATTCGGCGTTGCCGCCGAGCATGATATCGGTACCGCGTCCCGCCATATTCGTCGAGATCGTGACGGCGCCGAGTTTGCCCGCCTGCGCGACTATCTGCGCTTCTTTTTCGTGGTGCTTTGCGTTCAGCACCGTGTGAGGAATCCCCTCCGCCTTGAGTTTTTTCGAGAGCGCTTCGGATTTATCGATCGAGACGGTACCGACGAGCACCGGCTGTCCTTTTTCGTGACACTTTTTGATCTGCTCGATGACCGCCGCATCCTTCTCTTTTATCGTTTTGAAGATGATGTCCGGGTGGTCTACCCTTATCATCGGTTTGTTCGTCGGGATCTCGACGCAGTCGAGCGAATAGATCTCGCGGAACTCCTCTTCTTCGGTGAGGGCGGTACCCGTCATGCCGGAGAGTTTCGTATACATTCTGAAATAGTTTTGCAGAGTGATCGTCGCGATAGTTCTGTTCTCTTTTTTGATTGCGACGTGCTCTTTCGCTTCGATCGCCTGATGGAGGCCGTCAGAATAGCGGCGTCCGGGCATAACGCGTCCGGTGAAGGAGTCGACGATGAAGACCTCGTCATCTTTTACGATATAGTCGACGTCGCGCTTCATGACGCCGTGCGCTTTGATCGCCTGGATGACGTGGTGGGAGATCGCAGAGTTTTCGGGCGCGGAGAAATTCTCGATGCCGAAGAACTCCTCGGCTTTTCTGATGCCGTTAGCGGTGAGCGTGGCGTTTCTCGCCTTTTCGTCGACGATGTAGTCCTGAGAAATGTCGTCGTAGTCCTCTTTCGTATCCATCTCTTTGATGACGTACTTCGAGAAGCGGGAGACGAGCTCGTTTGCGCGGTCGTAGAGGTCGTTAGCACGGTCGCCGTGTCCGGAAATTATAAGCGGAGTTCTGGACTCATCGATGAGGATAGAGTCGACCTCGTCGACGATGGCGAAATTGAATCCGCGCTGTACTACGCGCTCTTTATAGGTCGCCATATTGTCGCGGAGGTAATCGAAGCCCATTTCGTTATTTGTGCCGTAAGTTATATCGCAGTTATACGCCTTCTGCTTTTCCTCGACGGACTGCTCCGCGAGTACGAGACCGGTGGTGAGTCCGAGAAATTCGTGGACGCGTCCCATCTCCTCGCAGCCTATCTTTGCGAGGTATTCGTTGACCGTGACGACGTGGACGCCCTTTCCGGTCAGCGCGTTGAGGTACGACGGAAGGACTGCGACGAGCGTTTTACCTTCGCCGGTCTTCATTTCCGCGATACGCCCCTGGTGAAGGACTATGCCGCAGAGAAGCTGTACTCTGAACGGGCGCTTGCCGAGGACGCGGTCAGCCGCTTCCCTGACGAGCGCGTAAGCCTCGGGAAGGATATCCTCAAGCGTTTCGCCCGCGGCGAGGCGCTCTTTGAACTCACCCGTCATAGCGAGCATTTCGGCGTCAGTCATTGATGCCATTCTCGGCGCGAGGGCCTCTATTTTATTTACGGTCGGTATCAGTTTTTTTATCTGGTGATCGCTGTACGTTCCGAATATTTTTGAAATGATCGTTGCCATAGTATCTCCTGATTTACTCAATATTAAGTCATTTTATATTATAACACACTTTTTCCGTTTTTGCTATACTTTATTATATAAAAACGGGACTCTCTTGATTTTTTCGCGTTTTGCGGTATAATTGCTAATGACAGACAAGGAGAATAGATATGGCAAACTTGAACATTGTGCTTCACGAACCCGAGATACCGCAGAACACCGGAAACATTGCGCGGACCTGCGCCGCGACCGGCGCTGCGCTCCATCTGATCCGCCCTCTCGGATTTGAGATCACTGACAGAAACTTAAAGCGCGCGGGGCTCGACTACTGGGACAAGCTTGAGATACACTACTACGACTCGCTGGACGATTTCTTTCTTAAGAATCCGGGTGCGGACTTTTATCTCTTTACGACTAAAGCGCCGAAGGTCTACACCGACGTCGCTTATCCCGATGGGTGTTATCTTTTCTTCGGCAAGGAGACAAAGGGGCTTCCCGAGGATTTTCTGAAGGCGCATCTTGACAGATGTGTGCGTCTTCCGATGAGGGCGACGCTCCGCAGTCTGAACCTTTCCAACACCGTCGCCGTCGCAGTTTTCGAGGCGCTCCGCCAGCGCGGCTTCGAAGGACTTGAGTCGGAATCAAAGTATTTTGGATGAGAATGAAAATAATTGCGGGGGAGACTTTTTTCAAAAAGTCTCCCCCGCAGCCCCTTTCAAAAACTATTGGAGAGGAATTTATTTGACTGTATTTTTTATCCGATGCCCGGCGTCGGTTTTTTTGTTCAAGCAGTGACGGCGATCAGTCTATTCCCGCGATGATCTTTCTTACCTTCAGTATATCAGACATTGTTATAAAACCGTCCCCGGTCACGTCGGCGCGATCACGCTCTCTATTCGTCAAGATATCAATTCCCGCGATATATTTTCTGAGCATCAGCACGTCCGATATCGTTATATGTTCATCACCGTTTACGTCGCCTTGATTCAGCACGGGAAGAACGTAATTGAAGTGTTTGGTCGCGTCAGCAAACCTACCGCTTTCATTTACTTTGATATTTATCTTGTTCCACTCTTCCTCGGTCCCGACATAATATATGTCGGTCAATGAAGTGCATCTGGAAAATGCAGAACTGCTTATAACCGTCACGCTCTTCGGTATCACTATGCTCTTCAACGAAGTACATCCATCGAACAAGACATCGCCCAATACCGAAATGCCTTCAGGAACGGTAATGCTTCTCAATGAAGAACATCCTCGAAAAGCATAGCCAAAGAGCGTCGTAATACCGGCAGGAAGTTCGATCCCGGTGAGCGAAGTGCAGCCGTAAAATGCGCTCTGTCCTATCTTTTTCAAACTGTCCGGGAGTGATACTCTTTTCAATGAAGTACAGGATAAAAACATATTATTTGTTAACTCCGTCACTCCTTCCGGGATCTCGATACTAACCAGAGACGAACAATAAGCAAACGCGTTTTTCTCAATCGTCGCAACGCTGTCAGGAATCTCGAGACTTACCAGCGAAGTGCAGAATTTGAACGTATCTTCCTCTATCACCGTAACTCCTTCGGGAATACTGATGTACGGCAATGAAGAACAACCGAAAAATGCAGATTTACCGATCGCTTTCACTCCTTTTCCGAAAGTTACGTTCGTCAACGAATTACACCCGTAAAACATTTCTCTCGGTATTTCTTTCATCCAATCCGGGATCACGATCCTTTTAAGAGACTCACAGCCTCTGAAAAAACCTGCTCCTATCTCATAAGCGCTGTCCGGGATCGTTAAACTCGATAGCGATACGCATGAAAGGAACACGCCTTCGCCCAGGCGTTTGGTACCCTCCGGGATCCTAACGCCATCCAAAGAAGAACAATAGGCGAATGCGTAAGAATCGATCAAGAACACTCCTTCGGGAATATCAACATTTTTCAGCGAAGTACAGCCGTAAAACGCGTAGCTTTTTATTGACGTGACACCTGCGGGAATATCGATATCCGACAATGCGGAGCAACCGTAAAACATCGAATTAGATATTCCGGTCAAATTTGTCGGAAGATTGACGTTCTCAAGTGACTCGCAGTTGTAAAATAATCCATAACCAAGTGCCGTCGCGCTTTCAGGTATAGAAACAGAGATCAGCGAATCACAACCGCAGAACGCATTGCTTCCTATTGATGTTACGCCGTCTTCGATCTCTACGTTCTTTATCTTTTTTGAGCATCTGTTCCATGACGCGGATGATACTTTTTTCAAAACATTATTCACATCAACAATGTTGAAATTATCCATATCCCCGGTCCCGGAAATCTTTAGCAGTCCGGTATCGAAATAAAACTCCCACGTAAGATTCTCACCGCAAATGCCGACCTGTTTGTTCAGAGCCGGCACATAGTCGAAGAACACGAGCACTTTAGAAGTAGTAAATTGATCGTTGCCGGGCGCGACTAAGATTCCGTTCCAGTCTTCCTCTGTTCCGGAATAATATATTTCCGCCAGTGACTTACACTCGGAAAACGCGCCGCTAAGGACCAAAACAGCGCTTTTCGGGACAACGACCTCTGAAAGCGACGAACATCCGTAAAACAAGCCCGTTTCTATAGAAGTCAAGTCTTCCGGAACGTTGGCCCTCGTAAGAGAGGTACAGCCGCAAAACGCATAGCTTCCCAAATAAGCAACGCTTTCCGGAATTTTAATGCTCGTCATCAAAGAACAGCCGTAAAAAGCTCCGTCGCCAATATATACAACGTCTACGGGAAGTTCAATATCAACAAGCGAACAACACCCGGCAAACGCGGAGTTCCCTATATAAGCGATGTCTTCGGGCAGGGTGACACAAGAAAGAGATGTGCAGTCCGTAAACGCACCGTCTGCGATCATAGAAACACCGCTTGGGATAACGATCTCGGTCAACTGACGGCAGCCGATGAACGCCTCCTCACCTATTTCCGCAACGCTCACAGGTATTACGATCTCGGTCAAGCCAGCGCGATATGAAAATGCACCATAACCTATCGCCGTCACGCTCCCGTCTGCGGGGATGACGCTGTCGCTGCATCCGGCTATCAGCTTCTTCGCAGCGGTATCGATAAGGCAGTTCCCGTCAACATGATAGCATCCATTTCCCGGATCAACCGTGAACTCTGCGAGCGAGGTACAACAGTAAAATGCATACTCGCCTATCGACGTGACGCTCGCGGGGATATTAATCGACGTAAGGTAGATACACTCGGAGAACGCGCAATCACAGATAGACGTCACGCTTCCGTCGGACGGTATGACGCTGTTTTTGCATCCGGCAACTAACTTTTTCGACTCCGTCTCGATAAGACAGTTCCCGTCCGAGTGGTAGAAGTTGTTTTGAACGTCAACGGTAATAGATTCGACAGAAAAGCAACCGTAAAACGTCCACTCCCCTATTGAAGTCACGCTCGCGGGAACGAAAATGCTTGTCAGTGTCGTACAACTATCAAACGCACATTCGCTGACCGAAGTCACACCGTCCGGAATCACAAGATCCCTGATCTTCGTGCCATTAAGATAAATATTATTGGAATAACGTATCGGATTTGAGAAATTGTTTGAAAACTTTATCCCACACCATGCGGCAAGATCGGCGATGTTTACCGAAGACAGCGAATCGCAGGATTCAAAAGCATAGGCGCCTATCGCCTTCAAGCTTGCAGGCACCGTTAAATTTTTAAGAGACGAGCAACCGCAAAACGACATAGTGCCTATCGACTGAAGATTTGACGGAAAATAAACGTTCTTCAGAGAAGAGCATCCGTAAAACGCGTAGTTTGGGATCGAGGTCACCAACGACGGGACAGTGATCGATGTCAAAGCTGTACATCCGTAGAATGCCGCTTCTCCGATCGATTTGACACCACTGCCGAAGGAAACGGATCCAAGAGACGTACAGCCGCAAAACGCCTCATCGCCTATCGACGTTACCGCGTTCGGCGCGGTGACGCTTGCGAGCGATTCGCAGCCGTAAAACGCGTGATCTTTTATTGTTTTCAGTGTCGAAGGAAGAGAAATATTCGGTAGAGAGGCAAAACCGGCGAAAGCATAACTTCCTATTGACGTAACGCCTTCCTCTATAATAACAGTCTTTTGTACTGACATATAGTATCCGATGTTATCCCATGGGGCCGTTATGTAATACTCTCCGTCCTGCTCTGAAAGCGAAAAATCATACATATCTCCGGTCCCGGAAATAGTCAGAGTCCACCGCGCGGTGTCAAAAGACCAAGTGAGATTCTTTCCGCAATCACCGGAATAGATCGTTGCCTTCGCGTCGACGCGCATAATCACAACGACAGTAAGCATAAGCGCAATACAGAAAATGACAGATATCAGCTTTTTCATATCGCCCTCCGTAAAGTCAAAAATCAAAGCACATAAAAATCGCGGCCTGAGTTTATGAATAATAAACTTCAAATATATTTTATATTACATAAACCGGATTGTCAAGAGAAATGATTAAAAAATATAAAAAACACGCAGATCCTGTACTTCGGGTCCGCGTGTTTTATTGTATGAATTGGCTTCACCATGAATCGAATTGCTTTTGCAGATCCATTCATTGATCCGAAAGTGAACCGCGTGAGTTCAACAGTTCCGCCGCGGCGTCGTCGAGCATGACGTTATACTGCCCTTCCATGCTTGATGCGACGAGGTAATCGAGTGCCTCGTCTACCATATCCTCCGTAAGCGCAAAACGCATCACGATACAGTAGCCTTTTGAAGTTTCAAACGGCTTTGAGACATCGTTGACGGCGAGAGAGAAGCAGACGTCCTCATAGGTCTTTTCGGTCGCTCCGCGGACAACGATATATCCGTTTTCGTAATTGCCGACGTCGTCGGTAGAGGTATAGCCGATGAAATCGCGCTTCGCCTCGTCAAAGGATCTAGCACCGGAGACTATTTTGTCATACGCCGCTTCGAGCTGTCCGACTCCGGGTTCGGCATCGTAAGGACCTGCAGACGAAGCGCCGAGCATTATCCTTTTCACGTAGACAGCGCCGCCCGTGAGAAATTCCTCTTTCAGTTTCTCGGGATCCGAGACTATCGTTCCTTTTTCGACGAGCGCTTCATACACGTCGGTATACAGCACCGACTGCTCTATGATCTTATCCCAGAGCTCGTCGGTCAGGTCGTTCTCTTTGACAGCGTCCCGCATCGCGTCTTCGTCGCCGAAGTAATCCTCGGAGATCACCCTCGCCATCTCGGCTTCACACTTGGTCTTGAAATTTTCGGACTCGTGGTCGACGCCGTATTTGTCGGCGAGCGCGTAAGGCGCGAAGAAGCCCGCAACGCCCTCGTCCGAACCGTCGAACAGTTCGTAAAGGTCCTCGTCGACCTCGTAAGCGCCGAGAGTCTTTACGATCTTCGGCGCGCCGCACGAAGAAAGAAGAAGCGCGAAAGCCAGAATCGCCGCGAGCGTATATATCAACAGTTTTTTCAAACCATCACTTCCCTTCAGCGTCATTTTATCATATTTATCAGAAAAAATCAACACGAACCGACGGAGCGCGGCATAAAATAATCACAGAGACCAAACCAAGCCAGTTATCGAAAGGATCTTACGATATGAAATTTGACAGAAAAAAAGTTGAAATGCTGACGTCGATGTCAGACGAGAGGATGTGGAGCACGGTCAAACTTTTCGCGTCGGCAAACGGAGTCGATCTGTCGAGAAAGAGAGTCACCGCGCGCGATCTTACAAATCTGAGGCGGATGCTGCGGTCACTGACAGACGACGATCTGCGCCGCGTCGGCGAGCTGGCGGACGTCTTCAAATACGGGAGGTGAACTGACAAATGAACGACATTTCGGGAATGATAGAGAATGCGATGAAGGATCCGCGTTTTGCCGGGATACTTTCGTCGCTTAAGGACAAGGCGGATTCGGGGGAGCTTGACGTCTCGTCAGTTATGAACGAGCTCTCCGGGGAAAAAGAGGAGAAAAGACCGTCCGCTGCATCGGGCGGCGCGGGAATGGACAGCCACAAAAAACTGCTGTCGGCGCTCCGTCCGTATCTCGGCGACAAAAAGCGCGCGGCGGTCGACGAGATACTGAAGATCGGCGAATTCTCGGGGGTGATCGAAGCGCTCACGAAGCGAAACGACGGGAGGCAGTGAGAGTGTATTCAAGATATACGGCAAAAAGCGCCGAGATGCCCGTCCTTCCGCCGAATTATTCGGGTGTGAGATTCCGGCGCGACACAAAAAGGACGGCAAACACGGCAAAAAAAGAGGAATTCTCACCGCCGCCGGAGGAGACTCCGCTGCAAGCAGTTGAAAAGGAAGTGAAAAAAGTCGGGCAAGAGGTGAAAAGCGGCGAGACGGCAGTGAAGAAATCTCTTCTTTCGTCGATCGGCGACGACGATCTGTTTCTCGCGGCGCTGATAATCATTCTTGCCGCAGAGCGCGACGACAACCGCGACGCGGTGCTTCTTCTGCTTCTTTTGCTCTGTATGAGATAAGCTACATAAAAAGGGATGAACGGGAGAGAGCTTTTAGGGCTCTCCCCCGTTCGCGCATATATGGAAAGGAATCTGATGGGCAAAGTTTTTATTATCTGATCTTATATTTAAGTCTCAGATTGTCGGCGATCATCGCGATAAACTCGGAGTTCGTGGGTTTACCTCTGTTGTTTTGCACGGTGTATCCGAAATACGAGTTCAGCGTGTCGACGTCGCCGCGGTCCCAAGCGACCTCTATCGCGTGTCTTATGGCTCGTTCAACTCTCGACGTAGTAGTCTGATATTTCTTGGCGACGGAGGGATAGAGGACTTTTGTCACGGAGTTAATGACCTCGTTGTCGCGGATCGTCATGAGGATCGCGCTTCTGAGGTACTGATATCCTTTGATATGAGCGGGAACGCCGATCTGGTGAATGATCTTGGTGACCTGCGCTTCCATATCCGGGCCGCCGGTCGTGCCGTCTTTCACGAGCGTCCCCTGACGGCGTCCCTCCTCGATCTGTGAGACGTGGTCTCCGAGCCCGGCGAGGTCGATCGGTTTCGGAAGGCAGAGCGCGGCGCCCGCCTTAGTAGCTTCTATAAATATATTCTGATTGACGACGAGAGACGCCACGATGAATGCCGGCGGCATATCGGGTGTGAAATTGTGAGCGAGGGTCTGTCTGATGAGTCCGATACCGTCAACTCTCGAGAGCCACACGTCGCAGATCACGACGTCATAATCACCGTGAGTCGCCATCGAAAGCGCGTCTTCGCCGTTCGACGCTTCGTCGACGAATCTGTATCCGTATTTAAGAAGCGCGTCTTTCGCCGCCCTTCTGGCTTCAGCACTTTCATCTGCGATCAAAACTTTTGTCTGCTTATTCATTTTCTTCTCCTTATGTATATTTATACTTAAAAAATTTCCTTAATCTGTCATTTTCGTGATGTAAACAGTTTACCATATATTTCCTATTATTTCAAGAGTTTTCTCCCAAAAATACTGCACAAAATTGGCTTTATCCCGATGGTGATTATTACCATATATTACCATAATATTATCGAACATAAGCGAAAATTGCAAAGCAGAGTCGGAATATGAAAAGGCGGCGAAAACATTTCGCCGCCGACTTTCAACTTTCAACTTTCAACTTACAACTTTCAACTTTCAACTCATTCATTATAGTTCTCCGCCGCGGTAAATGCGACGTATTCCGTCGGATCGACCTGAACGCCGGAGGCAGTCAGTTCAAAGTGAAGATGAGGCTCCTGTGCCACCTCTACAAGCGCGGTCTCTCCGAGCGCGGCGACGGGTTGTCCGGCTTTCACCGAGACGCCGACTTCGATCCCGTCAGGTATTATCTCGTTAAGTCCTTTATAAGTCGAAACGAATCCGGCATCGTGAACGATAGTCATACACTTTCCCATAAGAGGATCGTCCCAGATCGCGCCGACCGTGCCGTCCGCCGCCGCGAGCACCGCTTCTCCGCTCTCGCCAGAGATATCAACGCCGGTATGGACTCTGTAATCGTTCATAGTCTCGGAGAACACCGGCACAGTGTCGCTGAATCCTTTGCTGACGACGCCGCTGACCGGAGCTATAAACGTCGGGACGGCAGGCTCTTTGACCTCAACTTTTTCAGTCTCGGTCTCCTTAGTCTCGTCTTCTTTGACGGACGCCTCGGTTTCTTTCACGTCAGTTTTTTCAGTATCTTTTTCGCTGTCTTTTTTATTGTCAGTTTTGCCGCGGCCTTCAACGTCCACGGTCTCACTGTCGCGGGAAGGCGCGACCACAGTCGGAACAGATTTACCGCTGTTTTCAGTTTCATTCTTCGGTACCTCGTTTCCGCTGCCGAGAGACGTCACTATCGCGACTATCGCGGCAAGCACCGTCAGAAAAGCGAGAAGCGGAATATAGAATCCGAAAAGCTGGTTTTTGTTTTTTTTAGTTTCCATGTATCAGACCTCCGTGTCTTTTTACATATTTTTGCCGTGCGCCGATTTTTTTATTCAGATTTATTTACATCGCACTTTGTTGACAGTAGGCGACGAGTGTGGTATTATATTTATAATGAAATAAACGAACGGAGGCGCCGGTATGTCACAGTGGGACCGCGATTATATACAGCTTTGCAAAAGGATCCTCACGGAGGGAGTCGAAGTTGAAAACAGGACGGGCATCAACACGATAAAGATACCCTCTCACTATCTCCATTTCGATCTTTCAAAAGAGTTTCCGGTATTGACGACAAAACAGCTCTTCTTCCGCCAGGCGATCACGGAAATGCTCTGGTTCTATCAGGCGAAATCGAACGACGTCAGATGGCTGAAGGAGCGCGGCTGCAACATCTGGAACGAGTGGGAGATCGGCGAGGACGGCTACTGGCGCGCCGAGCAGATGATGCCGGACGAAAACGGCAAGCTCGTAAAAACGAAGGTTGAAAAATACTTCGGTCCGGAATGGGCGCACACGATCGGCACCGCTTACGGATATATAATCAACAAATTCGGTCTTACCGACAGACTTATAAACACGATAAAGAACAACCCGAACGACAGAAGGATGGTCATGACGCTGTGGCAGGACGACTACGTCCCGACGGCGGTGCTTCCCTCCTGCGTATGGAGCAGCGAATGGGACGTCACAAACGGCCGTCTCTCCGCGTGGGTACATCAGAGGAGCTGCGACGTTCCGCTCGGACTTCCCTTCAACATCACGCAGTACGCGACGCTTCTCTCGCTGATCGCCCACTGTACCGACCTTGAAGTCGGGACCCTTGATTGGAGCATCAAGGACGCGCACATTTACGTCAATCAGATCGAAGGCATCAAAGAACAGATAGAGCGTTTTGACACGAATGGCGACCTTCCCGCGCCGACGCTCTGGATCAATCCCGAAGTCCGCGACTTCTTCGCGATAGACAACTCGCGCGACCTCAAAGATATAAAGATAATCGGATACGAACACATGGGCAAGATTTCTTTCCCGATAGCGCAGTAAACGACGATTTTTTCGAAAGCTCGGTGATATTATGATATCAATAATCGCGGCGGTCGGCCGCAATCTTGAACTCGGTTACAAAAACGACCTTATCTGGCGCGTTAAAGGCGACCTCAAGAACTTCAAGACCATAACCGCGGGGCACACCGTAGTCATGGGGCAGAAGACTTACGAGTCGATGAACGGCGCGCTTCCGAACAGGCGCAACGTCGTCATCACGTGGGACCGCGAATTCGCGCCCGCTGACGCCGAGGTAGTCTATTCGATCGACGAAGCGGTCTCCGTACTGAACCCCGGCGAGGAGAGCTTTATCATCGGCGGCGGCTCGATATACCGCCAGTTTCTCCCGTTCGCCGACAGGCTTTATCTGACGGAGGTGGAGGATTCTTTTCCCGACGCCGACACGTATTTTCCGCAGTTTGAAAAGAAGAATTACTCAAGGCGCGTCCTTCGCCGTCTCGACGAGGGCGAACCCGCAGCCGACGTCGTCCTTTACGAGAAGATAAACGAGCCGCTGAAGCTCGGGATCCTCGGAGGTCTCGGACCCGCGGCGAGCGCGTATTTCTACGAGATGATAACGGAGCACACGAAGGCGGAACGCGACCAGGATCACATCGACATCCTGCTTTCGAGCCGCGCCTCGACGCCGGACAGGACGGACTTCATCATGGGGCGGAGCTCCGACGATCCGCTGCCGGTCATGATCCGCGACGCGAAATATCTTGAAAGCTGCAACGTCTCGGCGATAGTTATTCCCTGCAACACGGCGCACTACTTCATCGAGGAGATAAGAAAGAGCGTTTCGGTTCCGATGCCGTCGATAATCACGGAGACGGTCGCTCACATAAAGCGCGCGGGCTACCGTAAAGCGGGCATTCTCGCGACCGAGGGCACGATCTCGGCAAAGAGCTATCAGCTCGAGTGCGAGCGTCAGGGCATCGAATGGGCGATCCCGTCGGCTGAGAACCAGGCGCTTCTCATGAAGGTGATTTACGGCTCCGTAAAGCGCGGCGCCGACGCGGATATAAACGAGTTCTACACGGTTTGCGACGAGCTGTTCCGCGCGGATTGCGACACGCTGATCCTCGGCTGCACCGAGCTCTCTCTCGTGAACCGCAAGATCGGTCACGATCCGAGATTCACCGACTCGCTCGAGGTACTCGCCTACACGGCGATAAAGCTCTGCGGTCACACTCCGTACGGTTTCGGAAAAGATTTTGAGAGCTAAAAGGTAAATAATCAATGTCAGGTAAAAAGAAAAGGGGCGGCATGGCGCTTCCTTTTATCCTGGCGTCAGCGGTGGCTTTTGCGGCTGTGGTCGCTTTTGCCGCCGTTCTGATATTCAGGAAAGAAGAGGAGTCAAAGCCTCCCGCTGAGGACGAATACACGCGTTTTCACGTTTTCAATGAAGAGGAGCGCGGGGTTTACGTACCGACGGGCTACAACATCGCGTTTCCGTCGCAGACAGACCTTTCGGCTGATGAATTGAAATCTGAAGCCGACGCACTTGTTGAAAGGTGCGTTGAAGCAGGTCTTAACGCGGTCTACTTACAGGTGCGGCCGGAATGCGACGCCTTTTACAAGTCGAAGATTTTCCCGGTCTCGCGTTGGCTGTCGAGCGAGCGTGTGCTTCAGTTCGACGTGCTTGACTATTTCGTTGAGATATGTCACGCGAAGAATATTTCGATCGTCGCCTGGGTGAATCCTTACAGGGTGACGGCGTCGAGTGCGACGGCCGATGATCTGCCGGAGGGCTCTCCGGCGAAGGGCGAGTACGCCGACTGCGTGATCTCTTACGGCGGAAAGTTATATTTTGATCCGGCAAATCCCAAGACGAGGGCGCTGATAGTCGCGGGCGTCAGGGAGATAGTTGACAACTACGAGGTCGACGGGATCGTTTTCGACGACTATTTCTATCCTTACAAGGTTTACGAGACGGACGAGCACGGGAACGACGTGATAGCAGTGTTCAACGATGCGGACAGTTTTGCGGCATACGGCGCGGATTATGAGAACATCGGCGATTTCCGCCGGGCTAACGTGAATTTACTTATCAAAGAAGTTTTTGCGGCTGTAAAAGAGGCGGACAAAAAATGCCGCTTCGGAGTCGCTCCGTTCGGCATCTGGAAGAATCTTGCCGGCGACAACGGCGGCTCCGCGACGCGCGGTATGGAGAGTTACTACGATCTTTACTGCGACACTCTCGCGTGGTGCGAGGCGGGGACGGTGGACTTCATCGCGCCGCAGATCTACTGGGAATGTGACAGCTCCGTCGCCTCTTTCGAGGTGCTGGCAAAATGGTGGAGCGAGGCGCTTGAAGACTACGACGTTGATCTTTATTTCTCACACGCGGCGTACCGCTATGCCGACGGCGATTTCACGCCGGGCGAGATGACGAAGCAATATGAGCTTTCAAAGGCGCTTCCGAATTACCGCGGCAGCGTGTTCTACAGCTTCGCCGCCTTCCGCGACGACCTCGCGGGGATATGCAAAGAGATAACGGAGTATTACAAAGGAAAATGATCTGTTTGGAATAACATACAACGCCCCGCGAAACTCAGGCGTTTCGCGGGGCGTTCCTGGTTAGTCTTTATTCCGGTCAGCCCTTCTTGCCGGTGAACGTT
>JAFSUU010000028.1 GCA_017445115.1 Clostridia bacterium | reverse complement strand
GCCTTTTCGCCTGACGGAAAGAATATAGTGTTCACCATCACTTTTTAGCGCATATTATTATTGGTCGCTGACGTTTATCGGACGGTTTCAAATAAACTAACATGATAAATCGACGGCGGGTCGTCCGACCCGCCGTACTGCTTTTATCAGGAATAATCCAACCTTTTTTCACTTTTTTGCACTAACTATACGGATAGCGCGATCCGAGATCACCGAAAGGGGGTGATGATACCGTGACAGACAAAAGAAAACTCGTAGAAGCGGCGCTTTCCGGCGACGCCGAGGCGTCGGAAAGAATAGTACGAGAGTATACCCGACTGGTCTTTGGAGGCTGCTTGAAAATAACCGGCGACCGGTTTGCGGCCGAGGATCTGACGCAGGACGTTTTTCTGTACGCCCTGTCTCATCTTGACAGGCTGAGAGATCCTGAAAAAATCTCCGAATGGCTTTACGGGACGGCAAGACGGATGAGCTTTTCCTATCTTCGACGCGAGCGGGAGTATTTCGACCTCGACGATTGGGGGGACCGTATACGCGGCGACGGAGATCTTTCCGAAATGCTTGTCAGAGGCGAGCGGATCGTCTCGGTCAGAGAAGCGGTCGCCGATCTGTCCGATAAAAACCGCGCCGCAGTCGAAATGTTCTACTTTTACGGGATGTCGGTCGCGGATATCGCCTCCACTCTGGGCGTCAGTGAGGGAACGGTAAAAAGCCGTCTTCACGAGGCGCGAAAAAAACTGAAAGGGGAACTTGTGAATATGAGCGAAAAAGAGAAAAAAGAATTCGATCACAATGCTCTGATCGAGGACATACTGGATGAAATAGAGCGTTCACCCGAAAGGGCGACAAAAGAAAAAGCGATCAAGCGAATTGACGTCGAGGGTATCCCTTTTGCCGATCGCGACGGCCAGGGCGGCCTGCTCCTTTGGCGTGGAAAATTAAACCTCGAACTGCGGCGTGTCGAGGACGCGAAAAAAGATTTTATGAGTTGTCTGGAACTATGCAATGAGGATAATTCTTATAGGGGCGTTGCCGCGTCCGCCTTGAAGTCCATCGAATTTGTCAAGAAGTATTCCGATATCGGAAAATATGCTCCGAATATCGGAGCTCTTGGGGAAAAATACAAGAATAACGGGACTCGCCTTGAGTTTACAGAACAGCCGGGATTCGGAGGGGTTAAATTAGACTGGCGCCAAGAACCCTGCATCAACTATTTCGCCTCTTCGGGAGAGTTGTTCTTTGACACTTCGCTCAAGGAGGGAGAGAGTTTTACAACCGACGAAGGCGTGACCGTTACCGCGGTCTCTTATAGTGAGACGGTCAGCGTACCGGCGGGCATCTACGAGAACTGTTTGCACGTTCATATCGTTGACGGTTCCACCGAAAACGACGTGTGGTACTGCAAAGGAGTAGGTATGGTCAAAGCCTGTATCGACTACTTCAATTCCACCGTTCAGGAATACCTGCTGTCTGAGGCGGAGATCAACGGAGGCGACGGGTATTTTCCGTTTGCCGTCGGAAACCGCTGGCGTTATTCGAGCCCTGAATTTGATACCGGCCTCGTATATTTGTTTGAGAATGAGATTATTTGGACCGACGGGACGGAAGCGGTCACGGCTGTCACACACGTTTACGTTCCGCCGCGGAACGCCGCTGCCAACGGCGAACAGTTGATCGGAGAATGTGAGCTTCAATGCAAGGATAATAACGTCGACGAAGCTATCGACATACTGAAACGCGCTTTGAGACTGAACGACGGTATTTTAACCACAACCGCCGCGTTAGGCGGGTTGAAATACCTGTCCTTATTCAAAGATGAGGTATTGAAAAACAACTGGAGAGTTTGTCCGTCGTCTTTTTCGATGGGACGTTTCATCAAGTCTGAAGGAAAGATCGTTTTTTGCGAAGAAATGTGCTCGTTCGGTCCGTACCGATTCGGGACCAGAACAGAAGAAAACCGAATCTTCGGAGCAAAACCGTGGAGATATCTTCTTTTATACACGAATAGCGTCTGGAACGATAATTGGGTAACAGGGTATTCGGAAGAGCGTATGTTATGGGGCGAATACAGTTATAAACTGACGGTCGCTGACGGAGGCACGGTTACGACGCCGGCGGGAGCTTTCGACAATTGCGTTCTTGTTACGATCTCATGCGAAAAGAACGGTAAGTCAGGGGATTATTATTTCGAAAGCGGAATGTATCCCTGGTTCGGAACGAAAAAATACTACTTCGCGTGCGGCGCAGGGCTTGTCCGCTTCGACAGCGTGTGGGGCGGTATGACCGCGACCAGCGAGCTGGTTGAATACGACGTGCCGGCAGGCGGCGAAGAGTATTTACCGGTTCATATAGGCAGCCGCTGGGTATGGGACGAAAAATACCTGACTGCAGAGGGATATCGCGCAAGATGTACCTGTGAAATTGCTTCGGGCGTCGACGGAAAGTATCTTGCTCCTATGACGCAGCAATTCTGGTATAAAGGCACCGAAAAGGAATACGAGGAGTTCAAAAAGAACCTCTGAACTGCACAATAAAAAGCCCGGGGAGACCCGGGCTTTTTATTGTGCAGTTTACCGTTTGATCTGTTATCCGATCCCGTATTTTTCCGCGAATTTCATCACCATCTGCGCGACCTGCGCGCGGTTGGCTGTCGCTTCGGGCGACAGATTGTTCCCGCCCGTTCCGGAGATCATTCCTCCGTCGACCGCCCAGGAGACCGCGTTCCTCGCCCATTTGCTGATCTTTGCGTAATCGTTGTATCCCGTGATATCCGCGCGGCCCGACGTGTCAGAGCCGCTGTATTTTGCATAGGCGAGAAGGAAGGTCGCGAACTGCTCGCGCGTGACCGGGGCG
>JAFSUU010000027.1 GCA_017445115.1 Clostridia bacterium | reverse complement strand
GAGCATCTTCATAAAAAACATATACTATATGCTTTCGTATGCCTTCACGACGCTGAATCAAGGCGGTTATGAGGATGTTGCTACCGAAGAGTTCGAGAACATGCATAACCTCTTCGCTGCGATTCTGGCGAAGGGCATCAGTAGGCAGTTGAAGCAGGGCATGTACCGGGAGTATTTGAACCGGAAAGAGGACGTTGCTGTTGTCCGAGGCAAGATTGACATGCCGGGGACCATTCAGAACCGCCTTGCCAGAAAGCGGGTACTGACTTGTGAGTATGACGAGCTTTCCGAAAACAATCTCCTGAACCAGATACTGAAAACGACTGTCATGCTTCTGCTTCGGCATACAAGGGTGAATCAGGAGTACAAAAGCGATCTGAAAAAGGAAATGCTGTTCTTCTCGAATGTTGACACAATCGACCCCACCACAATTCGGTGGTCGGCCATTCGGTTTCAAAGGAACAACAATACCTACCGTATGCTCATAAGTTTATGCCAACTCATTCTGGAAGGAATGCTTCTAACGACAGACTCTGGAGAATATAAGCTGGCTTCCTTCGTTGATGAACAGCGCATGAATCGTCTGTACGAGAAATTCATACTCGAATACTACGCCAAGGAGTGCCCGCAGGTAACGGCAACGGCCTCGCAGATCCAGTGGGCTTTGGATGATGGTATCGGGACGATGCTGCCGGTAATGCAGAGCGACATTATGCTGACAAAAGGCGATACTGTCCTTATCATTGATGCGAAATACTATACTCACACAACGCAGACACAGTATGATGTTCATACGGTACACTCCAGCAATCTGTATCAGATCTTCACCTACGTTAAGAATAAAGACACAGAGTTTGGTGAAAAACCTCATACCGTTTCCGGTATGTTGCTTTATGCTGCAACGGATGAAGCCATACAGCCAGATAACAGTTACCTTATGAGCGGCAACAAAATCAGCGTGAAGACGCTTGATCTTAATCAAGATTTTTCTGTAATTGCAGCACAATTAAATTCCATTGTAAAAGACCATTTCGGAATATAAACAAAAAAACCGATTATCTCATCTGTTTTACAACTATAATTCAGCCGAGAATAAGGGTTGTTCGCTCTTAAACCGCCGACGAGAAGGATAGATTTTTATGTTTCATAAAGCTGTAGAATTGAAGTTCAAGGAAGGTACTAGGATTGAAGTGACCTTTGATACCGGAGAAGTCAAATCATACGATATCTCTGTTTTGTTTGAAAAGTATCCACAGATGAAAGCTCTTGAAGAACGTGATTTATTTGTTTCGGGCAAACTGATGGGAAGCTTTGGAATCGTTTGGAATGACGAACTTGATTTAGAAGTAGAAACTGTATACGAGGAAGGAACTGCGGCATCATTACCGTAAAGGCGTATAGTATTCTTTCAGTTCTTTAGAGGAGTAATAGCGTAATGAATTCTTTTATAAACGAAAAACAATCTGATCGTATAACCGAACTGCACCGCCTATGCGAAGATAAAGGAATTCCTACCTCAATACGGAAGCAGATTTCGCATATCATCGAAATCAGTGCAGACAAAGATGCTTGTATTAACAACTTTTTTGACTTGGTGAAAAATAATGCACTCCCGTTCACAAAAGGCAAACCGAGAAAAATCACGATTTTTTCAGATGCGTTGTGCTACGGGCCAGCGCCCGAGGATTCGGACGAGCTTCAACAGCGCCTTACCATAAATGATCGCGGCGAAGTTTATATTACATATTACAATTGGCAGAGTAAACCTCTACGCAGAGAAAGATTTATCATCCCTTTTGACGATGCGGTCGAGATCATTCAGAAAACAAACCGCCTGTTTGCCGTTTCCGACCCTGCTGTTAAAGTAACAGATGTTGGCTCCTGGGATCTCACTATTCAAAACAGCGAAGGAATCAATTATAAGTTTTCAGGATCCTTATTCTCTGATACTGATCCTACGTTAATAGATTTGTCTTGTATTATACGGAACGTTCTGAAAAGGGACAATCTTTTTGTATTTGACGGCGGGTATCACACGGAGACATATCGGGTATGCCACTGCTCTTTTGACTTCGGCGGGAAATCATACTGCTATTTTTCGGATGATGATAATATTCGGATTGGTGATACTGTATTTGTTCCTGTCGGAAAAGAGAACGGCACCGCCACGGCTCGTGTTCTGTCCATCGAATACGTTGACAGCGCAGATGAATTGCCGCTTCCTGAAGATAAAATCAAGCAGGTCTTCGCCCGAGCAAATGGTCCGCTAAAGATCACGGCGTCAACGTCGGTTTTCGATATTATCAAGCATTATATTGATCTGCTTGATGTCGAAGGGCTTCTTGATATGGATTGCCCTGACGACGAATACGACGGTGAATCGCAAAAGATAGCATCCCTCGTCAAACATACAATGACAGTTGATGAAATCGCAGAAATAATCAACGATGTAATGTCGCGCAGTTTTAGTGAAATATACGGCATTGATATGTTTATTATCGAGGCAAGTCGGATCAAGGCGGACTTAATGTGTTTATACGATGCACTTTCACCGGAAGAAAAAAGAAGGCAGGAACAAATACAGCGTATTATGCATTATGAATCGCTCCTCAATGCCGTATCAGCGAAAGTCAGTATCCTGAAAAGCGCTATTGTAGGTTTTGAATCCGTCCAAAAAGAAATCGATGAGCTTTCTTCGTATTATGGAAGCAAAGAATGGAAAAAGGATTTCGCAGACGACGAAACCGGCAAGTTCCCCTCAACACTTAAACGAGGTGTGTTGTCCGAAGATGGACTTTATAATTTGATAAATGAAATTAATGAACTAAAAGAAAAGTTGAACACATGAAAACAAACGCACTTATAGTATCGAATTACAAAGACAGCTGTGGGTCGTGGAAGGCGTCTGAAGCTGATGAAAAGACGGCGGTGTTGATACAAAAGCTCGCCGCGGTTCTTGACGCGCTTGAGCCGCAGGGGGACGACAATCTCCATTCCATTTGGATCAAAGTGCGCCGCCCTACTTTCAGGCAATTTTACAAATACAATTACGAATACGATACTCCGTACGGTGAGGCGGATCAAAAGACTCTCGCCCGTGCAACGGAGGAATATAAGGAATCATATCCTGATCCCGCGGTATGGTTTGAGTTGTCGGTAAAGCATTTTACCAGAGATCCGGGTGAGGAGTTTTACGGCGTATTCATAGATAACAATTACATTCTTGCCGTCAACGATCTGAACGGCGGCTTTGAGGAAGACGCGGCTGATCTGATCGAATGGGCTATAGACGAATCCGAGAAGGTAGTTGCCGCCGTTAAGAACGGAACATACGAGCTTAGTCTCAAAAAGATCCCGTACCGATACCGCACGGGCAGCATCAAGCGGCGAGATTTATGGGAGGTTGATCCCAAATCGAAAAAAGACTTCTTCTCAGAATATAGAAAGGCGGAGATAAAGAAGTTTTATAAGAACTTCAAATCCGGCGATCCCGACGTTCCGCTCCTGCCCGAAATGACAACGAGAATCTTCTATGAAGCCTGCGCCGTTGTATACAAGGCTTTGGACAGAGATAAAAATGCCGAGCCGTTTCGCTTTAAGGAAAGTGAGAACGAACGGAAGCGATACGGCGACGCTCCGCTGACGCCGAAAGAACTGTATTACGCAAACGCCGACGGCAGAGATGACGGATTGAAGAACGTACCGCTTGACAATCCCGAAGCGTTTGAAGAATGGGATCGCGGTGGAGGACCGTATTACAAATCAAACGGAACGCATCCGTGGGAGATTATACCTTCGTTCAGCACAAGCTTTAGTATGCACCTCTCTCCTTGGGAATCGGAGTCCGGCGGCTATTACTTCAGCTTGTCCGGCGAGAGCACTTTGAGAGCGCCGGAAACAATCATCGCGGCAAACGCTTTGGTCGACGCGGGTTATCCCGTTGAGGTGATTAGAAAAGAAGAGATCTTTGACCGTTTGGAAGGCAATGATTTTTTAGCCGTCATTCCGGAAGATCAAGCAAATATATATGAAGATTCTATACAACTCCCCGAAGGAGAGCTCGGAAGGAAAATCGCCGCAAAGGTCAAATGGGATTTTGAAACATATAAACTGAAAAGCCGTTAAGGAGGCAGGTATGGATAAAAAAGTAATTCCGATTTCGGTCATCGTCGACGCGATCGAGGAGACGTTTGAAGGTTGGCAGCAGTATTATAACGTCGTGTCCGGGGAGGTCGAATCCGTTCCGGATTCGGACAGCTACGGTGCGGATATGAGCGAGTACGAGGAGCTTTGCGAGAAGATTGACTCATCCGACGAGTACGTCCGGCTTCCGTCGCAGTACGATCTGCACGAATATAGTATTATGGAGGATTTCGCCGAGGAGAAGAACGACGAAAGACTTTTTCGCGCTCTGCGCGGACGCCGACCGTTCCGCAATTTCAAGGATACCGCTGAAAACATCGGTTTGATCGAAGAGTATTACAGATTCCGTACGGAAGCGTTTACAGATATCGCCCGGAGATGGTGCCGAGATAATGATATCCCGTTTACGGAGCCGAAGATGACGGAGGAGCAGACCGTAACGATCACGGTCAAAACAAAGGGCGAAGTTTGTGAAATGAGTACCGCGGAGATCAAGGCGTGGTATGAGGAAAAAGTCGCCGGACTCTTTAACCCCGAGTTCGGTACGCCGGAGATCACCGTTAACGTTAAGCGAAAGAAGCGAGCGGAAACGGAGTAATATCATGTGGAAATATTTTGTAATAGCCGGTGCGGTCATCGCCGTCATAGTGATTGCGGTCGTTCTGATCATCCATTATACAAAGAACAATATCCTTGACGGTCCCGGTACGGTTAACAGTTATACGCAAATATCGCAGAACGAAGCCAAAGAGATGATGAAAAAAGACGACGGACACGTTATCGTCGACGTACGCCGCCAGGACGAATATAACGAAGGTCATATTCCCGGCGCGATCCTGATCCCCAACGAAAGCATCGGGACGGAAAGACCCGCAGAACTGCCGGATCTTGATCAGATCATCCTTGTTTACTGCCGAAGCGGAAGGCGAAGCAAGGAGGCGGCGCAGAAGCTGTTCGACATGGGATATACGCGCGTTTATGAATTCGGAGGGATCATCGACTGGACGGGAGAAATCGTAACGAGCGAGACGGTCGATACGGTGTCTGCGATCCGGCCGACGCCTATGCTTGTGATTGAAGTCGGCGAAAGGCGCTTTTATGCAAACCTTGAGGACAACTCGTCGGCAAAGGCGCTCATAGAAAAACTGAATCCCGGTCTGATAACCGTGGATATGCAAGATTACGGCGGTTTCGAGAAGGTCGGATCGCTTCCGTGGGAACTGCCGCGAAACGATGAGCAGATAACGACCGAACCCGGAGACGTTATTCTCTATCAGGGCAATCAGATCACGATTTATTATGACAAAAACAATTGGAGTTTTACGTGCCTCGCAAAGATCGGAAACACAAGCAAGGAAGAACTACTCGCCGCGCTCGGCGACGGCGACGTAACGGTATCTTTTTATCTGGAATGGGGTGAATAAACAAATGAAAGTACTTATTTTAAACGGAAGCCCGAGACCGAACGGCAACACATCAATCGCGCTTAGAGAAATGACAGGCGTTTTCAATGCGGAAGGCGTTGAAAACGAGATCGTGCAGATCGGAAACAAAGATATACGCGGCTGCATCGCATGCGGAAGCTGTAAAAAGAACGGCAAGTGCGTATTTAACGACGTTGTAAACGAGCTTGCCCCAAAATTTGAGGCGGCGGACGGGCTCGTCGTCGCGACTCCGGTTTATTACGCTTCCGCCAACGCGACTCTTATCGCCTGCCTTGACAGACTCTTTTTCAGCACCGGCTTTGACAAGACGATGAAGGTCGGCGCGAGCGTTGCCGTTGCACGTCGCGGCGGCACTTCGGCAACGTTTGACGAACTCAACAAGTATTTCACGATCTGCGGCATGCCGATCGCATCCAGCCAGTACTGGAACAGCGTCCACGGCAGAGAGCCGGGTCAGGCGGAACAGGATCTTGAAGGACTGCAGACAGTCAGAACGCTTGCCCGAAACATGACGTTTCTGATAAAGTCAATTGCGCTCGGAAAAGAAAAATACGGTCTGCCCGAAAAAGAAGAATGGCAGCCGACGCATTTTATAAGATAAAACAGGAGTAATCAAAATGGGAAAGAGCCTGATTATCTATTTCAGCAGAGCCGACGAAAATTATGCCGTCGGATACATTGATAAAGGAAACACGGAGATCGTCGCGGACTTCGTTCAGGAACTGACCGGAGCGGATATGTTCAAGGTCGAACCGCTGGTTCCCTACGCAAAAGACTATATGACTTGCATTAACGAAGCGAAAAAACGCATCGGGAACGCGCCGATCAAAGAAAAACCGACGGACATATCCGCGTATGATACAATATTCGTGATGAGCCCGATTTACTGGGGAACCTACGCTCCGGAGGTCGAAACGGCGCTTGAGGGCTTGGATTTTACCGGAAAAACGGTGCGCGTCATAAGCACTCACGAAGGTTCAGGTCTTGCGAGTATGGTTTCCGACGTCAGGAAAATGTGCAAAGGCGCCGACGTCCAGAGAAACGGGCTGGCTATCAGAGGATCAAAAGCGAAAGAATCGAAGAAAACGGTCGCGGAATGGTTGTGAACACTTATGTCAGACTTACAGGCAAATGAGAAAAAAGTCGAATACCTTGAACTGATATACGATCTTATATTCGTATATATCATCGGGCGGAACAATTCGCTTCTGCAACATATCGAAGGTGGGTTCGTTTCAGCCGGCGTCTTCGCTGCGTACGTGCTCGGGACGCTCGCCATCATACAGATATGGAATTTTTCGACCTTTTACATAAACGTTTACGGCAGAAACGGCGCGAGGGATCATGTATTTCTCTTTATCAATATGTTCCTGCTGTATTTTATGGCGGACGGAACGAATGTACAGTGGCAGTCGTCCTTCTATAAATATACAGCTGCATGGGCGCTGATTCTGATCAATATCGGCGTACAGCATCTGATTGAGATAAAGAATCACAGAAGCGCACCGTGGGAAGTAAAACAACTGCGTCACAAGGCGATCATCATATTCTCCGAAGCCGCGCTTGTCGGCGTACATATCGCCGTATACGCGACCACCGGTATCAGCATCGCGTACGTTCCCATCCTGTTCGGTATGATAGCAATGGTGGTATCCGGAAGAACGAATTCGCTTGTTCTGGTGGATTTCGCGCACCTTTCGGAACGCGCGATGCTTTACGTTGTTTTCACTTTCGGAGAGATGATCATCGCGCTCGCAGCCTATTTCAAAGGCGACTTTACGGCAAATTCGGTATATTTCTCCGCCATGGCGTTTCTGATCGTCGTAGGATTGCTGCTTTGTTACGGATTGTTTTATAACAGACTGCTCGACCGTGAAAAGGAAACGAACGGAACCGCTTTTATGCTGATCCATATATTCCTCATTTTTGCGCTGAACAACATCTCAGCATCTCTTGAATTCATGCGTGAGGAGGAAGTATCGCTGATACCGAAAACGCTGTTCCTTGTCGGATCGTTTTTGATGTATTTCATTTTTCTGTTCCTGCTTGGAAGATATTCAAAAAAATGCTGTACTTTCAATATCCGGTTCGTTCTGGCTCTGTCCGGCGCACTGATCGTATTTGCGGCGCTGATGTTTGTCCTGCGTGAGTTTATGTATATCAATATCGCGCTGAGCGTCATTTTCGTGTTCAGCGTGTTTGCGGTGCTTTTCGGCTTTTCAAAGAAACGCGTCGAATAATGCACCGAAAGCAAATGACCGGCGATTCGGGCGTATCGGCATCGTTATATATGAAATGGAGTGAATAATTCATATGGCGTATTGCGATTGGGGTCTTGACCCTGTAAATATGAAATATCACGACGAGGAATGGGGCGTTCCGCTTCACGACGACCGCGGTCAGTTCGAATACCTGATGATGGAGGTCATGCAGTGCGGTCTTTCTTGGGGACTGATGATGAAAAAGCGCGAAGTATTCCGCGCCTGCTTTGACAACTTCGATTTTGACAGGATCGCAGCTTATGACGAAAGCGACATCGAGCGTATTCTGAATACGGACGGTATGATCAGATCGAGAAGAAAGATCGAGGCGATCATACATAACGCGAGTCTGTTTCAAAAGATCCGTGTGGAAAACGGCACTTTCAGCAACTGGATCTGGTCTTTCTCCGAAGGAAAAACGATACTGTATAACGGACACGAAAAAGGCGCCGTTCCGGTCAGCAACGGCCTTTCCGACAGAATCAGCCGGAAACTGAAAAGGCGCGGCTTCAAATATCTCGGCACCGTGACGGTCTATTCGCATCTTCAAGCGTGCGGGATTATAAACGACCATTGCGACGAATGCCCTTGTTACAAACGGATAAACGATAACAATCCAACCGTCCGCAAAAGACGGTATCTTGAAAAAAAGTAAAAAGCGAGGTGATCTTCTTTGCACGATATATGGAACCCGTGGCACGGATGTAAGAAGTGCAGCGAAGGTTGCCAAAACTGCTATATGTACTATCTGGACTCACTGCGTGACAAAGACGGCGGTGAGATCTACCGAACGAAAGAAGGTTTCAAATATCCGCTCTCCAAAGACAGGAACGGACGATATAAGGTCCAAAGCGGAGAGATGCTTCGCGTGTGCATGACGTCGGACTTCTTTCTGGAAGAAGCCGATCCGTGGCGTGACGAAGCGTGGGATATCATACGCCGGCGTTCTGACGTTAAATTCTATCTGCTCACCAAACGCCCTGAAAGAGTCGCGGATCATCTGCCGCGCGACTGGGGCGACGGCTGGGAAAACGTGATATTCAACGTCACCTGCGAAAATCAACGCCGCGCCGATGAACGCATACCGATACTTTTGAATCTCCCTTTCAAGCATAAAGGGATCATGTGCGCGCCGTTTATCGGTCCGGTAAGCGTTGACAAACATCTCGCCACGGGACAGATCGAGCAGGTATACTGCGACGGAGAAAACTACAGCGGAGCCCGCCCTTGCCGGTATGAATGGGTAAAACAGCTTCACGACGAGTGCGCGCGGTATAACGTGACTTTTGTTTTCTGCGGAACCGGAAACTGTTTTATAAAAGGCGGAAAAACGTACCGGCTCGAAGGCGGTCTTCAGAGAGAACAGGCGTACAAGTCCGGGCTCAGCTTTCTCGGAAAGCCGATAGAATGGAAGCTTACGGATGAATGGGGATATCCTATCGGAGAAGACGGTATGTACAAACCGTATTTCGGAAAGCAGTGTCAGAACTGCGCAATGAAGATTACCTGCAACGGTTGTTCAAAATGCGGAAAATGCTCACAGGATGGTTGATCAGACAAGTATGAAACTATATGAATTTGGCGACGCAGGCGCCGATACCGTTCTTATTCAGCCGGTGGACGATCACGACCTTTCGGGCATTGAAAACGAGGTGTCGCTCATCGCCGCTAACTGCGGTAAAAGCTTTCGCTTGATCGCCATCAAGGTCGAAAACTGGAATACCGATCTTTCACCGTGGAAAGCGCCCGCCGTATTCGGCAAAGAGGATTTCGGCGGCGGCGCCGAAAAAACGCTCGATGAGATACTGAAGCTCTGCTCCGATGAGACCAAAACGTACTATATCGGCGGTTATTCGCTCGCAGGGCTGTTCGCACTGTGGGCGGCGTACCGGATGGACTTTTTCAAGGGCGTTGCGGCGGTATCCCCGTCGATGTGGTTCCCGGGCTTTGCGGACTATATGAAGGAGAACGAGATCAAAACACACGTGGTCTATCTCAGCCTCGGCGACAAGGAAGAAAAAGCTCGAAATCCCGTTATGGCGACGGTTGGCGACAGGATCCGCGAGGCGTACGCCCTGCTCTCCGGGCGCGGCGTGAAATGCACGCTTGAATGGAACGAAGGCAATCACTTCAAAGATGCCGATATCCGCACGGCAAAGGCGTTTTCGTGGGTGATGAACAATAATAAATGATCCCGATAAATGGGATTTGCGAGGATAAAAATGCAAACAAAAGATTATCTTGCTTACTTGGTCAATAAAATCCATACTTGTATTGTCGCAACGGTGGACGACGACAGTCTGCCCGTCACCGTCGCCATAGATATGATGGACTGTGATGATAACAGTCTGTATTTTCTGACGGCAAAAGGCAAAGGATTTTACGACCGTCTGAAAAAACGCGGCTATATCGCGTTGACGGGTATTAAAGGCGAAAGCACGATGACTTCCGTTGCGGTTTCCGTGCGCGGGAAAGTGCGCGAGATCGGTTATGACCTTATCCCGAAGCTTTTTGACAAGAACCCGTATATGAAAGAGATCTATCCGACGGAAGAATCGAGAAAAGCGCTTACGGCTTTTCAAATCTACGAGGG
>JAFSUU010000026.1 GCA_017445115.1 Clostridia bacterium | reverse complement strand
CCATCTTTGTTTTGTCGCAAACTCAATTATGGAGCTTCCTATGCTCTTTTTCAATACCTTTTTCTATCTATCCCCCAACTTTCCGTGAAGAGGGACTTTTTCAGCGTATTTGCAACGGTTTTGGCTGTGCATTGGTGCAGGACGGCGATATCGGTATTCATCATCGGACGGCGGCTCTTTAAGACCTGCCGGCCGTCTTCATCTTCGGTGAGGATGAAGACGCCGTAACAATCGACGCAGAAGCCGCAGGACTCCGCGATCATCATCCGCTCTTTCAGCGACAGCCGTTCAAACGCGCCCCAAAGCGCCTCGGCTTCGGAATCAAGAAAGAACTGCTGTTCCGGCGTGGGTTCGCCCGTCGGGATATACTCTTCTTCGGACTCGTCGCCGTCGTCATCCTCATATTTTTTTGTAAACGGCTGCATATGGGAATTCAGATCGGCGGCAAGCAGTATCTCTTTCGTGTGCTTTTCGTTCAGCCGGATCTCATCGGACAGCAGCGTGATACGCTCATCATATGGCAGGTCGGCGGTCTTTTTGTAGATCCCCATTGTCTTTTTGACCCGCCGGTGCTGTTTGTCGTTCTGAATGGTACAGCCTGGGATCAGACGAGGCAGCTCGTCGTACAGCGCCCGCCGGACCTCATATTCCTTGTAGTACATGAAATGAGTGCCGGCAGAAGGATCATACTTCTTCAGCGCTTCACGCAAGCCTATGGAAAACGCGATCTTCAGATCCTCAAGCCCGGAGAACAAATAGTTTTCCGCCATCTGCGCCTGACATTTTTCGGTCATGGTTTTTTCGTAGAAGTGAAGTATCCAGAGATAGTATTTCTCGTCTCCGATCTCCTTGTACAGCCGCGCGAGTTCGTCGTAACCGGGAAATACCTCCGGCGCTGTCGGACAATAGAACATCCGCCGCGTGTCGTATGAATCGACCTCGGCGTCTTCAAGGGGCTCGGATGAGTATTCTTCCTCTTCGGTCAGTTCTTCCTCATCTTCATCCTTTTCGTCATCGTCTTCGGTATCCTCGTCATAATCGTAGAAAAAGGAATATCTGTCGTATCTGTACAATTCTTTCTCCTCATGCGTTCACCTTCGGCATTGTCTTCAAATACTCCGCCGTTTCTTTATACAGGTTGTCTTTCTCCATATCTGTTTCATATTGGCCTAATGTGTAATCCGGATCGGTCTGCGCACAGCATAAATGATTATCGGCGAGAAACTTTGCCGCATCTGCGAAAACAGGCATTATCTTGCCGCGGTTCTTCTCCGTGCGGATACAATCGAGCCGTTTCCTGTGTACGATCTTATACGGATCATCTCCGGCCTTTTCCGGCACACCGTACCGTTTGGCATATTGCTGACAGGAAAGCTGTTTTTTGCTTTTGCCTTTAGAGTAATACGGGCTTAATCCGGTGCAGTACTTCTGAATGTTTTGATCCGTCTTCAGAATAGGTTTTTTGCAGATCAGACACAGCCGAGGATAATGCCCGATCATAAGGCTTTCAAAAAGCTCTGTGATTATCAGCTCGCGATATGATTTGAATTGCACCGTCTTGCCGGGAGCGAACCTGACGGAATTCTCCGTCGTCAGATAAGGCGTATAGGTCACATTCGTCTGTACGGAACCTTCAAGCCGCAGCTCAAGGTAAGCAAGACCGAACAGAAGATCGGGATCGTGTTTGTCACAATGGGAATACCTGTCTGCAATGCGACGGATCGTTTCATACAGCTTCGGCACTTCATCAAACAGCCGGGCGTAAAACGACATAAGTCCGAATATCTTTTCCGTTGCCTCCGCAGCGTGCAGCTGACGCACGTTTGCCGGAGCATAATCGGCGAGCTTGGAGGTGTGAGTGAAATCGGGGTCGATCCCGGAGCCTTTATCTGAAATGATGCTTCCTGCAAGAGATATGTTGCTTTCCGAAAAGGCAGTACGTATCTCCTCGCGGTCGACGTAATCAAAAGGTTTGATCCCTTTCAGAACGTCAAGCGTATCGATGATCGCTTCACAGGCTTTCGGAAGAGCCGATCCAACGTCCTGATCATTTTTGACCGCGTAAAGTCCGGCAAGGATGGAAAGGCACGGCGCTTCGAGGCGCAGTTCCGTCTTCCCCGGCTCATAAAACTCCAGCAGGCTGCAGAGATAGGAACAGAGCATATCTTTATTTCCGGCAAAGTAAATGCTTTTATCGGCAAATATGGCTTCAAGCGGATAAAACATCGGGCGTCCTTTCGTTTGTTTCGGAATCCGTTTCGGACTGTTTCGGTATTTTTCCGGTTTTTCGGAAATCGGGGGATAAAGTATATGGGGAGATGATCAGCAATCCTTCAGAATATGCTTCACAACGCCTTGTATGCTGACGATGTTCTTTTTGACGATCTTTCCGGGATATACGGCTTCGTTCTCATAAGCAAGGATCGGCTGGCCGTTCTTCCGATAACCGCTCAGGCGTTTGATCTGCGTTTCACCTTCGTCGTCCAGCGCCGCGACAATATCGCCTTTCACGGGTTCCGCGCCGATCTCGATGAACAGCGTATCGCCGGAGGAGATCCCCGCGTCAGCCATTGAATCGCCTGCCGCCGTGATCGACACGAGATTCTTTTCCGGGAAGTAAAAAGGAGAGAGGACGTTGTAGGCGATAACGTGCTGTTCCTCCACGGTGCCGGAACCGCAGGAACTGATGTTGTCAAGCGCAAGGCATCTGGTCGAGTTATACTGGATGCGGTCGTCAACGTTCAGAGTGATAACGCCGCCCTCATAACGCAGCCTGTGCTGTTCGGACAGGTTCTTCAGATAACGGTGTACAATGCCGGTAGAGAGGCCGAACCGGTTCGCGATCTGCAGCACGGTCGGTTGGCTCTGATTCTCGGTTATGTATTCGGTCAGGTAATTCAGAATGGCTTCCATTCTTTCATAATTCTTGGGACGTGCCATAACGGTGCTCCTCTTTTTTGTTCATTTAGTGGAATGATGCATTTCATTATTAAGATAACATGAAACATTTGTTTTGTCAAGAGAATAAGACAAAAACATACCGCGGAAATGTATTTCGGCGGCGGCTTTACATACCCCTGAGATCGCCGGAACCGCTCTGTAATTGAACAGAGATCTTTCAAACGATCAACTGACCGAAAAGAGAAAATTGAAACGATTCCGGTACAAAAACACGGATCTTGATCCGTTGGAAACAGACTAAAAACAGGGGTCTTGAAAAATCTATTCAGAAAGGAGTGAAAAACATGCCGAGAAAGAAACACGAAACGCATCTATGGTTCGGGCAGGGAGACGACGTGATCGAAGTCGAAAGCTTTGACGCGAAGCTGAACGTTCTGATCGGAAAGCTCGCCTCAGACGTTCCCGACGCAGTGTGCGTTTACAGCGACGAGGACGGTTGTCTTCGTTGCAGTGTGCCCCACCGCAACCTGACGTTCCGCACGATCCGTCCGCTGTCCGCGGAAATCAGAAAGGCGCGGTCCCTGAACGGGAAGCACCATGCAATGAACTTCAAGCACAGAAAATCAGCAGGAGAATGATTATGAGGAAGAAGACCGCGGACGTAGGGTATGTCCGCAAAACCTGTTATTTCTGTTACAGCCGGACTTGTAACAGAAATAACAGAAAATTCCACCATACTCCGGGGGTGACGCGATGGACCTGAACGATCTTGTTTGTCCCGCACCGTTCGCCGTGAAGGACGGCTGTCTCGGATATATGAAAAGCGAAAAGCGCGGTGAGCAGTATTTCGTCAGGCTCTGCAATTTCGTTCCGTTCATTGCTTCTCAGCTCATTGTGGACGACGGTGCGGAAACGAAAGTGCGGGTCGAGATCGGCGGGTTCGATTCCCTCGGTCACACGCTGCAGACGATCACTGTGCCGGATGAGAAATTCAATTCGCTGGAATGGGTGAGAAACAATTGGGGATATGAGTTCAATCTCGAAACCGGGCAGACGGTAAAGGATCGGATACGATACTTTCTGCAGTCCACAGCGGAACACGCCGATAAGAAAAAGGTGTATGCCGCTACGGGTTGGAAACGCATCAACGGTCAATGGGAATTTCTGATGCCGGATGATGAAAAGCACACCGTTCGTCTGGAAGGTCGGAGCAATAATTACGGTTTTCTCCGGAATGAAGATCCCGACGCCGTGATCAAAGCTTTTACGCTGCCGTATGCAATCGCACCGCGGAATGTAATGATGCCGCTTACGGCGTTCGCTTTTCTCTCACCGTTGAATTCTTTTTTGAAGAAAGCGCAGTGCGAACCGAAAACGATCCTGTTGTTGTGCGGGAAGACCGGTTCCAAAAAGAGCACGCTCGCGGCGCTGACCTGTTCCTTTTTCGGGAGGTTTTCAACAACGGAACTTCCGCTTTCGTTCCGCGATACGGCGAACAGCATCATTCGTCAGAGCTTCGCATTAAAAGACGTTCTGACCGTGATCGACGACTATCACCCGAGCAACGGGAAGGACGCTGCGCAGATGAACGCAAGCGCGCAGATGATCTTTCGAGCGTACGGAAACCGGGTCGGGCGAGGCAGACTTAACGCCAATTCCGAACTAATGACCGACCGTTATCCGCAGGGAAATGCGATCATCACGGCGGAGTTTCTGCCCGACGTCGGAGAGAGCGGTACGGCAAGATTCATTACGCTGGATCTCGGAAGGGACGACGTAAACAACGAAGAGCTTTCGCATTATCAGCAGCTCGCGGCTGATGGGATCCTTTCAGCGATGATGTTTCAGTATACCGAATGGATCAAAGAAAAATACCTCACCGGAGAAAAAGCGGAAGAAGAATTTGTCAGAACAATCTGTTCATTTTGCAAACACTTACGTTCATTACTTGCTGAAAAAGCGAAAGAGAAAAAGATCGATCTTCGTGACCGTCTGCTCGACGATCTTGTTTCTCTGCGCATTGGGTATGAATTTTACTGTGATTTTCTGATGGACAAACAATGTATTTTACCTGAGGGAAAAGCCGGGATGATCGACGATTTTGACAACGCAATTTTCTCCGTCGCCGCCGAACAGCAGAGCAGAACCGAGCAGGAACAGCCGACGCATAAGTTCCTTCGTAAACTCAAATCACTCATCGACAGCGGCGCGGTCGGGATTGCAAAAAAAGAAATCAGCGAAGATTATCCCACGCTTGATCCGCCGAGACTGATCGGTTATGCGGACGATGATACCTACTATCTTGACAAAACGCTTGCGCACCGTGCCGTTAAAAAACTCTGCGACGATCAGGGTGAGGGTTTCGCTATCTCAGAAAACGGACTTGCCAAAGCGCTCCTTTCGGAAGGTATCTCAGAGGGCGATACCGAGGGGAATACAACAAAAACCGTCAGGATCGGGAAAAGGAACCGTCGTCTTCTCGTAATTTCAAAGGCTAAAATCGAAGAGATTATCAATGCCGACAAATGACAAAAGTAAGCCTGTTTCAGTCACGGTATCGTCTTAGCAAGCATTGGATTTGTGCTACAAATCCGCTTGTTGCCGAGAAGTCGCGTCCAGGCAAAGGTAAGAAAAAAATATGGAAAGGGTGAGAAAATGAAACGAAGCTTTATGGAGCACGTGCGGCTCGATCAGTCGGAAGAGGATGAGCTTATCCGTCTCTGCGATACCCTGCACTGCTCTAAATCTGACGTCTTTCGTCGGCTGCTCAAATACAAGATAGTTTACGGAAAGCCGCCTGTCGAGTTCGGAAAAGTTATCACAGAGCTGCGTAGAATCGGCGTCAATCTGAATCAGCTTGCGCGTTCGGTAAACGCGAACGGTTTCGTAAACGGTTCAGAATTAAAGCAGGCGCTCGATGATCTATACGAACTTGAACACAAACTGAAAGAGTCCGTCTGCGCGAAATGCGAGGTGCTTTTCTGATGGCTGTAACGCGGATATGGCCAATCAGAAGCGGTCAGCTCGGCAAGGTGATCGACTACGTCGCAAACACTTCAAAGACCGATGAAAAGAGCTTTTCCGAAACACAGATGCGCGAACTTTACAACGCCGTGCATTACGTTGAAGACGAGGATAAAACGTTTGATCCGAACGAGAAGAAGCTGTTTGTCACCGGCATCAACTGCATTCCAGAGAACGCTAAACAGGAAATGCTCGACACGAAAAAGCTTTTCGGAAAAGAGGGCGGCATCCTCGCGCACCACGCTTATCAGTCTTTCAGACCGGACGAGGTCACGCCGGATCTTGCACATAAGATCGGAGTAGAAACGGCAAGAAGATTATGGGGCGATGATTTTGAAGTGATCGTCGCGACTCATATGGGTACGCACTGCATCCATAATCATATCCTGCTCAATTCGGTTTCTTTTGTCGACGGAAAAAAGTACAACGGATGCAGAGAGAATTACAAGTTATTCAGAGATATAAGCGACGATCTTTGCAGAGAATACGAGCTGTCAGTCATCGAAAATCCTCAAGGAAAAAGAGTGCCCTACAACGTGTACAAAGCACAGCAGAACGGCGGAACAACAAAGAACGGAATCATAAGACATGATCTTGATCTCGCCGTTTCCGTCAGCACAAATCAAAAGTATTTTGAAAGAGTTTTGAAGTATCTGGGATATGAATTCCGCCGCGGCAGCAAGTATGACTATATCTTTCACGCAATGGCTCCGAAGGGGGTGCGCCTGATCAATCTCGGCGAAGACTACACTTTTGAGGCGCTCCTTTACCGGATACACAACCGGCACGTGTTATACAGCCTGCAAACACATCCGCAGGACGATATTTCCCGGTTCTTTGAAACGCCGCCGTGGGAGTATGACGATCTGTGTGAGATGTACGTTAATTTTGTCGCCGTCATCAACGTCGTGAAGGATCGGAGGGAATACAATACCGAAGCTTCGAGAGTCTTATGGGAAGAGCTGATGATCTTTGACATGAGAGTTGAGCAACAGAATCTTATGCTCGACAACGATCTGCGAACAGACGAAGACATACGGGGATTTATAGCCGCAAAGGAGAACGAACTGAAGGAATGCGAAGATACGCGTCGTCTCTGCCGGAACGCGCTCAGACGGGCTCAGAGAGCCGGAAACGAAGAGGAGATCTTCATGCTGCGCAGGAATATCTCAGATCTCAGCCGGATAATGGCAAGGCACAGAAAAGAGATCAAAATCTGCGACAGGATCCTTGACGACTCGCCGGAGATCGAAAAGCGAATGAAGTATATCAGGGATCGCACTTT
>JAFSUU010000025.1 GCA_017445115.1 Clostridia bacterium | reverse complement strand
GTACGATATCATCCGCGATGGAACTGAAAAAGCGCTTGAAACAACAAATGCTACACTCGCCAGAGTGAGAAAGGCAATGAAAATCGATTATTTTGAGGATCGCTCTATCGTGAGTGAATGGAATGCGCTGCTAAAGCAGGCAAAGCAATAGTCGATATCAAATATTCTCACCATTGGTGAGAGAAATCAAGTATGACATGATGAAAGCATAAGAAAGGAAATAAAGCATGGCAGACATCGTCAATTACAGCAATGATTTTGATAACATTATTGCCATAATAGAAAAATCAAAAATGCGGGCGATCAGAGCCGTAAACAGAGAGATGATCGAGATGTACTGGCAAATCGGGCAGTATCTCAGCGAAAAAGGCGAGAGCGACGGTTGGGGCAAAAACACCGTGCAGGATTTTGCCGACTACCTGAAAAGAACATATCCGTCCGCAAGCGGTTTTTCGGCGCAGAATCTGTGGAGGATGAAGCAGTTTTTTGAAACGTACCGCGATAATGAAAAACTCTCACCATTGGTGAGAGAAATTTCGTGGTCGAACAATCTGCTGATTATGACCGGCTGCAAAACCGACGAGGCAAAAGAGTTTTATATCCGTATGTGTATTCAGAACGGTTATGCAAAACGCGAGCTTGAACGACAGATCGACAGCATGCTCTACGAGCGGACGATGCTTTCGCAGGAGAAAAACAAGGATCTGATTGAGCGCCATCCTGCTGTCGGCGCGCTCCGGGATTCGTATGTGTTGGAGTTCTTGGACGTCCCGGAGGATTTCAAAGAAAAGGATCTGCGAAAAGCAATCATCGCCAATCTAAAAAAGTTCATTCTGGAATTCGGCAAAGACTTTACGTTCGTCGGCGAAGAATATCGCGTTCAAGTCGGCAACACGGATTTCTTTATCGATCTCCTTTTCTTCAACCGCGCGCTGTCCTGTCTTGTTGCCGTGGAATTGAAGGTCGGCAAGTTCAAACCGGAGCATCTCGGGCAACTCAATTTCTATCTTGAAGCGCTCAATAGGGATGTCAAGAAACCCGAAGAGAATCCGAGCGTCGGTCTGATCCTATGCACCTATAAAGACGACGCAGTCGTCGAATACGCGCTCAGCAGCAGCCTTTCCCCGGCGATGGTCGCGGATTACACACTGAAGTTGCCGGATAAGAAACTGCTTGAAGAGAAACTGCGCGAAATCGCGATGTTGGCTGAGAATAACGAAGAAGAATAATTATGGCGGTATTGTCTTAGCAAGCACTGGATTTGTACGTACAAATCCAGCGGCGTACCTCGACAAGCAACGTTTTTGTATATACAAAAACTCGCCTGCCTCGTCAGTCGCTTGTTAGGGAGGTACCTAATACCCCGAAGAAACGGAGCGTCTATGGAAAACAAGATATTACATAAATACTCGATTTTTGAAGTAAAACTTCACCTTGCTGAAACGGAAAAGCGGTACGGCAAAGAAGCCGTCGAAGAGCTTATCGGCGAAGAACGATCCGCCGAGATCGAGCGCGAGTTCAAAAAGGAAATCGCTCTGCGGCTTGAACCGTATTGGAAAGACATCTACGCCTATGAGCACGGTGGTTTTTGGAAGCGCTGGCTCATTGAAATTCGTTACGTCTTAAGCGAGCGCCGCGCCGAGTGCAACGTTCCGAAGCATGTCCTTCAAGCAATCGTTGACGATATGATGCCCGACATTCGCGCCTTCTTTGAATCCGAGGAAGGCAAGCGTGAGTTTGAGGAATGGAAGATAGAAAAAGAGAAAAAACTAACAAGCCAAGAAAATGCATCGAAAACAAAAAGCATTTAACATAAAGGAGAAATTACTATGTTTACTCAGAATCAAATTGTTGAAATGATGAAAATAATAAATTTTGGCGATATTGATGGATATGGCGATCCAAATCTTGACCAATACTTTCTTGATAATAATTATTGGAACAAGATAATAAACGGGGACTATTTTTATGTGTCTGGACGTAAAGGGACAGGAAAATCAGCTATTTACAGAATGATTGAAGAACAAAGCTATAACAATGGGGTAATCGTTCACAATACTGATTTTGGTGATTTCCCTTTTAATAGATTGTTATCAATGGATGATGCCAATTTTTCCAAACCTAATCAATATCAAAGCATTTGGAAACATATGATTCTCATTGATTTTGCGATATTATTAGCAAAAAGCCCTTTACCGACCGATGAAAGCAATGTCCATTATCAAGAAATCAATGAGTTTGTAGATAAATGCATTGGTCAAACTGTTTCTGACTTATATCGGGAAACAATATCTAATACTAACAAAACAGAATTTGGCTTAACAAACAAGTTTTTGAACTTTGGGCTTGGCACAGAAAAGAGTAATCAATACAATTTAGCAAACTGCAGAGATATCACTGAACTAAATGGAAGATTGCAGGAAACAATTATCAATTATTTATTAACCTGCCCTGAAAGCAGGAAAATTGTTATTCAATTTGACCGACTTGATGATAATTATAATGCATTACAAAAAACAGATGATTATCTTTGTGCTATTGCCAGTTTGTTAAAATACACATACTCATTTAATCAAGAGTTAAGAAGAAGGAAAATATGTGGCGCAAAAGTGATTGTTTATTTGAGGAATGATATAATTCGTGAAATAAGCAAAATTGATGCTGAAAGTGCACGATGGGAGCCGTTTATTTATAGTATTGATTGGACGATAAGTAATACACATCTATACCAACAATCCGAATTATATGCAATGATTAATAAGCGTATATCTGCGTCGATACCTGAAGTGGATTTTGAACAGCTTTTTGATACATCGCAAATTAACATTAGAAATTACAGAGATGACGATTTAGTTGAGGTGTTTAGGTACATTATTGATCGTACAATGCATCGTCCAAGGGATGTAATTCAATTTTGCAAAAAAATACAAGAAGAAATCATACAAACAAATTCAGTATACTTTAGAAGTATAAAGAACGCAGAGAGAGCATATAGCACGTGGCTTGTATATGAAGAACTCGAAAATGAAATAAACCCTCTTCTTAATAATATTGATGACCTATATCAATTGTTGCGAGAATTAGGCCAGCAATCATTTTCATTAACCGAGTTTTATACAAAATCAAAACCATTTTGTGATCTGCAAAATAAAATACAGAGCCCAGAAGAGCTTGCACGTGTATTGTATGATGTGGGAATCTTTCAGAATATCAACACTTCCTTTTTTGGTACAAAAAGGCGAAATGCATACAGAAATCAAGGACCTTTGGATAAAAGTATGAAATTGATTATCCATCCTGGTGTTTGGAAAGGTATCACAGACTGACTAATGTTTTTGAGGCGGGGATTGCTCCCCGCCTCGTGCGTTTATCGGTAGATGATTTCGCTCAGTACGACCTCTTCGGAGCGGTTGCGGATAGAGTTCATCTTTTGCACCCAACCGAGTTGATCTGTGCGTTTGAGAGCTTCTGTGACGCCTTCCGCTTTTGCGTATTGCCGGACGAGCGTTTCAAGCATTTCCGTTGCTTCTTGATTGACCTCTTTGAGATACCCTTCGAGCGTTCCGTTCAGGCGCATGACGCCGACTGTTGATGGACGGTTTTCCTTGAGAAATTCATAATGCCGGAATCCCCAAATTCCGATGTTACCGATGTTCAGATTCATTTTCTTGACCTCCGTTTTTCATTTTTTGTTTGTCTTGCTTGGAATTGAAATTCGGATAGTCGAAATAAACGACAAATCCGAACCCTTCGCCAATCGGCTTGGGGTTCGGATTTGTACTGTTTGGTGCCGGTAGTCGGGGTCGAACCGACACGGTATCGCTACCACTGGATTTTGAGTCCAGCACGTCTGCCAATTCCATCATACCGGCGTCACCGACGTTCAGTATAACACATATTATTATTTTTTGCAAGACTAATATTGTATTTATTTCTTATTCTTGCACAAAACATAAAAATGTGATAAAATGTCGATGTATGGGATCATATACGGATCGAAGAATAAAATGAAGGTACGGTTTTTGCCGGAGGATATATATGGAAGAGAAACTTACGGGGCTTACCTCCTCCGAAGTGGAGAGAAGGGTTGCCGCTGGACTCGATAACAGAGAGATCGAACCGCCGACGAAGACGGTATGGCAGATCTTTGCGACGAATATCTTTACGTTCTTTAACGGGATATTCGCGCTGCTCGCCGCGGGCGTCATTATCGCAGGCTCGTGGAAAAATCTCACGTTTCTGATCGTGGTATTCGCAAATACCGCTATAGGAATAGTCCAGGAGCTCCGTTCAAAAAAAGTTCTTGACAAGATGGCGCTTCTGACGGAGCGCAAATGCACCGTTGTTCGCGACGGAGAGCGAAGGGAAGTCGGAGTTCACGACACGGTTCTGGGAGACACGGTCGTCTTTTCCGCAGGCTCGCAGATATTTGCAGATGCGATAGTAGCAGACGGTTCGGTTATAGTCAACGAGGCTTTGATCACCGGTGAAGCGGACGAGATAAAAAAGCCGAAAGGCGCATCCCTCGTCTCCGGCTCTTTCGTCATGAGCGGAGAGTGTTATGCGAGACTTACGGCGGTCGGCGAAAACAGCTTTGCGTCGAAGCTCACTCTTGAAGCGAAAAAATCGAAACGTCGCGGAAAGAGCGAGATGATGCGGTCGCTGACAAGGCTCGTTACGGTCATAGGTATTCTGATCATACCGCTCGGAGTGGCGATGCTCTTCAAAGAGATAAGCTGGCTTGGATACGATTACAAAACGGGCATAGTGCACACGGTCGCGGCGCTTATCGGAATGATACCCGAAGGGCTTTATCTGCTGACCAGTATCGCGCTCGTCGCTTCCGTCATAAGACTGATAAAGAGAAAGACTCTCGTTCACGAGCTCGACTGTATCGAAACGCTGGCGCGTGTGGACACCCTTTGCGTCGACAAGACCGGAACGATCACAGAGAACAAAATGACGGTCGAGGATGTACTACCTCTCAGGATAGACGTTACGGTCGAAGCGATAGAATCGGTCATGACGGATTACGTGAACGCACATGCGGCGGATAACGCTACGATGATAGCGCTCAAAAACAGATTCAACGGGGAAGTGAAGAAGAAGGCGGTCCACACCGTTCCTTTCACATCTTCGAGAAAATACGGTGCGGCGTCTTTTGAAGACGGAAGCACTCTCGTCCTCGGCGCTCCTGACTTTATGCTCGGAGACGATTATTCGCTTATTGCCGACACGGTTGACAAGTATTCGTCAAAAGGCTGCCGCGTTCTGCTTCTTGCGGCGTTTTCGGGCGACCCGGCGACAGGTCTCTCGGGCGGCAGAATAGCCCCGGCGGCGCTTATCCTTCTCGCAAACAAGATAAGGGACAGCGCGCGGGCAACTTTCAGATATTTTGCGGAAAACGACGTCAAGGTCAAAGTCATATCCGGCGACAACGCGCTTGCGGTCTCTGACGTTTCCCGCCGTGCCGGTATCGGCGACGCGGATAAATACATTGACGCGAGAGAGCTTGACACCGACGAGAAGATCGAAGCGGCGGCGGAAGAATACACCGTTTTCGGCAGAGTGACTCCGGTGCAGAAAAAGAAACTTATCGCCGCGATGAGAAAAGCCGGACATACTGTCGCGATGACAGGCGACGGCGTCAACGACGTGCTCGCGCTGAAGGAAGCGGACTGTTCCGTGGCTATGGCGTCGGGATCCGACGTAGCGTCTCAGGCGTCTCATATTGTCCTTCTCGACTCCGATTTTTCGGCGATGCCGAGCGTTGTCGCGGAGGGTAGGCGCGTCATCAACAACATAGAGCGTTCGGCGTCGCTGTACCTTTGGAAAAATATTTTTTCATTCGTTCTCGCGATAGTGACTCTTGTATTCACGCTGACATACCCTCTCGAGCCGACCCAGCTCTCGCTGATCTCCGCGCTCGCGATCGGTTTTCCGTCGTTCGTGCTCGCGATGGAGCCGAACGAAAGCAGAGTGCGCGGTCACTTTATGAAAAACGTCCTGTTCCGTTCGCTTCCCGCTGCTCTCACAAATCTCGTGATGACGATCGGCGTGATGGTGTTCTGCACGGTGTTTGAGATCCCGAAGGACCAAATGTCTACCGTTTGTGCTCTTATCGTCGGATTCGTCGGGCTTCTGATGCTCTATGCGACATGCATTCCGGCGAGCAAGATCAGAGTAGCGCTCTGTATTGCCATGACAGTCGCGCTCATTCTCGGCGCGGTCATCGGAGCGTCGTTCTTCTCGATCGTTCCGCTGTCGACAGAGAGCGCGCTCGTTCTCACAACTTTCGGACTTCTTTCGATCCCGACGTATATCGGTATCAGCAAGCTGATAGTGATCGTTTCAAAATGGTTCTCCTCGTTCAAGAAACGCTTTGATAAAAAGAATGACGGCGGAAAAGCCGAGTGATTCGCGTTTATGACGAAAGAAAGCCTTTAACTTCCGCTTAATTTTGCTTATTTTGCTCTTGACCGAAAGCGGAACTTGTGGGATAATATTGTTTGGAATAATTATTTCTATAAAAGGAGATGCATATACAATGAAAAACCTTACCACTGCAGACGTATGCGTTGCCGGAAACGGAAGAGTTCTTCGCAACCTTCCCGTCGCATCGCTCGTTGAAGAAGCGCTTAAGAGAGGAGAGGGACGTCTTTCGGACACCGGCGCGCTCGTTGTAGTTACCGGCAAATACACCGGAAGAAGCCCTGACGACAAATTCATAGTCGACGTACCTTCCGTACATGACGAGATCGCCTGGGGAAAGATCAACGTTCCGATCTCAAAAGAAAAGTACACTCTCATCAAAGGCAAACTTCTCGCTTACCTGCAGAACAAGGATATATTCGTTTTTGACGGCTTTGCCGGAGCAGATCCGAAATACCGCCAGTCTTTCCGTATCGTGAACGAACTCGCGAGCCAGAACCTCTTTATCCATGAGCTTCTGATAAGACCGACAGAGGAAGAGCTTGACGCTTTTGCTCCCGACTACACGATCTGGGTAGCTCCCGGCTTCAAGTGCGTTCCCGAGATCGACGGAGTACACAGTGAAGCCGCTATTCTCATCAACTATGAGGACCGTGAGGTCGTCATCGCCGGCAGCGGATACGCAGGCGAGATCAAGAAGAGCGTATTCTCCGTTATGAACTACGTTCTTCCGAAGCGCGGCATCCTTTCGATGCACTGCTCCGCGAACATCGGTGAAGACGGCAACTCCGCAGTTTTCTTCGGGCTCTCCGGAACAGGTAAGACCACACTTTCCGCAGACCCCGCAAGACGTCTTATCGGCGACGACGAGCACGGCTGGTCTCCCGACGGCGTATTCAACATTGAGGGCGGATGCTATGCAAAGTGCATCGACCTTGAACATGAAAAAGAGCCTCAGATCTACGAGGCGATCAAATTCGGCACGCTTCTTGAAAACGTCATCGTCGACGAAGCCGGACATCCCGACTATCACGACGGCTCTCTCACAGAGAACACAAGAGCGGGCTATCCGATCAACTACATTCCGAACGCGGCTATTCCCGGAGTCGGCGGACTTCCGAAGACAGTCATTTTCCTGACTGCGGACGCTTTCGGCGTAATTCCTCCGATCTCCAAGCTCGATGAGGATATGGCTATGTACCACTTCGTCTCCGGTTACACAAGCAAACTCGCCGGAACGGAGCGCGGTATCACCGAGCCTGTCACCACGTTCTCGACGCTCTTCGGCGCGCCCTTCTTCCCGCTCAATGCATCCGTTTACGCAACGATGCTCGGCGAGAAGCTCAAAGAGACCGGCGCTTCCGTGTTCCTCGTTAACACCGGCTGGTGCGGCGGCGCTGCGGGCACGGTTCCGAGAATGAAGCTCTCCTACACGCGCGCTATGGTCACAGCCGCTCTCGCTGGCGAGCTTGACAACGTAGAGTACGTTCGCGATCCGATCTTCAACGTGAACATCCCGAAGACTTGCCCGAACGTTCCGCCCGAGATACTCGATCCGAGAAACGTATGGACCGACAAGGCGGCTTACGAGAAGCAGGCAAAGATCCTTGCAAAGAAATTCAAAGACAACTTTGCAGCAAAGTATCCCGATATGCCCGAGAACATCGTCGCAGCGGGACCGAAAGCTGACTGATCGAAAAGACAATTCAAAAGGGAGCCGATTTTCGGCTCCCTGTTTTTCTGTCAGATGTTTCTGAGCTTCCTTCTCATTTTATTTATATGTCTTTCAAACTCTCCGCTGTCGATGAAGGAAGCGAGGACGAGCTGATCGAACACGGGAACGGTGCATGAATAGAAACCGAGCTTTTTCTCATATTCTTCAAGAAGAGGCAACGGTATCAGCATATATCCGATCCTCATCGACGGGGCGAGCGTTTTCGAGAACGTGTTGAGATAGAACACTCTTCCGTCGGGATCGAGAGACCGTATGGTGTCGACCGGCTTTGAAAGCATGGAAAATTCAGACTCGTAATCGTCTTCGATGATATATCCTCCGGTCCGCCTCGCCCATTCGACGTATGATACGCGTTTCATCGGAGACGCCGTGACGCCGCTCGGAAAGCTGTGGTACGGAGTTATATGGAGTATTTCCGCCTTTGTCTTTTTTAACGCCGAAAGCTTTATTCCGTCGCCTTCGAGCGGAAGCTTTTCAAATTCTATCCCGCTTGCCGTGTAGACCTGTTCTATTTTTTTATAACACGGATCCTCGACTGCAAAGCGCTTGCCTTTTCCGAAAAACTGGATAAGCAGGGAATAGAGATATTCCGCCCCCGCGCCGATCACTATCTGTTCGGGTACGACGGATATCCCGCGGAAACGCGAGAGAAAGCCGGAGATCGCACAGCGCAGTTCTTCGCACCCGTTGTTCGGTGCCCGTTCAAGAAGTTCGTCGTCGTAATCGGAGATGATGTATCTCATGTGCTTTTTAAATGATGAAAGAGGAAACTCGGTCTCTATCTGACGCGAAACGTGAGGGGTACGCAGATACAGCGACTGCGAAGCGGGGCTTGACGAGCTTTCTCCGTGGAGTGCGAAGTACCCGCTTTTTTCTTTTGACACGGCGTATCCTTCGTCGCAGAGCAGGGAGTAGGCGTGTTCGACGGTTATAACGCTGACGCCGGTCTCTTCGGCGAGGATCCTTTTCGACGGCAGTTTTGACGACGGCGAGATCGCGCCGGAAACGATGTCGTTCCTTATCTGATAATATAGCTGCAAATACAGCGGCTCGGCTGAATTTACATCTGTCGTGTATTTCATTTGATCTCCGATCTGATCATATAAAAAATCACAAAACTGGTTATTTTATTATATCCAAAATCATTATACAATAGTTTGCGTAATAAATCAATACCCGGGGGGGTAAGAACTATGAAAAATGCAGTTGACGGAAGACAGGCACTGAAGCATATTGTGATCGCCGCGATGTTCATGGCGCTCAACGTTGTTATGAGTTCGTTCGGGATACCGGTCCCAGGCGGACACCTCTATCTGAACGATATTATCATTTGCACCGCCGCTCTTATTTTCGATCCTTTTACGTCGTTTGCTATCGGCGGAGTCGGCGCGTTCCTCGGCGACGTCTTCTTCTACCCGACGCCGATGTACGTCACGCTCGTCGTGCGCGGACTTCAGGCGATCGCGATCTCGGTCATTTCAAGATACACATTCAAAAACAACAAAAAAATCGCCAACGCCATCGCACTCGCCGTCGGCGGGATAATCAACGTCGCCGGATATTCGATAGGCAGAGCGTTCTTCTACGCTACGCCGTCTGCGGCAGTGCTGAAGCTCCCGACTCAGTTCGCAATGGCGGCGCTCGGAGCGGTTGTCGCGCCGATCCTCGTCTATAAGCTCGGCGTCGGAAAAATGTATAACCGCTTTATGAAAAAGAAAAGCGTTTGATGACTTGATAGCGAAAGCCGGGACAAACTCCCTGCCTTCTCGATTTTACAAATTTGTTCTGACTGTCTGAAAATCTCCCGCGTCTTCGGATGCGGGATTTTTCGTGAAAAACTTGCTTTAATCGCGGAATCGTGGTACAATATTTTTTAATGATATTACAAATTGAATGGGGTGCCGTTATGGATATAAGAGAAGAATCATTACAGGAACATTACAGGCTTCGCGGAAAGATTGAGACCGCGCTGAAAGCGCCGGTCGAGAACAGACACGATCTGTCGGTGCTCTATACGCCCGGCGTTGCGGAGCCGTGTCTCGAAATACAGAAAGATATTTCAAAAAGCTTTGAACTTACGGGAAGATGGAACACCGTAGCAGTTGTGACGGACGGCACCGCCGTACTCGGACTCGGCGACATCGGACCCGAAGCGGGAATGCCCGTCATGGAAGGAAAGTGTCTGCTTTTCAAAGCATTCGGAAACGTCGACGCGGTGCCGATCTGTATAAGATCGAAAGACGTTGACACCATAGTTGACACTGTCGCGAACATCTCCGGAAGCTTCGGCGGTATCAACCTCGAAGATATATCCGCGCCGAGATGCTTTGAGATCGAGGAAAAGCTGAAAGCGCGCCTCGATATTCCCGTATTTCACGACGACCAGCACGGTACCGCCGTCGTAGTGCTCGCGGGACTTATCAACGCGCTGAGAAAGGTCGGAAAGAAGAAAGAGGACTGCCGTGTCGTGATCAACGGATCGGGGGCGGCGGGCATCGCGATAGCGAGACTTCTTATCAGATACGGTCTCGGCGACGTGATCCTCTGCGACAGACGCGGCGCGATATACGAAGGCAGAGACGGACTTAACCCGGTAAAAGAAGAAATGGCGAAGATAACGAATTCCGGAAAGATCGCGGGAACTCTCTCTGACGCTCTTCGCGGTGCGGATGTTTTCGTCGGAGTTTCGGCTCCCGGTATGGTAACTGCCGATATGGTGCGCTCGATGGCAAATGATCCCATAGTCTTCGCAATGGCTAACCCGACGCCCGAGATCATGCCCGAAGAGGCATACGCTGCCGGTGCGGCTGTCGTCGGAACGGGAAGGAGCGATTATCCCAATCAAGTCAACAACGTTCTCGCGTTCCCCGGTATTTTCAGAGGGACTTTTGACTGCGGGGCGAAGGAGATAAACGAGGAAATGAAGCTCGCCGCTGCTCACGCGATCGCGGGATCCGTCACGGAAGATGAAATTGCAAACGGCAAAGTGATCCCCGACGCGTTTGACAAAGAAGCATTCAGCGCGGTAGCCGAGGCGGTCGCACGCGCCGCTGTCGATTCCGGAGCGGTAAAGAAATGAGAGAAATAGAAGTCAGCCGGATATCCGATACGGTTTGCGATCTTTTAATAAAAATAAATCACGAGCTCTCGCCCGATATGGAAAATGCCATCGTTCGCGCGTCGGACCTTGAGACGTCCGGGACAGGAAAAAGCGTTCTTTCGATACTGAAGGAAAATCTTTCGGTGGCGAAGGAGAAGATGATCCCGATCTGTCAGGACACGGGAATGGCTGTCGTCTTTCTGGAGGTCGGACAGGGTGCCGCGCTCGTCGGCGGTTACGTTGAAGACGCGGTGAACGAAGGGGTGAAGCGCGCGTACGCCGAAGGGTATTTGCGCAAATCCGTCGTAGGAGATCCTCTCGAAAGAGTGAACACGAACGATAACACTCCCGCCGTGATCCACACGAGGATAGTTCCGGGAGACAAGGTAAAAATAACGGCCGCTCCTAAGGGATTCGGAAGTGAGAATATGAGCAGATTATTCATGCTCAAGCCCGCCGACGGAGTCGAGGGAGTAAAGCGTTCCGTGATCGAAGCGGTGCGCGCGGCGGGAGCTAACGCCTGCCCGCCGATGACTGTCGGAGTCGGACTCGGCGGAGATTTCGAGCTTGCCGCGTTAATGGCAAAGCGCGCGCTGACAAGAGAGATCGGAGTTCATTCGGAAAAAGAACATATCGCCGAACTCGAGCGCGAGCTTCTCGACGGGATAAATGCGCTCGGTATAGGACCGGCAGGACTTGGCGGAGACGTCACCGCCCTCGCCGTCAATATCGAGACGTTCGCGACTCATATCGCGGGACTTCCGTGCGCCGTCAATATTTGCTGTCACGTGAACCGTCACGCGACGGCGGAAATATGAGGTGATGTTATGGAGTGGCATTTGAAGACTCCCGTCACTAAGGAGACGGCGTCAAAACTTTCCGCCGGAGATACGGTATATCTGGACGGCGAGATCTACGTTGCCCGCGACGCCGCGCACAAGAGACTTTTTGAGCTCATCGGGGCGGGAAGATCTCTTCCGATAGAGCTTGAAAATGAAACGATATACTATATGGGACCTTCCCCCGCGAGAGAGGGAAGAGTCATCGGTTCCGCAGGTCCGACGACTTCTTCGCGAATGGACAAATACACGCCCGCACTGATAGAACGCGGACTTTGCGTTATGATCGGAAAAGGGCGCCGCTCGCCCGAAGTCAAAGAGAGTGCGAAGGCGCACGGCGCCGTGTATTTTGCCGCTGTCGGCGGCGCGGGAGCACTGCTCTCGGAGCGGATCGTAAAGAGCGAGGTCGTTTGCTACGAGGACCTCGGAGCCGAGGCGATACGACGCATCACCGTGAAGAATTTCCCCTGCGTCGTCGCGTTCGACGCAAAGGGAAACGATCTTTACGACAGATAAGCTTTTCGGAAGACGCCGTTCTTGACAGAATATATGTTGTATGATATACTTTATAGGTATCAAAACAAGTGTTGAAACGGTGATTGTCCGCGCGGGAGGTGACGGTATGAAACGCGCGACCGTACGGAAGAAGAAACGAAGAGTCGCCGTGAAGGATATTCCGGCTCCGAAACGAAAAAGATCCCGAAAGAGCGGGAAAAAGCGTCCCGAAAAAGAGGGCGGCTTTTACAGATTCGCGATACCACTTCTGATGCTGATCTCGACCGCCGGCGCTGTGCTCATCTGGAGCTATTCGACGGACACATTCGGAAACAGCTTCAAAGGCTTTTCAGACGACGGAAGACTTGTCGAGGTGTATCTCGCGTTTCTTAAAGATCCGGTGATCCTTCTCACGGTTCTCGGATTATTGCTTTTCGATATCGCGTCGTTTATATCGGTAGTTCGCGCGATCAGAGAGAAAAAGTCAGGCGCCGCGGCGCTTATGGTACTGCTTCTCATATCTGTCGCCGCGTTTGCGGCGATCATAATAACGGCGGTCACGCAGGCCGCGTCATAAACTGAAAACGATCAAGGAGAATATACAAATGAGAGAGTTTATACCCGAAAACGCAGAGCATGGGATAGTACACAGATATCCGATGAGCGCTCCGTTCAAATACAACGGATGGCCGTCCGTCACGATCGACGACCGCGGAGTTCTCTATGCGGTCGCGTCTTCAATGAGATTGACACACGTCTGTCCGTGCGGCAAAAACTGTATGTGGGTGAGCTACGACTCCGGCAAGACCTGGTCACCTTCAATCGTCATCAACGATTCGAAATTTGACGACCGCGACACAGGTATCTACTATCTCGGTGACGGCAAAATGATAGTCTCCTGGTTCGCCGAAACGACTCAGGATTTTTACGCCGGACTTCTCAGCTACGACTGGGTCGGAGCCGAAGATCACGCTCTCGCAGAGGGCTACGTCAATATGCTGAAGAAACTTCCGGAGGACGAGATCGACCGCGGATGCACTTCTTTCGTTATGCTGTCCGACGACTACGGCGTGTCGTGGAGCGATCCTATAGAAGTGAGCGTTACGTCTCCTCACGGCCCCACCCAATGCCGTGACGGTTCAATTATTTATCTCGGTAACAACTGGCGTCCCCCGATGGGCATTACCGCGGGATGCATTTTCCTCATCAGGAGCCGCGACGGCGGCAGGACCTGGACGACGGAAGGCAGAGTTCCGGTGCCGAAGGATCACGAACAGTGGATGATGCACGAACCTCACGTGATCGAGCTCCCGAACGGCCGTCTTCTCGGCGCTATCCGTGTTCACGGAAGACCCGTACAGCCTGAAAACTCCGTTTACACCACGTTTTCGGACGACGGCGGCAAGACCTGGAGCGAGCCCAAGTGCGTCGGCGTCGACGGACTTCCGCCGCATCTCTTCCTTCACTCCTCCGGCGCGGTCATACTCAGCTACGCGTGCCGTACTGCGGGCAAGAGAGCGCAAAGGGCGGTAGTCAGCTACGACTTCGGCGAGACCTGGGAGGACGATTATCTTCTCAGAGACAGCGAAAAAGAGATCAATCAGTACGATCTCGGGTATCCCTGCACGGTAGAGCTTCCCGACGGAAGTCTTATCACTGTATATTATCAGTGCGCAAAGGGCGACTGGTATACGAGCGTACTCTACACAAAGTGGAAGCTGCGCGACAGAGAGAACGGTTAAAAAGCAATATGATTTCTCCCGAGGATTGTCTTCCCCGGGAGAATTTTATGCAAATGCATAAAAGAAAGGAGGAGCGTTATGGACAATATGAAAAAAGTCAGCGCGGCTATAGTTGCGCACGTTGACGCGGGAAAGACAACTCTTGCGGAAGCGCTCCTCTTTGCGAACGGAGCGATCAGGGAAAAGGGGAGAGTCGATCACGGAAACACTCATTTCGACAGTGACGCGATCGAACGAGAGAGAGGAATAACGATCTGGTCTTCCGGCGCGTCGTTCGTCAACGGAAACACAAAGATAACTCTGCTTGACACGCCGGGGCACGTCGATTTTTCGTCCGAGGCGGAGAGAGTTTTCTTTGCGGCGGATATCGTGATCGCCGTGAAAAGCGCCTCCGACGGAGTACAGTCTCACACGAGGACTCTCTGGAAAACGGCGAAAAAGTATTCGCTTCCGGTTTTCATTTTCGTCACTAAATGCGACCTTGAAAGGCGCAGTAAAGATGACATAATGTCCGAACTGAGAAAAGAATTCGGGAACTGCGTCGATCCCGGACTTGAAAACGGTATTTTTACAAATGCAGAAAATATAGCGGAGTGCAGCGAAGAACTTTTGGAAGAGTATGCCTCGCTCGGCACTGTCGCGGAGGAAAGCGTCGTTTCCGCCATTGAAAAAAGGCAGTTGTTTCCGGTTTTCTTCGGATCCGGATTAAAAGGAGACGGCGTCGCGGAATTCTCACAGGCGCTGTCGGCTCTTTCGCCGCAGCCACATTACACCGGGGAGTTCGGAGCGAGAGTTTTCAAGATAACAAGGGACAGAAACGAGCGTTTGACTCACCTGAAGATAACCGGCGGAACGCTTCGCGTCAAAGATCAGCTGAAGCTCGGCGACGCGGAAGAAAAAGCGGATCAGATCAGGTTTTATAACGGATCGAAGTTTTCGGTCGCCGAGCAGGCGTCTGCCGGAGATATTTGCGCGGTCACAGGGCTTTCATCGTCTTTCGCCGGCGAAATGATAGGCGAAGCTTTGCCGGCGCCCCATTCACTGACGGAGCCGGTTATGAGATATACCTTAACACTCCCGGCGGGTGTCGCATTGCAGCCTTTTCTGCCAAAGCTCCGCGCCCTTGAGGAAGAAGATCCGAACTTACACGTCGAGCCGTGCGGCGACTCGTCTGTCAGCGTATCCCTTATGGGCGCGGTCCAGGCGGAGATCCTTAAAAGGGTGATCTTCGAACGTTACGGAGTCGAGGTATCTTTCGGATCGGGTAAAGTGATCTATAAAGAAACGATTCGCGGGAGAGCGGAAGGCGCGGGACACTACGAGCCGCTTCGCCACTATGCGGAGGTACATCTTACACTCGAGGGACTTCCGCGCGGCGCGGGCATCGTTATCGGCGCCGATTGCCCTGCGGATGAACTTGAGACGAGATGGCAGCGCCTTATCATGACTCATATCTCCGAGAAAAAACACGTCGGAGTGCTTACGGGTTCCGAACTGACGGACGTCAGGATAATTTTGACGGCGGGAAAAGCTCACCTCAAGCATACCGAGGGCGGCGATTTCAGACAGGCGACTTACAGGGCGGTAAGGCAGGCGTTGATGAAGGCGGAATCCGTCCTGCTCGAGCCGTATTACGATTTCAGAATAGAACTTCCGACGCCGGACGTCGGACGGGCGATCACCGACGTTAAGCTCATGGGCGGAGATATCGGATCGAACGGGATCAATGACTCCGGCACGTCGATTTTGACCGGAAAAGCTCCCGTCGCTTCAATGGATTCTTACGCCGCAACACTCGCCTCCTACACAGGCGGATGCGGGATTCTGTCGCTGTCTCCCGGCGGTTACAGCGAGTGCAAAAATGCCGAAAAGATAATAGAACAGTCAAAATACGATCCCGAATCCGATCTCGAAAACTCACCGGATTCCGTCTTCTGCGCTCACGGCGCGGGATTTGTCGTCAAGTGGAACGAAGCGGATCAATATATGCACGTCGGAAAGTCCGCAGGCTCCGAAAGATCCTTCGCCAAAAAGAAAAACGTCAGTATCGACGAGAGGGAGCTCGAAGCGCTCATGCTTCGGGAATTCGGTCCCATAAAACGGAGAGAATATTCCGAACCGCGCGCCGTTGAAGCGGGAGAACTTCACCGCGTAAAAGGCGTCAGAACTTCGTTTATCATTATCGACGGATACAACGTGATATTCGCGTGGGACGACCTCAGAGAACTCGCCGAATCGGGCGATCTCGAGGGCGCAAGAGAACGGTTGATCTCGATAATAGTCAATTACGCTGCGTTTACGGCGTGCCGCGCCGTCATCGTTTTCGACGCGTACAGAGTTCCCGGCGGAGAAGGGGAGAAATACGACAGAAACGGCGTGAATATCGTCTTTACGAAAGAAAACGAAACCGGCGACGCATATATAGAGCGGTTCGTTTACAACGTGGGTAAAAACGATAAGGTCAGGGTTGTAACGTCAGACGGTCTGATACAGCTCACGGCGCTTCGCACCGGCGTTCTTCGGCTGTCCTCGGCGGAGTTCGAAAGAGAGATCGCCGCGGTGGACGAAAAGATCGGGGAGATGATCCGCGCACATACAGACGACTTCGGAAAGATCTCTGAATGAATCTGAATAACGCCTGATTTTTGCGTTTGTCAAAGCTTCATTAATATTTTATTAGATAAATATGCTTAACCGCCGCATCGTTTTTTTATGACTTTGCGGCGGTGATTTTTTTGTTTTGCTTTGAACTGAAAACCGCTGACAATGCAGTAAAACACTGATTTTTCAGCGCCGGCATCACATTCTGAAACGATCCGGAACTGAAAAATATTTGTAAATTTTAAATGAAAAATCGTGAAATTATCGATTATTTTCATCACTTTTTCTATTTCCTCTTGACTTTTCGAAAATGAAGCACTATAATATAAGTACCAAAAAAATTTAGGAGGAATTCTCAATGAGAAAACTTTTGTCATTCGTAATTGTCGCGATGATGATAGTTTCCATGATCGTTCCGGTGTTTGCGCTGTCAGAAGCGCCTACAGCCACGGCTGAAAACCATATAAATATATGGGTTGAAGACGCTGAACTCGATCTGGATGAAACTACCACAGTCGACGTTTACGTATCGATCAACGACAATGAGGATGGCTTCGAGTATATGAAGTTCTATCTCGTATATCCGAGCTGTCTGACCTATGTAAGTATGGAGGCTGTGGACTTTGCGGAAGATCTTGACGGTCTTACCAATGCCGACTCTGCAACAGAACACGAAACTCTTGATCAGCAATTTGTAGATTCCCTTGACGAGGCCGGCTATGAAGAGGGCTACGATCCTCTCGAAAACGGCAAGTACAAATGGGTCGCCGCGCTGTTTGACTTTGAATTAAAAGAGAAGATCAACGGCAAAAACGTGGCGGTTGACTGCTTCGAAAACGGTCAGATCCTTAAGGTCACTTTTGAGTATGATGCTTCTGCGAATACAGAATTCGGCAGCACACTCCCGATCAAACTGTTTGATGCTCCGGAGAATCAGCTCCATTGCTACAGAAAAGACTATGAGTGGAGTGACGAGCTGTACGACGTAACTGTCAGCGACGGTGTTGTCACACTTAAGACTACCGCTCACGTTCACAAACCCGGTGAGGCTGTTGAAGAGAATGTTGTTCCTGCAACTTGTACAGAAGCGGGCTCCTACGATCTCGTTGTATACTGCACGGAATGCGGTGAAGAGCTCTCCAGAGAAGAGGGTAAAGTAATTGAGGCCAAAGGGCACTCTCTCGGTGATGCTTACGTTTATCAGGAAGCAACCCCGGAAGCCGACGGTATATTGAGAAGAGAGTGCGCTAACTGCGACTATTATGAAGACGAGCCGATCAAATATGTGGCTTGCGAACATGATATTTCAGCAGTATTCGCAGCTCCTACCGCCGATGAGGATGGTTCCATTGTTTATACGTGCAGCAAATGCGACTTTGAAGAAACAATAGAACTTCCCGCATACGGTGAATTCGGCGTTGCTTTCGAGGACATTACTGTTAACGAAGGCGAAAGAGGCGAAGCAAAGCTTTCTCTTAAGAATACCGAATACGGTATCGACGTATTAAGAGTTCTCGTTTATTGGGACGAAAGCGATGAATATGTCGCTGAAATCGAAAACGGCGAATTGTTCGCTGAAGACGGATTTGCTTATGCTTATCTCTCCGAAGAGGAAGCTGCGAAACTTATCGCAGAAGCCGGAATCGACTTTGATGTTGACGGCAAAGACTTCGCTATTCTCTATTTCGAGATCGCGGATGATTCGTTCGAACCCGTCTGTGAAGACGGCGTGCTCGCAACGTTTACTTTCGAAGATCCCGGCGAAGCTGCAGAGTTTAACTACGGTGTCATCAACATAGACGAACCCAGCGTAACATTCGTTGATGAATACGACAAATTCCTTGGCTTCATCGACTATGCTATGGCAGACGTTGCTGAAGCAACAGCTACGATCCATTATCATACACCTGCTGATGCAGTTGAAGATCCTGATACAAGAATAGAACCCTCTTGCGAAGTAAAAGGCTCACACGATATGGTCGTATATTGTTCTGAGTGCGGCGCGGAACTCTCCAGAGAAAATGTTGATATCCCCGCTACAGGACATACGCCCGGTGAAGCGGTCGTAGAGAATAGAGTTGAGTCCACTTGTACAAAAGCCGGTTCATACAACTCTGTTGTTTACTGCTCTGTTTGCGAGAAGAAACTCTCCACAGAGAAGATCAATCTTCCTCTTGCAGAACACACCAAGGGCCAGACCGTAACAATAGTCAAGGCTCCGACAGCTGATGAAAAAGGCACGATCAGATATGCTTGCTCGGTTTGCGGCAACTTCATTGAAGAGTTTGATGAAGAGATCGATGAAACAGGCGTTCTCGCATTTGCTCTTGAAGGCGGCATATACAATGCAGGCGATACCATCGAAATCCCTGTTACGCTCACAAACGGTAATTACGGCGTAGATGCTGTCAGATTCCTGGTTTACTGGGATGAAGCATTCGGCACTCCTGAATTCGTATTGAGCGATGAAGTGTTCAACGGTGAAGACGACGCTCTCGAAAGCGCTGTAATCGACGCTGACGCAGCTGAAAAGTTACTTGCTGATGCAGGTCTTGCAACTGTTGAAGTTGTAACCGAAGACAGAGCATACGCTGTCGTATATATCGCAGTAGGTGATGAAGACTTCACGGTTCGTACAGGCGACGGCAAACTTGCAACTGTCACATTCACCGGTCCGGAAGGCGGCGGCGACTTTACGGTAGGTATTGTCAACATTGAAAACCCGAACGTAACTTACTATGGCGAAGACGGCAGCTTTGCAGGCTTTATCGACTACGAAGTAGAAGGTATCGCTCCTACAGCAGAGATCACAGTACACGATTATGAAGTAGTCGTAACTCCTCCTACATGTACTGAAGGCGGATATACAACTCACACCTGCGCACACTGCGGCGACGAATATGTAACTGACAGACTCGATGCTCTCGGACATACTCCTGAAGATGAGTGGGAAGTCACAGAAGCTACGATCGACGCTGACGGCGCAAAGATTCTCAGATGCAGCGTTTGCGGCGAGATCCTCGACAAGGTAGTTCTTCCTCGTAAAGTTATCGATCTCAAGGTTACTGTTTCTTCGATGATAATCGCTGAGGACAGCTATCCGGAAGGCACAGTCTTAGTCGATAACGATACAAGAGTTATCAACCTCATTGCGAAGAAAGACCAGGTGAAGGCAGTATTCCGTCTTAAACTCGACGGTGTCGGCAACGATGCGTTCACACTTGATGAAGCGGCATTTGAAGCAGGCAACGCGATCAAGATCGGAACCAAGATCTACACGAAAGACACTGACGCTGCGGGCATCAGATACTTCATCTGCTATGCAGAAGGCGGCTTCAACCAGTCGTTCAAGGTATTGGTAACCGATGCTGACGGAAACGTTTACGACTACACAGTCAACGTAACGTTCATGCATACACCCGCTGTTACGGACGACAGCCTCGTTATGGGTTATAAGGGCGCAAGATCTTCGAGCCTCGATGTCGATGCTAAACTCATCCGCATCGAATCCAAAGACGCTCAGACTTCGATGTCCTTCAACCTTAAGCGTGTTAAGGGCGTAACACTCAGAGTAGATCCTAACTCTGCTAATATGCCTACAGTACTCCAGTATGCCGGCGTAGATAACAACAACAAGGCGATCTATGCTGAGATCGACCCGACAGACGATAACGCTTACAACGACGATTCGATCGTATACTTCAAGGTCGTAAGATCCGGCGAAGCAGCTGAAACTCAGGAATTCGACATCGTTCTGACATATTACAACGGTCAGACCGAAACCTATCACGTTGAGGCAATTTTCAACTGATAACGACCTGAGATTTGTTGTAAAAGGCAATAAGAGGTTAACTGTTTAAAAGTTACCCCACCCCGCATCACGCGGGGTGGGGTATACTTAAGAAAACGATAAAAAGCAGGAATAAATATGAAACCGGAAGTTAAATCCATCGAAAAAACAGTATATCCACCAGCAAAAAAGCCGGTTTACAGAGCTATCAAAGGGGTTTTGGATCTTTTGTTATCGACCCTTTTGTTTGTTGTATTTCTCCCGCTTTTTATCATTTTCTTTCTTATTATATTTTTCACCGATTTTCACAGTCCGATATTCAGACAGACAAGAATAGGAAAGAACGGCAAAGAATTCAAACTGATCAAATTCAGAACGATGAAGTATGATGCTTCTGATTTTGAAAAGTATTTTACAAAAGATCAGCTGAAGCTTTATCATGCCGAATATAAGCTCGAAGACGACCCGAGGATCACCGGGATCGGCAAATTTATGAGACGGTTCAGCATCGATGAATTACCGCAGTTTTTGAACGTTATCGCAGGTCACATGAGTCTTATCGGACCGCGCCCGCTCACGCAGAAAGAAACTATGTTTTTCGGTGAGGACAGAGAGGCGCTTCTCTCGGTGAAACCTGGGATCACGGGGCTTTGGCAGGTGTCCGGAAGGAATGCGCTGACTTATGAGAGCGGGGAACGTCAAAGGTGCGAAATGAGGTATATAAACGGCTTCGGCTTCAAGATGGATTTTAAGATCTTTTTGAAGACCTTTAAAGAGATTTTTTCGGGCAGCGGAAAATGATAATTATTTGCGGACGGTTTCGTGTGACAGAAACCGTCCGCAATTTATATTTATTAACAAAATATAATAAAAATTATCCTAAATGTTCATCAATTTTTTTATATTTATTCTTGACATAAAAAAGTTCATATATTATAATATATTTATAATTATGGGATATTATTGCTTTTTCAAAAACTGTAATTATTTTGCTGATTAATTTATATATATTTCGGAGGAGAAAAAATGAAAAACAAGACAAGTGTTCCGAGCAAGCTATTGTCACTTGTGCTCGTCATTATGTTGGCAATACCTTTTGGTATTATGCCGACTCTTATGACGTCAGCCGCTCATCCGGTTGAAGAAGAAGTAACAGATGCTAAGCTTGTAGCAGACAACTATGACCTTTCCGACGCGGAAAAAGCATTGCTGACGTCCGGCCTTGTGGTCGGCAACAGCTATGAGCTCAACGCTCCCGACAATTCCGACAATCTTATTTCGGTAGACCCTGTCGCAAAGACGGTTGAAGCCGAAACGTTTGTTGACGGTGAGTATACCTGGAATCCTGTTGGCGCAAGAGTAGTTTACAACACCGACGAAACAGAAGAGTTTATGCTCGATGACGAAGGCAAAGGCTCTTTCGAATACGACGGCGACGTTTACACTGTCGAGGTGGATTACGAAGTTGAGATCTCTGTCGATCCTGCAATGCAAGCTCTCCTTCTCAACGGTCCGTATTACATAGCTAAGATGGTTGAATACGCCGATACGTTGGGCGACAACGATGCGGCATATAATGTAATTGCCAGCAGAATCAACGGGTTGAATAACATGGTAAACTCCAATTATATTCAAGATTCTGATACTGCGGCAGCAATTCAGTATTTTTACAATCAGGCTCAGGACAATTACGACGTGACGACCGATTTCACTTATCTTGACATTGAAGCGTTTATATTTGAGTATATGCCTGATTATTATGACGGCGGCATTGCATATCTTTATGAACATGGCTCGGAATTCAGCGATGTTGCAAGAGAAACTTACGGCAATCTTGCTCAAATAAGCAATGACAATCAGATAAAGAGCTTGAATCAACCCATATACTTCGCTTTCCGCAATGCTTTGAACACATTGCTTAACGAAACCGAGGAAGCGTCTAACAATGAATGGGAAGCTCTTGATCCGGCTAAGAATCCTCTGAAGGATGAATTGACCGCAAACGAGTATACGACGCTTGGAACTCTGGCAAGTAACGCTAAAGGCGCCGTATATCACGAAGATGAGATCAAAGAGTCGCTCACCGCAGGCAAGACAACGGTTTCCAAGAACATCAACCAGTTCAGCGTAAACGTAATAGTCGAGGCATCTTACGTTGCCGATACGACGATCGATTCCGCGACACTTACCGATCTCGCAGAGCATACTGCAACAGTCAGAGTACTTGACGATGCAACCGAAGCGGATATCGCCGACGCGGTAGAAGCTAAAGGTGTTGAGCAGGAAGCTCTTACCGCTTGGGGAATCGACGTCGATAACTTCAATAGAACTGTTGGCTATACCGAAGCAACAGCGACCAGTGATGCCGAGTATGTGATAGCATACACGCCCAAGAACTTCAGCATCACGTACGATTTCGAAACCGACCTTCCGTCGACTGTTCCTTACGGATATAACCTCAGACTTCCTTCAAACCCGAATGCAAGCCTGGTTTACGACTACGAAGTAAACGGAACTGAAATGTATCAGGGAGATCTGGTAAAGATCACGAGCGATACAGCTATTACCCGTACCGAAGGCAAACCCTGGTCGGGATACAGCCTTGGTAAAATTATCGCGGACATATACGCTGATGAACTTACCGAAGATGAAATTGCGGCACTCTCCTCCGTTGCAAATAAAACAGATAAGATCCGTATCAGGATCCCGAGCAACAGCGATGATCTCGTGAGCGTGACTTTTGAAACCTCGGGTAAATACAGAGTCATTGCCGATAACTTCACCGAATCCGGTATTGACGGCGTCATCTGGATGCCCGTTTCCGGAAAAGCTCTCAAAAACGGAGCGGTCGTCGCTGAGTTCGAGATAAACGGCGGCGCCGGCGAATTTGATAACAGCGTTGAATTCGATAAAGTTGAAGTAGAATATAAAACAACACTCACGAACGTTCCGGATACCAAGACGATCGAAACTCTGAACAACATCAAACTCCTTGAGGAAGATGCTGCAACGCTGCTCGACGAGATGGCAACTCTCGATGAGCTTTACTCAAAGCTCGGCCAGCTCGACAAGAGTGCTCTCAACAAGATCAAAGTTGCGGTCAAAGGTACCGATATGAGCGACGAGTCCCGCGCCGCTGTCGAAGCGCTCCTCGCAGGATGCGTAGACAAGACCGGATCACTCTACCTCTACGAATACCTCACCCAGTATCATACAGACAAACTTGCATACGTTTATAAGAACGACCAGTATCTCAAGATCAAAGAGCAGGCGGACATCGTTAACGCTAACCTCACGGTTATCTACAACGACCCGCAGCTCCTCCCCGTTCTGAGAGACTTCGATCTTGAAGACTATTATGAAAAATTCGATGAGATCGTAACGAAGCTTTCGCAGGTCCATCTCGCTCCCGAGCACATGGATCTTGTCGATACGGCAAGCCCGTCGATCGCAACTCTTACAAGTGCTCTTGAAAAACTTGTTGAAGCGGAATATGAGGGCGGCTATGAGACTCCTGCAAAAGCTCTTACGCTGAATGCAACGGTTACTGCACCGGCTCCCGGTCTCTCCACAGTTACCGTAAAAGTAGTACAGAAGAACAGCGCGGGCGCTGAGCTTGCAAGCAAGACGGACGCGATCGTTCTTTCTGCTACAGAACCGCTCACCGACGCTGATATCGCAGCCGTTGACACAATGATCAACGCGATCCTCGCCGATCTCGGTATTGATACAATCCACTACGTGACCGAGGATGCGGTAGGCCTTGAAGCGGGCGACGTGCTTGCAAATAACGCTTCGTTCGTTATCACCTACAGCCCGAAGGTCTACACGACCAGAATAGTTACCTCCGGTCAGACGATCCATGAGATACAGTTCTTCTTTGACAATCCTACAATAACTCTTCCCGAAGCACCGAACGAAACGGTCCAGTATGAGTATACAACTGCTTGGGGAAAGAAGATAACGGTCAGCACAGACGCTAAATCCTTAACGTTTACGACCGTTCAGCTCGACAACGGTTCATACGCTGAGATCGAGCGCGAAACTCTCGATGCAGAGCGCGAAGCATTCCTCGCCCTTATCAAAGATATGAACAAGGCGAGCGCGGATGCAGGACTTCTCAGCGGACAGAATATGATAGTTTCGTTCATTCCGTTTGAAAACGCTGAAGGCGATATGGCGGTAGTCCTTCGTTTCGCACCCGACTCAATGTCGAGAAAAGAAATCGAAGACGCTTTGATGAACATGGTAGAAGTGATCGCAGGAAGCGATTACAACTATATCAAGATGGCTGACGAGTACATCCGCTATGATAGCACCGCTTCTCTCCAGGCGATAATAAACGTACTTCTCGACAGCGGCATTTGCCTTGACACATATCTCAACGCTGTAGACGAAAACGGCGATATCATTGAGTGGAATATTGATTCCGACTATGTAGTACTCGGCGCCGAATACGTTGAGGGCATTGAAGGAAAACTTATCAAAGTCGGAAACAACGCGCGCATCAATGACGTTGAGATCCTCGGCGGATATCTCATGGAATCCGACATGATATTCTCGAAGGGCGAAGACGATCCCGGTAAGCAGATCAAACTTTACGTAACGTTTGAAGACTTTGACAAGAGAACGAGCGATCTCAAAGACGTTCGCAAAGCAGTCAAGAAGGTCAAAGATCACGGCGATATCATTCTCCATGACGGTCTGGTTGACGTTACAGTCAGAATCCCCGAAAGAGGATTCCAGGCATACTATACCGCAATGGCGGTACTTGACAACCAGAGACTCTGGGAAGGCGATCTTGCTGAATTTGACAGAGCGATCGAGCTTCTTAACAAAGCGGTCGATTTCTTAGCTGCTGATAAGACCATCACGACAACGACGATCGAAAACACCGCTGCGAAGATCGATCAGGATCTCGACCTCTCGAGCATCAAGGATTATTTCCGCAACGGTATCAAGGCTTTGAATCATATCCTTGACAACGTTGATTACGAGATAGTCAATTCCGAGGAAGGTATTTACGACGCAAACTTCCACTATGATATCAACAAGGCTCTTGACAAAGCGGAAGTTAAGGACAGCATACGCAGCATCATCAAAGAAAAGGATACCGGCATTGAAGCTGCAGCCAAGGTAACGTTTACCAATACAGCGCCTCATTACCAAGCGATAATCGGTGACTATCAGGCAAACGGATGGGATAAGTTTGAGTACACGCAGAACCTCGGAGCTGCAGCACCGAGAGTTCACGACAATACGATGATCCTTCTCCTTGACGACTATACCGGAGACCTTGTATTCAACTCGATCGCATACATCGACCTCAACGGTCATACGATCAACGGCAATATCGTTTCCAACTCCGAAGTATACATTCTCAATAATGAGTTTGCAACAAAGACCGACGCAGGCGTCACCGGTACAATCACCGGCAGAGCGACCATCAGCGGCGGCAGATACAACGATGACGTAAGCTCCAAACTTGAGGAAGGTTACATTCAGGACGAGAACGGCCTTGTCCGCGGCGAATACTTCTTCGTCTATGACAAAGGCGACGGCAATATCGAAATACACATCGATAAAGAAGCGGAAGCTCTCGGAGCAACCGGCGCAATCGCATACGAGATCGCGTTCAAATACGCTCTCCACTACTATGCAGGCGCTTCGCTCAAGATCGGCGATAAGACACTTTACGAGCTTAAGGCTGAAGACCTCATCGCAATGTATGAGGGCGGCCTTGAAAACGCAAAAGATCAGATCCACGACTGCGTAGATGAAGACGCTATCCGCGCTCTCGGAAATGACATCAAAGAGGCTATATCGGATTACGTAAAAGACAGCCACGAAGTAGTGAGCGGAGAAATCCTTGCAACATTCCCCGTAGAGTATAATCGCTTCACATTCGAACTCAAGCACGTCAGAAACGGCGACTATATCACGGCTGACATCATTCCAGATGCCGACTCCGTGGTCGCAGGCGGCACTGTTACCATCATGGCTCACGAGTTCGAAGAGCCGGTAATTGTTGAACCCTATTGCGAGACCGACGGTTCCGAGACATACGTTGCAACCTGCACGGATTGCGACTACACGTATGTGAAAGAACTTGAAGCTCTCGGACATGATCCTCTTGAGGCTGTCGAAGAGAACAGAATCGATGCAAGCTGCACCGAGGCGGGTTCTTACGATATGGTAGTCTACTGTGACAGATGCGGTGAAGAACTCTCGAGAGAACACTTCACGATCGATAAACTGCCTCATACTCCCGGCGATTGGGAAGTATCGGTTGAACCGACTCCTACAACGGTTGGAGAAAAGGTTAAGAAATGTACAGAGTGCGGCGAGATACTTGAGAGAAAGCCGTATTATTACACCATAGTTCCTCTTCAGGTAATTGGCGGCGCAACAGTTGCAACCGCTGAAGTCGATAATGAGGCAAGAATCATTACGATCATAACAAAAGAGGATGCTAAGAAAGCTGCATTTAACCTCAAACTCGAAGGCGCAAAGAACGACGCGTTCACGATGACCGATGAAGCGTTTGAGGCAGGCAATGAACTCCAGATCAGGGGTATAAGATACAACAGACGGACCGACGCTCTCGGAATCAGATATTTTGTAAGCGAAAAGAACCCCGGCGAGAGAAGAAGAACATACGATATCGAAGTAATTACTCCGGAAGGCGACACAGTGATTTACACTGTCAACATTACGTTCGCTGTAAGTCCTGACGTGCTCCGCGACGGTGTTGAACCCGGTGTCGGATCCAATGCTCCTTTGACGGGCTTCGATCCTGATGACGGAGATATCTACCTCGTATCTCAGCCCGGCAGAGAAAAAGCTACGTTCAGACTCTATCTGCCGAAGGGTGCATCCGTAAAAGTTGACTCTGAAGCAAAGCCTCACCTGTATCAGATCCTGGATTATGAAGCAAAGACGTACCACGAAGTGGACAACGATCATATCGATCCCGACTGGTTCGTATACTTCAAGTCCTACAAGAACGAACCTGAGAATTATGAGTATAAGCTTTGCGTAACTCTCGCAAACGGCGAAAAGATTTATCATAACGTTCACGTTCAGTTCGTTGACTGATCTGTAAGCACAAATCAATAATACGACCGCCCCGTGAAAACGGGGCGGTTTTGCTGTGTTATTATATAAAAGGCTTGAAAAAACAATAAAAGTATATTATAATATAAATTGGTGTATAATGTAGTTCCGAATCGTATTCGGATGGAGGTGGTACAGTGAAGATCGCTCACATAGTCGGAAAGCTTAAAGCCGCCGGAGTTGAGTCAGTCGTGTTTTCATACCTTCGCGCGATGGACCGGGAAGGTCTTGAAATAGACGTCTTGTATGATGCGGATTCAACGGTAAAACCTCCGAAGGATCTTGAAGATTCCGGGATAAGATTTATTATGATACCGCCGTATCAGTCGCTGATAAAATACAGCAAAGAGATCAAACGTCTTTGCAGAGAAAACCGTTATGATATAGTCCATTCTCACATTAATTCTCTGTCAGGCTTTTCTCTTCGCGCGGCAAAGCGCGGCGGTGTGAAATTCAGGATCGCGCACAACCACACCTCGTCGTCAAAGGCAGACGGAAAGAGAAACATAGTTAAGCTCGCGCTGCGGCCGCTTACCAGACTGTATGCAACTGATTATGCCGCTTGTTCTGAAAATGCCGGGCGCTGGATGTTCGGCGATAAAGCGTTTGACGCAGGAAAAGTAAAAGTGTTCAATAACGCGATCAATACCGAAAAATACAAGTTTGACGTAACTGCGAGAGAAGATATCAGACGCCGCTATTCCGCTGAAAACGATTTTGTTATCCTTCACATCGGCAGATTCGTAACGCAAAAGAATCATCATTACGTTATTGAAATTTTCAAAGAATTTCAAAAACAGAAGCCGGATTCAAAGCTCCTTCTTGTCGGAGACGGAAAACTGCTTGACGAGATTAAGGAACTCACGTTGTCATACGGGTTATCCGATAAGGTGGTTTTCTGCGGAGTCGTTAACGATGCCGAGCGCTATTACAGTGCGGGAGACGCGTTTATACTTCCGTCGTTTTATGAAGGATTGCCCGTCGTTGCCGTTGAGGCTGAGGCGTCCGGGATCCCTTGCTTCATGTCGGACAATTTTACTAAAGAATGTGCCGTGACGTCTCACGTGAAGTTTTTATCTCTTTCCGACGGCGCAAAGAAGTGGGCTGACGAAATTGCAGCCACAGAGAATTACGACAGAACGTCAGATAATCTCGTTATGAAGAATTCAAAATTCAATATAAGTACGTGCGCAAAAGATATGCGCGAGTATTATTTCGAGATCGTCAAATAATTAACGAAATTGAAAGGAGAGCCTGATGAAAATACTTCATATACTCAGTACCGACAGACTCTCCGGAGCGGAGAACGTCCATCTCGACATTCTTCGCACACTTAAAGATGAAAATGAGGTGATCTACGCGTCGCCGGACGGACCGGTCAGAGAAGCGGTCGAATCGGCGGGCGTGAGATTTATCCCGTTCGATCCGGAATCGCCGAAGAATATCAAAAAGCTTTGGAAAGATGAAAAACCGGACGTTGTCCACGCGGCTGACCCGCGAATGAGCTTCAAATGCGCGATGGCGGGCATACCGTTTATCTCACAGCTCCATTCAAACTGTCCGTGGATGAAAAAGCTTTGCCCGAATTCCATTGCTCTGCGGTATGCCGCGAAAAGAGCGGCTGCTGTTATTGCGGTTTCTCAAAGCATTGCAGACGAGTATATATTCAGCAGTTCGGTCGAAGACAAACTCCGTGTCATTCCCAATACGGTCGACAGGGAGAAGATAGTACGGCTTGCAGCGGAGCCTCTCGAAAAACAGTTCGATCTGGTCTTTGTCGGCAGACTTGTCGAGTGCAAAAGGCCGTCTATGTTCGTTGATATTGTTGACCTCGTTTCAGAAAAGATCCCCGGCGTTCGCGCCGCGATGGTAGGCGACGGAGACTTGAGAAAAGAGACGGAGCAATATATCAAAGACAAAGGGCTTAGTAACATCGAACTTTTCGGATTTGATCCGAACCCTTATAAATATGTTTCAAGATCGAAAATATGCGTTGTTACGTCGTCTGTCGAGGGATTTGGACTTGTCGCTGTAGAAGCGATGACACTCGGCAAACCAACTCTTGCGTATCCCGTCGGAGGATTGACTGAGATCGCGGAGAAGGGCGGAGATTTATTTACATCGGTTGAAGAAGCGGCAGATAAAGCGCAAAGGCTTTTGACGGATCAAAAGCTCTACGGCGAGGCGTCACGCAAAGCGGAGCTTGCGTCCCGCGAATGGACCGACACGGAAAAATATATGGAAAAGATTAAAGAACTGTATGCCGCATGCGCGGCTGAAAAATGATCATTATATGAAAACATTGACCGTAATGACGCCGACTTACAACAGGCGTGAACTTCTGAAAAACGCGTACCGCTCTCTTGCGGAGCAGACGTGTGACGATTTCATTTGGATGATCGTTGACGACGGATCAAATGACGGTACGGAAGACGAAGTTAAAAACTTTATTTCCGAGGGACTCGTTGACATTATATATATAAGGAAAGAAAACGGCGGGAAACATACCGCGATCAACCGTGCTTACGAAGAGGTAAATACGGAGCTTATCGCAGTTACTCTTGATTCGGACGACATTTTTTTGCCGAACGCCGTCGGTGAGATCCTTTCCGCATACAATAAGACCGATAAAAAATACGACGGTTATGTTTTTCTGTATAAAAGCATTCCGGCACAAATCGACCCGGATCTCGAGGTGATGTCGTGGCAAAAAGCGGTATCAGAGGGACATTTCGACGGGGAAACGGTCATAGTGCTGAAATCCGAATATGCAAGAAAGCACCCTTTTCCCGTTTACGAAGGTGAAAAGTTCTGTGCCGAGGGGCTTGTGTGGCTCAAAATGACCGAGCCGTTTTATTGGGATCACGTTCCTGTTTGTGACGGCGAGTACCGCACTGACGGTTATTCCAGGAATATCATAAAGTTTTTCGCCGCAAACCCTAAATCGTTCATGGAATATAACAAGCTTCGCCTTTCTCTGTGGAAAGGACTTGCCAAAAGGTTGAAATATGCCGCGTATTACGACGGTTTTTCACTTCTCGCGCATGAAAAAGGATTCGTCAGACGTTCACCGTCAAAGGCGCTGTCTGTGCTTGCGCTTCCCGCCGGGCTGCTCTTTTGCCTGATATTGAAAATAAAGAGAAAACAATGATTATTGAGACGGAAAATATATATTATATTGTTTCGCATCGTGTTGTTTGAACGGAGAAGGTATGGAGTATTTTCTTTCATTTCTCATACTTGCGCTGAATTTATATAATTATGAGAAAAAGCTTAACGCCGCGGTAATGTTTATGGCCGGCTTGATACTGATTTCGTTGTTGCTTTATTTCGTTTTCAAAAGAACCAGAAACTTTATTGCGACGTGTTTGATCTCGATGGTATATACCTGGCAGATATCCTGGATGAACATATTCGGAGATCCGACTTCAAAACTTCAGCTTCCCTGGCTGTATTTGCTGGGATTATTGATCGTAATATACGGTGTGGTCAATATCGGCAGCTGCTTTAACAGAAGATACAATTTCGTTCCGACGCTGTTGTTTTTGACGTTTATCCTCATTATGTTATATCCTTTGATCATTTCGGAAAGTATCTCATCCGGAGCAAAGGAACTCGGAAACATCGGATTTTTCATAGCGGTTTTGTTTATAAGTTATTTATACAAAGATACGGTCAGCAAAGAGGTTTACGATCATTTCAAAAAAGCGATCATCTGGGCGGTTTTGCTTTCTTCGCTGTTTATAATTCTGCAGTATACATTATACAATTACGCGGGCATCAGATTATTTAAAGTAGCAATCAGAAGATCTTACAGCGGATATCAAACGAGTTTCTTCTTGCTGATGGGAGACCACAGCAGCGCTTCGATAATGCTCGGATGTGCAATATTTTACATCCTTGACAGACTGAGCAAGAAAAACTGGTATTATATGATCCCGGCGATGGTCGTAATACTTGTATCCATGGCGGCAACGTCAAGAAGATCGAGTACGATCCCGCTGTTCATGGTCATCGCGGTATTTGTTATTTTTCATTACAGGAACGTTGGGAAAAAGATACTGTTCTCCATAATTCTCGGCTTGGGCAGTATAATTATGATGTACTATCTGCTTGTAGTCAGACCTGTCGACAGTTTTTCGCAGATATTGAGTGATAACGGCAGATTTGCAGGGTATCTCGCTGCGCTCAAAATCATCATTCAGCATCCGTTCGGTATCGGATATGACGACGATTACCTGACGTCGTTCATGCCCAATAACGTCACCCCTCATAATACCATCCTGAGATGGGCGGTCATGGGCGGAATAGTATTTGCCGTGATACTCGTATTAATAGTCCTGTATTGCATCAGGACCGCGCGGCAAAAAAAGCTGACCACGGAGTTCTGGGTTTTGATCTATGCGTTTTTCTCGGCAAACCTTATTCCGGATATTCTTGCGGCAAGATTTTTCGTATTGTTCTGCTCAATGGCTCTGCTTGCAAAAGGGCGGAATGAAGTTCCGGAAGAATACGAATTGCCGAATCCCGCGTTGATGAAAAACGGACCTTTTCAACATCCGAGAACGGAAGTCAGTCGTCAGTAAATTCAAAATCGGTGCCGAAGTTATTCCGGCACCGATTTTTATAATTCATATAAATATTCTATTGCGAAAACCGATACGTTCAGCAGCGTTCGAGTATCGTATCGATAAACCTTTGAACGTGCGGCATGATCGCTTTGCCTTTAAGGTATGCGAGCTGTGAATACTGGTACATATCTATATCGTTGACGTTGATCCTTGCAAGCTTTCCGGATTTAAGATATTTTCTGACTGAAAATTCGGGAAGAAGAGACACGTAATTTTCTTTCATAAGAAGACGCATTATCATGTCTGTGTTTTCAAGCTCTATCACCGGAGTTATGGATATATCGTTCTTGACGAGTTCGTTGTCGAAAAGCGCGCGGTAATTCTCGCCTTTAGGCATAAGAATGAATCTTTCGTTCTCAAGCTCGCGGAATTTTACCGACTCTTTTTTGCAAAGAGGGTTGTCCGGGTTTGTGACGACGATGATATCTTCGCGCTCTTCGCGGACTCTCACCCATTCGTTGCTCGGAGTTTTATAGTCGAGAAAATAAGCGAGGTCGAGTTCGCAGCGGCGTATCTTTTTTTCAAGCTCTGCGGACGAGCCTTCAAAAACGGAGACTCTCACGCTCGGATACATACGCTGATATTCAAGAATAACGTCTATCAGAACGGCGCTGAGTATCGTTCCTACGACGCCGAACCGTATGTCGCCGGTGTGCTGCTCGGAATTTATGCCGAAAGCCGCGGCTTTGTCGACCGCTTCTACGGCATTTCCCGCGTATTCAACGAACGCCTGACCATAGCTCGTAAGACTTACCGATTTGCCGATCCTGTCGAAAAGAGTGACACCGAGTTCGTTTTCAAGGTGTTTGATCTGAACCGTGACGGCGGATTGTGAATATCCGAGCTTTTCCGCAGCTCTCGTGAAATTCTTAAGCTCAGCGACTGTTAAAAATGTTACGAGATTTCTGATTTCCATTATGCCCTCATAAAGTAAATTAATAAATAGATTAAAATGAATAATTAATTTAAATATATCATATATCAAAACTATCGAATTGTCAATAGTTAACAGTAAAATAAGTCCGCGCTTTTCAGCGCGGACTTTAATAGTCTTTCAATTTCTGTCGATCTCTACGTAATAAGTCGCTTCCATATCTGCGGTGGAAAGAGCGAGGATAAGCGGATAGAGTTCAAATGCGCGCCCGACGTTTCTCGTGTCTTCTTCGCCGGAAAATCCCATGTGATACCTTATTGCAAAAGCCTCTTCTCTCGTCAGCTTCATATATCCCGAGATTATGTATACAGACTTCTCGCCGTGTCCGTACGGCATTTTGTCGTCAAATTCAAAGGTCGGAACTTTCTGCCAAACTCCGAACTCATCTTTTACGTTTCTGAATCCGGGCTTGTAAACGTTGACCTTGCACAGATCGTGGAGCAGGGAAACGATGGCGACCGTTTCATCGGAATAATTCATTCCGTAAACGTCTTTAACTCGAGCGCGGTCAAGATAGTCGCAAAGGCAATCGTAAACGTTAAGGCTGTGTTCGACAAGACCGCCTTCTTTGGAGTTGTGGTATCTTGCGCTTGCAGGCGCGGTGAAAAAATCCGAAGATTTTGAGGTCAGATATGCAAGAAGCTGATCCGCGCCCTCTCTTTTGATCTTTTCGTTGAAAATGTTTATAAAGCGTTCCTTGTTATCCATATCGCACCTCCGGTCAAAAATATTTTAACATATATATATCGTTATGTCAAAATATTTTTTTGCAAGTCCGGCGAAAAACTGCGGACGCGCTCGTTACTCATAGCAAAGAGAGACGTAAAACGGTTGATTATTGTTGATCTTTGTGATATAATACGGTAAAAGATTTTTTATCGGTGATTTTTATGACAGACCAACAGTATTTCGATTGTTTCAAAGATCTTGCGAAGGGCCTTTCGGATACGGGAAGTATCGACGACGGGTTGTTTTACGCGATCTTTGAAGGAAAGATCAAACCCATAATAAGAAACGTATATTCGGAACTTTTCGGACGGTTCTCGTCCATTGATTTTGAAGATCTCTGCCAGGACATTTTTTTGAAGATCTGGACGAGATGCGTCAGCGCGTATTTTCTGAACGACAATTATGAAAAGAACGCGGCGATGTTTCTCGGCTGGTGCAAGATCGTAGTAAAGAATCACGTCACATCGCTGATCAGGAAAAAATCGGTGCGGGACCATGAAACGCTCGACGATCCGGATCACCCCGTAACGGTGACGGACGGCAAGGATCCGTCGGGGGATCTCGCGGAAACCGACACGGTCAGAACCGTAATACTGACGGTGCTCGGGCTGTCGGCGACTCCAGAGATGAAACTCACCTGGCTCGGCGTCTATCTTCCGGTATATACGGGCGAAGCGGACGGAAGGATCGAAGCTACTCATCTGTTTTGCAACCGTTTTTCCGACAAGACGTTCGGTGACGTGTTTGAATATGTTAAGAGCGCTTTGACTTCAAATGAAAAGCTCGGTGTCGGCATAGCGCATTTGAAAGACCTGTCGTCCGACATTGAAAACGGATCTCTGAATGACCGCGTTGTCGGAACGTCGCTGGGCGACGATCCTCTCGGAAAAGTCAGTGACCGTCTCTATAAAGTAAACAAAAAATTATCCGCAAAACTCCCGCCGGAGGTATTATGATGAAACACCTTACAAAGAAGGAAATACTTGATTTTCTGAACGTGTCGTCTTTTGACGCGGGATCTTCTGCCGCAGTCAAAAGAGTGAACTGCCATATAGTCGAATGCTCAGCTTGCGCGGCAAAAGTGAAAAGTGCGGTAAAATACCACGACGCGGTCGCGGCGATATCAAAAGAAGATTATTCGCGTGAGGCTTTGACTGTGTCGGAGTACGATGTCGATAAAAATGAAGTTGCCGCCGCGGCAAAAGAACTGTTTGAAACCAAAACTTCGGTTACAAGAATTTGATTAACAATTATTGAATAAAAGCCTGCTTTTTTCAACCGAGCAGGCTTTTTTGTGTGCGATTAATCAACGCTTTTTATTGACATTCGTATGTTAATATGATATTATAATTATACCGAATATTATTATATTAGATGGAGGAGATCATGAAAAAGTTTGTTAAGGACTTCAAGGAATTCATTTCAAAGGGCAATGTGATGGACATGGCGGTCGCGGTGATCATCGGCGCTGCTTTCGGAAAGATCGTGACAAGCCTTGTCAATGATATCATCATGCCCGTAATCAGTCTCATCACCGGCGGAAAATCCATGTCAGACCTCAAGTACGTCATCACAGCCGCAGACGCTGAGGCGGGTATCGAAGAATCCGCTATCAAATGGGGCGTGTTCATTCAGAACATCGTTGACTTTTTGATCGTCGCTCTCGTTATCTTCCTCGTTCTCAAGGCATTCCTCGCAATGAAGAAGAGGTTTGAAAAGCCTGAAGAGAAACCCGCTGAGCCCGAAGAAGAGAAAGCTCCCGAAGAAACAGAGCTTGACGTTCTCAAGGAGATCAGAGACAGCCTTAAGGAAGGTCAGAAAAAAGATTGAACAATTTACATTGATGTAACATATTATATAATTAATTACTTGAATTATCGTATTAATTATGTTATAATCAATAATGAGGAAAGCTGGGAAACCGGCACTTGTTTGATTTATTTAGGAGGAACAAAATGAAAAGAATTCTCTCAACGGTTATCGCGATAGTGATGGTCGTTTCCGTCATGTCGTTCGTACCGTTTACGGCGAATGCGACCGGAGGAAACGGACACACGCTTGACGCTCATAACGTCGGCTTTGAAGTACCGTATTTTTCGGGTAAGACAGAGTATTATGACATCACGGGTGCTATAGGCAGCATGAGCTACGAGGACATCGGTGAGATCAACGGTATCAGCAAAAGCGGAAAGAGCAAGCTGATCCTCAACGGTGAAGTATCCGAAGCCGAATGGGGCAAACCCATAATTGAAGTTGACAGCAGATATGCTGCCGAAAGAGGTACGTCGACTCCTTCCCCTGAAAACACATATTTTTGGTGGTCCCAGAAGGGAGACAACGCCACCCAGATCGACGTGACGTCAGGTACTGCCGTGCACGATAAAGGAATGAGCTATAAAGTCTGGATGGCATGGGACGAGGAGTTCCTCTATGTCGCTGCTGTTGTAGTTGACCCCGATTCTTACAACGCACCGAAAGATGATAAAAACAACATCTGGAATGGCGACGCGATCCAGTTTATCATCGACCCGGAAGGCCCTAACAGCGTTGCGGGCGGCGAGGGCTATAACCCTGCTAAGAATCCCAGACCGTGGAATAGCTACGAAGGAAAAACAGGCCAGTATTTCAATACCGGTCTTATCGCAAACATCGGCGCGGGTTTTGTAACAGACATCTCCAATGTTTATGACCTTTCACGCAGATACAGTCCTGTACTCTCTGAATCAGCTGAAACGCCTACGGTAGACTGGAATACAAACAGTATCAGCTATGGCGATTACGTTGCAGATGATAGCTGGGTAAATGAGATAATGGGCACCGATGATGATAATTTTGCGTTTGCAGCTATCGTTCCCGTTCAGACAGGTGAGGGAAAAGATGCTGTGTTCACGACCACGTATGAGCTTGCGATCCCGTGGACGCTTATGAACGGGACCCATTATGATTACGAAATCGTCGGAGACGAAGTGGTGACCGAGCTTGTTCAGGGAGACCTTCTGCCCGAAGCGGGAAAAGAATACGGATTTTCCATGGTTGCTCTTAACGCAAAACGCGGTTCGACTAACTACAACTCATGGCTCACGTGGGGCAGCGGCGTCTGCGGCGCGCAGACCGATTCTGCTGACTTTGCAACTGCAGGCGGTTCCAACTCTATGCTTCTCGTTGCCGACGAGCTCGGAACGACGGGCTGTGATCATACGTTTGATGATCCCACTTGTTCGACTCCCTATATCTGCACAAAGTGCGGATATGAGAGAGGATTTGCTGTAGGACATGATTATACCAGTGAGTTGATCACTCCTCTTGCAGCAAATCAGGACGGTCTTATCAGATCCACTTGCTCATTCTGCAATGAAGTAGTTGAAACTATTGTTCCCGCTGTAGATCAGAACGTACAGCATTTGTTTGACGGAACGCTTACGGAAGGCGCTCTTGATCCGAGTTCCGAGTGGAATGAGGCCGGCTGGAATACCGCGTTCCACGATGAAAACGGCGGATCTATCATGGAGAACGGCAGATCGAAGCTCGCTTATTCTGCTTACAACGGCGAAATGGTATTCGATTATTCGGATCCCGCTATAGTGGGAATAAAGGTTTACGACGGAAATACAGATGAGAATGGAAAGCCGACTTATTCAATGCCGAACGAGCAGACTTACTTCACAACGAGCAGCAATTACAGATCTTATTCTTACAAGTATGACTTCCGCCTTGCGGGCATAGCACCGACCGAAGTCATGAAAGATTACAGAGACGGTATTTATAACTGGTTCGGCGGAAAACAACCAAAAGTAATCACCGAGGAAAGCCCAAGCCCGTATTCGTACGGCTTGAATTACGCCGCAGGATTCTTCCCGACGGAGCCGGGCGCAACCACAGGTACTTTCAGGATCATGGAAGCTGCAGGTCAGGTCATGAAAGATGAAAAAGCAACTCAGAAGATCCTTTCGGAGACTGAGGTCGTCGATCTCGGTACGGATTGGCACAACATCATATTCGTATTCGACGAATCCGCTTGTGCCGCATTCCTTTACGTCGACGGCGAATGTGTATGCGCGGCATGGGATGAAGGCATGGGCATGAACGGAAACGATCAGGTCGCTATCATAAGAAGAATGGATACGTATTGTATGTTCAAAGGTATGGGTATCGGTTCTACGACCGCGTTCCTTGACGAAGTTGAAATTACAGGATATACAGTAACATGCGACGGTGAGGTCATCGGAACATACGAGGCCGGCGCCGAAGTTGAGCTTCCTGTGCCTGAATTCAGAAATGTAAACGGAAATCTCTATCGTTTCTTCACGTGGGATGGCGAAACTGTTACAAGAAGCTCCTACAGTAACACAAACGAAACTGCAAACGGACGTGTTTATACGCTCACGATGCCTGCTTCCAATGTTGTTCTCGAAGCAGTATACTCGCTTGTTGCAGACGTTAACGGCGACAACAAAGTCAACTCAAAAGACCTTGCTATGCTTAAGAGGATCGTCGCAGCGTCTGAAGATGATGTCGATGAAGCGAAGTACGACCGTTCCGACCTGGATTGCAATGGTAAGACCAACTCTAAAGATATTTCCAGAATGAAGAGAGTTGTCGCAGGCGACACCACTGCAGTTGATCGCTGATGGTGCTGTTGAATAAACAGTATTACTTAATAATCACGCCGCCCGGTTTTTCCGGGCGGCATTTCTATTATATAATTAATTAAAACCGTTTATTATTTTTCGCCACTTGAAAAGCCGGAGGCGATATGATATACTTAAATTGAGGTAATATGTTGACGGAGGCGGAGAATGAAAAAACTTCTATCAATGATTTTGGCAATAGCGACGATGTTAACTGTTGCTATCGGTATTGTCCCGGAGTCTGTCGCCGTTACGCACGGATATCTTCTCGGGGACGCCAATGATGATAACAACATAACGATATCCGACGTTCTTGCCGTCAGAAAGTTTATTGCCGGTATTTATGAAGAAAAAGATTTAAATACAAAATCGGCGGATGTAAATGAAGACAAAGGTGTCACGATATCCGACGTCCTCTTGTTGAGAAAGTTTCTCGTGGGCATTGTGGATCTTGAGGAAAACAATACGGACGGTGAGTACAAGGTCGACAAAGTGTCTATCGGCGACAGAAATATCGCAAGGTATACGATAATTTTGCCGCAGGACGCCGACCCGTGCGCCCAAAAAGCGTCACGCGTTCTGGCTGACTGGATCGACAATGCTTGCGGGTACACGATGAATATTTCAAACGATGAATCCGGGATCGAAGGATATAAGATCAGATTCATTCACGATAACGCGGGTGAGAATGAGCTCGGTTGGGACGGATACAGGATCATGATAGATGCAGACGGAGACCTGAACCTCATCTGCGGCGCGGCGGATCATCAGCGCGGCGCGCTTTATTCCGTTTATCATATTCTTGAAGAATATCTCGGTTACAGATTTTTGATAGCGGATGATTACGGCTCCGAGATCGACTATTACGATGACGATGATAACAAGGACGTGGTTTATCTCTATCCTTCCGAGTGCGCTTCCGTACCCGAAGGACTTGACGAAACGCTCGTTCCGCAGATAACGTACAGAGCTCTGTCTCAGAGAGGACGCTCTTCGACTAACTTTCTGCCGCTTCGTCTGAATGATACTCAGGAAGCTCATAAAGCGGAAAACGGCTGGAGAGTCGGCACGCTTTATATCCACGCTCATTCGTATGCATATCAGATGGCAGGTATTGAACACGCATACGACAATGATAAATATATCAACGAGCACAAGCTTCACGACACTCAGCCGTGTCTTACCAGTGAGGAAACTTACGAAAAGATAGTTGAATACAACACCTGGCTTATTGAAGACAGAAAGACATGGGGCGCGATAGTAAACGGAGTGCGCGTCGGCAACGACGTGCTCGGTCATACTTATACGCAGGTTTCCTGTTCGCCAAACGACAATACCGATTTCTGCATATGCTCAGACTGCACGAAGGTTTACGCTGAGGAAGGAAGTATCGCAGGAACCGTATTCAGACTTGCAAACAGAGTGTCCGAAAAACTCGAGGAGACTTATCCGACTCTTGAAACGTATACTATCGCATACTGGGACGCGAGACGTCCTCCGAAGATAACAAGACCGCGCGACAGTATATGCGTATGCTACTGTATCGGGGGCTGCAACAACCATTCGTACGACCATACAGAGCAGTGCGCCGCTGCTGGGGGGAATCCGAGACTTTATCAGAAAAACTGGGACGGCACTTCGTCAAGAAGCTCGAACGTTGACGATATCGACTATTATCTCAAGTGGACGGAGCTCACCAATAATATTCAGATCTGGTACTACAGCTGTAACTATACGTACTATCTCGCTCCGGCACCGAACATTTTCAACATTTATAACGATATTAAATATCTCGCTTCGACCGGGACAAACGGAGTATATTTTGAAGGCTCGGGAAGCGCAAAGTACAGCTTCGAATATCTGCGCGGATATCTCGCGTCAAAAATGATGTGGGATCCGTTTATGAGCGAGGAAGAGTATAACGATCTCATCGACGAGTTTCTTTGGATATTCTACGGAGAAGGTTGGCAGTACGTAAGACAGTATCTCGACATGGTGCACTTTGCAAGTGATCAGCTCGGGTGCTGGACTAACAACTTCGACAGGCCGTGGGATATGAACAACGAGGAGTATTTCAAAGAGCATTATAAGGATATGGCAATTCTCTTCGACAACGCTTATGCTGAGGCGAAGACCGAAAAACAGAGAAAAAGAGTTCTGACCTGCCGTATGCAGTGCGACTTTCTCGGCCTTTCCGCGACTTACGACCGCGACTGGGTGAACGGCGACGCGGATTCGAGAGCGGAATACAAGGCGCGCTACGTTCATCTGTTTAATTACATCAAGAACAATAACGTAAGAGTCGCAAGCGTAGGCTCTACTTACGGATGCGAGAATTTCCCGAGCAATGCGAACGATGAAAACATCATAAACCCGATGGAATGGCTCTGGGAAGGATGCAACGGACACTGGAATTGATCTGACGGCATACGACAGTGAAATAATTAAGAAAAAAGAGCGTTCTTCCGAGACGTATTCTAAAGGACAGTAAATGAAAAACCGGCTGAAGTAAGGAAATAAACCTTATTTCAGTCGGTTTTTTGTCGCATATCGGCGCAAGCAGGAAATTTGTATGCAAATTCCAAAGGCGATATGTTTTGCATATATGCAAAACTCGATATAGCGGCTTTGCCGCCTCGATATATTCGTTTATGGACGAAATATATCGTCCATAAGCGAATGCGATATGATATTTGCCCTCGTTCGCGAAGCGAACATATCGCGTGCCGAAGGCACATATCGAACACCGAAGGTGTATATCGCTTGCC
>JAFSUU010000024.1 GCA_017445115.1 Clostridia bacterium | reverse complement strand
CTCTGATGCACATAAGCTCTTTCGCACCGGTGTTGTCGGCAACCTTCATATATGATTGCTGTTGAATCATAGCTATAAATCCTCCTGTAAAATTCACGACACGTTCTTTGACGTGTTCAACTTGAGAGAATGAAGTGTTATTACTTCGCCTTTTCGATTATTCTGACGATTCTCCATCTTTTCGTCTTGGAGAGAGGTCTCGTTTCCATCACTTCGACCTTGTCGCCGATGCCGCACTCGTTTGCTTCATCGTGAGCGTGGATCTTCGTGGTCCTCTTGATGATCTTGCCGTAGGTGGGGTGCTTGACGTTGTCAACGATAGCAACGACGACGGTCTTGTCCATCTTGTCGCTTACCACCATACCCACTCTGGTTTTTCTCAGGTTACGGGTTTCGTCTGCCATTCCATTCCCCTCCTATCACGCATTTTTCTCGCTGATGACCGTCATCACGCGAGCGATATCTTTCTTAACATCCGCTATTTTATGAGGGTTGTCGAGCTGGTTTATAGCGTGCTGGAAACGCAGCTTAAAAAGCTCGTCCTTAAGCTCTGCGAGCTTCTTATCCAAATCGGAAGCGGACAATTTTCTGAGTTCTGTTGCTTTCACCGATTATCCCTCCTGTTCCTTGTCGAGCTGCTCCTTAGTGACGAAACGGCACTTGATGGGGAGCTGGTGGGTTGCGAGACGCATAGCTTCCTTTGCGATCTCTTCCGAAACGCCGTCCATCTCAAAAAGGACTCTGCCCGGCTTAACGACTGCTACCCAGTACTCGGGAGAACCTTTACCGGAACCCATTCGGGTCTCGGCGGGTTTTTCCGTGATGGGCTTGTCGGGGAAGATCTTGATCCAGACCTGACCGCCACGGCGAATATAACGCGTCATTGCGATACGGGCTGCTTCGATCTGATTGCTCGTGATCCACGCGGGTTCGAGCGCGACGAGTCCGTAATTGCCGTTCGTGATCCTGTTGCCGCGATGAGCCTGACCCTTGAGACGACCTCTCTGGACTCTTCTGTATTTAACTCTTTTAGGCATTAACATTAGTGAGTTCCTCCTTCTTTGGGAGTTCTGGGAGCTCTGGGAGCCCTCGGAGGCCTTCCGTCTCTCGAGTCTCTTCCGCCGTCTCTGCCGTCTCTGTTCTGAGGTCTGCCGCGGCGTTCTCCGCCCGCTCTGTCACCGAAGTTGCGTCTGCCGCGGTTATCGCGACGGTCGCGTCTCTGACGGCGGTCTTCCGATGCGCCGGTCTGAGTTCTTGCGACTTCGGGAAGAACTTCTCCCTTGTAGATCCAGACTTTTACGCCGATCTTACCGTATGTCGTATTCGCTTCCCAGAAACCGTAGTCGATGTCGGCACGGATCGTCTGAAGCGGGATCGTTCCGTCATGGTAGTGCTCGGAACGCGCGATCTCTGCGCCGCCGAGACGTCCGCCGACGGTAACTTTGATGCCCTTCGCGCCCATTCTCATGGTGCGGCCGATGGACTGCTTCATTGCACGGCGGAAGGAAATACGGTGCTCGAGCTGGCTTGCGATGTTCTCAGCGACGAGCTGAGCGCACAGATCGATCGGTTTTACTTCCACTACGTTCACGGATACGGGACCGCCTACCATCTTTTCAAGCTCGACTCTGAGCTTTTCGATGTCGGCGCCCTGACGGCCGATGACGAGACCGGGCTTCGCACAGTGAATGAACACTCTGACCTTTCCCGTGTTATCTCTTTCGATCTCGACCTTCGGAACGCCCGCTGCAAAGAGCTTCTTCTTAAGGTACTCTCTGATGTTGTGATCGGATACGAGGATATCGCCGAATTTTTCGTCTTTAGCATACCATCTCGAATCCCAGTTCTTGATTACACCGACGCGAAGGCCGTGGGGATTTACTTTCTGACCCATAATTCAGTTTCTCCTCCTTTACTCTTTTTCTTTTACCGCAATGGTAATGTGGCTTGTTCTCTTAAGGATCCTGTCTGCGCTTCCCTTTCCGCGGGGCATCATTCTCTTGAGAGTCATGCCGGGCGTTACGAAACATTCGGAAACGTAAAGCTTTTCGCGATCCATAGAGAAGTTGTTTTCTGCGTCTGCAACTACTCTGTCAAGAAGCTTGATGAGATGTTCGCTCGCGGCCTTGGGAGTATTCTTGAGGATACCCTTTGCCGTCGCGACGTCTTTGCCTCTGATCAGGTCGAGAACTATCTTGACCTTGCGAGGGGAGATGCGGACAAATTTAAGGTATGATCTTGCTTCCATAATTATCTCGTTTCCTCCCTCTTATTATTTGCCGTTGTTGGACGTCTTGGAACCTGCGTGGCCCTTGAACGTTCTGGTAGGCGCAAACTCGCCGAGCTTGTGACCGACCATGTCCTCGGTAACGTATACCGGGAAATGTTTTCTGCCGTCGTGTACGGCGATCGTGTGACCGATGAATTCAGGGAAGATCGTGGACGCTCTGGACCACGTCTTAAGAACCTTCTTATCCCCCTTATCGTTCATAGCGCAAATGCGTGCAAACAGCTTTGCTTCGACAAAGGGTGCTTTCTTTAAGCTTCTGCTCATTTGTTATGCCTCCTTTCTCACTTGCTGTTACGACGTTTTACGATGAACTTGTCGGTTCTGTTCTTCTTCTTGCGCGTCTTGTATCCGAGTGCCGGTTTACCCCAAGGAGTAACAGGTGTCGGACGACCGATGGGAGATTTACCTTCACCACCGCCATGCGGGTGATCGCACGGGTTCATGACGGAACCGCGGACTGTAGGTCTGATACCCATGTGGCGCTTCTTGCCGGCCTTACCGATCTTGACTGTGTCGTGCTCGATGTTGCCGACCTGGCCGATCGTTGCGGTGCAGTCCATACGGATGTAACGGACTTCGCCCGAAGGAAGTCTGACCTGAGCCATATTTCCCTCTTTAGCCATAAGCTGCGCCTGAGCGCCTGCGGATCTTACGAGCTGACCGCCCTTGCCGGGGTAAAGCTCGATGTTGTGGATAAAAGTACCTACGGGGATGTTTGCGAGAGGAAGCGTATTGCCGGGTTTGATGTCGGCGTCGGGACCTGTGTAGAGAACGTCGCCGTCCGTAACTCCTACGGGAGCGATCATGTAGCTCTTGTTGCCCTCATCGTCCTGAAGCAGAGCGATGTAAGCGGTTCTGTTCGGGTCGTACTCGATGCCGACGACCGTCGCCTTCGAAGCTGTACGCTTGAAGTCGATGATACGATACTTCTTCTTGTTTCCGCCGCCTTTGTGACGAACGGTGATCCTGCCGTAGCTGTTTCTGCCGGAATGTTTCTTCTTTATTTCTATAAGAGACTTTTCCGGAGCGAATTTCGTGATCTCCTCGAAGGAGGGAACCGTCATATGTCTTCTTGCCGGTGTAGTCGGCTTATATTTAACTGTAGGCATTCTGTATTCCTCCTTCTATCAGTTCATACCCTCGAAGAATTCGATACCCTTGGAATCGGCGGTCAGTTTGACGATCGCTTTCTTCCACGCCGCGGTGTAACCGAGGCTGTAACGAAGTCTCTTGGGTTTTCTCTTCATAGAGACTGTGTTTACTCTTTCGACTTTGACGCCGAAGAGCTCTTCGACCGCTTTTGCGATCTCGGGCTTCGTTGCGCCCTGCGCTACCTTAAAGGTGTACTTCTTCGAGCCGGTGAGGTCCATGGACTTCTCGGTCACGATCGGCTTCAAAATTATATCCTGAGCGAATTTCATTTGTCATACACCTCCTGGATCTTGTTGATGGCGTCCTGAGATGCGACGAGGCTCTCGCAGTTGAGAATGTCGTAAACGTTCAGAGTGTTCCACTGAGATACTTTTACGCCTTCAATGTTGCGCAGACTCGATATCGCCTTGTCGTCACACTCGGGGAGAACCACGAGAGCTTTCTTTCCGGCTTTAACGTCTGCGAGCATCTTTGCCATCGTCTTCGTCTTGTATTCAGACGCTTCGATCTTATCAATAACGATAAGTTCGTTTTCGCTCGCCTTTGCGGAGAGTGCGCTGAACATTGCAACGCGCTTTACTTTCTTGTTGAGCTTAACTTTGTAGAGGCGCGGCTTCGGACCGAGAGCTACGCCGCCGTGTGTCCACTGAGGAGCGCGGGTCGAACCCTGACGCGCTCTGCCGGAACCCTTCTGTCTCCAGGGCTTCTTGCCGCCGCCGGAAACTTCGGTGCGTGTGAGCGTGGACTGCGTTCCCTGTCTCTGGTTGGAGAGGTACGCTACTACTGCCGCATGGAGGACAGCCGTGTTTACTTCGGCGCCGAAAACTTTATCGGAGAGAGTCATCGTTCCGACTTCTTTTCCCGCCATATTCAAAACTTTAATTTCAGGCATTTAAGTTTCCTCCTTTCGACTTATGCTTTAACGCTGTCGCGGATGAATACGATGCCGCCCTTTGCGCCGGGAACGGCGCCCTTGACTGCAACGAGGTTCGCGGTAGCGTCAACTTTGACAACTTCAAGATTGAGAACGGTCACCTGTTCGTTACCGTACTGTCCCGCCATCTTCTTGTTCTTGTAAACTCTGGAGGGGGAAGAGCACGCGCCCATTGAACCGACTTCGCGGTGAACGGGGCCTGTGCCGTGTGTCATTTTAAGGATGTGATGTCCCCATCTCTTAACGGCGCCTGTGTATCCGCGGCCTTTCGTGATGCCAGTAATGTCGACCTTGTCGCCTGCGGCGAAGGTATCGGCGGCCACCACGTCACCGGTGTTCATTTCAGATGCGCCCTCGAGGCGGAACTCTTTGAGATGCTTTTTCGCACCGACTCCGGCTTTCTTGAAGTGGCCGGCTGCGGGCTTATTGAGCTTCTTGTCTTTGACGTCTTCAAAACCGAGCTGCACTGCGTTGTAGCCATCGGTCTCGACCGTCTTCTTCTGCACTACTGTGCAGGGACCGGCTTCGATCACCGTTACGGGGATCGCAATACCGTTTTCTCCGAAGATCTGGGTCATACCCAGCTTCTTTCCGATGATTCCTTTTTTCATCTTTCTGTTTTTCTCCTTTTAAGGTTATTGGTTGACACCCCTTTGTTTTTGCGGTTGCCGTCCGCGGTGCGCCAACGTGACCTAACCGTCATCAAGCTGCCGTCGTCTCTTTCGGGATCCCGGACTGCGCTCTGTACGGCGGGTTCGGCTTTTTGCAGTCGTAAGTCAGATCTTAACGTCTATATCTACGCCTGCGGGAAGTTCTACGTTCATGAGCGCTTCGATGAGCTCTTTAGAGGGTTTGCGGATCTCAATGAGTCTCTTGTGAGTGCGCTGCTCGAACTGTTCGCGGCTGTCTTTATATTTGTGGACAGCGCGAAGGATCGTGATGATCTCTTTCTCCGTGGGGAGCGGTACGGGACCTGAAACTTCAGCGCCGTTTCTCTTCGCGATGTCGACGATCTTCGCCGCAGCGGAATCGATGATCGAGTGCTCGTAGCTTCTCAGTCTGACCTTGATCTTTTCACTCTTTGCCACCTTGGATTGCCTCCTTTAATAGTATATATAAGCGGACCGATTGTACACGCGGTCGGGCGTTTCCGCGGATTCCTCAAATTAACCGGATCACCCCGGCGTGAGTAACTACGCCTTCGATCCGGATGGCATTTCGAAATCCGGCACACCGCGCACCTCGCGATATTTGTCCGCGCCGGCTCTCCGAGCGCGAATTCCCTGCCGCCGTGACTTTTTAGCGGCAGCAACCTCTCGCCCGTTTTGCCCGTGCCCTATTATCATATCATATATATAAAAGCCTTGTCAAGAATATTTTTCCGCCAATCATGTAGAAAATAATATTGTTTTAAGCCGAAAATTTGTGCAATATGCACTGTTTGAAAAAAATGCACAAATTCGGTTGATAGAACGCCCGACTTATGATATAATACAGAATAATAGATTTATTGTAAGCATAATAATCATATACCATATATAGGGTAAATCAGCTTACGGAAAGTGTGACGGTTTGAAATCTTACAGACCAAAGACATTTGTCATAATACTCTCGTCTATAGCCGCGGCTTTCGCCCTCGGCGGTGCGATTCTGATGTTTCTCGCGATGACGAACGATTTTGACGTCTCGATAATGCACTTTGAATACGGCTCCGCGTTTGCCGGCGCGGCTTTCGCGGTCTGCATTATGAGCATCGCGCTCGCAGTATGCGGATTTTTCATGTCGACGAACCGCATTGCATACGACGACGGTTCGAAATTCTCCTCTCTGACCGTATTCATCTCGACGCTTGCCGGTCTGACGTGCTTGCTGTATGCTTTCGTCGCCATTCGCGGCGGACTTCCGGAAACAAAGATCGCAGTCTTTATCGCCGAGATAGTCTTCGCTATTCTCTCCGCCGCTTTCTTCCTTATGAAAGCGGCGGGCGTATTCGAAAAGAAGCCGTCGCTCTCATTGACCGGTCTCTTTCCGGCGCTGATGTGCGCGTTTGCGCTACTGCGTGTCTACTTCAATTCGGATGAGCCGCTCAATTCCCCTCTCAAAATATATCAGATAGTGATGCTCGTCGCGTTCATGCTCTATTTCACGGCAGAGAGTGGCATCTCTATCGGAAGGCCGAAGATGAGCCGCAAATTCACGTTCGCCTCGCTGGCGGCGATCTCGATCGGCGGTATGGTGTCGATCTCGAGGATCGCGTCAAGGATAGCCGACGTCGACAGCTTCGGCTTTAATATGGTCATTGAGGCGTTCCGCCTCATAATGTGGCTTTACGTTGTCGTCACGTTCGCAATAAAACTTCTCAATGCCCGCGAAAAAACAGTCGGATTTGCGTTGTTGAACACTGAGGACGGCGAGAAGGAAAAGTCCGGAGCTGAAAACGGCGAAGAGGACGACGTACTTCTCGACGGCATCGCCGCAAAGCTGAAAGGTCTCGACGGAACGACGGCAAAAGAAAGCGCCGAAGATGTGACAGGCGAAGAAATATCCGAAGAAACGTCCGGGGAAGAAGCTGAAGAAGAAACAGAAGAGTCTGAGGTCGAACCGGATGACGAACCGGAGGAAATCTCCGAGCCCGAAGAACCGGAAGCCGAAGAAGCAAAAGAAGCCGAAGAGATCTCAGAGGATAATCCCGAGGAAAGGTCCGATAGCATCGTGATCCCGGACGACGATCCCGATTATACGGAAGAGTCTCCGGAAGAAGACGACAATCCCTTCACTTACAGCGGAGGGACCGCCGACGACGGATCGGAAAAGAAAGAAGATTAGGATCCGATCCATCCTATTAATTAATAAGGAGGTAAAGAGATGAACAACAGAAAGATCGCATTATCAAAACGCTCCACCGCGCCGTACTATTCCGCGGCGGCGACGTTTGCTGCGCTTTGCCTCATTTTCACGCCATACACGCTGCCGGGATTTCTCATAATCGGCGCGGTGACGGCGGTAGTCTTTTTCGCAGTAAAAAAACTGACGAGAGAGATCACGGTTTATAAAGACCGTCCGGCGAGCGGTGTTCCGGAACTTGACGACGCTATGACGGCGCTTTACGAAGCGATAGATATTTTCACCGAAGTCCAGCCGCTCATATTCTCGCGCTCGACCGAAGCATCCGATCATCTGCTGTCGATGAAGGCGACCGCAGACGGAATGGTCACGAACCTTACGGCGCATCCGGAGGATCTGAAGATCTCCCGCAAGTTCATAAATCTCTATCTTCCCATGGTCGTAAAGATGATGAAAAACTACAGAGAGATGTACCGTCAGGGCAACCGGGGCGATAACATCGAATCGTCGATGAAAGCGATAGAGGGTTCGCTCGTGTCGATCGACGACGCGTTCCGCCGTCAGCTCGACGCGCAGTTTGCAAACGACAATCTCGACGTCACAACAGACATCGAAGTACTTGACGCGCTGATGGGAAAAGGCGACGTGAAATAACAGAACAAAATAATCTACCTTATATATTAAGAGGAGAACGGTATGAACGATTTTGAAAACGGATTTGCAGTACAAAAGACTCCGGAGCTGACACTCGATCCCCTCGGCACGTCCTCAGCGGCGGTAAAAGAGGCGGAGACCGTACCTACGGTCGATTCCGCAGTGCAGGAGCCGGACTACGAAAAAATGCTGACCGAGGAGGAGCGCGCAAAGGTCGACGAATTCTCGAAGAGCATTGATATCACAAACAGCAGTCTCGTCATGCAGTATGGCGCGGCGGCGCAGCAGAAGGTCGCAGAATTCTCCGACAGCGCGCTTGAAAACGTGAAGACGAAGGATTTCGGCGAAGTTGGCGATATGCTGGCAGGGCTCGTCGTAGAACTGAAAGGTATCACTGACGACGACGCAAAGGGCTTCAAAGGCTTATTCAAACGTGCGAGAAAGAACGTCGAGACGATGAAGACGAAATATCAGAAAGCCGAGAAGAGCGTCGACGCCATCGTCGCTTCCCTCGAAGGACATCAGGTCGTGCTTCTCAAGGACATCTCGATGCTCGACAAACTTTACGGTATAAACCTTGAGTATCTCAAGGAGTTGACGATGTATATCATCGCCGGCGAAAAGAGGCTCGCCGAGGAGCGCGAGACCACTCTTGTCGAGAAAAGAGAAAAAGCTGCCGCATCCGGGCTTCCCGAAGACGCGCAGGCGGCAAGCGATTTTGAGGCTATGTGCGACAGATTCGAAAAGAAGCTGCACGACCTCAAACTGACGAGGACCATCTCGATCCAGATGGCGCCGCAGATCAGACTCGTTCAGAACAACGACGCGCTGATGACCGAGAAGATCCAGTCCACGATCGTCAACACGATCCCGCTCTGGAAGAGCCAGATGCTCATATCTCTCGGACTCGCTCATTCAAAGCAGGCGATGGAAGCCGAAAGAGCGGTGACCGATATGACTAACGAACTGCTCAAGAAGAACGCGGAAGCGCTTCACACCGCGACCGTAGAAGTCGCAAAAGAGAGCGAACGCGGCATAGTAGACATAGAAACGCTCACACATACAAACAAAGAACTTATCGCAACGATAGAAGAAGTACAGAAGATTCAGGCGGAAGGCAAAGCGGGCAGACGCGCCGCCGAAGCGGAGCTTTCGAAGATCGAAAACGAACTTCGCGAGAATCTTCTCAAGCTCAGAAATCAGAATACTGACACACAGCCGACAGCCTGACGGCGGACTCCGCCGGACAGCATAGCGGCGGGAAAGGAGAACGGCGATGAACGGTAACATGAACGACAAGAAGAACATCAACTACACAAACAACGACGGCGCGAAATTCAGATATTCCGCAAGCCGCGACAACCAGAACGCGCCTAAACCCAAAGCCGAAAAAACGAAGAAGATCAAAGAAGCGCTTACGAAACGCGCGGTCTTCTGGCGCACGAACCGCGTCTTCGCGGTCACGGTCCTCGTCGCAGTTATCGTCATATTCTCAGCTCTCGCCATGTATATCACCGTTTCCCGCAGATCGTCCGACGTTGAAGAGTACTACCCCGAGGTGAGAGCGCTTGTCTCACAGATGACGAATGACGCAAGGAGTCTTTCGTACATCTATGACTCGACGGGCGGCGACAGAGATGCTGCCGAAGAGCAGAGAAAGATCGCAGACGAGCTTGACCGCGAGTGTGAAACACCGTTCTGGAACGACGTTTCGCTCGCAAAACGTCTTCGCGAAAAGACCGAAGCGGTCTACAGCCTGATCTATTACGGAAGCGCAAAGGCCGACGTCAAGAGAGCCGCGAAAGCGCTTTACGATTCGGTAAACGATTCCTACCGTTCACTCGGAACGCTGAAAGATTACGCCGAAGCTGCGGAAAGATACGACAAGGTCGTCTCTTCTTTTCCGCTAAGGCTTCTCTCGCTGGACCGCGCTCCGCAGTTTGAAAAGGCGGAACAGAGTTCCTCTTCCGATGCGGATCCCGAGCCGGAGGCAGTTGAAAATATTAACACAGAAGACGAATCTCCTTCCTTTTTCTCCGAGCTTACGGAAAAGGTGAAAACGTTGTCCGTCTTTCAGATCATCGTTATAGTTGCGATCATTTTGATCGCTGTCGGATCTGTGATCGGACGCCGCGGAAAAAGACAATAACAAATCAAAGCGGCGGAGCCGCGCCGGGAACGGGCGGCTCCGCTTTTTATTCAAGGGGCATATTATGACTGCGCTAAGCGTCAGCGCCGTATCTTTCAAGGTCGGCGTAAAGGACATTCTCGAAAACATAAGCTTCGCCGTTGAGGACGGCGACAGAGTCGGTATAGTCGGCGTCAACGGATCCGGCAAGTCGACTCTTCTTCGCATTATCACGGGCAAGCTTGCCCCCACCGACGGAAAAGTATATATTGCGAAAGACCGTACAGTGGGTATGATGGAACAGGACGACGCGTTCAATGTGGCAGCGTTTGAAGGTGTCGACGGCTCCGTACTCTCGCAGATGTACGCGTCACGCCCCGATATCTGCCGCGACGAGACAAGACTTGCGGAGCTTGAAGAGCTCTTAAAACGCGCCGAAGGCGATGACCTCCACCGTCTGACGTCAGAGTTTTCCGAGGTCAACGCAAGATTTATCGACAACGGCGGACTTCATTACAAATCGAGATGCCGCAGTATTCTCCAAAAGCTCGGATTTCCCGAAAATACTTTTGAAGCAGAAGTATCTTCGCTCTCCGGAGGTGAGCGCGAAAGGCTGAATATCGCGCGTCTTCTCTTTTCGGAGCCGGACATTCTGATTCTTGACGAACCGACCAACCATCTCGACACGGATACTATGGAATGGCTCGAGGGAGTGCTCTCAAACTACAAAAAGACGCTTCTCGTTGTCAGCCACGACAGATATTTTCTCGACCGCGTGACGACGAAGACGCTCGACGTGGAGCATCACGCGGCAAAGCTTTACGGCGCTCCGTACACTGGATATCTGAAGTTAAAAGAAGAATACCGCAAGGCAGAGCAAAAAAAATACGATCTTCAGCAAAAAGAGATCGCGCGTCTTGAAGCATATATAGAACAGCAGCGCAGATGGAACCGCGAGCGCAATATTATCGCCGCGGAGAGCCGCGAAAAAGCGATAGCGAGAATGGAAAAAGTCGAGCGCCCGAAAGACGCTCCGAAGTCGATCCGTTTCGGCTTTACGAAAAGTCAGGAGAGCGGAAACGACGTTCTTTCAGTCAGGTCGCTTTCTATGGCTTATCCGTCAAAAGTCCTCTTCCGCGACATCTCGTTCGAAGTAAAAAAGCGCGAGCGTGTTTTCATCGCGGGCGCTAACGGGACCGGAAAATCCACGCTATTAAAAATACTTCTTGAAAAGATCAGCGCGACGTCCGGCGTATTTGAATACGGCTACAACGTGACGATCGGTTATTACGATCAGGAAAACCAGAATCTCGATCCGACGAAAACGGTGATAGACGAGCTTTGGGACGCGTATCCGGACCGCAATCAGACCGAGCTTCGGAACACTCTCGCTCTCTTTATGTTTCGCGGCGACGATGCTTTCAAGAGCGTTTCGGTCCTTTCCGGCGGCGAGCGCGCGCGGCTGACTCTCGCAAAACTTATTCTTTCTAAGATGAACCTGCTCGTACTTGACGAACCGACTAACCATCTTGACATCGGTTCCAGAGAAGCGCTCGAATCGGCGCTCGAGTCATTTGACGGAACGCTGATCGCGGTGAGCCATGACAGATATTTTATGCGAAAGCTTGCAACAAGGATCATCGAGCTGAAAGACGGCGGGATAGTTTTGTATCCGTCGTACGCCGATTACGAGCGCGCACGAGAGCGTGCAAAAGAGGGCGTGAAGGCTGCCGAAGATGAGTCTTTCGAGTCGGACAGCGGTCTTCTCACCAACAAAGAGCTTTACCTTCTCCGCAAGAAGGAAGCCGCCGAGGCGCGTCAGTATGAAAAGCGACGCCGCGAAGTCGCAGAGGAGATAGAACGTCTCGAGCGCGAGCTCGCAGAAATCTCCGACGAGTTGTACGGCGACGCTGCGACCGATTATCAGCGCGCCGCCGAGCTCGACGACCGCAAGACTTACGTTGAAGACCGGCTGATGTCACTTTACGAAGAAGAAGAAAAGTTCTGAAGCGGGATGAGATTCATGGGAAACTTTTGAAATGGTTTTCCTCTGAGACCCATTTAAAAATTTTCCGCTTTCCATTTTCAATTTTCCATTTTCAATTCAAATCGGAGGATGTATGAAACTATTCGTCGACGATCTCCGTCCCTTTCCCGAAGGCGACGACTTTATCTGCTGCCGCGAATTCGAGGACGCGATCTGGCAGCTGTCTATCCACGATTTTGATTTTGTTTCCCTCGACTATGACCTCGGATACGGTCCTACAGGTCTCGACATTCTCGTATGGATGAGAAACAACAGCAAAGTGCCGAAACACATCAACATCCACAGTTCGCACATCTGGGGCAGGCGCGAGATGAAAGAATTCTGTCTTCGCAACTTTCCGAACACGGAAGTCACAATGAATTACGTGAGATGAATTGTTAAATAAATGAATGAATAAATGATATGCACCCCAAAAGTTAGACACTTTTGGGGTGCATATCAGCTGCCCCCCTTTCAAAACCTTTGAAAGGGTTATTTTTTATTTTTCGTCCGCAGATGTTTCAGATTCGCCGTTTTCGGTGTCATACACGAGAGGCATATTATATTCCCTCTCGTAGATCTCTTTCCAGAGAGCGTAGTTTTTATCCATCAGCTCCGTGATCGCGGCGCGGTACGGGAGCGACTTATCGGGATAGATCGGTTCGCTGACGTGGATCGTATACTCCTGAACGTAGAATCCGTCGTCGCCCATGAGGTCGGAGTCCTTCATCGTGATAAAGCACGGCACTACCGGGACGTCGTTGCGGTACGCGAAGATATACGCTCCGCGCTGGAGCGGCTTCGGTTTTCTGTAGTTCCACCACATCGACTGCTCGGGATAAACGAGTATCAAGTGACCGTCGGAGAGCAGATCGTCAACGCCCTTCATAAACTTCTTCATCGTCACGATGTTTGACGAGAGCGGGAGGGTGTTGCAGTTGCGCATAAGGAATCCGTAGAAACCGGGGAACGACGTATAGTTGCCTTCTCTGATGACACGGTAAAGCTCGCGTTCCGGTATGTCCGCGCGTTCGTATGTGAGCTGCATTGCGAAGCTGTCGAACGCGTTGAAATGGTTGCAGGTGACTATCGCTCCGCTCTTCAAATTCTTGAGGTTCTCTATTCCTTTGATGTCTTTGATTATGAGCTTTTTATCCTCAATGAGCGAATTGACAAAACGGCGCGCGACAGAGAATGCGAGGCGAGTCTTGACTTTCTGCTTGACGCTGCGGTCGCCGTACTCGATCTCGTCGGGCATCAGCGTGCGGGACGGCGGGTCGTCCTCGACGTCCTCGTCGAATCTTCCCTCCCTCTCATACTGAGCGATCTTCTCGAGTATCTCGACGCGGTCGCGGGCGCGGATCGTACTATTTAGCATCTTCTGATAATTGTCGTCGCGTTCGCTCTCCGCTTTTGCAAGCGCCATGAGGTTGTCCATTACCTGCTCGTCGCGGCGGCGCTCCTCGTCCGTATACGACTCGAGCACGTTCACTATCTCGTCGTAGAAAGCGGTGCGCTCGGCGTACTTCCAGAAGAGGTCGCCGTACATACAGTCAGCATAGTGCCACGGTTTATTTACCATTATATAATGGATGATCTTCGCCTCTTCGATCGGGTACGGGATCTCGCCGTAGACCTCGGTGTTCCACTTCTGGTCGAGCCAGAAGACGTGGTCCTTGCAGATAAGATTGAGGTAGTCTTCATCCTGCGTGACGACGAAGTTATAGTCGCGAAGGCGCTCCAGGAATTTTGCAAGCACACTTCTCTCGCGGAACACTTTGCAATTTATAAGGAGCACGCCCGCGTTGAAATAGTTATAGCGCGAGACTCCGACGACCTGCTCGACGTATTCGCCGTAGTTGTCCGTCTGCACCATTGCCTGTTCGTGGCAGGCGCCGACGATCGACTCGCCGAGATCGACGGAGAAAAGCTCCGCGACGTCGCCCTGAACGACGGTGTCGCTGTCTATATATATCGCCTTGTCATACTCCGGGAACATCTCGGCGATGAAGAGGCGGAAGTAAGTCGTCTTTGAATAGTAATCGCGAAGCGGCAGGCGCTCCGAGACCTCGCGCAGTCTGTCCTGAACGTCAGCGAAAACGATCTTCACGTTATCCGCAGAAAGCTCGCGGGTGCGCTCTTGCAGCGCCTCGTCGATGCCGGCGTGAAGTATGTAAACGGTATAATCGTTATCAGCTGACGCGTTATCAATAAGAGAGCGGATCGAAACCGCGGTGAATTTCACGAACGCGTCGTCGCATGCGAAAAATATCGGTACGTTTTGTCTGCTCATTGTCGTTTTCCTTTGCTTAGAATTGAAGATATAAAATGATTATTTATTTTCCGAGACTGTTTTAACGTATTCGTCAAGGATGTCGTCGAATGCGGTGTATCCGAAGATCTTATGAACGCGTTCCACCTGCCACTGTTTGACGTTTTCGGTGTGCGGATACGGCAGCCAGAAAAGCCGTTTTGAAAAATGTCTCACGACGGTGTGTTTATGTAAAAACTTCTGGTCGTTGAAGCGCTGAGCCATTACGCGCCGCCTCGTTGTCGAGCGGATTATCGCGCTTTGATCTGCGAAAGTCAGCTTTTTCCGTCTTATCTCGTCGCGCGCCTTTCCGAACAAGTTTGTCAGACGGCACTCTTTCATATTGAAAAGCAGCACCCCGGCGTTTATATAATTCGGATAGATCAGATACTTGCCGTAGTGATCGCGTGAGGCGGCGTACTCGTAACCCTCGACGTCGGTGTCGTAGAGCAAATGAATATCGCGGTTAAACATTATATCCGCATCGAGGTACAGGATCTTGTCGGGAATCCCGTCGATAAGATCGGCAAACAGTCTTATCAGCGTATACGGCGAACAGTACGCGCCCTCGTTCGGGCACAGCGCGAATTCGCGCTCGTAAATTTCCGAAACGTCGTGGATCGTGACATCGTTCTCCGGATTGAAGCGCTTTATCGTCTTATCGAACAGCGCGACGTGCTCCTCCGAGAGCGGTGTATATTTCTCACTGATCCGCGGGAGCGCCATGGTAAAAATATGGAATGAAAAAGGTTCTTTCGACTCGGTTCGCATCATTATCGAGAGCGCGCAGGTCAGAAACCCGTCGAAAACTCCGTCGTTTCCGCAAAACAGTACGTTTACCATATCTGTCATTCGCTCCTTTCCGACGCTTCGGCGTCTTTTTTTATATATTTTATCACCTCGACGTCTGAATTCTCCGCGAGGCGCGTCATAGCGCTGTAAACCTCGTCGCGAAGGAGTTTTGTCCTCTCGCGAACGGACTTCGTCATATCCGGGAAAAACGGTCCCTCGACGTAAGTCACCATCTTGGGTTTCTTTCCGCGCTTCCTCTTTTGATACGTATTGACAAAACAGAATACCGGGGTATCCGCTTTCGCAGGATAGCCGAACGAAGTGTCCGGGAAATTTCTGATCTTCGTGTAATAAGGCCAGATGTGCGCCTCCGGATATATCACGACCGCGTGGCGCCGTTCTATCCTTCCCTTCAGACACTCAGAAAAGTTTTTGTAAGCGCCGAGGGTGTCCGGCAGCGGTATCGCGCCGAGCGTCGGGTTGATCTTTCCGAGGACGGGCATTGAAACGTTATTCGGATGGACGATGAAAGAAACTCTCTTAGGAAAGCAAAATACGTTCGGCGTCAGCGGGTCTCCGACTGCCTGCGTGTGATTTCCGTAAAGATAGATCCCGGTCTTTTTATAGGGCTTCAGCTTTTCTTTACCCACCGTTTTCTGATGAAGAGAAAGCTTTACATAAAGGAAGGCAAGCGGCGTCGCAATGACTCTGTACCAGAAAAAGCGGGAAACCGCCCGGAACGGTCCGTGTCTGTCGTAAACAAAGTTCTCATCTATACGCTTCGGCGTGATGACAGCAGTCGAAAACTCATCGTGGAGTTCGTCGCTGTAATAGATGACCTCTCTCTTGTCCACAAAGCTCTCCTTCCGCGCCGCAGAAACAGCGCATATCTTGTCAATATATTATTATATCATAAAGAAGAACTTAATGCAATATCTAAAAGGTCATCTTTACTAAGACAATATCCGGCCGTCCGGTAATGCCGCCTGCCTACGAAAGAATTATATCATCGGCAGCGTCTTTTGTCACCCGACGGCGAGTAAAATGCGCTCTACCGGGAATTTTTCATTCTCTACCGCGAGTAGAAAAACGCCGCGATCCGCCGTCAGCTCTCGTTTTCCGGCGCATAGAACAAATGCGGAGAAACTTTTGATGGAAGCTTCCCCGCATATTTCAGTTGATATTATCTATCACTGCATTTCATCATAATGCTTTGCCTTATTCTTATACATTTCTTCATCTGCGCGTTTGAAGACCGCCTTGAAAGCGGCGTCCTCTCCGGGGCGATAAACTGAACCGCCGTACGAGAAAGAGAGAGTCATGGAATACTTCTTTTCTTCGCGGTTGAAATGATCTATCTCCTCGTCAAGTTTTGCAAAACGCTCTTCAAGCTCTTTCCGGTCCATTCCCTCAACGACAGCGATAAACTCGTCTCCGCCTATTCTGTATACCATAGTGCCCGGGAATACGCGGCGGATGATCTCTGCGGTATCGGTGATAATACGGTCGCCGCATTCATGTCCGAAATTGTCGTTTGTGCTCTTAAGTCCGTTGACGTCGAAAACCACTACGGCGAACGATGCGTCGCCGGCATTGATCTCGGAATTGATCTCTTTTATTTTTTCAAGATATGCAGTCTTGTTAGCCGAACCCGTCATAGAGTCGGTGTACGCTTGCGCATGCATATACGTTATATAATCTTTAAGCTCCGATTGCATATTGCGGACTTTTACACTGAGATCTCCGATCGTATCGCTGCTTTTGACTACTTCAACGGCTTCCTCGTTTGCGGTCGCAGCGCTGTAGCCGGGACCGGCTTTTATCTCCTCGGACAACATACCGACGTCATCTGACAGAACCGAGAGCTCGGAATTAAGAGTTTTGAATCTCCGGCGGAGCTGAACTGTTAAAAGGAACATTATCAGCGCTCCGATGGAAAGAGAAAGAATGCTGGCGATGATGACCGTTCTTGCCTGAGACGCGATCTGCGCATCGTACCAGTCGGCGGCAAAGTCGACTCCGACCATACTGACGACTTTTCCTTCCGAATCGTAGATCGGACTCCACGCCGTGTAGAAACATCCCCACTCGTCTTCAAGCGGTTCCGGATCTATCGCAGCGGTACCTTCCCACGCGGTATCCTGGGCGGGAGTCGTGACGACCTCTTCACCGTAATCCGCCGGATCATCCGGATCGGGATCAAGGATGAACACATATCGGCCATCCACGCGCTTGACGAGATAAATGAACTTGATATCGCTGTTGCGCTGAATATCTATTATTGTGTTGAGCGTATCCGCAACACGAACGTACTCTTCACTTCCCACGTCGTCCTCTGTCAGAGAGGCGGCGAAATCGCCGTCGACCGAAGACGCAGCGGTGTTTGCGACAGCGAGCATATGTTTCGCCAGAGCGTCTTTCATGGAATTACCCGACTGAACTGTAAGAAGAACGCCGAGTATCACGTTGACCACAAGAAGCAGGGTGCAGGCAATCGCGATGTATTTCGTTGTTAAACTCAAATGCTTATGCTTCATAAAATCTCCCGCGGCATATCATGCCGCAAATACTTTTCAGGCGACGTGGCGCCTCTTATTTTTCTGACTTTTTGCCCGATACGGCAAATATGATCTTGCCGACAATAAACACCGACGCCGCAGCCGAGGCAAAAATCAGAACGAACGTATTGATCTCTTCGCTCCACCTCATAAAGAGGACCGCCGCGTCAAAAACGACCATTGCGACAAACGGCAGATAACCGATCAGATCGTCGGGTCTCTCTTTAAAAACCGCGCGCATCATCCGGGTAAACAGCGCGACGAGCGCTAAAGCAGAGATCCCTTCGACCACGTGGAACAAGGTCGCAAGCTCGATCGATGAACGATACATCACCGGGATCGCCATCGAAAACGCTACAAGATATATCAGCGTGTACCACAGCTTGAATCTGTGTTCCGAACGCCTTGCGGTGTCGGCAGTCTTTATGACCATCGCCGCGATCAGAAAGCCGTAAGCGGCGAACTGGACCGGGGCAAACGTGTACTCCGTGTGAAGCATTCCGGAGACCAGAAGCACTCCGCAGGTCAAAGACATCGCATCATAATCTATGCTGTCCCCGACTCCGGCAAGGGAAAGTATCAATCCCCTGTTTTTAGGAAGTGCCGCCAGCATCACCGCGGCGCAGATGAGCGAAAGCGACGCCGTTACGTTGACGAACGAATCGAATCCCGATGCGAAAAATACGCCGTTGGCAATCACTCTGGAAATACTCGCGATCCTCTCTCCGAAAAGGATCATTGCATACGTTATGAAACACCAGGCGATCGCAACGCGGATCCTTTTTGAGATCTTATCCGTTCCGGTATCGTTTTTCATTTCGCTTGCTCCTCCCTGTCGACATATTGGCCCTGATTAATTGAATTTTACCATTCAAATAATAATATAATACTGCAATTCTATTACTGCTTTGTAAAATGAGGCATAAAGAAAGATCTCTTTCAGCTTTCATAAGTTTTTACGAGAGCGCGCGGATGCTTTCTTCAAAGCTCCAATGCATATTCGTTCATTCGGTCATCCGACGTTGAACGCGCTGCCGCCGATGAACTCGCGGACGATACTGTTTTTCGGAACGTCCTCTGTCGAGAGCGCAAGGAAATATTCGAGGAATTTGAGCAGTCTCTTTGCCTCCGGATACTCGGGCGCGTCGTGCGCTATAGTAAACAGAAGCGGCTCGGCAAAGATCTTAAGGACCGCGAGCTCGTAAAGCGACGCCGAGTTGAACATCACGTCGCATGATTCCTGATACGGGAATATATGCTTCTCCTCGCCTCGCCGCACAGACTGCCAGCGCGAGATCGTATCCGTTGCGGAGAATCCTCTCGTCCTCGCGTCGCGCACCATTCTGCGTATCTCACGGTTATCTGTCGTCGGGATCCTGTTGTGCTCGTCGACGTTGAGCGCCGTGACCGCGCTTATATAGATCTTGAACTTATCCGCGGCGTCGATCGCATACGAAAGCTTGTCATTGAGTCCGTGTATCCCCTCTATAACGAGCACTTCGTCGGAATCTATCGCCATCTCTCCCGCGCCGAACTCGGGCAGTCCCGTCTTGAAATTGAAGACCGGAAGCGATGCCCGCTCTCCCCGGAGCAGAGTCCTCATATTGTCATTGAAAAGTTCTATGTTCAACGCCTCAAGGCACTCAAAATCGTACTCTCCGTTCTCGTCGAGAGGCGTCTTTGACCTTTCGACGTAATAGTTGTCGAGCGCGAGCGGATGAGCGCGAAGCCCGAAATTGCCGAGCTGGATCGCAAGGCGGTGCGAAAACGACGTCTTACCGGAGGACGAAGGGCCTGCGATCATCACGATGCGGCGCCCCTCGGTCTTTATCCTCTCGGCGATCTTTCCGATCAGGTGCTCCTGATGAGCTTCGGAAGCGAGAACTATCCTTTGCCCGTCTCCGCGCGAGATCGCGTCGTTGAGCGCGGCGACTGTCGGCACGCCTATGTTTTCGCCCCAGATATTAGTGTCCCTCATCGTCGCAAAAAGCTTCGGCGGAACGTTCGCTCTGCCCGGCTTTGTCGGTTCCGACTTGTTAGGAATAACGAGAAGTACCCCGCCGTCGAGAAGTTCAAGATCGAATACATTTATATAACCCGCGGACGGCGGCATATAGCCGTAATAATAGTCAACATAATTGCCGAAGCGATAAACGTTTGTCGTCGAGCTTCGGCGGTAGTGGAAAAGTCTCTCCTTGTCCCGCATTCCGAAATGACGGAATAAAGCCGCGGTATCCTCGGTGCGGTCTTTGCTCTTTACAAATCTCTCGTTTTCGTGAACGTATCGCTCCATCACCGCTTTGACTTCGGCGAGTTTTTCCGAAGTTATTACCGTTCCGGGATCCGTGAATTTCGCCGTGAAAAACAAACCGTCCGAGACCGAAAACTGAAGTTTTACAGACTTAAGACTCTTTCCGTAGACTCTCGTCATCGCGCGAAGGAACATCATAGTCGCACCGCGCTCGTAAGTTCTGTGGCCGTCAGGATCTGCGGTAGTTATGAACGACAAAGACGTCGAGCCGTCTTTTACGTCTATCCTCTTGTTTAGTTCTACGAGTCTCTCGCCGACCTTCGCAAGAATTATCGGCGCGTCGTAAGCATCCTTGAATCTCTCTGCCGCTTCAAAATAGGTCTCGCCTTCCGAAAACTCGGCGCGCTCACCTCTGTGTATAAGTACCATTCACACCTCCATGGTGTTCTATTAAATATTTTAATAAAAAAATTGTCGAATTTTGAGTTTTTTCGCTTTACAAATCCGAAATACTATGGTAAAATTTTACTGTAATATTTTTAACTTTTCATCGCAAAATCATTTCAATGGAGACATTATCATATGAACAGAAAGAATCCTGTAGGAACGATCATACTTGCGTTTCTTGTCGCCTCGGCATTTGTGGCGCTGATAGTGCTCTTAGCATCCGGTTCCGACTTTTTCAGATGAGCGGCGACATATCTGTCATATAAGTTGAAACACGCTTTGAATATAGCTGCGGGCTGAGCGGGAAGGTCACCTTCTCCCTCAGCCCGTGTTTTTATTCTCTCGAGGCAAGAAGCTTTTTGTGCTCCTCATCGACCGCCTTCGCCATCGCCGGATAGTCTGCGTCCGCCTTCACGCGGAGCAGCTCCGTCATTTCGGAAACGATCTTGAAAAGCGGCGTCAGAGAAAGATTTCCCGCCATTCCTTTGAGCGTATGAGCGGCTTTGAACGCCCCGTCGAGGTCGCCGGCGGCGACGGAACTCTGAAGAACGCCGAAAAACTCGTCGTCAAGCGAGGAATTGACAAGCCCGAGGTAAAAATCCTCCATATTCATACAGCGCGCAAGTCCTTCCTCGACGTTTGCGCCGTATTCCCTTAAGAAATCAAGAGTCAACATATACGTATTCTCCTTTTGCGGTATATATTATTGTTTGCTCTTCGAGAGGACCTGACGGAGAGTCTTCGTCATCTCGGGAACGTCTATAGGCTTTGAGATAAATCCATTCATCCCGGCTTCCTTAGCCTCTTTGATATCCTCAGGAAAGACGTTTGCGGTCATAGCGACGACAGGTATCTTTGCCCAGTCTCCGCCGAGCGCGCGAACTGCACGCGCAGTCTCGTAGCCGTTCATCTCCGGCATCTGAATGTCGGTCAGTATTATGTCAAACGGACAGCTCTCCATCGCTGAGAATTTATCCATTGCCACCCTGCCGTTCTCCGCGGAGTCGATCTCAAATCCCATCATCGACAGAATCTTTTTCGCGATCTCCATATTTATGAAGTTGTCCTCTACAAGGAACAGCTTTTTACCCGTGAAGTCGACTTTTTCTTCCTCGGCCACCGCCTCTTTTTCTTTCTCTTCAAAGCCCTCGGCGATCTCGAACGAAAGATCGACGGTAAACGCGCTTCCCTTGCCCTGCTCGGTGACGAGCGATATATCGCCGCCCATCTCTTCCACAAGGCTCTTAGTTATCGCCATACCGAGACCGGTTCCCTGCGTGTTGTTGACCGTTGCGTTTCTTTCGCGCTCAAACGCCTCAAACACCTTTGCGGCGAATTCCGGAGACATACCGATCCCCGTGTCGGCGACGACGATCACGAACGACGCTCTTCTGTTACTGCAGCCGGTCTCTTTCAGCGAAACGCTGACAGAGCCGCCGGAATGAGTATATTTCATCGAGTTTGAAATAAGGTTGAGAAGGATCCTCGTGATCCTCTTTTTGTCGCAGACGACGAAGCGGTCGGCTACGTCGCGCTCCGACTTGAATTCAAGTCCTTTGTCCTTCATCTGCGGAGCGAAGATATCGCAGACCTCGTCGAACATCGCGACTATATCGGAAGGCTCGAGTTCAAGCGACATCTTTCCGTTTTCAATGCGGCTCATGTCGAGAATGTCGTTTATCAGAGAGAGTAAATGACGGCTTGAACTGTCGATCTTCGACAGATAGTCGCGCACCTCATCCGGAACGTCATCCACCTTAGACGCCAGTGCCGTATAGCCTATAACGGCATTCATCGGAGTTCTGATGTCGTGGCTCATATTGGAGAGAAAGACGCTCTTGGCGCGGCTTATCTCCTCCGCCCGAAGCTTCTCCGCCTCTATCTGCTTTTCACGTTTTTTGATTATAGAGAAAATGCTGAAGACGGTGACGACAGATATGATTATCAGCGCGAGCTGGATCGACACGTTCTTCGTGACGAACGAACCGAACTCGTTTATTCTGGAGGATATATATTTTTCCGTCTTTTCGACGCTCTCACCTCCGGGATCGTCCCCATTATCCGTCGCCGTCTGTTCGTAATACTTTGTGACGTCATTTGCGATATCTCCGGTTTCCTGAACTGTCGCCTGTCTGACCCAGACGAGCGAAACGATTGAAATCAGAAGGATGAATACGATCCACACAGTGCTCGACTTGCCGTAACGGCGGTTCTTGTCACGATGGATCATCGCACGGAACACGAAGATACCGGCGACGCTCCAGAGCACGAGGATCAGATACGACTCGGTCGCGAGCTTGCCCGTCGTCCAGAAGTTCGGGAGGATGAAATAGAGAATGAACATCATGGCGAAGACCGCGCCGATGACTCCGTATACGAGCGTCTTTCTGTTTTTCTCCTTCATTCCGAGCACGACCGCGCACATCGAAACGTACAGATAAACGACCGACGCGCCGATCGTCGTCACGTCAACGATCCAGCCGATCGCGGTCCTTCCGAGAAGAGGTACCAGAACGGAAAAGAGGAAAACTCCGAGAAGCGCTGTCTTCGGAGTGCCGCGCCGTCCGAGCCTGCCGAACGCTCCGGGGATCGCGCCGTCGCGCCCCATAGCGAAGAGAAGTCTGCTGACCGCGACGTAGTTTGCGATAAGTCCGGTCGAGATCCCGCAGAACGCGGCAAAGGCAAGTATCCCGAGTCCGGCGTCGCCCATCGCCGCCTTCGCGGCATAAAATGTCGGAATACCGGCAACACCGTTTGCGGACGCCAGATCTTTTATGTACTCCGCCCAGGAAGCATATCCGTCAGGGCAAGCGAGAGTGGCGCAAAATGTCAGAAGTATATACGTTATCGCCCCTGCGGCAAGCGCAAAAATCATTATGGGGAGCGATTTTTTCATTTTGAATTTAAATTCACCGGCGGAGTGTGAGATCGACTCAAAGCCGATGAAAGCCCAGGGAGCGAGAATGACTATGGCAAGGACCTGCGTCACGGGAGAGCCGTCGTTTGAAAACGCCGGCGCCATTTTATCCAATCCGCCGCGGTAGATCGCGACGGCGACGAAACAGACCACGGCGCCGATAAACAGCCCCGCGGCGAGAAAGGTCTGGACGTATTTCAACACTCTCTTCCCCGCGGCGCACACAAGGTAAGCGGCGAAAAGAAGTACCGCGGAGAGGAGCAGTTCCCCGAAGTAAACGGTATAGCCCGAGATCTCATATCTGAAGCCGAAGCAGAAGACGTCGCCGACGATGCTCTTCGCGATTATGGAGAGCGCCGTCGCGTTCGCCCAGATTATCGCGGAATACGTCAGTATCAGAAACCACGCAACGAGGAACGCTCTGTCCGGACCGAGAACGCCTTTTGCGTACGAATACGCGCCGCCCGCGTCCGGGTATTTTTTCATCAGATTGTAATAGTTGATGCCGATGAAAAACATTATCACGGCGCCGAGCGCAATACCGAGCGCTGTACCGAGCGGGCCGGCGATAGGCAGAAACGTCGTTCCCGGCATGACGAAAGAGCCCCAGCCCACAGCGCAGCCGAAAGCGAGCGCCCATACGGCGACCGGAGACAGATATTTCGGGAGCTCTCTCCCTTTATCCTCTTCCGATAAGGTCAGAAATCTTTCCTTGAATTGAGACATTTTTCCGTTCCTTTACGTCGTTATATTGTGAATATCATTCGCCCGCTTCTTCAAGCTGGTGTTTTCTCTCTATAAGATATTTTTCAAACTCTTCCGGAGGCACCGGGCGTGAAAAATAGTAACCCTGGATTATGTCGCAGCCGAGCTCACGCAGCGCCGAGTACTGTTCTTCCGTTTCGACTCCTTCCGCAATGACGGGCACGGAGAGATAGTTCGCAATGTCGATGATTATCTCGATCATCCTCGTATCCTTCTGCTTGTCGAATGCGTTGACGGTGAACTGGCGGTCAAGCTTCAGCGCGTCTATCGGCAGCTCGGAGATCATATTCAGAGAGGAATACCCCGTTCCGAAGTCGTCCATCTCCGTGAAATATCCGAGACCACGAAGCTCGTTCAGCGTGTGGATTATCTGTTCGGTGTCCTTGGTATAAGCGGACTCGGTAACTTCAAGATTAAGGTCCGCCGGGGTAAGCCCGTTCGACGAGATTATCTCATTGAAGGTGTTGATCAGCCCGGGGTCGTACATATCGGCGCGCGAAACGTTGACCGAGACGGGAACCGAGAATCCGAGGCGTTCTTTCCACTCCGCGATCTTCGCGGCGGTCTTGCGCCAGACGTATTCGTCGAGCTTCTGGATGAGTCCGTTGCTCTCGAAAAGCGGAATGAACGCGCCGGGCGAGATCATGCCGAGTGTCGGATGGAACCATCTCACGAGAGCCTCGGCGCTCGAAATATACGGCTTATCACCGACGACGTTGAACTTCGGCTGATAAAATACGGCAAACTGCTCCTCCTCGAGCGCCTTGCCGAACTCTTCGATAAGCTGTTCGGCGTAGAGCTCCTTCTCGTGGAGAGTCTCGTCGTAAACGCCGATGTTGGCGGTATAACTGTTGCGCAGTTTGTCGCACGCCATCTTTGCGCGGTCGAACCTGCGCTCGACTTCAAGCTCCTTGTCGACTTTTTCGTATACTCCCATACGCAGTCTGACGCGGTTTTCCGGATAGTCCTCGCCGGAAAGCCCGATCGACGCGGTGCGAAGCATATCGCGGTAGTCGTCATTGTGCGGACAGTAGACGTAGAATATATCTTCGCCGTGTCGGCAGACGAATCCGTCCGACGACCTCACGGCGTCGCGGAGCCTGTCGGCGATGCGGCGGAGCACCTCGTCGCCGTAAGCGGCGCCGAAGCGTTCGTTTATCATGTGGAAGTGGTTGACGTCGATGACGAGCGCATCCATCTCACGCTCGGGGTGGAACTGGTCGAACTGCTTCACGTAGCGGAAGAAATACTCGCTCGTGTAAAGTCCGGTCAGCGCGTCGCGCTCCGTTGCGGTGATGATCTGACGGTCCTCGGAAAGCTCTATCGAGCGGCGGACTCTCGCGAGGATGACGCCCGGCCGCGGATACGGCTTCGGAATGAAGTCAGCGGCGCCGAGTTCCAGACTTTCCACCTCGGAGTTATCGTCGGAAGTGAGTACGATCACCGGTATATCCTTCATCCCGGGATCGGCTTTTATCTTTTTCAAAAACTCAATACCGGTCATCCGGGGCATAATAATATCGAGCATAATGAGAGACAGCGTGGTTTTGTACTCTTCAGCTTTCTCATACGCGTCGACGCCGTCGACCGCCTTGATGACCTCGTATTCGCCGCCGAGTATCTGCGCTAAGATCTCGCGGTTTATCATTTCGTCGTCAGCGACGAGTATCCTTCTTTTACCGTTGACGGAATAAAACTGTTCGTGACTCGCTAACATAACCGTAACCTCATAAGATGGATTATATATCTGTGAATTATTATATAAATATACAGTTTAATTATATAGTACTTTTATCCAAAAATCAAGGTATCATCGAATAAAAAATATTCATAATGATTAAAAAATCGCTCAATAATTCAAAATCCGGTTTGCAAACGGCGCGATATTATGATATAGTATTTTCGAATAAAGCGTTTTTTGAAAGGTATAAATGTATGTTCAGAATAATACCGGCTCCGAAATACTCAAGAGAGCTCCGGGGCTCGTTCGATCTGACCGGCGCTGCCGTATACACCGACGGCGCAACGCCGAGGATCGTACGCGCGGCATCCGTCCTCTGCCGCGAGATAGAGATAATAACAGGTCAGCTCGTTCCTCTCTCGTGCGGATCGCCTGAGGGACGGCGCATCGTCGTTTCGGTGAGCGAGGGCGAGGGCGAAGGCTACCGCATGGCGACGCACGGCGACGCGATCGAGATATCGGCGTGCGAGGCGGGCACGTTCTACGCGATCCAAACGCTCCGTCAGCTCGTAAAGGAAAACGGCGCGACGCTTCCCCGTTTTGAGATCGACGACGAGCCGGAGTTCGCGTTCCGCGGATTTTATCAGGACGTATCGAGAGGCAGAGTCCCGACGCTCGGGAAGCTGAAGGAGATCGCGGACACGCTCTCTTATTTCAAGATGAATTCCCTTCAGCTGTATATAGAGGACGCCTTCGCTTTCCGCGAGCTCGAGGGACTGGTCGACGGCGATTCACGCCTTGAACCGTGGGAGATCTCGGAGCTCGAGGAGTACTGTCACGAGCGCTTTATTGAGCTGATCCCTTCGCTGTCGACGTTCGGACATATGTTCACTCTGCTTCAGAGCGGCAAATACAATTACCTCTCCGAGCTCGGACCTCACGAGATGGAGATGGACTATTGGATGGAACGCCAGTGGCATCACACGATAGATCCATACGAACCTGATTCGATAAAAGTCGTAGGCAGTATGATCGAACAGTATATGCCGCTCCACCGCTCGGAGTTTTTCAATATATGCTGCGACGAGACGATGGATCTGTGCCGCGGGAAGAACGCGGGGCGCGACAAGGGCGAGGCATTCTTCAGTCACGCCGACCGTCTGTTCGATCTCATAAAAAGCCACGGCAAACGGGTGATGATGTGGGGCGACGAAGTCATGGCGCGTTCGGAGCTTGCAAAAGAACACGTTCCGAAGGACGCGGTGATACTGAACTGGTGCTACCGGAAAGAAGTCAACGAGTGGATCCCGAAGTTCTTTTCCGAACTCGGCTTCGAGCAGATCTGCTGTCCCGGCGTCTCATCCTGGGACAACTTCATCGAAGACGCGGACGTCGGCGAGGGGAATATAACGTCGTTCGCAGCGCACGCAAAAAAATACGGCGCGCTCGGCATTCTCAACACGAGCTGGGGCGATTTCGGGCACGTGTGCAATTTCAACTGCGCGCTTTACGGTCTTGCTCTCGGTGCGGAGCGAAGCTGGAACGTCTCGTCGTCGCTCGATGAGGATTACGAGCTCGCCGCGAGCGCACTTCTCTACGGAGTGACCGAGCTCAATATGGCAAATCTCATAAAGCAGCTGTCTACGGCGTCAAAGACTTGCAGCTGGTCGCGCTTCGTGATGTGGAAGAGCGACGTGACTCACGGGAAAACCGGCGCCGAGTTATCATTCGGCGAATGTCTAAATGAAGGCGACGCGATAGCCAATATAGACATTTGTAAAAACGTGATGGAAAGGCTCTCTCCCTTAGAGAGAAGCGATGCGGTGATCACCGATATTATCCTTGCCGCGCGCGCTTTGATCCTGATGACCCGTCTTTTTCTCGCCGCGCGCGGTGTGGCGGGATACGACGGCTACGAGGCGCTCGGAAAACTGCAGGACGGGTTCGACGAGTGGCTCCCGGAGTACTCTGCCGCGTGGCTTCGCGCCGACAAGCCCTCCGGCCTCCCGAGGCTGCAGGAGTATATAAAGCACATTACGGAGTTTTAATAAATGCGGGGGAGACTTTTTCGAGAAAAAGTCTCCCCCGCGCCCCTTTCAAAAACTTTTTGAAGGGCTTTTTCTTTTCTATTGTAACTTTTCACTCACGGCTGATGCCGCATCACGTTTCGTGACTCGTCACGAAACACATCATTTCGCGGCGTCAAGCGCCCCCGCGCGAGTCGCGACCATCCTCGCCGCGTACACTTTTCTCACCTTCCCCGCCTCGTCGCCCGATGCGATCCCTTCCTTCGGGTCGTCCCAGACGAGCGAGATGACGCCGGGCGAGCACTCGAATATCGAGGTATATCCCGACGGGCTCTTATCCCACTTGCCGTCGCAGAAGTCGACGATCGCGGGCTCGCTCCACGTTTTACCGTTATCTCGCGAAAACAGCAGCATTGTGTGGATATGCCCCGAAGCGCAGACGAGAGTTCCGTTGCTCATTTTGAGAAGGCGCGGAAGGACGCCCCACGGGCAAATCTCGTACGGTGCGCCCCATATTTTACCGTAATCATAGGAATGAGAGCAATACAATGGAGAATATACCTCGTGCCCTCCGGTCCTGAGGATGCAGACGAGGTGACCTTCTTCGGCTTCGATCATCTCCGCCTCGCAATACCCCTCTGCGTTTACGTCGGGGATCGGATAGGTCTTGCAGTCCGCGACGGTCGTCACGAAGTCGAAAGACGCTCCGCCGTCATGAGAGACTATTGCCCACGTTCTGTAGAGGAAGAAATCATATCCGCTGTTGTCGTGAAAATACGGGCAGAGGACGTCGTCCTCTTTGAACTGACCGTACATCATGACGTAGATATCGCCGTTTGAGAGCTCTCTCCAGCTTATCGCGCATCCGGTATGTCTGTTGTTCGAGTCGCCGTACCCCGCGGAAAGACCGGGGATATCGACGGGCACGATCTTCGTTTCAACGTTCCCCGAGAGAACGTCGTCAAACGTTTTCGCGCGGTAGACGGCAAGCCCGAACGGAATTATATTGCCGTCGAGGTCGTAGATCGCGCGGTGGTAAACGTTGTTCTCGCCGATACCGAGAAAAGTCCCGTCTTTCAGTTCGTGAAATGCGACGCCCCTCATTTTTTCGGGCATCGGACGCTTTTCGAACGAGGCGCCGTGATCCTCGGAATACAGCATATACTTCCCGTCCCAGAAGAACACGGGAACTATTGCTCTTCCGTCGGAGCATTTCGTAAAATTGCAGGGATAGTGTCCCGCGCCGAAGCACTCCTTTGACAATATTTCGATTTTATATATATCCGCCATATCACACCTCCGCGATCTTTCAAAAGTATTATGGAGCATACCTCGCCGCATGTCAACCGTATGAATGATTTTTAAACATTTTTTTGAAGCGGTCTTTACATTGCGGAATTTATTTGCTACAATGAAATTAAGGAAATATACTGTTAATATACAATAATATTTTTCTGGAGGTTTCGTATGAACAACGCAATCCCGGCAAGAAAGAGCAAACTCTGCACAGCGGCGGGCATATTCTTTCTGATCTATGCCGCGATCAACGTTCTGCATCTGGTGATCGACTATTTCATTCCCGGCTATCCAATAGGTTTTTCGACAGTCATCGAGATGATCGAGACGGTCGCGATCGCGGGACTCGCGATCTTGATGTTCGCAGGCATCAGAAATCACGCCGTCACCGCGCTGTTTGCCGTCGTCGCCATCACAGAGGTGATAACTTTTATTGAATTGATAAGCGTATATTCCGATTATGGTATTTCGATGTCCGGATGGGGATGGGCGACGTCGATCTGCAGTCTTCTCGGTCTTATCGCCGCCTCGGTATTCTCCGCGATCTACATTATCAAGGGAGACGGCGTGTCGAACGGGATCGCCAACCTCTGGTCGCTTCCCGGCATATTCGTTCTGCTCGCGACCGGCGTCTCTATCGGCGTCTCGGCGGAGTATTATTTCGACACGGTCATCCGCAGATTTTTCAAATCGTTCTCTTCCGGCAGTTTCGAGACTATATGGGAAAACGCGTCCGTACTTCTCTCCACGCTGATCCTGCCGATATGCCTCGGATTCGGCTTGCTCTTCGCGATAAGATTCATTCAAAAGCCGAATCTTAACAGTCTGAAATTCTCCTCGCCCGCTCAGGGCTTCGTCCCCGGATATAATACCGGTATGGGCTTCAACGGCGGACGCGGCTACGCTCAGCCCGGATACAATCCGTATCCGGGATACAACCCCGCACAGACTTACAGTCAGAACCCGAATCCGAATCAGGGATACGCTGCATATCAGGGTTACGCTCCGAACCAAAGCTACAACCCGAATCAGGGTTACACTCAGCCTCCCGTGCAAAACTACGCCCCCGATCCCGCGCCCGGTTACAATCCCGGACCTGCTCCCGCGGAGCCCAAGATCACGGGTTACGATCCCAACACGGGCGCTCCGATATATGAAAACGCCGCCCCGAAGATCGTAGGTTACGATCCCGACACCGGCGCTCCGATATATGAAGGCGCCGCGCCGAAAAAAATCGTCGGATACGACCCCGATACCGGCGCTCCGATATATGAAGGCACCGCGCCGAAAAAGATCGTCGGGTACGACCCCGATACCGGCGCTCCGATATACGAGTAATGAATGATCCGGGGGAGAGCTTTTTCAAAAGCTCTCCCTTGAAACTTTTTTGAATCGTAACGCGAAAACGCGGACCCGATGAAAGATAGGTCCGCGTTTGTTGTTTTATGCTATTCAATTAACCGCGCTGCGCTTTTTTCAGCCTCTTATTCTCGTACATTATCTTATCGGCGCGGCGAGCGGTATCGTTGACGCTGCTGTCTATATTCGGATCGTAATCCGCGACGCCGATCGCAACACTGACAGTCTCCCAGTCGTGTTTTGCCGACTCGTTCTTATCCTTTTGCGCCGATTCGAACCAGCGCAGCAGCTCTTCCCTGTTCTTGTAGTCCTCGTTCATCAGGACGATAGCGAACTCGTCGCCGCCGATCCTGAAAACGGGACTGTGAAGGAAGATGCCGCAGATAAGAGATGACGCGGCTTTGAGATACTCGTCGCCTTTGTCGTGGCCGTTATTATCGTTGATTTTCTTGAGGTTGTCACAGTCGCAAACTCCGATAGCGAAGTTCAGTTCCTCGCCGTTGTCGATCCTGTCCTGAAGATCCTCGATAAAGTTGTTAAAACTGCCCTTGTTTCTGACTGACGTCAGCGCATCGACGAAGACTTTACGGTTGAGGTCATTAACAATATGCTCTTCCTCGGTGACCTTCTTTTGAGCTCTGATACTGTTGATGAGAAGTCCGAGGATTATGGCAACGATGACAACGACGCCGATGAGTATGACGACTATGTTATCTTTAATGAAATCGATAAAACCGATCTTCGCATCTTCTGTCGAATAGTACGTGAGCGAAGCGTTGGCAACGGACGTCGGCACCGCTTTGATGACCCTCGACATGATCGAGTAGAGCACCGTATCTCCCTGGCGAAGCGCGAGGCAGTAGTCCATATCGACGCCGGTATATACCGTCGTGAGGTGAAGCTTTTCACACTGCTTTGAGATATTGCTGAAGCGGTAGTTACTGATTATGAGGCAGTCAGCCTTACCTTCCGCGATGGCGTCAAGGCACGCCGGCGAGTCCTTGAAACTGGCGATCAACCAGCCGGGATAGTGCTCCGCGAGGAACATCTCATAGTTCGGGTTGCCCTCGTTGACGGCGACCGTGACCTGCTTCTTACGGATGAATTCCTTCTGTTCATCTGCGCGGACGACCGCGTCCATCTCCGTCCGCATCATTGCGGGAGATATCGCGATGCCGAGCTGCTCGCTGTCGTGATCGTTGAAATTCGCCGGGAACATGCAGTCTATCTCGCCGTTCTTGAGCGCTTCTATCGCTGCGGACGCTGTCGGGTATGCGACAGTCTCAAATCTTATGACCGCGTTTTCGAGCGCCGTCGTAGCGTATTCGAGATAGTCCTTCAGAGCGCCGGTGAGTTCTCCGGTCTCGGGATCGGAAGCGCAGAACGCGAGATAATTGTCCTGATAACCGACTCTGACCGTTCCGTGGTTATCGAGCCATGCGAACTCCTCCGCGGTGACGTACAGAGTCTCCTCGCGTTTGAGATACTTTTCGTAAAGCTGTTCGTTGTAATATCTGTTCTCGTCCTGGATCCTGCTCAGCGCGCTCTCGAGCTTGACAAACAGGTCGGTCCGGGATTTGTTCACCGCAAAATAGTATTCGGACGAACCGATCTTATACAGCGGAGCGTGCTTATCCGGGTCGTCGAACGAATCCGCGGCGACGTACGCGTCAAGCCTGCCCGCGGCGAGCATAGTGAACGACTCGTCGTCAGATCCGGTGAGCCTTATGACCTCGACTTCGAGATCGTGCTTTGTCAGCCATTCGTCAAAGATTTGCTCCTGTATGCTGTTTTTCATCACGCCAACCGTTTTTCCGTTCAGCGTCGTGACGTCGTCCGACTTTATCTTCGTATCTCCGGTCATGACGTAGAGGTGATAGCTCTCAGTGCCCATCGGGAGAGTCGAATACAGCAGATACTCCGCTCTGTCCTCTTTGAAGGACACCTCCGCGAGCATATCGATCTCGCCGTTCTTCAGCTTTTGAAGAAGGTCAGGCCAGTTCCCCTCAACGTATTCGTAATTCCATCCGGTATAAGCGGCTATCTTTCTCTCATATTCGTAAGCGTAGCCGGAGCGGCGGCCGTTCTCATCCTTCGTGTTGAAAGCAGACTCATACCAGCCAACGCGCACAGTCTCTCCGGTATCGCCGTCAGCGCCGGAGGCAATAAAAGTCAGAGAGGCGGCAAGAATCACGGTAACAAGGATAACAGAGAAAAACCGTCCGAAATAACGCGCCGCTTTCCTCTTTTTCATCTTATCTCCTCCCTTCCGAATGCTTTTTCATACAGCGGTCTGAAAACAAACCATCCTTAAAAAATATTATACAGTATTTTTATGTAAGTTTCAACCATATTTTATGCTTATTTGTCTACTTTCTTATTTGTCTACTTTCGTCTTTTTTCCCGGGAATATCCACCAGCAGGATACGACGGCAACGACTATGAACGCCGCAACCGGGCAAAAGCCGCCGAGCGCCGCCGCGAGAAAATATGTGATAAGACTTACGACACTGCGAAGTCCGAGCCTGAATTTCCGGCCGTTCTCGCGCAGTATCAGGTAATACATAATGTGAAACGCGATGCTCGCCGCCGACATATCCGCAAAGTAAACCGCGAGCGGAGCCCACGACGTCGGATAGCTGCCGACCCATGCCGTTGTGAACGGGATGAACGACATCACGAAAAGCCATACGATATTGCACCACAGGATCCCGATGTTGATCTTTTCCGCAGCGTGAAAGATCAGGTGATGATTGACCCAGTAGATCGCGATAAAGAAAAAGCTGAGAAGATATGCAAGCAAAGTCGGCCAGAGCGCTCCGAGGTCGCCCCAACCGTCGCCGAGCGGCTGTTTCAGCTCCAGTATCATGATAGTGATTATGATCGCAAGCACGCCGTCGCTGAACGCTTCAAGCCTGTTCTTTTCCATAAACCGACCTCCGCAATACTGTAAATTCGATTATTTTGTCTCTTATCAGAGAAGTCTGTTCCACCCCTCGAGTATCACCGGATGGCCGTCGACGTATCTGTTTCTGAAAACTTCCGCCTGCTCCCTGTTCGCGACGATCTCCTTAGGATATTTTTCGTTTATCTCTTCATATTCGCTCTCGCTGATCTCGCTCGTGGTAATATAGTCATCGTTTCGGTTCGGATACCCGTGCCATGCGAAATACTGCCGCACCCCGTCCACCGTCCGGAATCCGCACCCGAACCTCACCTGATTCGATATCACGCGAAAGTCGTAATCTTTCTTCTCTGACATTTTCATCCTCCGAAGATATGAAATGGACCTTTTAATATATGATACCATATTTCAGGGTAAAGAGCAAGACAAATAATTGAATGAAGACGCGGCGGAGCGGGCATATAATTAAAATGGAGTTTTATTCCTATAATTCCGAAACAAAACTTGACACGACACCGCCGTTGTGATATACTAAACGGGTGATTGGGATATGGTGTAGTGGTAACACACAGGACTTTGACTCCTGTATCGTAGGTTCGAACCCTGCTATCCCAGCCAACAAAAAGAACACGCTACAGCGTGTTCTTTTTGTTTATCCAAGCCGCAGGCTTGGTATATCATCACGCACGGAACGTGCGTGTATATCATCGTCGCACACGTGCGGCGTATATCATCACGAGCAGTCCGAAAATCTGACTGCTCGTGTATTCTTCCTGCGGCTTGATGATATACAAAGCTCCGCTTTGATGATATACACGCCTTACGGCGTGATCAATCGGGCATCTGCCCGATTTTTTGTTATCCGGGGGCAAAAACGCCCGAAAACACCGGTGTACTTTTTGCGCCCCTTTTGCCGTTAACAGATTGAAAAATACACATTTTTATGCTATACTCAAAGGTAAATATAAGATCGACAAACCAGGGTTGTGAAGGCGATCCCGACAAATCAGGATTTGCAGATACTATGAATATGGAGATAGCCGGACATGAAATATTACACTCCGCTTATTGTTCTTGTATGGCTGACATTGATTATTTTAGCCGTACTTGTAAAAGAAAACGACAGGTTTTCAAAAGATAAAAAAAGGACACTGTACTTATCCTACCTGATCGTCGCTCTGGCGGCTTTCTTTGAGTGGCTTGGTGTTTGTTTTAGCGGAAACGCTGCCGTTCCTCACTGGCTGGTCAGAGCCGTTAAATTATTTGATTACATTCTGACGCCGGTATCCGGCGGTATGATCGTCCTTCAAATCAAATCAAAGAGTATTTGGAAAAAGATTCTATTCTCACTGATAGCGGTCAATACTCTGTATCAGATCGTTTCGCTGTTTACCGGATGGATGATAACGATTGATGCGGACAATCAGTATTCTCACGGTCCGGGTTATTTGGTTTACGTTATATTTTATCTGATCGCCTTACTTCTCGTTTTATTCGATTTTACAGTGTACGGAAAGAAATTCCGGAATCGGAACTCCCTTTCACTTTATGCAACACTGGGTTTTGTCATAACGGGTATCGCGATGCAGGAGGTGCTGGGAGGAGAAGTGAGAACGGCATATATCTCTTTGACCATATGCCTTGCTCTTCTTTTCATACACAATTCCGAGTTTGCCCAGCTTGCCTCAGACGATCTGATCAACGAACAGATGATACGAATATCAGAGGATCCGCTGACGGGGCTTTTCAGTCGTTACGCTTATAACGAAAAGATCAGGGCATTGTCTGACGCAAAGAAGTTGCCGCAGGATCTGATCGTTTTTTCCATTGATATCAACGGATTGAAAACAATCAACGATACACTGGGACACAATGCGGGAGATGAGCTGATTTGCGGCGCCGCAGAATGTATCGTATCGGCTTTCAAGCCGATCGGCGATTGTTACAGGACCGGGGGTGATGAGTTTATCGTTATTGCAAACACAAAAAAAGCTGTTGCCTTGGATGCCGTGACACAGCTTAAAATGGCTGTTGATAGTTGGCGCGGAAAAGAAGTTCGCTCGTTGTCTCTGTCCGTTGGATTTGCCGAAGCGGCTTTGCATCCCGGGATGGATATAGAAAACCTGATCGCTTCAGCAGACCTTGAAATGTATAAAGAAAAGACGGCTTATTATGAAAAAAACGGTATTGAACGCAGGAAGAAATGAAGCGAGATAAAGCGGCGTGTACCTTTTCGCTGTTCTTCCTTCAGATCGGTACCTTTTAGCGCAACTGCTACAACAAAGAAACCTCTTTTGTATACCAAAAGTGGTTTCTTTGTTTATCCAAGCCGCAGGCTTGGTATATCATCACGCGCAGCGTGATCCTTCGCCCTCGGGCGACAAACGTTACCCGTAGGGACCGATGCCCGCATCGGTCAGTTTTTGTTTGGTATTTCACACCGCAAACGACGTATCGCCGGGCTGTCAGGGCCGTACGGTTTTGACCGTGGTTTTCAAAATCGGAAAAATGATTGCAAAAAAGATGATAATATGATATAATAATATGGTTATAGTATTACATTGAACGGAGTTTGATATGGAAAAACACAGATTAAAGGAATATCTGACGGCGCTCGAAGACGAGGGCCTTCTTGTCGACTCCGAAACAGAAAGCGGCGACGGCGAAAAGATCATCGACTGTCTTACCTGCGACACGAGAGAGCTTTCGGGAACGTCGCTCTTCATATGCAAGGGCGTGCACTTCAAAGCGGAGTACGCGGAGTTTGCCGCGTCGCACGGAGCCGCCGCTCTCATAGGAGAGGTAAAATATTCAAACGGCGCGCCGGCGGTAATCGTCACCGATGTGAGACGCGCGATGTCCACGCTTGCAAAGCTCTTTTTCAACGACGCACCCTCACGCGTCACCTCGATCGGCATAACCGGCACGAAAGGCAAGAGCACGACGGCGTACTACCTCCGCGCAATACTTGACGACTGGATGAAGGCGGATGGACGTCCCGATGTCGCCGTTATCTCGTCGATCGACACCTATGACGGTGTGGAACGGTTTGAGTCGCACCTCACGACGCCCGAGCCGATCGATCTCTTCCGCCATTTCGACAACGCGGCAAAGAGCGGCATATCGCACCTTGTAATGGAGGTGTCGAGCCAGGCGCTCAAATACGGCAGAGTCGCGGGCATAAAATTCGACGTCGCCTGCTTTATGAACATCGGCGTCGACCACATCAGCCCGGTAGAGCATCCCGATTTTGAAGACTATTTCAGATCAAAGCTAAAAATATTCGATAACTGTCACGCTGCCTGCATCAATTCCGACTCTGACCGTGCGGACGAGATACTTGCATACGCAAAGGGAAAGTGCCGCATCGTGACGTTCGGAACTCATCCGGACGACACGGTTTACTGCAGTCACGCCGAACGCCGCGGAGACGCTATATATTTTAACGTAAAAACTCCCGAATTTGAGGACGAGCTCTGCATCACGATGCCCGGAATGTTCAACGTTTCGAACGCTCTGGCGGCGATCGCGATGTCATACGTTCTCGGAGTTCCTGAAAAATACGTCGCGTCCGGACTTCTCCGCGCAAGAGCTGCGGGAAGAATGCAGACCTATACGAGCGCTGACGGAAAAGTTGTTGCAGTAGTCGACTACGCGCACAACAGAATGAGCTTTGAAGCTCTGTTCAAGTCGATGAAGATAGAATACCCCGGGCGAAAGATAGTCGCGGTCTTCGGATGCCCCGGCGGAAAAGCCCAGCTCAGACGGCGCGACCTCGCGGAATGCGCTGACGAATACTGCGATTACATTGTAATAACAGAAGAGGACTCCGGCGAGGAGCCGTTCCGGAATATAGCGAAGGACATAGCGTCGAACATATCGCGCTGCGACTACTCCGTGACGGAGGACCGCGGCGAGGCGATAAAAAGAGCTGTATTTTACGACGACTCGGAAAAAATCATCCTCATCACCGGAAAAGGCGAGGAGACGAGACAGAAGCGCGGAACGGCGTATATAGACTGTCCGTCAGACGTGGAATACGTCGAAAAATACCTCGCGGATTATGATCTTGCCGCTCTTGCGGTAAACTGAACGAAAGGCAAAGAATATGTGCGGATTTGCAGGATATTTTGACACCGACAACGTGACGTACGACAGAGGGAGCGTCATTGAAAAGATGGGCGAGCTGATCGCTCACCGCGGCCCTGACAGCGACGGAAAATTCGTCGATGAACAGGTCGCGCTCGGCTTCAGACGGCTCTCCATCATCGACCTTGCGGGAGGAGATCAGCCGATCTCGACCGCCGACGGCAGGTACGTCATCGTTTTCAACGGCGAGATATACAACTACCGCGAAATTCGCGAAGAGCTCTCCCGTGAACACGGCGTAACGTTCAGGACAAATTCTGATACCGAAGCGATCCTTCAGACGTATGCGATCTACGGCAATGAAACGGCAAGCCGCCTGCGCGGCATGTTCGCCTTCGTCATATACGACTCGGAACGTCACACCCTTTACGGTGCGAGAGACTATTTCGGCATCAAGCCGTTTTACTACGGAAAGTTCGACGGCGCGCTCCTTTTCGGCTCGGAGATCAAGAGCTTTCTCGCTCATCCGAAGTTCAAAAAAGAGATCAATCCCGACGCACTCAAAATGTATCTCGAATTTCAGTACTCTCCGCTCAAAGAGACGATCTTCTGCGGCGTGAACAAGCTGACTCCCGGATGCTATTTCACTTATGAGGACGGCGTTTTCAAAGAGACCTCCTTCTTCACACCCGAATACGCGCCCGTAAAGCGCTCGTTTGACGATGCGGTCGAACTCATAAAGGAAACCGTCGCGTCTTCCGTCAAGTACCACGAGATCGCCGACGTCGAAGTCGGCGCGTTTCTCTCCGGCGGCGTCGATTCGAGTTATATCGTTTCGGAATCCCGCCCGATGAAGACCTATTCCGTGGGATTCAAGATCGAAGGCTTCGACGAAACGACTTACGCGAAGAACCTTTGCGAGATACTTAAAATAAACAACAAGATAAAAGAGATAACCCCGGACGAATTCTTTGAGGCGCTGCCGTCCGTACAGTACCACAGCGACGAACCGCACGCGAACCTCTCAGCCGTTCCTCTCTTCTTCCTTTCCGAACTTGCGGCAAAAGACGTTAAAGTCGTGCTGAGCGGCGAGGGCGCCGACGAGTTCTTCGGCGGCTACGACTGGTACGTTCAGAGCGGCGCGTCGAAAGCATACAAAAAGCTGCCGCTCGGAGTCAGAAAATTCTTCGCCGCGACTCTCGGCAAGATACCGCAGCGCCACGTAAAGAGATTTTTCACCTCTAACGCGACAAGGGTCGAGGACACGTATATCGGCCAGGCGTTCATAATGAACGACAAAGAGGCAAATTCTATCCTCGCCGAGAAATATAAGAGCGCAAGATCGTTCAAAGACGTCACCCGCCCGTACTACGACAAGGTCAAGGGTTGCGACGACCTGACGAAAAAGCTCTGGCTCGATATGAACCTGTGGCTTCCCGGCGATATTCTCTTAAAAGCGGATAAGATGACGATGGCACACTCACTCGAGCTCCGCGTACCGTATCTCGACCGTGAGGTGTGGAACGTTGCAAGGACGCTGACGTCAGATCAGAAGATGAAAGGACGTCACACCAAGCGCGCATTCAGAGAAGCCGCGCTCTCCCGCGTCCCCGAAGGCTGGGCTCACCGCAAAAAAGCCGGCTTCATGGTCCCGTTCCGCGTCTGGATACGCGAGGAAAAGTATGCCGGTCTCGTAAGAGAAGCATTCAACCGAGACTACGTCTCCGAATTCTTCAACAAAGACGCGCTGCTTCGCATGCTCGAAGAACACGTTTCGGGCAAAAAGAACAACGCAAGGGCGATATACACGGTCTATTCGTTCCTGCTCTGGTACGAGCAGTATTTCGTTCTGAGATAAGGGGAATATTATGACACCCTCATTTTTACCGATAATCCTCGGAAGCGACGAGAACGCCTACGGCGCCTCGCGCCTGTTTCACGACGAATACGGCGTAAAGCCGCTTCTCGTCTGCACAAGACAGCTTATCCCGACGCTTTACAGCAAGCTGTTTGAACTGAAACGCGTCGATAACTTCGATACCGACGAAGTTTTCGCCGCCGAAATGGGAAAAATACTCGACGAGGCGAAGAAAAAATACGACCGCGTCGTGGTCGTTCCCTGCTCGGACTACTATGCCGCGATGATGTCGCGCCATGCAAAGGAATTTGAAGGAAAGCTCGACAACCGTTTTATTTCCGAAGAACTTCTCGGGACTCTCGACACCAAAGATAAATTCTACGCGCTCTGCGAAAAACACGGGATGGACTATCCGAAGACGGTGGTCGCGACGCCCGAAGAACGCCTTTCCGCGATCGAGGACCTTCCGTTTGATTTCCCGATCGTCGTGAAGCCGGAGAACTCCAACGCCGTCGAATACCTTCACGCGAAGTTCGAGGGCAAGAAAAAGGTCTTCTTCTTCAACACAAAAGAGGAATTTATCAAAGTCGTTGAGAGCATGAACGGCTCCGACTACCGCGGCAAGCTGATTATCCAGGAGTTCATCGAAGGCGGCGACGACGCGATGAGAGTCGTCAACTCATACTCGGGCTCGGACGGTAAAGTGCGCGCGATGTCGCTCGGACAGCCGATACTCGAAGAATACGCCCCGAAGACGCTCGGCAACTACGCGGCGATCATTTCCCGCAGCGACGACGCGCTCTTTGCAAAAGTCAAAATGTTTCTTGAGGATATCGGATACGTCGGATTCTCGAATATTGATATGAAATACGACCGCAAGCACGGCCGCTACGTAATGTTTGAAATCAATCCGCGTCCGGGAAGAAGCAGTTACTTTGTGCGCGGAGCGGGGATAAACATGATGAAAGTCCTCGTCGACGACGCGGTGTTCGGTAAAACCGGGGAATGTCTCTATGCAAGGGAGACGTCGCTCTGGCTGAACGCGCCGAAGTCGGTAGTCAAAAACTACGTCAAGGACAAGGCGCTTCGCGACGAGGCGAAGGCGCTCATCAGATCGGGAAAGTATCACCGCACGCTCGACCGCCCTTCCGAGCCGTCGATAAAGCGGTGGATATGGATAAAGAGATATTATATCGGTCAGCGGAACAATTTCAAAAGATATTTCTTCGACAAGGATAAGATATGAACGGCCCTCTGAAATTTATGATATGCGAAGGTCCCGTCTGTAAGGGTTCGCCCACAGAGGGTTCGGAGCGCGCGTACCGTTATCTTAAGGAAAACGGACTGCCGGAACTCTTCGGAGACGCGGCAGAATTCTTTGACTACGACGGCGCGACGGACGTCCCCGAGGAAAAGCGCGATCCGCGTCTGTGCCAGCTTGAAACGGTGATGACCGTCTGCCGCGGAGTTTATGAGAATGTGAAGCGTGCGAGAGAGGGCGGAAATTTCCCCGTTACGCTCGGCGGCGACCATTCGCTCGTTATGTCCTCCGTCGCGGCGGCGGCGGATGCATACGGCGCCGAGAACGTCGCCGTGATATACGTTGACGCTCACGCCGACATAAACACAGAAAAGACGTCGCCCTCCGGCATGATCCACGGAATGCCTCTCGCCGCTGCGATGGGACTCTGCACGGATGAGCTTGACGTCGGGGAAAACAAGGTAAATCTGCTCGGCAAAAATCTCTATATCATCGGCGCTCACAGCATAGATCGCGGCGAATACCAGATAATAAAGCGTGAGGGAGTTCATCTCTTCACCGCGGACGACGTAAGGCGACGCGGATACCGTGACGTCGTCGACGAAGTTCTGGCAGCGACAGAAGGGATGAAAGTCCACCTTTCGTTCGACGTCGACTCGATAAAGGGTTCGGATTTCCCGGCGACCGGCTACGCTCTGCCCGGAAGTCTGCCGTATCTGACGGTGCGGCGCATCCTTGAGCGCATCTGGAACAAGGCGGGCAACATTGTCTCTCTCGACGTCGTGGAGTACAACCCCTCGCTCGACAAAGACGGAAAGTGCCTCGCCAAAATGCTCGATATATTTTCGATATTTAAAGGTTGAATGGATAAGTAAAGGGGATCTTTTGAAAAAGTTCCCCTTCAAAACTTCCTTGAAAGAGTTTTGAAGGCAAAAATGATAACTAAAACAAAACGCGGACCCGGAAGAATTCCGGGTCCGCGTTTGTTTATCTAATTATTCAGCCGTAAGGTTATCAAAATATCCCTGGATCCATACGATCGGCGTGCCTTTGTCGCCGGAACCGCTCGTGAGGTCGCAGAGCGAACCGATAAGGTCGGTGAGGCGGCGGGGCGTTGTGCCCTCGGACGCCATTTTTCCGACGAGGTTGTCGTCCTTCGTCTTGATCCTCTCTTTGATTGCGTCTTTGAGCGCGTCACCTGAGAGTGCGGCAAAATCGTTGTCCGCGAGATATTTGAGCTTCAACTCGTTCGGCTGACCGATAAGTCCGTCGGTGTATGCGGGTGAGACGACCGGGTCTGCAAGCTCCCAGATCTTACCCACGGGATCCTTGAACGCGCCGTCGCCGTAGACCATGACTTCGACGTGACGTCCGGTCTCCTTTGCGATTATCGCCTGTATCTCCTCGACGACCGGCTTGCAGTCGCGCGGGAAAAGCTTTACAGTTTCCTCCGTCGCCTTGTTCGTTCCGTACAGGCCGTACTCTCTGTTATATCCGGAACCGTTGACGCTCTCGGAAAGAATATCGTCAAGTCCGAAAACCGTCTCGGCGCCGGCCGCTTTGAGGAGCTTCTTCGATCTCGCTCTCGTGTGGATATCACAGACGAGAACGTGTTTCGTGTATGAGAGGATCGATTTCGGGTCGTTTGCGAGGATGATCTCCGCTTCGGCGCCCGCCTCTTCGATGAGCGATTTATAATATTCGATATAGTCGACGCCGGTGAATGGATGCTTCACTATGCCGAAAAGCTCGCGGTATTTTGCTTCGGTCAGCACGTCGCGCCACGGGTCGACGCCCACCTCGTCGAGGCTGTCAAGGTCTATAAGATGATTCCCGACTTCATCGGAAGGATATGAGAGCATCAGAACGATCTTTTTCGCTCCTCTTGCGATACCTCTCAGACAAATTGCGAAGCGGTTGCGGCTGAGGATCGGGAAAAGAACGCCGACAGTTCCGCCGGGGAATTTGGCTCTGACGTCGGATGCGATGTCGTCTACCGTCGCATAGTTGCCCTGTGCGCGCGCAACGACCGCCTCTGTGACTGCTATTATGTCGCGGTCGCGGATCTCTATATTCTCACTCTTCGCCGCTTCGAGAACGCTCGACGCGACTATCTTCGCGATATCGTCTCCCTGCCTGATGATGGGAGCGCGTACTCCGCGGGAAACCGTACCAATACATCTCATATTAACTACCGCCCTTTTGATTTTATTCGGTGGAACACCCAAATATTATTATATATCCCTTTGTGCGGCAAGTCAACAATTTTTATCTATTTTCGGCAATCAGTTCAGATAGTATATCGCCCACGTCAGATACGTAGCGAACGTTACCCAAAGGAAATACGGTATCTGAAGATACGCCGCCTGTCGGCGCACTCTGTAAAACATTCCGAGCATTACCGCAATGAGCACCCACAAAACGACAATAACGATCGCCGCCGCGAGGAACGCCTTTGCGTTGAAGAAGACCAGGCTCCACGCAAAATTGACCGCGAGCTGTATACCGTATATCACGAGCGCACTCTTTCCTCTTTCTCCGCGCTCCCATATCATATACGACGACACGCCCATAAGGATATAAAGGATCGTCCACACGACCGGGAAAAGCCACGACGGAGGAGACAGCGCCGGACGCTTTATCGTCTCGTAAAAATCGCTGCCCGCTCCGGTGAGAAGAGCCGCGAGCCCGCCCACGGCAAGCGGTATCGCGATGAATATCACGAGCGCCTTGTAATTTAGTTTTTTCATATCATAAAACACCTCCCGTTTTACTTATATATTATTAAATCGGAAGAGTTTTATTCATAAGGAACGTTTCAGGGGGAGCTTTTTAAGAAAAAGCTCCCCCTGTGATCCCTTCAAAAACTGTCCTTGAAGTAATATTTGAAGATTAATTATTCCAAGTTCTCTTTATTTATTGCCGAAGTAGATCGCGACGCCCGCGAGCACGAGCGCGATTACCATAAGGAAAATACCTGTGCCGGTGGCTCCGGATTTGCCCGGTACGTAGAACTCCTCAGGCTTCTGAGGGTTGAACATGATCGCGTAGACCTCGCCGATCTTGTACGCGCGCTTTCTGGTCGATGTAGTTCCCGGCGACGTTCTTATCGTCGTGTAACCCGTGAAATACTCGAAGACCGGGCGGTAAGAGATATCCTTCCTTCCGTCGTCGTCTTTATAAACCTCTCTGACTATATCGACGACCGTGGCGGGGACCTGAACGGTGCATCTGCCGCGCTTTCTTCTGTCGAGAACTATGACGAGAATTCCGACGAGAAACATCACCGCCGCAACGATATAAAGTACCCAAATGTTTTCCATCTCTCGCTCATCCTTTCTTTTTTGCGTTCGGGCATCTTTCGCTTATATATCCGAGAACGAAGTCGAAGTCCTCCTTGAAGACGTAGACCTGATTGTGATTCAGAGTTTCGTTCACTTTGATAAGCCCGCGCCGTCTGTACGCTTTTATCTTTTTGACCTTGGCGAATTCGGAATACATCTCCGTCCTCTGCGCCGCGATTCCTGCGGACATCGCGCCGAATCTTCCGCTCGCCGCTCCTGCGGCGAAAGCCGTTCTGCCGAGCTTTTTCGCCTTTTTCGCCTGGGCGGGGATCTGCGCGTGGTTTATCCCCTTCTCGTCCATCGTGAAATCGACGGTATATTTACCGCCCATTGACGCGGCGTAGATAAGATACGCAAGCCCAGACACCGCGGTCATACCCGCAATAAAATACCCGAAAAACTTAAGATTTGTAAGAAGTCTGCCCGGGAAAAAGTCGTCGAAGCTGATCGCGTCGTGGATCGTCAGAAACGCGAAGATCGAGAGGATTATTAAGAAGAATATCCTCCAGATCAGAAAAAATATCGATGGGTTCTTATAAAGATTATACTCGTAGGTCCAGGTATAAGTTCCGTCGGGATTCTGCTCAATGAGTTTTGTTGGATTCATACCGAGCCTCCTAATAATATATTATTAATCCGTGACCTTGACCGTTATCCTGCCGGAAAGCGCCTCGCGGCGGATAAACGCCGTCGGGATGTCCATGAGCTTGTCGTACCCTTTTTCGTACGGCGCGCCGTCGACCGAAATCGTTCGCTCTCCCTGTCCTTCATCGGAATAGACGAGTGTCACATCGGCGCCGCCGATCTTTATCTCTATTTCTCCGCACTTTGCGGGGAAATACTTCGGGGTTTGTATCTTAAGTCCTTTGAGCGTCGGATAAATACCGAAACCGTATCTCACGAGCTCTTTCACAAGCACGCAGCCGGAGCCGGTGTGCCAGTCGCTCAGCGATTCGCCGTCGATGCAGTAATCCGGGTTCTCGCAATACGAGTTCGGCATTACGAAAGAGGTCAGCGTCGCGTTGCCGTGAGTTATGACGATGCTGCGCTCAAACTCTTCCCATGCTCTCTCGCTCTCGCCGACGGCAAAGAGCGCCATCGTTCCGAAGAGACTGCAATGGACGTAAGCGCAGGCGTTCTCGTAGGTTCCGGGTACTATTTCTTTTATTCTGCCGACTCCGCGCGACTCAGGAGAAAACGGGACGTCGAACGTCTTAAGCCCGTACTTTGACGAGACCGCGTCGACGCATTTCACTATCTCGCGTTTCAGCGACGGATCGCGTTCGATAAATCCGGTGATCGCCCAGAACGCGTTCGGGGTAAGGCTGTTGCGCGATATGCCGTCGGGATCGCGAAACGAACCGACTTTATACGAGACCTTGTCTCCCCAGCCGTGGATTATCCGGCGATCGTTCCCGTTTATATCGATCGCATATTTTTCAAGTCCGCGCTCGACGGAGGCGGCGATGGCGCGATACCTCCTCGACAGCCCGGACGGATCGCCGACTTTATCGTATATCTCCGCCATCTCATAGAGATTCTGCCTGAGCTGAAGCGTCGCCATGACCGTGACGCCCGTTCCGAAGTCGCGCCCCTCGTCCTCTGTTGCACCGAGACCGTCGACCGCATCGTTCCAGTCGCCGAAAAGCACTTTCAGACAGCCGGTATATTCGTTATCAATATTCGAGATCAAAAATTCCGTGATCCTCGTCAGATGTTCAAGCACAGTCGTGCGCTCTCCGGTGAATTTCGCGTCGCACCAGTCAACGTCGGGCGCTTCGATATACCCGCACTCTTCTTTAAGTACCGAAAAATCTCCGGTATAGGCGAGATAAGTATAAAACGTTGAAATTATCCAGCATCCCTGATCGATATATTTTTCAAGATCGACCGGGATATTCTCCTGCCCCTCTTTCGGGAACGAGAACATTCTCGGCGGGCGGCCGCTCGAAAGGATGAAGTTCAGCGCGTATACCATGCGCTCCCTTGTCTTCTCCCTCTGCCACATCAGCGAGCCCTCGAGCTGCTGAAAGACGTCTCTGAAACCGAGGTACATACCGCCGTAGTTCTTGCCGAGCGCGCAGAAAGACGTCTGCTTCTGAACGAAGCGTACGAAACCGTTCATGACCTCGCTCTTGATCTTGTCGTCCTTCCATCCGTCAAATGTCATTTTCAAGCGGTCGTACTCCGCCGCTTCTGCGGCGGAAGCTTCTTCAAGCTCGCGCTCGTAAGACGCGGCGTCGATCGCATCGGACGCGATACGGCACGCCTCGTTCTCACCGCGGCAAACGGTCAGCTCGAAGTCCTCAAACAGCGCTCCGAACGGAGGAAGAGATGCCGTAACGAGATTCGCCGCGACGGGAAGATCCGTCGTCGCCGTGGCGCCTTTTTCTTCTTTTATAACGCCCCGCTTCAGCGGCTCCGCGTTTTCAAGCGAACGCCCCGAACCGCCGAGATACGATTTTCTCGACGTCGTAAAATACTCTTTTTCTGTTTCGCATCCGTGGAGCGAGCGCTTGATCACAAGGCAGTCCTCATCGCGGTTGACACTCTTCAAGATAAAACTTCCGTTGTCAAGACGGCGTCCGTACTTGGTCATTTTTTGCCAGTACGTTTCGCTCTCCGCGTATCTGAGAAGCGCCTCCATGAACGATGAAAGATAGACGTCTGACGCTTTGTCCGTCTTGTTCACAGCGGCGAACCTGAAGCGGATGCGCTTTTGTCTGTCGAGAGAGATCCTCAGCGCAAACACGACGTCACCCGCGTCCGCTATGCAGTAGGCGCATTTCAGCCCGAAAACCGTATAGCGTGAAACGCCTTTTTCAAACAGCTGACGCGCCGCGCCTGTGACCGACACGGGAAAATAACCGTCGTCGCCCTTAACGCCTCCGAAAAAGGCGACGTGAGGCCCTTCGCCGAAATTCGACTGTCTGAATATCGTGAATACAGACTCGCACGCGTCGATAAATCCCGTCGTGTGAAGCCAGATCACAAGTCCGTCTTCAATATACGGAAATCTGCTCTCTCCCCTCTCGCGCTCGAGACAAAGCACGCGATCGCGGCCGAGAAAGCAAGCGTTTCCCGGAAGTTCCCCGGCCCTTCCTTTTTCTCTTTCGATCTCCTCAAGAAGTCCGAGGATGAATTCTCTTGTCATTATGCGTTTCTCCGTTTTAGTGTTTTCTTCTTGACGCGCAAAGCGGGTTTTCGTAAATATTCCCCGTCGTGAAATAGTTGTACGATCTGCATCCGCCGGCGCATATCGAGCCGTATCTGCACCCGGCGCAGCCGCCGGATAGCATCGACTCGTCAAATTCTCTGTTGTATGCGAACGATCTCTCGTCCGTCCATATATCCTCGAGGGTACGCTCTCTGAGATTGCCCTCGATAAATCTTTCGTCGTACATCGACTCACATCCGCGCACGTTACCGACGCTGTCGATACCGAACGTCGTCAGTCCCGCGGAACACCCCGAAAAGACGGCGCCGCGAGTACCGCGCACGTTCCCCTCCTCGGGTGTAAAATATCCGATATTGTCCGCGACTCCCACCGCGAACGGAGCCTCCGGTGCGACTCTGCCGACGAACCTTATCACCTCACCCGCGTCGAACCTTACGTCGACGCCGTTCTTCCCCGCGTTTCCCATAGGGGAACACGCCTGGATCTGCCAGGCGAAGATCGGAAAGGTCTTTAAGGTCTTGTAAAACTCAGGCAAAAGCGGAGCGTTGTCGGCTCTCAGAGCGCTGATGACCGAGACGGGGATCCCGGAGATCGCGGCGTCGGAAAGAGTTTTAACTGCGCGGTCAAAGCTACCCCTCTGTCTGAAAGCGTCGTGAACTTCGCGCGGACCGTCTATCGACACGGCGAGAGACTCAATGTGCAGATCCTGAAGCGCCGAGGTTATTTCCGGCGTCATTTTGTATCCGTTGGTGATGATGCAGACCTTCACGCCGCGCGACGTCAGCGCGCCGACGATATCCTGCCAGTCGTCGCGCATAAAGACCTCGCCGCCTATCATCGAGACGCGCCGGCATCCGGATCCCGCAATCTGACGCGCAACGTCGAGACACTCTTTTGTCGAAAGCTCGCCCTCTCTCGCCTCTCCTCCGCACGAGCCGCAGTAAGCGCAGCGAAAACAGCATTTGAGGGTTATCTCCCAAACGCAACTGTCGATCTTATACGGAAACGAATCAAACGTCATCTTTTCCGTCTTTCATTTCATCGCCGGGATGTATTATCTCGGGACTCCATTGCGGCAGATTCGACAGGTCGACGCCTTCAGGTGCGGGCGCGCCGAGATGTCTTTCCGTCCCCGAAAAATACTCGGGTCCTGCGTAAACGCACATCATCATTTCCGGAGGTACCTTTGGTAAATTTTCAAGATACTCTTTCTGCATCCGGAGTTCCGGAGGCAGTTCATCGTCGGGATCCGGTGCAGCAGGCGCCTCTTCGATCTCATTTTCATCGACCGGATCTCTTTCGAAAAATTCCGGGCCTGCGTAGACTTCTTCAATATCGACGTCTATGCGTTTCTTATTGAAATATTCCGGACCCGCGTAAACGCATTTCGCTTCTCTGTCACCCTCAAGGCGTTCCGGGCCGGCGTAAACTCCCTCGGCGGGGTTCTTTTTCTTTTTTCTTCCGAAAATACTCTTTATCCAGGGATATTTTTTCTCGTCTGCCATTTCAGCGCACCTCCGTCAATAAGTCGTCTTAAACGCCAGAAATCTGTCGCCCTGATAGAGGAGATAACCCGTGTTTCCTCTCTTCGATTCTTCATAAGTATCGCGGGTGACGCGGAACTCGACCTCTTCTCCGTCGGCGAGAAGATACGTGACGTAATAGTTCGTAGAATAAATCCCGCCGTCCTCGTCAACTTCCGTACGCTTGGAAACGATCTTGACCGCGCGCGCAACGTTCTTTGCGCGATTGCTCTTTCTGAGATTTAGTACGGATCTCAGTATAAGAAGCAGGATAATAGCGACGACTACCGCCATTGCAATGAGAAATACCGCGTGGAATCTTCCGTAGATCTTGTCTCTTAAATCAAGGTAATACATCTTTATTTCTCCCCGTCATTTATTATTTCTCGCTTTTGATATTCCGCAAGGCGGGACTTCAAAAGCTCGTATCTTTCTCTTTTTTCTTCTTTTGCAAAGTGGACTTCGCGGCTCTGCACCGGGTCGCCGTCGCTGTATTCGAGCGTCTCGCCCGAGAACTGTTCGCTCGTCAGATCAAAGACGACGCCGTCGACCACGTTGTAACAGTGATAATTTCCTCCGTCGCGAAGGATCCCGCGCACCGTGCCGCCGAGCATATCCTGCACGAGAAACGCGGTCACAGAACACTGTCCGAGCGTAGGATCGTCGCTCGACCATCCGTCCCTCAGCCTCGGAGCGCAGGTGTCCGCCGCCCAAACGTGAAGCAGATCGTCGAAAAGCGCTTTTATATTTTCGCCGACACGCTCTTCGCCGTAAAACGAATGGCGCTTTACGTCTCTCTCTATCGAACGCTTCGCGTCAAACCCGTCGGGATAGCGGCGGCGAAGCTTTTCGATATTTTTCTCGAACACCTCGTTGAGGTCGGCGTCGAGCGCCGCGGCGCACTCAGCGAGATACCACGCGACGTCTCCGAGCTCGTTTATCATTTTTTCCCGGTCGAGCTCGTGTCCTTGCGCGAGGTGTTTTTTGACAAGGTCGATCACCTCGCCCGACTCGCCGCAAAGTCCCATCACCGCGTTTATCAGAACGTCTTTTTTACCAAGCGCGGGGTTGAGAGTCTTCATCGCGAGGGTTTGATATTCATTTGCGTCCATAACTCCTCCTCACTCTATTCCCTGCTGACGGCACCAGATCGTCATCACAAGACGTACAGGCAGGAATTTTACAAGACGCACCTGCCGTCTCACGGGATGGCCGAGGATAGATACCGTCTTTTTCTTTTTATAGTCCTTCATGGCGCGGCGAACTACCGCGTCGGCCGTATACCATACGTCGACGTATTTTATATATTCGTCGTGGCGCGCGACGCCCTGGAACTCCGTCTTTATCCATCCGGGACATACGCACATCACATGTATCCCCTTCGGGCGAAGCTCGCGCGAGAGCGCTCTCGTAAAATTCAGCACCGCGCTTTTGCCCGCGCCGTAGACCGCCTGATACGGTACAGGCTGCCACGCGGAGTTTGAACCGACGTTTATAATACCGCCGTTATCACCTATATACGGGATAGTCACGCGGCACATCGCCACGAGCGCGATCACGTTCAGCTTCAGGCAGTTCTTCTGCTCTTCAAGGTCGCATTTTTCAAACGGTCCGAACGCTCCGCATCCCGCCGCGTTTACGAGAAGCCCCACTTCGGGTTTCTCCGTCTCGAGCATCTTTTCGTATTCGCCGACAGAACTCTCATCGGCGAGGTCGAGCGGAATGGGCTTTACCTTTACGGAGCATTTTTCTGCGAGTTCCTCAAGCCGCTCACGCCTTCTCGCTATCGCCCATATCTCGTCGAAGGTCCCCTCATTTGCAAGAGCGAGTACAAATTCTTTTCCGATGCCGGAGGAAGCTCCGGTAACGACGGCTATTCTCATAAAAATGCTCCCTCTCTGCTGATTTCCTTCACCGCTTTCGCTTCGCGTTTTGCCTCATACATTCGCTCGTCGGCTTGTCTCATCAAAATTCTGAACTCGTCTCCGTTCGTCGCAACGCCCGATACATATCCTTTCGAACACTTCACATCAGTCGCACCGTCTTCATACTCGATCAATTCTTCCGTAGCGTCCATAGCAGCAAGCTTTTCTTCAAATTCCTTATCAGACGAATCGCAGTCTATGATCAAAAACTCATCGCCGCCGTAACGGTAACAGCATTCTTCTCCGAATACGTTTTTAAGTATCTCCGCGGTCTTTTTAAGGATCGCGTCCCCGTGGGAGTGACCGAGAGAGTCGTTTATGGATTTAAAATCGTTGACGTCGATCATCACAATGTGCAGAGTATGCCCGAGATATCCGTCGAAATCGCGTCTCAGCGCAAGACGGTTTTTGATCCCGGTCAGCGCGTCGGTCAAGGAGAGCTTGTTCAGCTTTTCGTTTTCTATTCGCAGCTCGCAGGTCAGTTTGCTGATTTCTTCGTGATATTTGATCTCGTTCCGTTTAAGCTCGCAGACGAACACCATATCGACAGCTATCCCGATCAACGAAACAAGCACTTTGTACTTGTTCTGCGTATCAAACGTCACAAAGTCGTGTCCTGTCGAGAAAAAGAACAGGGTGTAGAAAAACATTATCGCCGACGCGGGAATGCCTCCGCGGAATCCGAAAAGCGCCGAACATATTACGAGTCCCGCAATAAGTATCATATTCGGATTCGGTATATTGAAAAAGTAGACAACTGCGATCAGTAACGCCATAAGGCCAACCGTTATGAGCAAAGACTGCCACAGTTTAAATTCATGATGAATGAAAAATAATCTGGTATAGTGATTCGTATTACCGTCTTTGACTTTCATTATTTTTCCTCTTTTGAACTCCGGATTAATTCTGTCGGCGTAATGCCGGATATTATCTTCTTTTGTGTCTTAAGTTTACAAATTCAACGAGCGCCGATGCGCTCACTGCTCTTTCGAATAGAATTCTTCGAGCCTCGGGCGCGCCGCTTCGTAATACTTTTTCAAAGATATGTCGAACTGTGTGCCCATACCCTCAAGAATTATCGAGTCCGCCTTTTCAAACGAGAATTTCTCCTTGTAAACGCGGCGGCTGACGAGCGCGTCGTAAACGTCGGCGATCGCCATTATCCTTGCTTCGAACGGTATTTCGTCACCCGAAAGCCCGTCCGGATATCCTTTTCCGTCGACTCTTTCGTGGTGGTAGTGCGCCACGTTTTCGGCGATCTTTCTGAATCCTTCGTCGTCCGTGTCCTTGAGGATCTCGTGGACGATCCTCGCGCCCTCCGCGGAATGCTGTTTCATTTTCTCGCGTTCCTCGGGGGTGAACGCACCTGCTTTTCTGAGCACCGCGTCGTCGACCGCTATTTTCCCGAGGTCGTGCATCGGCGCCGCCTTAATGATGTCCTTGCAGAATTCATCCGTCAGCCCGAGGGACTCGTCCTTCCTCATCTCGTCAATGAGTATCCTCACGCCCTCGCTCGTACGACGAATATGGCCGCCCGTCGAATTGTCGCGGCTTTCAACCATCGTCGCCATGCCGAGGATGAGCCTGTCGTGCATCTCGACGATCCGCTCGGTCTTCGCGGCGACGTCCTTCTGAAGGTCGGAGTTGTATTTATCTATCAGCTTGATATATTTCTGATTTTGTGTGTCGTCTTCAAGGAAGACCTGATACCCGCGCCTTTTTCTTCCGTCGGTCAGATAGTCGACCGTGACGGAATAAATTTTCTCGTCCTCGCCGTCGCCGGCACGGTAATACAGCGTGTCGGTGTTTCCTTCCTTTTCAAAGACAGAGATCCAGTTTAACACCGTATCCTTCAGCGCCTCTGTCTTTCCGACAGGACCGTCGACAGAAAGCTTCGACAAGTCGGGAACTATCTTCTTCGCCGTCTCATTGCACCCGAGATAGCGCATTTTGAAATCTGTCGTTATGAACGCGGTGTCGCCCGATTCAATAAGAGCTTCCGCGACCATATCGCCGATGTCGTATACCGCCATTCTGTGCGCGATAAAGAGATATATTATCTGTGCAAGAACGTAAGTCACCGGCACCATTTCGATGCCGCGGTCCGCCGCAAGGGAGTTCATCGCATACCCTGCCATCGTGATCAGTATCGGGAAAAACAGAAGGAGAAGGATGCGGCGCGATACCTGTTTCTTCTTGAGATACGAGTACGCGATCATCGTAAGGTCGGCGATAAGATATAAGATTATCACGACGTAATTGACCGTGTGCATGAACCCGTATTCCTTTTGGATCGCGAATGCGGAGTCTGTCACCTCGAACGAATAGCTCTTGTAGAATATATCGCTGTGCCCTATCGTCATTACCGCGGCGAATATTGCCGCGCTCGCGAGGAAGCTTGCGAGCCTGACGGGCCGTCTCACTTTGATGCCGCAGAGCTCCGCGACGCACATCGCGGTCACCCACGGCAGGAAACAGCCGACCATGTAGATCATTTTCAGCGCGTTCAGCATGGCATCTTCGCCGACGCCGGAAAACATCAGAAAATATGAGATGTTCGCTATCGGGATCAGCATGAACACGATAGTCATGTGAACGTCAAAATGCTTGTGCCATCTGAATATGTATATAAGGGTAAGTGCGAATGAAACGATACTGATGCAAAGATAGTAAATGCTCACCGCCGTCATAACGTCCGCTCCTTATTATCGGTCAATTATTCTTCCCGGTCCTCTGCCTTCTGTCGGCGCCCTTAGAGATATAGAACGCTTTTTTGTCGTCGTACATCGCGTTGTCCGCCCTCTTATAAACCTCGCGATAATACATATCCGTACCCGCGTCAAATACGGAAAATCCCTTTGCCGACGCTATCGGCTCACCCTCGGCGAGCGCTTTGTCAACGCGTTCGAGGCGTTCTGAAATGTCCTGGCAGTCCCCTTCGATAATGACGGCGAATTCGTCGCCGCCGGTGCGGTATATCGCAGCCTCCGGGAACGCTTTGATCAGCGACACCGCGATTTTCAGAAGCGCCCTGTCGCCCGCGTCGTGTCCGTTTTTGTCGTTTATTTCCTTAAGCTCGTTGAGGTCGTATACGATCACGGCAAACTTCGCCGTACCGTCCGCGATCTCATCGTCGAGCCTCTTTACGTGATCCTCGTACGCGGTCCTGTTTTCCAGTCCGGTAAGTCCGTCGACGTAAGCGAGAGAACGCACGAGATTTATCTGCTCGCCGAGCTGATCCTCGAGTGAATGAAGTCTGATACCGAGCTCCGTCGCGCTGTAGTTCGTCGGAGTCGCGCCGGCGTCTTTTTTCCGCTTTGCCGCCGCGGCGCCGGGAGACATTTCATTAACAAGCGTTTCGATGCCGTCGGAAACGACGTTAACCTCATTCAGCAAATTGCGGAACAGCTTTCTGAACCTCGTTCCGAACAGAGCAACTATCAAAGCGATAACGAGGATTGAGATCCCGGTGACGAGAAACGTCGTCCTCATCTGTTCCGCTATCTGATCGTCGTACCAGGATGCGCTGAAATCCACCGCAACGATACCGGAGACTTTGCCGTTTGAATCGAAGACCGGAGAATATGCGCTGTAAAACTTGCCCCATCTGTCTTCATACGGTACCTTGTCGACAGACGCAACTCCGAGGCTCGCCTGATACAGCGCGTCTGTGTATTCTATCTCCTCTCCGAACTCGCCCGGATCATCCGACGGGTCGATCATAAACGTAAATCTTCCGTCGTCCGTCGCGCGTACCCCGTATATGTATGCGAGATCGATGTTGTCCTGATAGCATTTGAGTATCTTCAGAGAGTTCCGATACCCTTCAGTGTTCTCGTCGTCCGCCTCAAGCGCGCCGAGAACGTCGCCGTCGAGCATCGCCGCGGCGGTATTCGAAATATCGAGCATCCTGCTTTCGATCTGATCCCGCATTGATGCACTCGACTGTCTTATCAGCACGAATCCGAGAGATATGTTGACAACTACAAGAAGCACACATATCAGTATTATGAACACGGTCGTGCGATTCGGTTTTCTCATTTTCGGTTATTCCCCGCAAAACTCACCGACTCCCTGCTCCGCGCATTTTCCGCTTTGCCGCCGGCTTTATTATATATCTTTGAAGCTGATTCAGCCTTCTTGTACTTGACAGATCATTTATTTGTACTGCAGCAGCAACATCAGATACGATCAGCTGCAAAGTCCGGTGACGAATATTTCTTCGACCGGAAAAGTTATTTTTACAAGTCCTATCGAGGAAAACTTCCCGTTTATTTTTTCAAACTCGCGAAGCACCAGATCGCACGCTTTGTAAAAAAGCTCTTCATCATCCTCGCTCATAAGCGCAAGCGCACAGTGAGGCACCCAGCGGTCCGGCAAATACCACTCATACCCTCTCGTATCAAAGCCGTCGAAATACCCGTGAAGTTCTCTTTGAAACTGATACATCGGGGCGGTCATTACGGGAGAAGCGAAGATCGTCTTCGTATCGGTGAACATCCCCACCGAACCGATATATGCCGGAAGCGCTTCCCTGTCTTTCGCAAAAGACTTTATCCTCTCAATGCACGCCTCTTCGTCTTCGGAGTCAAATATCGCGAGTGTGACGTGCGGTCTTGTCTTCCACTCAAAGTATTTTGTACTGAGGCCCTCCGCCGCTATCCTTTCGGCAAGGTGTAAAAGCTTTCTTTCCGTTTCTTCGTCGAAAAACAACTCGACCGCCAACTTCATAACCTCACACCTTTCTTATTTGATCGCATCGATCAAGTCCTGTATCTCCATCAAGTCTCCGATTATTACGGTCTCTTTCCCCGTCGCTTCGACGACGCTGTCCTCGGGCAGATACAGGATGCTTCCGATACCCGCGTTCACCGCGCATTCGACGTCGATCGCTCTGTCTCCGACGTAATAAGTATCCTGCGGATCAAGGTCATATTTTTCGACCAAATAATTGATCGCCGCAGGATCCGGCTTTCTCGGAAAACCGTCCTTCCCGTTGATGACCTCTTCAAAATATCCGGCGATACCGAGGTTCGACAACACTTCCGGCGCGGAACTTCCTCTGTGCGTAAAGACGTAATTTCTGACGCCTTTCTCTTTCAGATATGAAAGGATCTCTTTTGCGTTTCTGATCGCCGTTATCTTGTCCTTATGCAGATTGCTTATCTTTGTATTTCTGTCTTTAATATCGTCGAACGGGATCCCGTATCTTGACTCCACGTCGCAGATCAGATCATTTGCGGAGCGCATTTTGACTTCGCGATAGACCTCTTCTCTGTCAAGCTCGACGTTGAATTCCCCAAGTGTCGCCAAAAGGCTCGAAACTATGACTTCGTATGAATCAAGTAAAGTCCCGTCAAGGTCCCATATAAAAGCCTTACTGTTCATACGCTGTCCTCCATTAAAATCTCAACACCGAAAGATATAAATAAGATCAAAAGCTGTATCCATTCGCCACGCTTCATAAGTTAACGCGCGACGTCAACACCACAGTCTCAATAAATTTCCAATTAAGCAACATATCAACAAACTGGAATATGTTGATCGGTTTTATTGCTTTATCCGATCGATCACATATCATATGTTTCCCTTCCAAATACTTAACCAAACCGACAGATTACAACTTCAATACCGCTGGCATTTCTCCGAGATTTTCATATAGTTCAGGCTTTTCAACAAAACCCAGAGACGCATACAGTTTCTTTGCCACTGTGTTTTCAGGTTCATAGCTCAGCCAGCAGTATTCTGCTTCACCCGCTGGGAAAGTGCGGATCAGATTCAGCGCCTGCAACATGGCTTCTTTTCCGTAACCATTGCCTTGGTATCTTTCGTCGATCATGAATTTCCAGATGTAATAATACTTTGCGTGCGAACCGCAGTATTCCTCGATCCAGGGAACGTCACGTGCGATCATCATGAATCCAACAGGCTTCTTCCCAAAATAAATACCAAAGGGAAAAACCTGAGCCTTGCTTTCTGTCATGGCAAAGAAAGCCTGAATCAAACATTCTGAGTTGGGAACCATATATTCTTTCTGTTCTTTTGCCACCTTTAATTTCAAGACATCATCGTAATTATCCCATGTAAGTTTTTCCAGGCGAATCATTCTTGCTTCCTCCGTCAAACTGCGATTTGTATCTGTAAACTGAGCAGTTATAATCTCTTCTCCATATGCCTTCCCTGAGGTTCATAATCCACTGCGATATGTCGGTCAGCTTGTTCGGCTTTCCGACAAAGAAGAACAACCGTCTCAACAGAATGTTCAAGAAGGATCATATCGACAAACTAGATTTTAACGCGCTCTGTATTACAGCTTCAGTACTGCGACGATTTCGTCGCCGTCCATTTCGCCATTTTCCATAAAGCCAAAAGAACGGTAGAGTTCTCTTGCCACCTCGTTCTCCGGCTCGTAAGAAAGGGAGCAATACTCAGCTTTTCCACAGGGCCACGTTCTGATAAAGTCGAGTGCTTGTTTTATCGCTTCTCTACCGTAACCGCGTTTTTGATATCGCTTGTCAATCATCAAACGCCAGAGGGAGTAGTTGTTGACAAGTGACTTTGGGGCTTCAACGTCATCCCAATTTTCATACATCGCAGCCTCGTTAAAACCGATCATCAGGAACCCAACTGGTCTTTTGTCATTATAGATGGCAAACGGAAACGCAACTGTGGCCGAATCCCGAACACCGTATGCTTGGACGATACTTACCCAGTTTGCCGCTACGAAGCTTTTCTGAGATTTGAATACCTTCAGATCAACAATCTCCCATATGTTTGTTGAATCGATTTTTTCCAAATGTATCATATCTTTTTCCCTCACACAAATAACGATTTGACGTTATAGTTTAACCACATATTCAGCGAGTGCAAGCGCAATGTCAAAATGTCCCGGATCATGCTGCGTATGTTCAATCTGTCCTTTTTTCTTTCTGTCGGTCCATTCTGGTGCATCTAGAAGATCTCCGCTTGTAAAGAACATATACACTTCAAGCCCGCGGAAATCACAGACTGCCTGAACAGCTGCGCCTTCCATTTCAACCGAAATGCAACCGTCTGCCTTGTGCTTTTCAAAGTTGTTGACAGTTTCCCGGTAGAAGGCGTCCGTAGTCCAGGTTTTGCCTAAAACATATGGGATCCGGTTTTCATCCATAAAAGCTCTTACGATATCATAGTTTTTGATCCGGATATAGTCTGATGCCGGTGTATAGTGGTAGGATGTCCCTTCGTCTCTGTAGGCTTCCGTTGGGATCATGACCTTTCCTCTGGCGATCTCTTTGTTGAGACATCCCGCTCCGCCGAAATGGATGATCTTATCCGTATCAAGAACAGTCGATAATTCCTCGATCGGTGCTATGCAGGCAGGAGCCCCTACCCATGTCTTACAGAAACCATATTTCTTCCCATTGTAATTAAATACATAGACGGAATGAGCTCCAGTGGCCATCGCGTATTCCCCGACTTTTTCGCAGTCATATTGTGCGATCACATATTTTTCGATCTCCTGAGAAAAAGTAAATATGACTGCATCCACCTGAACAGCATTCTCACTCTTTTTCACGTTGATCTTGGCCGGGGATTTGTCGTCGAATGCATCTGTTATCATCGTTAACTCCTTTTTCTGTAATCTGAATTATCGCATGTTTCATTTTTTGACCGTTTTCTGCGGTCAACGGGTTTGACTGCATCTCCCGGGATAAGCCAAAGGTTTCCCTTTTTGAATGCTCCTGGGATTCTTCCAGTTTCGCAATATATGGTTGCCATACGCGCCGTGATTCCCCACAGTTCGCCTGCTTCTCTTACAGTCAATAAGTCCATGGTCACCCTCCAAAGATTCACAAAACAACGTGGACAGTATAGCATAAAATACATAGTTTTTCAATATCTCGAAATATATCAAGAAAGAGAAAACCTTCCGGTATGCAATCAGGCAAATTGCAAAAATGAAGATTGACATTGAAGTGCGATAATCATTTTTCAAGAAAAGTGGTTTTTGTGGAAGCGTGAAAACGCGCAGCTCACACGAAGTGTGATCTCTGGGTTTGGGAGGTGTTCCCAACGAGCCGGTGCAAAAATTGCGCGCAGGTCCGGTTCTGTACACTGCTTGCCAAGTACTGAACAGCCATCCGGACAACGCGCGCAATTTCGCAGATAGCGTTTTGCACCCTGCTTGCCAGGTAGCAAAACCTGTATGTGTAGGCCCTGCTTGCCAGGTACCGGAATCATACAGATATGCATTGCTTGCCAGGTAGTATATGGACGGCAATGCACTGCTTGCCAAGTACTAAAAGCCTGGCAAGCAGTTATGCTGACGCGAAAAACCGTCAACAGGTTTCGGGTGGATTGACAGCAGAAAAGCATATTGGTACAATAATGGTGGTCTTGAAAAGGATCACTTGGGGGAATCAGGTTTACCTGATTCGTTAATCGGTTCCCGTTCCTGAGATTACCGGGTTCCGATATGGTATCTGTCCGATAGGATAGATACGGTAAGGCTGCATCAGGGCAGCCGTCGGCTGTTTGATAGCCGGGTTACATAGAAGCATATCAGTAAAGGCGGGCTTCCATGCTCGTCTGTTGATGCGTTTCTGTGTGACCCGGCTCTTTTTGTCCGGAGATTATGATAAGAAGGAGAACAGCCAAAATGAGAAACGTAAGAATCAACGAGGACGGTCACATCGTGGTGAAGAATCTATCGGCTTACTGGATCCCGAAGATCAAGGTTGAGCGCGCGATCCACGGAACCGTCTATACCGTCACCGGCAGCTATGAAGGAACGGAGCTTCCCGACCGGAAGCTCACCCGCATCCTGCTGAAAAATGTGGGGGATGCCAAATGACAAACGAGAAGAATACTGCTATAATGGCACCAGCCAATCCTGTGCAGACAGTTGCCCCTGAAAAGGAGGAAACAGAAATGTTAAGGGCAACTGATAAGATCACAGCACTATACTGCCGTCTGTCCCAGGAAGATGAAAGACTTGGTGAGTCGCTTTCCATTGAAAACCAGAAACGCATCCTTGAAGCATATGCGAAGGAGCATCGTTTTCCGAATCCGGTCTTCTTTGTCGATGACGGATACAGCGGAACCGATTTTGACCGTCCCGGCTTCCAGGCCATGCTGAATGAAATCGAATCTGACCATGTGGCGGTGTTATTGACGAAGGACCTGTCACGTCTTGGGCGAAACTCCACAATGACGGGGATGTTCATCAATATCACTTTTGCAAAACATGACGTCCGCTATATTGCCATCAATGACAATTTCGATTCTGCCAATCAGAACAGCGTGGATAATGACTTCGCGGGGATCCGGATGTGGTTCAATGAATTCTATGCCAGAGACACCAGCCGGAAGATTCGAGCAGTCAACAAAGCCAAAGGTGAACGCGGGGAGCATCTGACTACCAACCCGCCCTTCGGGTATCTCAAAGATCCGGAGAATCCCAAACAGTGGATCATCGATGAAGAGGCCGCCAAGGTGGTCAGGCACATCTTTGATCTCTGTATGGAAGGCCGGGGGCCGATGCAGATCGCTAAGCAGCTGACCGAAGAAAAGGTGTTGACTATTACGGCGTATGCAATCAAAGAAGGACGAAAAGGACTTGCCCCCGCTCCTGAAGACCCATACCATTGGGACTCGGCTTCCGTGGTAGGTATCCTGGAAACAAGGGACTACACCGGCTGCACCGTGAACTTCAAGACCTACACCAATTCGATCTGGGACAAAAAGACCAGGGAGAATCCTGTTGAAAAGCAGGCGATCTTCTATAACACCATAGAACCGGAGGTGTTCGAAAAGGTCCAGGAGATCCGATCACAGCGGCACCGCAGGTCAAAGACGGGCAAGTCCCATATGTTTTCCGGGTTAGTCTTTTGCGCAGACTGCAAGTCCAGGATGTACTACTGTACCACGAGTTACTTTGAGGAGCGGCAGGATCATTTCGTCTGTTCGAACTACCGCAGCAACACCGGGTCGTGCTCGGCACATTTCACCCGGGCGGTCGTTCTGGAACAAATGGTCTGGGAACACCTCAAAGATGTTCTTTGGTACGTAGGCCACTATGAAAGTCATTTCAGGTCAATCATGGAAGCCAGGCTGCAGAGTGAAAGCAAAGAGTTCCTTCGTGCCAAGCAGAAGCAGCTTGAAACGGATGAAAAGCGAATCGCAGAATTGGATCGTCTCTTTATCCGTATCTATGAGGACAATGTGGCATCCAGGATCAGTGATGACCGCTTCGCCATGATGAGCCGGGCCTATGAAGATGAGCAGCGCGAACTGAAAGCAGAAGCAGAAGTCTTACGGCAGGAAATCGAGACACAGGAACAACAGAACCAGAATCTTGAACTTTTCATCCAGAAAGTCAGGAAGTACGCGGATATGACCGAATTGACGCCTTACGCGGCCCATGAGCTGATCAAAGCAATCTATGTCGGGGCTTCGGATAAAAGCAGCGGAAAACGCCGCCAGAGCATCCATATCTGTTACGATCTGATAGGGTTCATCCCGCTGAGTGAATTGATGGAAAAGGAAATGGCATGACCCGAAGATCATGCCATTTCCTGAAAACTATAAAACTGTCTTACGCGGGCCGCCCTCATGCAGGGCGGCTTTTTTTGATTTGATGGGGGATCAGTCGGCGTACATGGCGACCAGCTTGAGCAGATGCTCGTAACGCTCCTTGGCCGCTTCTTCGTTGCGGGCAAAGAGGACGGTGGCACGCTCGGGGAACTCGCGGGTCAGACGGCTGTAACGGGCTTCGTTCATCAGGAACTCCTGATAGCCGCCGGCGGGAGCCTTGGAATCCAGCGTGAACTTCTTGTCCGCGGCGGGATTGAAGCGGAACAGGTTCCAGTAGCCGCAGTCAACGGCCTTCTTCATTTCGGCCTGGCAGTTGGTCATGCCGCCCTTGATGGAGTGCATCTCGCAGGGGCTGTAGCCGATGATCAGGGACGGGCCGTGATAAGCCTCGGCCTCGGCGATGGCCTTAATGGTCTGGTTGGGATTGGCGCCCATGGCCACCTGCGCTACATAGACGTAGCCGTAAGCCATGGCGATTTCCGCCAGAGACTTCTTCTTCATTTCCTTACCGGACGCGGCGAATTGCGCCACCTGGCCGATGTTGGAGGCCTTGGAGGCCTGGCCGCCGGTGTTGGAATAGACCTCGGTATCGAAGACGAACACGTTGACGTCTTCACCGGAAGCCAGGACGTGGTCCAGACCGCCGTAACCGATGTCGTAAGCCCAGCCGTCGCCGCCGAAGATCCATACGGACTTCTTTACCAGCAGATCCTTTTCAGCCAGGATCTTGCGGCCCAGGGTGCAGGCTTCGCAGGTGCAGCCTTCGATGACGGAGGCTTCCAGCTCGGCGATCAGCTTGGCGGAAGCAGCCTTGGAGGCTTCACCGTCCATCATGGTATCCAGCCAGTTCTGGCCGGCAGCCTTCAGATCGGGATCGCAGTATTCCACGGCGATCAGAGCGCGGACGGTGTCGGCCAGCGCATTGCGGCGGGCGTTGATACCGGTGCCGAGACCCAGACCGTGCTCGGCGTTGTCCTCAAACAGGGAGTTGATCCAGGCGGGGCCGTGGCCGTTCTTGTCAGTGCAATAGGGAGAAGTAGCGGCGGGACCGCCCCAGATGGAAGAGCAGCCGGTGGCGTTGGAGATAAACATCCGATCGCCGAAGAGCTGGGTAACCAGCCGGGCATAAGAGGTCTCGGCGCAGCCGGCGCAGGAGCCGGAGAACTGCAGATAAGGCTGCTTGAATTGGCTGCCCTTCACGGTGTTATCCTGCATATCGGGCTTGTCGGCGACCTTGGACACCAGATAATCCCAGACTTCGGCCTGATCGGCTTCTTCTTCCTGAGGCTTCATGGTCAGCGCCTTGGTGGGGCAGATGCCGACGCACACGGCGCAGCCCATACAATCCAGCGGAGAAACGCCCATGGCGAAGGTGTAGATGTCCTTGCCCTTGCCGGCCTTGATGGGAGCGGTCTTGAGCGCGGCGGGCGCGGCAGCGACTTCTTCCTTGGTCATGGCATAGGGACGGATGGTGGCGTGCGGGCAGACGTAAGCGCACTGATTGCACTGAATGCACTTGGCGGGATCCCAGGAGGGAACGGTGACGGCAACGCCGCGCTTCTCGTAAGCGGAAGCGCCCAACTCAAACTGTCCGTCCACATGATCCATAAAGGAGGAGACGGGCAAACTGTCGCCGTCCATCTTGCCGACAGGATTCAGGATGTTCTTAACCATCTTCACCAGTTCGGGCTTGCCCTCCAGATGCTTGTCCTCGGTTGCATCCTCGGCATTGGCCCAGGAGGCGGGGACATTGATCTTCTTGTAGGCGGTGGCGCCCAGATCGATGGCTTTATGGTTCATATCCACCACATCCTGGCCCTTCTTCAGGTAGGACTTGGTGGCGGCGGCCTTCATGTATTCGATTGCCTCGGCCTCGGGCATGACCTTTGCCAGAGAGAAGAAGGCGGACTGCAGGATAGTGTTGTTGCGCTTGCCCATGCCGATCTCGATGGCCAGATCAATGGCGTTGATGGTATAGAGCTGAATGTTGTTCTTAGCGATATACCGCTTGGCGGCGGCATCCAGATGATGCTCCAGATCCTCGGGCGTCCACTGGCAGTTGATCATGAAGACGCCGCCGGGCTTGACATCCTGCACCATCTTGAAGCCCTTGGTCACGTAAGAGGGGTTGTGGCAGGCCACAAAGTCGGCCTTGTTGATGTAATAGGGGCTCTTGATGGGCTTGTCGCCGAAGCGCAGGTGGCTGATGGTGACGCCGCCGGTCTTCTTGGAGTCATACTGGAAATACGCCTGAACGTATTTGTCGGTATGGTCGCCGATGATCTTGATGGAGTTCTTGTTGGCGCCGACGGTGCCATCACCGCCCAGACCCCAGAACTTGCACTCGATGGTGCCTTCCGCGGCGGTGTTGGGGCAGTTCTTATCCTCGGGCAGAGACAGGTTGGTCACGTCGTCCACGATGCCGATGGTGTACTGGCGCTGGATGGTGCCGGCCTTCATGGCGTCATAAATGGCGAAGACGGAGGAAGGAGGCGTATCCTTGGAGCCCAGACCG
>JAFSUU010000023.1 GCA_017445115.1 Clostridia bacterium | reverse complement strand
TAATTCGTTTTTCATTTTTCATTTTCCATTGTCCATTGTCAGTATTCCACTCCTACGTAGTCGGGATAGTTGTCCGACAGCAGCGCAAATCCGCCCGCAATGGACTCAAGCACCGCCTCGGCGCACTCTTTCGAGCCCTCTTTCACAGTGAAATCGAGCTGTATCGAGCCCTTGTAAACAGAGCTGTAAAAGCTCTCGAGCATCCCTTTCCGGTCAAGATTCTTTATCGCCTCGATGAGAGTGAACGCGAGCATCGAAGCCGCGGCGCAGACGATATCCGAGCCCTCCGCGGCGTACCCGGCGTGTCCCTCTACCGAGACCATAAATCTGTTGTCACAGCATACGTCATGACTGTAATTGATCACTTCTTATCCCTCCTATACCGCGTATTCGCTCCCGTTCTCGAAAGTGACGACGATGCCGTCGGCGTCACCGCCTCCTCCCGAACAGACGTCAGACAGCTCCGAAAAGTCCGGCACGGAATAGACCGCCTTGACCGAATCGGCGACGGCGCGGATCGCCCCCGCCGCTTCCTTCATCGATTTGAAATCGACCTTTCCGAACACTTTTTCAACACTCTCCGTCACGGGATCGCCGTCGCGGTTTTTCGATTTTTCGGCGACAATGTATCTTTTGAACTGCGTTTTGTCGTCAAGCGCCTCGTTCAGCGCTTCGGTAAGACGCTCCGAGAGCGCGCCGAGACGTTCAAGCCTGTCGGCGGCTGACAGCGAGCGGTCCATCAGATCGTGGCACCTCTTTCCGATGAGGTCGCGCTCAACGCCCTGTCCTGTGACGTCGTTTTGCTCTGTAAATGTCTCATCTCCCATAGAAGACCTCTCCTTAACGCTCAAACGTCACCGGATAAGACGCGCGCTCGACAGCATCGGTGAGCGGAGACGTCGGCGCGGCGTACTTTGAAGGACCGCCGGACGTTATCTCCGAGAGCTTCGAGAGAAGCTCGTCCTTGCCCTCGAAATCCATCATAGAGAAGCACGCCGCTGCTTCCTCGCGACGCTCGGGCGAGAAGAGCCCCATCGCAAAGAATTCTTTTGCAAGCTCGTTCTGCGTGACTCTCGCGAACGGCGATTTTTTCTCCGCGGATACCGCGACGTCAAACTCCGGCGCGAATTCTCCGAACGAGTACCCGAGCGCTTCCGAGTTCCGCCTTGCTATCGGAGACGAGGAGAAATTCACGAAGTCGAAAGAGCCGGACGCGCCGAGTATCCTGAACGTCCTCGGCAGAGTGTAGAACTGGCGTATCAGCTCGATGACCGTCTGAATGACGGATTTGAAAACGCCGAAGCTCCTGCCGATCATATCGCGCGAGAGCTTGTTTCCCGCCTCTTGAAGCGCCGTTATCGCCGAAGCCGCGGTAATTCCTCCGGTTACGCCTCCCTGCGTGAAATCGCGGTTTCCGGCGGTCTCTTTCAGCTCGTCGATCTTGTTCGCGAGGATTCGCACGACGACCGGATCGAGCGCCCTCACGCCGATCTGACGGAGAGAATCCTCGCCGAGACGCGAGCCCTGGACGTGAACGAACGGCTTTGTGAAATCGGCGAATTCCTCCTCGTTTACGGAGCCGTCCGTGCGTATAAAATATCTGACGGCGCTCGAAAGCTCCGCGTTCTTCACTATCGCCGCGGAAAGGCGGTCGATGTCGCTCTGAGTGTTCTTCAAGACGTCGACGAGCCCGAACCCGCAGGGCGAGCCCGGCACGGAATAGAGACTGTCGATAAAGAACGGATAAAGCCCGTGATCGTAGATGCCGTTCTTGCACGCCTCGTCGTTCTCCGAAGCGTAAAGCAGCTTTCCGTCGCAGAACTTTATAAGATGAACCTCGTCGCGAAGAGCGTTCTTCTTTTTGTAGTACCAGTCGACGACGACGCGCTTGCCCTCCGTGTCCTCGGAACATTCCCCGAAATACTTCACACCGTCGAACACGGAAGTTCCTCCGCCGCCGGACTTGAACGACGGACAGAGCTTTTTGATCTCGTTTTCGTCGGCAAAAGAAGTGTAAAACAGATTCTCCGAGCGCTGGATATCCTCGACGCCACCCTGCCAGAAAAGGTTCAAAAGGTCGACGCGGGCTATCTTGACGTCGCCTCTGCCGCGGCAGGCGGTGTTGTCCCAGAAAACTCCGTAACAGCCCGCTCCCCGCTTCAGCTTGTCATACCATACGTCGGAATAGACCTTTTCAAAGTCGCCCCTTTCGAGCACGACCGGGATTATCTGCGAGAGAGATTTCGCCGCGTCGGCGTCGCTCCGCTCGCGCGGCAGCACCACGGGAGACGGCATATTGTCCATCGCGTCCGCGTGCTTGTTTGCTATCGCGTTGAAAAGCCAGCTCGCCCCGTTCTTCTTTCCGGACGACACTCTGCCTTGCCACCACTCCTCCGACGCGACGAATCTTTTTTCCACCGGCGCCTTCGCGCTTTTGTACCGCGAGAAGATTTTTACCCCTCGCGACACGTCCTCGTCGGTGATCACGTTAAAACTTGTATCTTTCATTTCTCCTCCTTTTATGAATGGAAAATTGAAAATTGATAATTGAAAATTGTTACTCTGTGCCTGTGAGATCCCTCGGCTTTCGCCTTAGGATGAAAAACGGGATCGTCCTTTTCCAGATTCCATTTTTCATTTTCCATTTTACATTTTCCATTTTCTATTATTAAAATCCGTATTTCACGTATTTTATCCCGAGGTCGAGCGGATCGGTAAGAGCTGACGCCGCAGGCGATTCAGCTCTTCTCGGCGCTATCGGCCGTGACATCGCGAAATACCTGAAGCTGTCGGCAAAATGATCCTCGCCTTCGGTGTCAAGGTCTTCCGGATTCGTCTTGCTGTAGACGAGAGCCGGAAGCGTCCGTATCGCCTCGCGGCAGGTCTTGAAAAAATAGACCATCGGGCGCCCGGTCCCGTCAAACGCGAGGCGGTAATGGCACTGCATCCAGCCGGGGATCCGCTTGTTGTCGCCCGGCTCGAACGAAATGAAATGGCGGTCTGCGGTGTCGACTATCGCCTCTCCTCGCGAGGCGTCCCAGATAGACGGATCCGCCACTCCGCGTATCGCCTTGCCCTTCAGCCAACGATGTGACCTCTCGATCGACGCGATCTCCTCGAACTGCCTCTCGGGCGTCCATTTCAGCCCGACGTTCGGCGACGACGCGCCGTAGAGCTGAAGGATCAGATACGCCCTGCCGTCATAATCCACCGCCCACCACGAGACGTCGAACGGCTTGCCGTATCCGAAGTCGTACGAGCGGTATATCTCCCACTCGCGCGGGACCTCAAAAGGATCTATAACGTGAGTGAAAAGGCGGTCTGTGTAATGCTCCGGAACGTCGCGGAACTCCTCGAAAAACTGCCCTTCGAAAATGTCCCAGTCGCCTTCGAGCCACGCGCGGCGGAGCTTCGGCGGCAGCGTCTCAAGCCGCTTTGCATAATCGGGATCGAATTTCAAAAGCGCGGGATTGTCGGTGACGCGCGACTTTATAAAAACGTAGTCGTCCGGATCCTCGCCCGTGTTGAATCTCCTGTCGATGAACAGCCGCTTCACCCAGGAATGTCCGACGCCGCCGGGGTTGCAGGTCAGATATACCCTTTTCGGAAAAGAGTTTGCGCCGCGCACCGTCGCCGAAATCATCCGGAACGCCTCCTCGGTGAACTGCGTCGCTTCGTCAATGAAGACGACGTCGTACTCCGTGCCCTGAAATTTCGTGAGCTCCGCGTCGGTGCGGCAGGAGCGAAGTTTTACCGCAGATCCGTTTTTGAATATGAACTCGTGATCCCCCGAGCGGTACGTTGCGACGCCTTTCGTCTCGGTTAAAAGCACGTCGACGTGATTGCTCTTAAGCTCCGGATACGTCTTTCTCACAATGCAGATCTTGATGCCCGGATAAAGAAGCGCGAGCAGCTTCGCCTTCGTCCTCACCGCCCAGCTCTTTCCGCCGCCCCTCGCTCCGCCGAACGCTATGTATTTGTGCCTCTCGAGCAGAAACTCCTTCTGCCTCTCGCTGGGAGAGGAAATTGACAGGATCATAATTACTCCTTTTCAGTTGAAAGTTGAAAATGAGAACACGGGGTTTTTGTGCATAAACCCACTGTTGGGAAACTTTTTTCAAAAAGGTTCCCCGCGTAACTCTCCGCTTTTTCTCTCTAAAATACGAACATTTGTTCGTTTTTGCGGTTAAAAAAATCCGAATACACCTGAAAGTGTATTCGGTTCCGGCACAAAAGGTCTTCCCTCTTGTGCCTTTATATTATACCACAAAATCGCCGTTTTGTCAATAAATTCTCAATTAATTGAGTGTCTCCGGCGCCGATTTTCCGTTTTCGGTTTTATCTCTTCACTCTCTTCATTATTCTTTCAAACAGCCCGTCCAACGATGCGCTCTCGCATATCACACCGCCGATGCAGAGCACCGAAGTCACTCCGAGAAACGTAAAAATACATCCTATAACGCTCATTTCAATTCCTCCTTTATTTTACAGAACCGATCCACATAAGAAATTCTTCAACTATCAGCCGGCGGATAAGGTCATACTTCGGAAAATCTTTTCCCCTCACCGCGCGGCATATCTCCGACGCGTCAGCGCCGCCAGGAATATGTTTGTCCACAACGTCTGCAAATTCTTTGTAGCTCAGATCCATAAGCCCGAGCATACCTTTGTAAATGTTCGGCCGCTTCTGAGCCTGAGCCGCTACGGCAGCGTCCGGCGCCGACAGTTCGATCTTCTTCATTATAATTTCACCTCCGCCCGCATTTGACAATAGCTGAACATTTGTTCGTTTATTGGGAAAAATATACGCCGCGCCCCGCGGCATCCCGTTTTCCCGGCTTTTTTCATAGCCCGAACATTTGTTCGTATTTATATTTTACCACCCTTTTTCGGATCTGTCAAGCATTTTTTGAAAAAATTTTTCTCCGCGCCGGTCTCTCTTTTTTCGCGCGCCCGCGCGCTTGACCGAAGCGTTCCGCTTCGAAAAAAATATTTGATACTACAGTATTTAATCTTTATAGTACTTAATACTTTAGTATTTGATAGTGACGCTATTACCGGCGCCGGTATCACCGACGCCGGTTTTTCCGTAACGGTATTTCCATACCTGAAAAGAAAATGATAAACCGTCAGCAATGCTCCGGATGAATCCCTTCCAAAAAGTTTTTTGAAGGCTGATATGCACCCCAAAAGTTAGACGACTTTTGGAGGTGCATATTTTATGGAAAAAAAGAAACAAAAACACAAGAAGTACTCGCCAGAGTTCAAAGAATCTGTTATACTGGATATGAGGGAACACTATCTGACACATCGAG
>JAFSUU010000022.1 GCA_017445115.1 Clostridia bacterium | reverse complement strand
CGCTTCTGTTCACCGTGAAGTCAGACGTCGCTTTATACACGTCACCCTCAAGATATTTCTTTCCGCCTATCTCGTAATCGTATACAAGTTTGTCTCCTCCGTGAAGCGGAAGCGTCATATTGTATCCGTACGGCACCGTCGTCGGAAGTTCCGTTTCAAATCCGTACGTAACGTGTAATTCTTTCGGATCGTACGTTATCACGTACTCTATATCTTCATTGACCGTCTCGGGCAGCTCGCTCGCCGTCCTGACGTAATTCTCTTCATCAACGTCTATCCATGCCGCAAGCGCCACGTCCTCTATTCCGCTGTTTGCTATCGCTTCGAGAACTTCGTCCGCCGTCGCTCCCGCAAGCACCTGGAGCGTCATCTTTCTCGTTTCAAGCGCGCTTGTCTCGTCCGAATCTACGGCCGTGTTCGCTATTACGTTCGCATTCAGCGTTACCGACACGTTGTACTGGTTTACGTTGCATCTCAGCGTTACCGTTCCCGAAAGCAGCTCTTCTTTTATCTCGTCGTCGTGATACACGGATTCTTTTATCGCCTCCGCGTATCCGTCAAGCTCAGCGTATTCCTCAGCTGTAAGTCCGCTCTTCAGAAACGCGTTCTCAGCATTGAGGATCGCCCAGTCGTCATTGGCGCACGCTTCAAGACCGTCCGCCAGATCTCTGATCGTGTTCACGATCATACTGAATTTGATTTTCTGGAACCCTTTCAGAGAAGCGTTTATCGCGTCAAGGTTTTCACAGTTGGATATGGCGACCACTTTATCGTAAAAATCCCTGAGCTGATTTACGAAGTCACTGCCGTTCTCAAGGAGATATTCAGACTTGGAATCAGCAAATTCATAGTCAAAACAATAGATCTCGATCGCAAAAAAGCTTTCGTTTTCAGTCGTTTCGGTTTTTAATGCGTTTATCGCGTCGATGGCATCCTGTTCGTTAATTCTGAGGCCCTCGTCGAGAGATTCGTCAGTATAGTTGACCAGAGTGTTGATAGACGACGACAGCACGTTGACCGACGTCGACATACCGTCTGTATCGATCAAATTCTGCAAACCGCGCCGGAAATAATACGGTCCGTTAAGAAGGGTCCTCTGCGAAGCTTCGCCGACGGCGATCCCGGTGCTGTAATCGACCTCTACCGAATAAACGTTCCCGGTATACTCATAAGCGCCGTTTCCGCTTTCACTCAAAGTGATATCTTCCGTCCCGTCTTCATATACCACTCTCGCGGCGGTCGGCTTCCAGGTAAGACCGGATGCGGTGAACGCATCAGCTTTTACCGTCCTCTCCGAAGGATCGACTGTAACGGAATTCTCGTCGGGCGCGGAAACGGTGCGGCTTCCTCCGGCGATGAGCGCCGAGCGAAGCATCGCGCGTTCTCCCTCCGTCAGACTGTCGTAGTTGTCCGCGACAAGTTCTCCGTCGGTGATCGTCACTGACGTGCCCGGTTCATAACTCTGTGAAGCAAGCACGGGGAGCGCAGACGATAATATCATAATTGAAACGATCAGGAACGATAATATCTTTTTCAATTTATCCTCCAAAATACAGTTCAAAATTATCATTTAATTTTTTATTTAAATTATTATAACATAAAAAATCAAATAACACAATTATAAATTGATAACAAATAATGAAAAAAATTAACGGGCAGCGTCGCTGTCCGTTAATTTTTGTATTGAGATCAGTCGTTTTTGATCATATCGAGGATCTTCTGATCGCCGTAAACGCTCTCCCAGTCCTTGCTGAAATCGTCTATTGCGTAGTATGTCAGCGGATGGTAAATGAGCTTGTCGAAAAGATCGGGGTTGATCGTGACCGCGTGGCTTCCGACGAGAGCCGCCTTGTGAACCTGCTCGACGTTCTTGAAGCTTGCAGCGAGGACTTTTGTTTTAAGATCGTATTCCTTGAAGATATTGACGATCTCTTCAACGACGTGTACGCCGTCGGAAACGATATTGTCAAGTCTGTTGATGTAGGGAGCAACGAAATCTGCGCCTGCAAGCGCGGAGATGAGCGCCTGCTGCTGTGTGAAGATCGCGGTCATCGTGACCTTGATGCCGTATCTTTTGAGCTCTTTCGTCGCCTTGAGTCCTTCAGCGGAGATCGGGATCTTGATATAGAAATCGCCGCCGACGAACTGCTGGAGCTCCATCGCTTCTTTGACGATAGCGGGAGCCGTCGAGGAAGTCGTCTGTATATGGAGCATCTTTTCGGGACCGATGATATTTCTGATCGTCTTGATCAGCGGTCCGAACTCCGTGTGCTCTTTGGAAATGATAGTCGGGTTTGTTGTAACGCCCGCTACGGGATATATTTCATTGCACTTTCTGATCTCGTCAACGTGCGCGGTATCGATAATATATAACATATCTCTCTCTCCTTATTTTATTGCCGTATAAAGAATATCACCGCTTTACCCGTTTGTCAAGCGTAATAATTACCGAAAAAGTCGGATTTTCGGGCGCTTTGTTTGACATAGCTTATTCAATACCGGTCATATCGTATGCATCAAGGTATTTTTCCGCCGCACCGGCGACGTTTCTGAGACATTTTTCGTCAAACGGAGTGTCAAGCCCCGCGTTCTTCAGAAGGTCTGTAAAAGTGCGGCTTCCGCCCTGAGACGTGTACGCCATATAGTATTTCCAAGCGTCCTTCATATCCTTCTGTATCTTCGTCCAGAAATCGAGCGCGACTGTCTGCGCGAGACAGTAGTCGATGTAATAGAACGGCGAAGAATAAATGTGGTGCTGACGCTGCCAGCCCTCTCCGTCGGAATAGAACGGGATCTCGCCGTCGAGCTTCATCCAGGGCATATAAACTCCGAGCAGTCTTTTCCAGCAATCGTGGCGCTCGCGCGGATTCCAGTCCGGATTAGCGTAGATCTCGTGCTGGAAATGGTCGACCATCGTGCCGTAGGGAATGAACGTCAAAGCTCCCGCGAGGTGGCTGTACTTGAACTTTCTCGTATCGCCGCCGAAGAAGTTTTCAGCCCACGGCCATGCGAAGAACTCCATCGACATCGAGTGTACCTCGCACGCTTCCATCGACGGCCAGACGTAACTCGACGGAACTCTGTCGATGTTGAGCCACGATTCAAAGGCGTGTCCCGCCTCGTGAGTGACGACCTCTACGTCGCCTCTCGTTCCGTTGAAGTTTGCGAAAATGAAAGGTATGCCGTAATCGGAGATCTCGGTGCAGTAGCCGCCGCCCTGCTTCCCTTCCGTTGAGAGAAGGTCGAGCGTTTCGCACTCTCTCATGGCGCGGAAGAACTTTGAAGTTTCGGGTGAGAGCTCGTCGTAGAATTTGTCAGCCGCGGCGAGGATATCGTCGGCACTTCCCTTCGGCTTTGCGTTACCGCTTCTGAACGAAAGTGCTGCGTCGGCGAATGAGAGCGGATACTCTTTCCCTATCCTCTTTGCCTGTGCGCGGTATATTTTATCAGCGACGGGAACGATATATTTTACTACCGCGTCGCGGAATACTTCGACGTCTTCTTTCGTATAGCAGTTTCTGCCCATACGGTAATAGCCGAGCTCTGTAAATCCGTCGTAACCGAGCGCTTTTCCCATCTTATCGCGAAGATGTGTCAGCTTGTCATAGATCTCGTCAAGCTTATCCTGGTTGTCCTTATACCATTTTCCCTCCGCTTTCCATGCGGCAAGGCGAACTTCGTCGTCAGCGTTCGATTTGAAAGGACCGAGCTGGGAAATCGTATATACTCCGTCGTTGAACGGGATCCTCGCCGATGCGATAAGCTTTTCATATTCCTGAGTAAGGTCATTTTCAGCCTGAAGATCGGGGATGATCTCGGGTGAAAACTTCTTCAGCGCGATCTCGGCGTTGACAAACATAAGGTCGCCGTATTCAGACGTGAAATCGGCGCGGAAAGGACTTTCAAGCATCGCGCTCATCCATTCCTGATCGTACGACTGAAGCTCGGGGATAAAACGGTTCCAGAACTTCATTTCACCGTCGTAAAATTCGTCGCGCGTATCGATGGAATGTCTGACGCTTGCGAGAGTCCCAGCAGTTGATACGTGTTTATCAAGAGTTTCTTTTTCGAGAAATACTTTTTTAGCATCGTCATAAGACGCGGCGGCGCGAAGGGCCTCGGTAAATCCGGCATAAGACTTTTTTAATTCTTCAACGTCCGGTCTTTCGTATTTCATATCCTTGAATTTCGTCATAGTATATCTCCCGTATTTTATATTTTTCATACATATAAATCTTACCACTCGCGCGCAAAGTTGTCAATAAACAGATTAATTCAAAAAGTATTGTATTTTTATTCGATATGTGTTAGAATATATATTTGTAACAGACAAAAGAGGTATAAAAATGCGTATTTTCGACAGTCACGTACATATCTATCCCGACAAAATAGCGGCAAAAGCGTCCGCTAACGTCGGAAAATTTTACGGCATCGATATGAATTTCGACGGAACGATCTCCACTCTGCTCGAAAACTGCCGTGCGGCGGGAGTTGAACGCTGTCTCGTTCATTCGGTCGCGACGACTCACGACCAGGTACCGAAGATAAACGATTTCATAAAGAACTGCGTCGACGCGGCAGGCGGTATGTTCGTCGGATTCTGCACGCTGCACCCGTCTATGAGCGCGAAAGAGATAGAAGCGGAAGTAGACCGCGTTATATCTCTCGGGCTTCACGGAATAAAACTGCACCCCGATTGTCAGAAATTCGCGATCGACGACCCTCACGCGATGGAGCTTTATGAGATAGTCGACGGAAGGCTTCCGATACTGTTCCACACCGGAGACTACAGATACGACTTTTCAAACGCCGAGCGTCTTCGCGCCGCGGCAAAAAGATTTCCGCGGCAGAAGATGATAGGCGCGCACTTCGGCGGATATTCAGACTGGGATCATGCTGTAAAAGTCCTCGCAGGAATCGAAAACGTCTGGTACGACGAGAGCTCGTCTCTCGCTTTCATTTCACCGGAGACCGCAAAGGATTACATCACGCGTCTCGGCGAAGACCGCATCTTTTTCGGCACCGACTACCCCATGTGGAGCGCGGTCGAAGAGCTTGAAAAGTTCGACAGGATCGATCTCACCGACGACCAGCGGGACAAAATTCTGTGGAGAAACATCAACGGTTTTCTCGGATTGGAATAATGCAAGAATATTCAGAGCCACGCTTCAACAGCATGGCTCTGATTTTTACATATCACGTCCCGCTTTAAGCGTATATGAAGGCAAAATGTAACAAAAGCGGCAAAACAAGTTTGTTCAGTCAACATATTGACAAACGGGACGGTTTTATTAAATAATAATATTGAACTTTACGACGTCCGATATTGTCGCGCCGGAACGAAAGTATTTCCGGCAAACGATTTTCCCTCCGGAGGATGTATCAATGAAGAAAAGATTTCTCTCCCTCGCGCTGGCTGTAATTCTGATTTTACCGCTGACGCTTATATTCACATCGTCTGCCGAAAAGCGATATGTCAAAGTCCAACTCGGAATGAGTACCGACAACTATGTCTATGCGCCGTCATATTTCGACATATACGTCGTGACTGATGCGGAAGAACCGAAATACCAGTGGTTCGTCTCAGTCGGAAAGAACCGTCCTCTCGAAGAACTGATGATGCTCGAGGACGACGGAGGATGGCATGGCACTCAAACCGATCACATGTCTTTGAAGACCCACGACGGGCTTGAATATACGGAGTATGAAGAGGGTTGGAACGCGCTGTATTTCTGCTGCAGAGTGACGGACAAGTACGGAAACGTCGGGTGGGGACCTGACGTGAATATGTACGTCTACACCCACAGCGCTCTTCTGAAAAGGCTCGAAAAGGAAGGCGTTAAAATAAACGAGGCGAGAGTCTCTGCTAAAAACAACGAAATCAAGTTCACCCGTGAGGAGAACGGAGTAAAATATTACGAGTCGTATTCCGCGTTTAACACGGGCGGGCTTTATCCCACCGCGCACTTTACCCCGATCCCGACGGATCTTCGCGTTTATTCCGAGGGAGAAGTAAAGATGGAATACTACGTGACTTACGACGGACAAACGTTCAAGTATGACGGTTCAAGTTCCGGATTCACCCCTCAGAAGTACGGCAAAAATATCGTTTCATTCCGCTACGATCTCGTACTCTACGTAAGCGGCGAACGGATGGAAACGCTCGATTCAGCCACCACAGTCGTCAGCGTAAACGTTCCCGACGGTATCGGCGTTGCGCTGACAAAAAAAGAATGTGCGATCCATAAGGGGCAGTGGAATGAGTCACAGGTACTGACAAGGATCCCGAAGGACACCCGGGTGACGCTCCTCGCCGAATCGGGAAGCTTTTACAAAGTCGCCGCAGCCGGATATTTCGGTTACATACACAAGCAGGATCTGCTGGTCGCTGACAATATAACGAACGTCTCGGTAAAAGTCCAGGAACCGACCGCTTATAAACAGGTCGACGGCATCGTTGAGATCGACGACACCGGCGTTTACAGAGCCGACGCAAGATGGAACAGCGAGATGTGGTATGATAAAACAGCGCAAAAATTTCTTTCCGCCGGCGACACCTTTTATCCGAACCACGAATACACTCTCCAGGTCTGGCTCACCGCGGGAGAGAATAAAAGATTCATGCTCCTGGGTGGCGATCCCAACGTCGTAGGTTACGTCAACGGGATGAAAGCGAAAGTAAGAGTGGCATACGAGCAGGATCCGGAGGAGATAGTTGAGCTTGCGTACGACTTCGGCCACGTTCACGACCTGACTAAGATAAACCGCGTATATCCTACCTGTACGACCGACGGTAAAGAGATGCGCTACCACTGCAGCGGATGCGGGTGGTCTTTTGAAGACTATGAAGCAAAAACTAAGATACTGGACGAGAACTGGGGCGTGATACCCGCGCGCGGTCACTGGGAATCGTCATGGGTGTCGAACGGGACCGAGCACTACAAATTCTGCCAGCGCCGCGATTGCGGAGAGATTATCAGCTCAACAAAAGGCGCTCACACCGGCGGAACAGCGACCTGTATGAGCGGAGCGATCTGTACGGTCTGCGGACTTGAATACGGTTCAAAAGCTTCGCACGTCTGGTCGGGCAACTGGGGTTATTCGGACAAGACGGGACACGCGCACTACTGCACTGCTCTTTGCGGCGAACACAGTACGATACAGCCGCACCGCCCCGGAAAAGAAGCGACTGCGACCGAGCCGCAGGTCTGCCTTGACTGCGGATACATAATAAAAGCGGCCGGCTCACACACTCACACCATGAAAACGGTAGAGGCATCAGATGCCACCTGCGTTCTCGACGGCAACAAAGAATACTACACGTGTACTTCCTGCGGCAAGATCTTCTCAGACGCCGCCGGAAAAAACGAGATCACGCTTGACGCTGTGAAGACAGACGCGCTCGGGCACAAAGCCTCAAACGTATGGAAGCTCGACGAGGAGACACACTGGCATCTCTGCGAAAGGTGCGGCAAAGTGATAGAAGAAACGAAAGCCGACCACACCTTCGCGGGAGCGGAGGAAAAATGCTCCGTCTGCGGATATATCAAGGGCAAGGAGACGGTCGCGACCGTGACCGACACCGAAGCGCCGGAGGCCGGAAATAACGGCACGGGAACGTCACCGTCCGAAAGCGAAGGCGTTTCCGGAAAAGCCGACAGCGTGGAGACCGGAGAGCCCGGCGACGGCAAAGTGGGAGGTAATTCAAACCTTGCTAAAATAATCATTATAATCGTCGTAATAGTCGTCGGCGCCGCGCTCGGAAGTGTCATCGCTGTGATAATCTACAAGCATGTGATAAAGAAAGACGACGAAAAAAATGACAAGGATGACAGCGATCAAACGCCGCCGGAAGAAAAATAAAAACGGTTTATATGAAAAGATCCAAGCCGCGAGGCCTGGATCTTTCTTTATTTTTTCTTTTTCGGCTCCGGGAGCTCGTTCACCATTGAGGCGACGAGTGTGCACATAAGGTCGCGGTCATCGAGATCCTCAACGAGGATCATCTCTTTCGCTCCCTCGTACGGTGTCTCAAGCGGTGCGTCCGGCAGAAGTTCCATTGCCGACTTCGTCGGTTTTACGAGGAACCTGTCGTCGTATATGCCGCCGACCACCTTCCCCTGACAGTAGATTATAAACTCTCCCATCATCGGCTTGAACGAAACGTCACCGAGCGGCGAGAGCTGATCCATCACAAATTCAAGATATTCCCTGTTCGACGCCATATTTCTTCACCTCAGTTATTTCTCTTCGTTCGCTTTTACGAGATAACGGCGCACCGTCTCCACCATTTTTTTGTTTTGAAACAGAGATTCCACCTCGTCCATATCGACAGTTCTGCCCGCGAGGATCCCCTGGATCAGCACTTCGGCGTAAAGCACCTCGCGCGTCACAGGATCTTTCATATAAGTCAGAAGATCGATGTTCATTTTTTCGTTTATACCTTCAACGGCACCTTTGAAGAAAGTGCTGTCTTCGCCGAGAAGAGTTCCGACGTTCTCGATACAGCGGAAGCCTTCGATAACGTCGCTGACGCTCATAAGGCGGCGTTCACGCACCGCGAACGCCCCGCCGTTCAGAAGCTTGTCAGCCGTGGTGTCGAGCGCGTCGCAGAGATCGAGCAGTATTCCGACGTCCGGGAGCGAATCGCCGTTTTCCCATTTTGATACCGCCTGAAAAGATACGTTCAACTTCTCCGCGAGCTCCGATTGCGCCAATCCCGCGGCCTTTCTCTGCCGCTGTATATACTGTCCTATTTTCAGCGTGTCCATACCGTCCTCCTTGCTATGACTTTTTGTTTGTGACTTCATTATACATCAAATCAAAGCCGGTGTAAATAACGCGAAAATCGATAAAACTCTAATTTCAGTTGAATTCCGGGATAAATCGTCTCTAATACAGATGAGCCGATCCGGTTATCAATTTGCGGCAGGGATCGTAACGGTATAGGTACCGTCTGAAGGGGTCATCCCGATGCGGCAGTCTATGTACGAGAGCCTTTCGGGATCATAGTATGATAACTCTATATCGTCAGAAGATATGACCGTATACTCAAGGCCGTACGGCAGATATATGCGGAGTTCTCTGTGATTACCGTACGGTACGGCCGAAGAGATGCCGACCGGCGTTCCGTTCTCAAATTTCACGATCACCTCGCCGTTGTAAAGCACCGATGCGTCCGCGTCATCGTCGTCTATCACGATGCGGTAATATCTTCCGCTCATATCGTATTCTACGGGCGTGTCGGTGTATTCAGGATCGAGAGATCGCAGAAATGCGAGGGTGAGCTCCGGCTGATGCGCCTGACCGATACTTTCCATATTGGTCTTTGACAGCATCGGAAGAATAAGCGCGAATTCGAAGTCGTGAACGAACGTCAAAAACACAGTCGAGAGAAGACCGCCGAAAGCTTCGATCACCGTACCCGCGTCGATATCCAGGCCAAGCACTTCAAGCGCTCTTTTCATGATCGCTTTTGCGTCCGGTATCAACCGGGGCAGATCGTTTTTGATATCGTCGATAAGTAGTTTTACAGACTCGCCGTTCAATACGGTCCCGACAAGGATCAGCGCAAGATCGAAAAGCGTCACGGAGGGATCGTATTTCAAATAGATATAACCGATGATCTCTCTTAAACCGTCCTGGATCTTTTCCGAATACTGTTCCCTGTCGTCTATGCCGTAAAGAGAAAGCTGCTGCAGAAGATCGTCGAGATAAATACCCTGCGCCCAGTTGCAATAGTCAGCGTCGGCTGAAAACTGCAGACCGCTGAAGCTCTTCATCTCAAAATCAGGGACGACGTAATTCCCGAGCTGTTCGGAATTCTCGTACCCGCCGAAAAAGGACTTCATCTTTTCGATATCGGAGGAGAAATTGATATCGTTCATATTGTCGTACAGCACCTTGTCGACTCCGTATCGCGTGAACGACCAACCCGACATTGCGACCTTTGTGACGACGTCGTCGTGGTTGACTATGCAGAAAATGTTGTTGAACGTTTCGGATTTAGGATAAAGCGTATCGTCGTATACGACGCCCTGCGGAGCCTCAAAGCAGTACGCGTAAAGATCGTCTTTAGCTATTTCAACACCGAAACCGAAGAGCTTCACTCCGTCACGGATAGCCTCGTCGATCCTGCCGGACGAGATATTGGCGATCGCGCCCGCTCTCGAATAGCCGACTATCCAGAGTTTTATATCTCCCGAAATTTTATTATCTGCGACGTATTGTTTAAGACTCTCGAAAAATATCTCGCTGCCCTCATAGAATCCTTTGTGATAACCGTTTCCGGTGTCGTCGCCGACCGTGAAGTTTGACGCCCATTCCGCGCCGTAGCTGCTTCCGCGGATGCCGCAGGCGATCATCGTTTTGCCGCCGATCTTTTTGCTGCCGAATACGCAGCCGAGCGAATCAGTTCCGGGCTTTTCATTAAAATACCCGTTCGCAGAGATCTCACCATAGCCGAGCTTTGTCAGAAGGTCGCTCGCGTTGACGCTCTTATTAGCGTAATCTTCCTCAAGCATTGAACCGAATGACGCCATTGCAAACGACAGCGACGCGGTGGCGAGAGACGGATCGTAGACGCTCGACGGACCGTCAAACAGCGAATCGTCATAGTACATCTCGCTCACGTAATCGCTGTCTTTCGACTGATAACTGAAATCGAACCTCGTCTGATGCTCTCCGCACGACGCAAGCGGCAGTATGATGACGACCGCTAAAAATATAATTAACGCTCTCTTAATCTTACTCATAGATCCGCACCCGATATTAAAGAATTATAAATCTCTTCGCGTAATTGTTTTCAGAGCCCACACAAGTATTATATATTGCCGGTTTGAAATAGTCAAGGGAAAACACTTGCGCGGCGCGATGATATATCGCTGACACTCATAATGCGGCGCTCAGAAGCCTGTCAGCCGTGATGCCGGGCGCGCCGCTTTTCTCTGATGCTGTATATACTTTCCCGAATTCCGATTTAAGTTTAATCCCCGGGACAAACAGGTCCCGACGGAGCGAGCGGTCTGTATACTGTCGTTACGAATACAAAAAGATATAACAAACGACTTGTCTTTCGGCAAGTCGTTTGTTTGCTTTTCTGTTTACTGTGCAACTATGCGTTTGACAGCGGCAAGGTCTTTCGTGTTGATCTTACCGTCGCCGTTGATATCGGAGTTGACAAATACTATGTCTTCTTCGGTAATAGCACTTGAAAACTTTCTCCGTAAGTTTCGGGGAACCCCTATCTCGTCGGCCGAAACTCTCCCCCGGAGAGTTTCTAAAACGCTGTCGCGTTTTACCTCCTTTTCGATTCCCTTCATTGTTTCGTCAAAAAATATTGCCCGCCAAACGGCGGGCAATATTTTTTGGTGGAGGCGACGTGAATCGGTCTCGCGCCTCGACGGCGCTCGGTCTTCCGCGGCTCTTGACTCTCCCCCGGAGAGTCAATTCACTACCGCTCCCCTTCGATTCCCTTCATCTATTTCGTCAAAAAGAGAGACCTGCCATCGGCAGGTCTCTCTTTTTGGTGGAGGCGACGGGAATCGAACCCGTGTCCGAAAACCCATTGACACGACTTTCTCCGGGTGCAGACTGCCTTTGATAATTCCCGCGATGCGCTCCGACAGACGGGATCGCACCCCGGTAGGCTTTTAGTGCGTGACGGTTACAAAGTCAAACTCGCCGTTCACGTTCTCCGCAAAAATGACGT
>JAFSUU010000021.1 GCA_017445115.1 Clostridia bacterium | reverse complement strand
GCCAATGATTTCCTGGATCTTCTGAAAATCATATTTCTTGTGGAGATTATCCATAACTGCGGACAATTCTTTTTTTCCATACTTTCGGATAAATAGTGCCAACGCTTTTACAGCATCTCCATCGTTTCCGTTTGCATAGAATCCCTTTTGGCAATCGATCAGATACTCACATTCATAACAGCCGTCAATGCCTCTTTCTTTGCAGCAGGCTGCATTTGGACAGACTCCTTCGGGACAGCACACAGCATACGAACAGGTATTATATTTTGTTCTGCAGGAACCGCACCATTCCATCAGGAAGCAATGATTACAGGACAGACCGCAATACGCAATGGCATCCACCCCTTTTCTGGCGATCTGACAAAGTTTGTTTTTGATCCGGCACATAGCCTCGGTATGCATGATCCAATGTCTTGAGAACGGCATCCTGATCAATCCACCGATATCTTTATTACACCAGTAATCGATCAACCAGACAGCATCTTCATCCGCACTCACCGAACGACTGTATGCTACTCTTTTCTTATCCTCATCAGTAAACTTTCTTTTCAGATCCCTATATTCGAGGTTTTTCAGCATCTCTTCGGTTGAATTTTTTACTGCCAAACAATATTCACATACAGCTTTTATATCTAACTGTTTTGAGAAGGCCGCAATAGCATCGCCTTTCAATTCGTTTCCCGTGGTGATAATCGGACTTCCTGTTTTTTCAAGAAAGTCCTCAGTAAAAAGAATCTGACTGTCCCGCATAATGACGGTATGCGCCACGATATCTTCAATCCGGAATATGTGCCACATGGAATAAGCCAGTGTCTTGCTGTGGTATCCTTCCGCTTTGGCAAACGGCATTTGATAGAACGCTTCCGGAGGATATGTATTCACAATCGACGTAATCTGCTGAAACAGATCTTCTCTCAGTTCAATAAGAATGTCGATTCCTTTCCGAAAAGTCGCCGCTTTCCCTATCAAGGATTGCATTTTCTTATTCTTTTCCGACCATTCTTTATTCAAATGCAGCCTCCAATATGAATTGAATTTGACAATAGTTCTATAGCTTCGACCCGACTCGAGACATCGAGACTACTACCTCGCAATGGTTCGTATGAGGAAACATATCGAACGGAACTATTCTTCTGACCTTATATTTCCCGCGGAGCTGAACGAGGTCGCGGGCGAGAGTTTCCGGATTGCACGAAATATAGACTATCTTCTTCGGGCCGAGGGATGTGAGTCCCGACAAGAACTCCCTGCTGCACCCCGCTCTCGGCGGATCGACGAAGACCGCGTCGAATTTTTCGCCTCTCGACACGGCGCCTCTTATGTATTTAGCGGCGTCGGCGGCGTAGAATCTGACGTTTCCTATGCCGTTGCACTTCACGTTCCAGATGCCGTCTTCAACTGCGGCGCGGTTCGACTCGACGCAGACAACTTTCGACGCATTCCGCGAGGCTACGATACCGATGGTGCCGATGCCGGAATACGCGTCAAATACTCTTTCACTGCCCGTGAGCCCCGCGAGCTCTACGGCTTTTGAGTAGAGCTTTCCCGTCTGAACGGGATTTATCTGATAGAACGAGCGCGACGATATTCTGAAAACGCGCCCGCACAAAACGTCGGTTATGTAGCCGCTTCCGTAAAGCACTCTCTCGTTTTCGGTGAGCCAGAGAGGAACGTCCGTGTCGTTCACGTTGTAAACGACCGTCGTTATCTGCGGAAAGCGCTCCGTCAGAAGAGTGACGAACAATTTTTCTTTCGGAAAGATCGGGCCCGCGCCGACGAGAGCGACCATTATATCTCCCGTCGAAAAGCCCTGACGTATCAGAACGTGACGCAGAAATCCTCTGCCGGTCGCAGGATCGAACGCGCGGAGCTTCAGCTCGTTCATAATGTTCTTTATCCCCGAAAAGAGCTCCCATGCGGCGGGCGTCTCGACCGGACACCCCTCGCACCGTATGACCTTTCCCGACGAGGACTGGTATATGCCGTACGCCACTTTACCGTTCTGCTCGAAGAACGCCGCCTGCGCCTTGTTTCGGTACGCGGAGGGATTCGCCATAGGAACGATCTCGTCCACGTGACAGTATTTTCCGAGCAGCTTTATCACGCGGCTCATCTTGAAGGAGAGCTGCTCTTCGTAAGTCATATTACGGAGCTGGCACGCGCCGCATTTCTTGTAATATTTGCACTCTTCGTCGTATCTCACGGCGCCTCTCCTCCTTTCTGAAACTACTATTAGTCCATATTACACCTATTATAATATATGATACCAGTAATTTATAAAAAAAGCAATATATAAAAACGAATTGAAGCTCGATTTATTCGCGATTTGCTCACCCGTTTACTCTTCCAGCAAAAAAGAAAAAGCCCCTTTCAAAAAGGTTTTTGAAAAGGGAGCGGGGAGTTTTTTGAAAGGGGCGCGGGGAGGACTTTTTTGAAAAAAGTCCTCCCCGCAATTCAATTAATCCATTTTTACACATTCATTATTACCGGCAGGATCATCGGCTTGCGCTTGGTCTTGCTGTAAATATACTTTGTGAGCACCTCTTTGACGCTCGCCTTGATCTGGTTCCACTCGACGTATCCAGAACCGACGGTGTCGCGAAGCACCTCTTCCGCGAGTTTTTTGACCTCCTCGAGAAGTTCCTCGGACTCTTTTACGTAGACGAATCCGCGTGTGATTATGTCCGGACCGGAAACTATCTCTCCGGTGTTCTCGTCGACCGCCGAAACTAAAACTATCAGGCCGTCCTGCGAAAGATGACGTCTGTCGCGAAGGACGATGTTTCCGACGTCTCCGATCCCGTAACCGTCGACGAGCACGTGCCCCGCAGGCACAGTGCCCGCTCTCTTGCACTTACCGTCGTGACCGATCTCGATCACTTCGCCGATATTAAGAACAAATATGTTCGACGCCGGAGTTCCCATAAACTCCGCGAGTTCCTTGTGCTGCATGAGATGCCTGTATTCGCCGTGGATCGGGACGAAATATTTCGGCTTCACGAGCGCGTGCATAAGCTTCAGCTCCTCCTGGCACGCGTGCCCGGAGACGTGAACTTCCGCCTCATCGTGATACACGTTGACGCCGCGCTTGTACATCTCGTTCACGATCCTGCCGACGAGAAGCTCGTTGCCGGGGATCGCGTGAGACGACAGAACGACAAGATCGCTCGACGTGAGCTCGACCGCGCTGTGATCTGCGAAAGCCATACGGTAGAGCGCCGACATCGGCTCACCCTGCGAGCCGGTGGTGACAATCGTCAGACGGTTTGCCGGATACCTGCCGATCTCGGAGATGTCGATCAACGCGTCGGACGGCACGTTCATATATCCGAGATTTACGGCGGCGCCGATCACGTTTATCATGCTGCGCCCCGTTATCGCGACTTTTCTGCCGTACTTCACGCTGACGTCGATTATCTGCTGAACGCGGTGAACGTTCGACGAGAAGGTCGCAACGATCACCCTGCGGTCGACGTTCGATCTGAATATCTGATCGAGCGACGAGCCGACCTTCCGCTCCGACGGCGTAAAGCCGGGACGCTCAACGTTCGTTGACTCGCACATGAGAAGGACTACGCCCTTTCTGCCGTACTCGCCTATCCTCGTCACGTCCATCATCTCGCCGCCTATCGGCGAGACGTCGAGTTTGAAGTCGCCCGTGTGCATAACAACGCCGACCGGCGTCTTGACCGCGATACAGCAAGCGTCGGGGATCGAGTGGTTGACTCTTATGAACTCCGCCGAGAAAACGCCGAGTTTGACGACGCTGCCCGGCGTCACCGTGACGAGCTTCGCGCTTGAGAGAAGATCGTGCTCCTCAAGCTTGTTCTCGACTATCCCGAGCGTCAGCGGAGTGCCGTAGATCGGCGGATCAATACTGCGGAGAACGTACGGGATCGCGCCGATATGGTCCTCGTGACCGTGAGTCAGAAGGATCCCGCGTATCTTCTCCTTGTTTTTTTCAAGATAAGTTATGTCGGGTATAACAAGGTCTATTCCCAGCATATCTTCGTCCGGGAACGCCAACCCGCAGTCTATGATAATGATGTCATCCTCATACTCGATGACCGTGAGATTCTTTCCTATCTCACAAAGCCCGCCGAGCAGCATGACTTTTAATTTTGACTTATTCTGAGCGGCTTTTGCCGCCCTTTCACCTTTTGCCATTTTGTACCTCGTTTCTATAAATATCAATACGTTTCCCGATCCTGATAAACTATGTACCGCGCCCCTCAAAACACAAGGAGAAGCGCCGCAAGGAGCGATGCTCCGAAAGCACCGCCTGCAACGAAAAACAGAGCTCGGGTCACCGCATCGCGCCGGGACGGCGCATCTGCAATCGTGTCTGTGCCGTTTGCTATTTTCATCGCTTCTTCGATTATATCGGAGTCGTTCACGCCCGTGATCTCAACGCCCGGGCGCAGGACAAAATACGCCTCCTCATAAAAGCGGCTTTCCGTATCTTTAACGCGGATCGTTTTTCTCTGGCAGCCCTTTACCATACTCACCTCCGGCATCATTTCCTGATTTTCGGCTGTATTGATTATTGCCATACCTGCCGGAGTATTATTCGCTGTCCGGGCGGGAAACGTTATTTTTTAAGCGCCGATTCTACGAGCGCCGAGATGACCTCCGTGTAGGTCATGCCCGAATGCATAAACAGTTTCGGATACATACTTATCGGCGTGAAGCCGGGGATCGTGTTTATCTCGTTGAATATCATGTCTCCGTTGTCTTTCACAAAGAAATCGACGCGGGAGAGCGTTCTGCATCCGAGACATTCGAAGATCTCCACTGCGGCGTCCCTGATCGCTTTCGCTGCCGCATCGTCAAGTCTTGCGGGTATGTAATATGACGCCGTGTCGTTCTGATATTTCGTATCGTAGTCGTAAAATTCAAATCCGGGGTCTATCTCTCCCGGCACGGAAGCGACACACTTTCCTTCCGTCTCCATTACGGCGACCTCGATCTCGCGCCCCGCTATCGCCTCTTCGACGAGTATTTTTGAGTCCTCGCGGAAAGCGACCTCAAGCGCCGCGCCGAGACCTTTTTCATCCTTTACCTTCGTCACTCCGACCGAAGAACCCGCCCTCGCCGGCTTTACGAAAACGGGATAGCCGAGTTTTGCGACCTGTTGTGCGGCGTCGTCCGGTATTCTGTCTCCGCATTTTTCGAGAATGACCGCCTTCGCCTGTCTCACCTTGGTGCGCGCGCCGACGATACATTTCGTGAACGCCTTGTCCATGCAAACGCCGCCGGACGTATGGTCGGGGCCTACGAACGGTATACCCGCGACTTCAAAAAGTCCCTGAACGGTCCCGTCCTCGCCGTTCGCCCCGTGAAGCACGGGAAATACGACGTCCGGCTTGATCCTTTCGGATACTTCGCCGTCATTTCCGAATACTATAATATTTGCGGCGCCGGGCGTCGGATCGATCGCGACGTCATACAGATTATTCTCATCCGATACCCATTCTCCGCTCTTTATCTTCTCAAGTTCTCCGCGGTAAAGAAACCACTTTCCCGCTTTGGTTATACCGACCGGTATCACGTCGTATGCCGAGCGGTCAACGTTCGTCAGAACGCCGTACGACGAAACGAGGGACACCTCGTATTCCGACGACCTTCCTCCGAACAGTATGCAAAGTTTCTTTTTCATAAAAATCTTTTCTCCGTAGTTTTATATCTTTTCCTCGTCGTCCGCATTCGCGCTGACAGGGTATTCTTCACTGAAATCGGTCCCTTTGTAATCCGGATCTTCCGTAGCGAAATATTCGCCGCTGTCCTCCGGTACGATCCGGGGCTCGTCAGGTTCGACCGTCCCGCCGTCACCTTCGTATTCCTCGCCGTAAGGAGACTCTGCAAGATCTTTCACAATGCTCTCAAGATTCTCGACCCTTCGCGTGACCGACAAAAGGCAGAGCAGCGACGCCGAGAGACAGACGGCAAGGACCGAAGAGAGAACGTAAGGCAGAATATCGGCGTCACCGCCCGCCGCCTTCGTCACGGTAATATATATAACGATCGCAGCCGCGATAGAACAGATTCCCGTCGCAGCGCCGAGAAAACGCTTCATAAAGTCTCCGCCTTTCACCGTTTTTTCAGAATCGCCGCGCGGTCGCGCCCGGCGAGATCTTTCAATATCTCCGTATCAAATCCCGCGCCTTCCGCGACAGACGAAACGCCTTTCGCCTGAGACGCGCCGATCTCAAAAGCAAACGCTCCGCCGTCCTTGAGATTCTTCGGGAACGATCCGACTATCGCTCTGTAAAACGACAGTCCGTCGCCGCCGTCGGTGAGCGCGCATTTCGGCTCAAAATAAAGTTCTCTGTCGAGTTTTCCGTATTCTTCGGCGCTGACGTACGGCGGGTTTGAAAGGATCAGGTCGTACTCCCCGGAAAATCCCTCTTCGGAAAGAATATCTCCGCGGACAAACGATATCCGGTCCGCAACTCCGTTTTTTTCAGCATTCCTCTTCGCAACTTCGAGCGCCTCTGCAGAAACGTCGAGAGCGACGCCGCGAAGGTCCCGCCTTGCGGCGAGAAGAGATATCGCAATACATCCGCTGCCGGTCCCGAGATCGGCAAACAATGAGTCTTGCGGCGCATTCTTTATCGCCCATTCAACGAGAGTTTCGGTGTCCTGCCTCGGTATCAGCACCGCGGGAGTGACCTCGTAGACCTCGTTCATAAACTCCCACTCGCCGGCGATATACTGGAGCGGCTCGCCGGACTCACGCCGTCTTAAAGCATCCGCTAAACCATCGCCCGAAAGCTCTTTATCCCGCGAAAACGGGATCTCTGCCCTCGTAAGACCGCAGAATATTTCGGCAATTATTTCCGCTTCAAAAGAAGCGTTCTCCACTCCCGCCGCTTCGAGGCGGGAGATAAGTTCGTAAAACGTCATTCCGCGTCCGTATCCGAAGGCTTTTCGGCTTCTTCGGCAGTCTCTTCGGTCTTATCCGCTTCTTCAGGCTCCGCCTTCGCGGGCTCTTCCGCGATCACCTCGTCCGTTTCACCGTCCGATGCCGTTTCCGCCTCGGTTTCCGCTTTCTTTTTCGCGTCCTCTTCGGCTATCTTCGCAAGCCGTTCAACTTCAAGCGCCGCCTCCTCCGGAAATTCCTCCGGCATTGCAAGTTTCAGCGCTTTTATAGCTACCTCGAGCTGCTCCTCATCCGGTTCCTTCGTCGTGATCCTCTGCATAAGAAGACCGGGGAACGAAAGCGCGAGCGAACACTTGTTAGGATGCTTGCCGGCATACATCAGAAACTCGTATCCGATACCTGTGACGACAGGAAGAAGCGCGAATCTGAGAAGGAGCATAACGAGTTTGTCCGTGAACGTATCCGTCTTCCACGGAACGAGCGAGAAGATCAGTATCGAGAGGATCAGTATAACGAAAATGAAGCTGGTCCCGCATCTCGGGTGGAATCTCGTGCATTTTTTCGCGTTTGCGGGTGTCAGTTCCATGCCCGACTCGTAGCAGGCGATCGACTTGTGCTCCGCGCCGTGATATTCGAACGTGCGCTTGATATCCTTCATCAGCGAAACGAGGATCATATAGACTATGAAAATGATTATCCTTATCACGCCGGAAATCAGGGAGAACAGGAAGTTGTAGCTCCACTTCGTCTCGTCTCCGCCGACAAGTCCTTTGATCCACGTGGTTATCAGCATCGGCAGGACGGTAAAGAGCCCTATCGCGATCAGTACGCCCAGCACGGTGGCAATCGCCATTATGACGTTCATTATCCTGTCGCCGAATTTTCTTTTCAGCCAGCGGTCGAATTTCGTTTCCTCGTCAAATTCGGTAAGACCGAGCAGCTTTGTCGAGTCCTTCATGGTGGAAAAGCTCATCTTCATCATCTCAACAAAGTTGACGCAGCCGCGGAGTATCGGTATATTCAAAAATTTGTGCTTCTTTCTGACCGACGTGAACTTTGAGTTTTTGGAGACGATCTCGCCGTCTTCACGTCTGACCGCGATCGAAATATCGTCGCCGCTCCTCATCATTACGCCTTCAAGCACCGCCTGTCCGCCGACTCTCCCGAGTCTCGGATTCTTTTCTTTTTTGCTCATTCGTATTGCCTCGCTTATAGTATCAGTTCTGTTTTTTCCCCGCGTCGCAAAGATCGGCGACGGGGCATATATCACACTTCGGGCGTCTTGCGTCGCAGTATTCTCTGCCGAAATTCACTATTCTGTGGCAGAAAGCGCTCTGCTCGGCGCGCTCGACGTATTTATCCATTATCATTTCGGTTTTGACGGGATCGCGAAGGTCTTCGTCGTAAAATCCGAATCTTCCGCAGATCCTCATACAGTGTGTGTCGGCGACGATGCCGCCCTTTCCGTAAACGTCGCCGAGAATAAGATTCGCGATCTTTCTCCCGACGCCCGGAAGTGACAGAAGCTCTTCCATCGTGTCCGGAACTTTTCCGCCGTACTCGTTTATTATCAGCTCCGACGCCTCTTTTATACTCTTTGCCTTACCGCGGTAAAGTCCGCACGGCTTCACTATCCGCTCGATCTCGAAGAGCTCGCCCGACGCCATAGCACCGCAGTCCGGAAAAACTTCAAACAGTTCCCGGCAGACTATATTCACTCTCGCGTCGGTACACTGAGCCGAAAGGCGCGCCATGACGAGAAGCCGCCACGGATCGCCCTCATATTCGAGAGCGCAGGCGGAGTCGGGATATACTTCTTTCATCCGCTCGGCGATAAGTGCGCCTTTTGCTTTCAGCCTCTCTTCTTCTGAACGGGAAAATGCTTTGTTTTTCGTTTCTTTTTTCATACGCTCATTTATCGAATTTGAAATATTCCGTAAACGTATCTCTCACGGCGTAGCCTACGCTTGCTCCGTTTGCTCCGTGTTCGATGACGCAGGTCGCGACGACTTCGGGATCGTTGAACGGCGCGAACGCGGTGAAGATCGCGTTGTCCGATTCGGTGCTCTTGACCTGAGCCGTACCGGTTTTACCTCCGACGGCTATGGGATAGTTTGCAAAGACGAGGGCGCTCGTTCCGTTCTCGATCATCTCCCTCATACCTCCGAGGACGGTAGTTACAACGCTGTCGGACAGCGGGATGGTGTTTCCGATGACCTCAGGCTCCGTCTCTTTGATGATCTCGCCGTCGTAAAATGACTTTACCTGATAGAGAAAGTGCGCCTTATATCTCTCTCCGTGATTGATGAGCGTCGATATGTAAACGCTGATCTGAAGCGGAGTGAAAAGGTTGTCGGACTGACCGATGGCGGCGGTGATAGTCTGACCGTCGGTCCACGGTTCAAGTCCGTTTTCTTCTCTGTATTCCGGTCCCGCCAGAACCCCGGTCTTTTCCGGAAGCTCGATACCGGTCGGCTGCCCGAGACCGTAGCTCTTGCAGTACCTGTTCATATTCTTGATCGTGAGATTGTAACCCGCCTCATAGAAGAAGCAGTTGCACGAGACTTTTATCGCCTCGGTGACGGCGAGCGATCCGTGACTTCCGCCGTACATATTGTAGATCCAGCAGGCGGGATGGAAACCGGACTCTTTGAATCTCGTATACTGTCCGCCGCAATAATACTCCGTATACGGCGTGATAACGCCTTCCTGAAGCGCCGCAGCCGCAACGCCGGGTTTGAACGTCGAGCCGGGGGCGTAAGTTCCCTCGAGCGCTCTGTTAAAGAGCGGAGATCTTTCGTCCTCGCGAAGCGATGCATAATCTTCGTCGAAAGTCGATAGGTCGTACGTCGGATATGACGCGGAGGCGATTATCTCCCCCGTTTTGACCTTGATAAGCGTGATGGCGCCGGCGTCGGCGTCCTCGCCCACCTGTGTTTTACCGTCGTCGCGGTCGAGAGCCGAGGCGACGATGCGGTCGACGTTATCTTTGAGCGCATTTTCCGCAGCGATCTGAACGTCAATGTCTATAGTCAGATACACGTTGCATCCGGGAATAGGTTCTTTTGAAATGTATTCGTCCACAACGTTCCCGTACTCGTCCTCGACTATAGTCTTTTCCCCGTCGATCCCGCGAAGATACTCCTCAAACGCCTCCTCGGCGCCGGAAGTTCCGACTATCGCGTTTCCGGGATAGCCGAGCTCTTTATAATAATCGGCTTTGTCCGCCTGGATCTTGCCGGTCCTGCCGAGGATGTGAGTTGCATATCCGGGATATACGAACTCTCTCTCCGTGACAGTCATGGTTTCGACGCCGCGGATCGCATATTCGCCGAGTCTTGTGACAAGCTCAATGCCGACGTCTTTGAGCAGAGTATAAGGTTCGACGGTGGAGAAATTTCTGACCTCCATATCGATCCTCACGCGGAAGAGCACTTTTTCATCATCTTTAGAGTAGACCGCTTTTCCGTCGCCGTCGACTATCCCGTATCTCTCTTTAAGAAGCTTGATCGCCTCCGCTGCCTCGGGAAGCTCCTCCTCTTCCGTTATATTGAGGAGCAGCTTTTCAAGTCTCCTGCCGTAGACGGTGTTCATATACGAAGCGCTGTATTCGTAGTTTACGAGAGTTCCCGACTGATTCGGTATTTCGAGGAACGGATAATCGGGAAGGGTGAACGAATCCGACTCCCCGCTCTCCTTACACGCCGAAAGCACTTTCAGAATGACTTCGTTTCTCTCCGCGTTTTTCGTTGCAAGACTTCCCGCGTCAAGATAGATGTCATAAAAATATTTGTTTTTTACAAGGACTTTTCCGTTGCGGTCAAATATCTCGCCGCGAAGCGCCTGGACCGTGACCGTCCTCTTTTTATAATTCGAGCGGGAGGAATCCTCCGTGTATCCCTGACCCGTCACGTCAATATTTACAAGACGCACCGCCGCGGCGAGCGCGAACGCGATCATCAGAACAGCAATAAAGATATAGCGAGCCGCGTGTTCTTTTCTTTTCACGGAAAAACCTCCTCTCTCATTAATTTAACTGTAAAACGCGCCTACTCCACTCTTTCGGCCCTTGTTTTATGGTACGGCTTCATCGCAAGCCAGGCTGCGACGTGGGGCAGTACCGCAAATACGACAGTGGACAAATATTCCGGCGCTATCACCTTTCCGATGACCTCGGAGAAGGAAGGCGAGTTAAACGATACATAGACGTATATCAGCGTAACTGCCGAACGAAGCAAACCGGACAAAGCGGTGAACAGCGCTCGAAGCGCTAAAGAATCTCTCATATAATAGGTTCCGAGCACGCCCGCAATAAACCCGCACGGAACGTAAAGAAGCGGCAAAAGCGTAATGCCGGCAGAGCCGAGGCACTCTATGATGAACGCCGCGGCAAGACCTGAGACGCCTCCCCATCTCTCTCCCTCGGTGATGCCTATCGCCACAACGAGCGGAAGCATCAGATCAGGTGTCGCCCCGAAAGGACGGAGTTTGGAAAACACCGTTATCTGGAGCATTGAAAACACTATGATAAGCGCCCCGATTATCAACGCCTTTACTAGGCTGTCGAGATTGACCGAGATACCGAGCCGCCACATATTCAAACGGTCGAGTATAACGTGATAGAACTTTTTGTTTTCCGGCGCCCTTTCCGCGATCTTTTTTCTGTTCTCTGCGGTCGCCGCGGCACGGCGCGCTCTTATACTCTTTTTCCTCTCCTCGGCTTCAAGACGCTCTTTGGCGTTCAAAGAGAGAGATGGAAAAAGTTTGTGCTTCCCTGCATCGTTTGTATCTGACACGGCGCGCTGAGGTGCGCTGTGAGAGGGCGTCCTTTTTTGTTGACCGCCGGTCTCTCCCATATAAAATCCCCACGTCCCGTCGGGAAGGCGCATCCTCTGCTTTTCGGACGCGTTTCTCTTTCGTCTGTCGTCACTCATCGGGCGTCACCTCGTAATCGGTGATTATCATGAGCTTTTTGATATCCTTAAGCTCTTCAGACGGTCTTATATACGCGACGAGAGTCTGCATATTCGGATCCGCTTCGACGCTCTCAACGTATCCTATCAAAAGTCCGCGCGGATAAACGCTGCCGTAACCGCTCGTCAGAATACGGTCTCCCGGCTTTACGTCCGACTCGGATGAGATATACAGCATTTTGCAGAGCCCGGACGACGCGAGATTGAAATCGCCCTCAACGACTCCGATCTCGTCGGTCCTTTGAATGTAAGCGCCGATCGCGGTCTTTGATTCAAGCAAAGTCACGACCTTGCACCAGGTCGCGCCGACCTCTTTGACGTAGCCGACGACGCCGTACTCGGTGATAGCGCACATATCCTTTTTGATCCCGCTCGTAGAGCCGCGGTCAAGGATAAAGACAGTCATATAATTGCCCGATTCAGACCCCGTGACCTTACAATCGACGTATTTGAAATCCTCGCGCTCACGCTTCAATTCGAGATATCCGTACAGCCATTCGTTCATCTTCTCGATCTCTTCGGCGTTTGACAACCTGTCCTTGAGCGACGAGAGCTCATCGCGAAGGCGGTTGTTCTCGTCAACGATCTCATCGAATTTCGTGAAATACGAAGCAAAGCCGGAGAACGCGTCCGAAGCGTATGAGAAAAGACTTCTGACCGGCGTCAATATCACGTTGACCGCGTTTCTGACGTAGCCGCCCGCGCCGACCATCGACATTACCGACGGCACGACCGTAAACACTATCATCAGTATCACGAGGACAAGGAAGAATTTAGTTTTTACGAAACGAGGCATTTTGCCCTCCTTCGATAATTATCACAGAGCTTTGTTGCGGTTTCTGTAGCTTATACCCTCTGTATCGTTCTCGATCACGTGTCCGATGCCAACCGCGATACTGTCGAGCGGATTCTTTGAAATGATCGCTCTGATCCCGGTGATCTGAGTTATAAGGATATCGAGTCCCGCGAGAAGCGCTCCGCCTCCGGACAGCATTATGCCGTTGTCGTATATATCGCTCGACAGCTCGGGCGGTGTATTCTCAAGGGTGGTCCTGATGCACTCTATAATGTGCGTGAGCTGTTCACCCATAGCTTCCCTTATCTCGGCTGAATTAACGGTGATTATTGCGGGAAGTCCGTTTCTGAGATTTCTGCCTCTGACTTCCATCGACCCGCGGTCCGCGGCTGGATGGACGCTTCCTATACTCTTTTTAAGCTGTTCTGCGGTGACCTCGCCGATCAGAATATTATATTTTCTCTTTATGTAGGAAACGATCGCGTCATCAAGTTCATCGCCCGCGGTACGAAGCGACGTCGAAAGAACGATGCCGCCAAGGCTGGTCACTGCGACCTCGGTCGTGCCGCCGCCGATATCGACGATCATGCTTCCTCTTGCGGATTCGACCTTAAGTCCCGATCCTATTGCGGCGGCGATAGGTTCCTCAATAAGTCCGACACTTTGCGCTCCCGCTTCGAGAGTGACGTCCTGCACCGCTCTTTTTTCGACCTCGGTAACTCCGTAAGGCACGCAGATCATAACGCGCGGTCTTGAAAACACGGTGTTGCCGGAGACTTTCTTAAAGAAGTGGCGGAGCATCTGCGTTGTGTAGTCGAATTCGGCGATAACGCCGTCCTTAAGCGGTCTCATGGCTACGATCGAGCCGGGGGTTTTGCCGAGCATAAGCTTTGCTTCGTTTCCGACTGCGACGACTCTCTTGCTTCTCGATTCCACGGCGACGACAGACGGTTCGCGAAGCGCGATGCCGCGTCCCCTGACGTACACTATCGTATTGGCGGTACCGAGATCTATTCCTATACTTTTACTCATTTTTTATCCCTTTCAAAAGCGGCGACTCCGCCGCGCGGTTTTCTGAATCAGTTTTTGCCGAAAAGATCTATTCCGAAATCTTTCAGAATTTCGGAAACACGGCAGATCGGCAGTCCCATCACGTTAAAATAATCGCCTTCGAGTTTTTCCACGAACGCTCCGGCTATCCCCTGGATGCCGTAAGCTCCCGCTTTGTCGAAAGGTTCTCCGCTCGCGATGTATCCTTCTGTCTCTTTTTCCGACAGAGTTCTCATAAATACCTTTGTCGTAACAGTTTCCGTGACCGTTTTTTCTCCGTCGGTCACCGTAACGCCGGTGTGGACAAGGTGACATCCTCCCGACATCTCATTCAGCATGGCTCTCGCGTCGTCAGCGCTCTTCGGCTTGCCGAATATTTTGCCGCGTGACTCTACAACGGTGTCAGCGGCGAGCACGACTCTGTCGCCCTCCGTTTCCGCGAGTACCGCAGCAGCCTTTCTTTGCGAAATTACCGCGACGGCGTCACTCGCCGCAGTTCCTTCCGGGACGGCTTCATCGGCATCTGAGACGACGATCTCGTGGCGATAGCCTACAAGATCAAGTATCTCATCGCGTCTCGGAGATTTTGACGCAAGTATCAGTCTTTTCATCTTAAAAACCTTACCGTTTACTTTATTCCCGTCGAGCCGAATCCACCTTCGGCACGTTCTGTCTCGTCAAGAGCGTCCGCCTCTTCAAACGAGGCGCGAAATACGGGAGCTATCGCAAGTTGAGCGATCCTGTCGCCGGGCGAAACGGTGAACGGTTCCGCCGAATGATTTCTGAGAGCGACTTTTATCTCACCTCTGTAATCGCTGTCTATCACGCCGACACAGTTGGCGGGAGCGATGCCTCTTTTTGAAGCAAGCCCGCTTCTCGCGTATATGAACGCCGCAACGTCGCGTCTTCCCATTGAGATCGAAAGTCCGCTCGGGACCATCGCAGTCTCACCGGGCGCGATCACGATATCGCCGTCGCCCGCATAGCATATATCCGCGGCGGCGGAACCGTCCGTCGCATAGACGGGCAGTTTCGCGTCGTCGCGCAGTTTTTTGACTTTAACGCAAATTTCCATAAAAAATACCTTTATTTCAGCCTTCTGATCTTCGCCGTGTCGCGCGGCGGAAGTCCATTTTTGTACGCCGCGATAACACCGGCGCACTCCGCCTTACTCTCGGTCGTGAAAATAAAATGAAGTCTGTCGGCAAAACAACTGTCAAGAAACTCCTTTTTGTCAGCCATATATATCGGCGCGGAGTTATATATTATGTTCGAGCAATCCGAAAGACCGCGTATTTCAAACGAAGTCCCCGTCCTGTCGGTCATTACGCCGAGACATCTTGTCCCGTCGCAGAATTTTCCGGCAGCCTTTCCCGCTCTTTTTTCGGGATGCGGATACGTTCTGCCTCCCGCTCCGCCGAAAGGACAAACGGCACCGCCGTCCGAGAGCGCACACCTCTCCGTGTGCATCAACGGCAATTTTCCGTAAACTATAAGCGACGTCTCGCCCGCGATATCTCTGCAGATCGCCGCGGGAGATTCGGGTGATACCGTAACGACAGACAGCAGATCCGACAGTGCCTCGGCAGCGCGGGAGTTCGTCACGTTTAATCTGAAAGAACCGACCGGAACGGCGCCTGCCGATACGGCAAGTTCAGCCTGTCCCATACCGTTCACGAGCACCTCGCCTCCGATCGCCTTGACTTCGCGTACAAAACTTTCCGCTTCCGTGTCGTACGTCAGAGGATCCGCTGCGACGCAGATCTTTTCGCCGTCGGCGTTCTTTGCGTCTGTGAGCGGTACGTATATCTTATCGAAGAATTCAAAAGCCTCGCCCGGGATCTGCGAATAGTCTGCAAACTCCGCCGTCAGAATACGGCGGGCGGGAATGCTCTTTTTTCCGTGATCCGGTGGCGTGAGTACAGAAAAATCATTTTTCGAGACATTATTCGGCGACGAAAGAGATTTTACCGCCTCCCGCCTCATCGCGTTCAGTTCAGACAGCGAGAACGCGGCAGAATCATCTATTTCCGTCTCAAAAGAACGGAGAACGAACGGAGTACCGCCGAGCTTTCCCGCTTTTTCACGCGCAACGGCGGGGTCCATCGGTACGCCGGCTTCACGGCGCGGCGACACCTCTCCCTCCGCGGAAGCGGTCCTTTTCCCGTCCGTATACGAAAGAACAGGTCTTTCCCCTTCTTTCACGACGAGTTTCGCATCAAGCGGTATTTTTCTCGTCAGCCCGGGGAAGCCTGAAGCGTACGGCCTTTCATCCTCGTCTCTGACGCCGAGCATCGAACGGTAATTCCCTTTGAAATATCCGTCCGAAAAGCCGTCGCGGCTGAAAAGATCCGACAGTTCGCGAAGTTCTTGTTCCGAAACGCGGCGTCTCTCATCGAGAAGCCGTCTGTATATCTTTGTTACGCCGTAAACGTAATCAGCGCTTTTCTGTCTTCCCTCGATCTTGAGAGACGACACTCCGCAGGATATGAGCTCCGGGATATCTCCCGCAAGACACATATCTTTCAAGCTCAGCGGGTGTGAGTTTTTCACTCCCTCGATCGAAAAAGGAAGTCTGCACGGCTGCGCGCACATACCGCGGTTCCCGCTTCGTCCGCCCATCGCAAAGCTCATAAGGCACTGCCCCGAAAACGAAACGCAGTGCGCTCCGTGTACGAACGCCTCTATCTCTATCGGCGAGTCGGAACAAAGACTTGCAAGTTCGCGGCAAGATATCTCGCGCGGGCAAACCATCCTCGAAAACCCGAGTCTTTGAAGTTCTGCGGCATCAAAAACGGAGTGTCCGGAAAGCTGTGTGCTCGCATGGAGCTCAAAGCGCGGGATCCTCTCCCGTATCATCGACGCGGCGCCGATATCGGCAACTATGAGCGCCGCTGCGCCGCCGAGATACAGATCCTCGGCAAGAGACAGAACTGCAGGCAGTTCGGGATCTTTCACTCTCGTGTTGACGGTCACGTACGTTTTTACTCCGTACGCGACGCATTTCGAGAGCGCGTCCGCAAGTTCCCCCTCTGTAAAATTCTTCGCCCTCATTCTCGCGTTGAAAGAACCCGCTCCGAAATATACGGCGTCGGCTCCCGCCTCGATCGCGGCGTCAAGCGCCTCGGGAGAGCCCGCGGGCGCGAGAAGTTCGGGTAATTTGCCTTGTTTCACCGACAAATTATTTCTTTCCTCTTCCGAGAAGCTCGTCTATCGCGCGAAGTCTTGCGGCTCTCGCCTCGTCCTTTGCGGCGCCTTCAAGCGGTATCTGCTCCGACTTTTCAGCTTTCGGCTCTTCTGCCTTTGCGCTCTTCTTCGGCGTTTCGGCTTTCGGTTCCTCGGTCTTCACAGATGCTTCAACGGGAGCTGTCTCAGGCGTAACGCCGAGTTCTTCGAGCTTTGAACGAAGCGCAAGGTTCTCCTCGCGGAAACGTCTGAGGTTAGCGTCGTAAAGCGAGATCTGCGCCTCGAGATTTCTCGCTCTCTTCTCCGCCTTTACCTTCTCGCTGTAATACTCGATGGCGCAAAGGATAGCCGCGTCGAGATTGGAGCTGCGCTTTGTTGCGGCGGTGACTTCGCGGATCTCGCGGTCGATCGTCTCGACAACGGAGTTCACGAACTCTTCTCTCTCGTCTGTGATGATGGCGAGCTGGCAGCCTGCTACGAGAATTTCGTACCTTTTCTTTTCCATGATTCTATCTCCTCTTAAAATATTAAAATAATAATTTCAAAACAGCGCATATTGAGCCATTATATTCATAATATTATAATATATTTTTTTGAAAAAATAAATAGGTTTCTTAAAAAAATATTATATACGGCGCAAAAAAGAGAAAAACGGGCGTTAAAACCCGTTTTCCGCTCGCTTTTTTCAACGCGTCAGAATATCTCTCCTCTTTCAATGGCGTCGATCACTCTCTCTTTTTCAATTCTCCCTTTCGCCGCTCTCGCACGCGCTTCCGCTCTTTCCTTCGCGTCATCACCGAGCATCCGGTATCTCGAAAGCGCGTCGACTCTCGTCTCGACGAGCATCATAAGCTCGAGCGGCATACTCTCGAACGGATCCCACGCCGTGTCTCCGTCGGGTATCACACTGATTTTATCTGCATTTTCGTTTTTGTTTTTCATACCGTTCCCCCATATTGTTTTCACTGTTATTTTTCGCGCATTTTCGCGTTTCATAAGTGGAAATAATTGAGGAGAGTTGCTATTTACATTTTTGTTCTGTCGGTGTATAATATTTTTTGTATCACAAATAAAAAATGTTCCGAAAGGACGAAAAATATGCAGATATCGGAAAAGCTCCGCGCGCTCGGTGCGGAAGCGGAAGCGTCTCTGAAGAGTATTTTCGATGAAATAGACTGCGTCGCGTTTCAAAACACGGAAAAAGTTCTCGACGTTTTTCGGGAGGAAAGGGTCTCCGAGGCAATGTTCGCCGGATCGACAGGTTACGGTTACGGAGACTCGGGGCGCGACGCGATAGACAGAATAGCCGCAAAGATCTTCGGCGGCGAAGCGGGATTTATGCGCCCCGCCATAATCTGCGGAACTCACGCGCTGACCATAGGGCTTTTCGGACTTCTCCGCCCCGGCGACACTCTGCTTTCAGCGACAGGCGCGCCGTATGACACGCTCGGCGACGTGATCGGAACGACAGGAAAATCCGGCGACGGATCGCTCGCGGATTTCGGAGTCTCATACCGTGAAGTACCGCTGAAAAACGGAACGGTCGATCTTCCCGCGCTCAAAGCCGCGATAGAAAATTGCCGTGACACGCTAAAAGTCGTGTTCATCCAGCGCTCAAAAGGATATTTGAACCGCAAAACGCTGACTGTAGACGAGATAGGCAAGATCGCTCGCCTTGCAAAAGAATGGGCAGGGCGCGATATATACGTCGTTGTCGACAACTGTTACGGAGAATTCACCGAAACTAAAGAGCCCGCGTCGGTCGGCGCGGATCTCATGATCGGATCTCTCATAAAGAATCCCGGCGGCGGAATGGCGGATATCGGCGGCTACATCGTCGGTTCTCCGCGCGCCGTAGAGCTTTGCGGATACAGGCTTTCGTCCCCCGGAATCGGGATCGAGGCGGGGGCTTCCCTCGGACAGAACAGAAATATGCTCCGCGGACTCTTTCTCGCGCCTCACGTTGTCGCCGAAGCGCTCAAAACGGCGCATTTCGCCGCTTACGTTTTCGACTCGCTCGGCTATAAAGTCTCACCCGAAGCGTCCGAGCGCAGATCGGATATAATACAGACAGTCTCGCTCGGCACACCGGAAGGTCTCGTCGGATTTTGCCGCGGGATCCAGTCGGCGTCTCCCGTCGATTCTTACGTTTCGCCGGAGCCCTGGGCAATGCCCGGCTACGCCGATCCCGTCGTAATGGCGGCAGGCGCTTTCGTCGGAGGTTCGTCGATAGAGCTCTCCGCCGACGGTCCGCTCCGCCCGCCCTACACCGCTTTTCTTCAGGGCGGTATCACATTTGAAGCGGGGAAACTCGGTATACTCGCCGCGGCGGAATGCTGCGAGGCGGCGAAATCAAACAACTGAAACACCCGCGGGACGCGGAACAAGGAGAATCACATGAAGATCACTGTCATAGGATGCGGGCGCTGGGGCTCGTTTATCGCGTATTATCTCGATAAGATCGGTCACGACGTAACGATCTACGGTCTTGCCGACGCGCCTGAAATGAAGCGGTTTCTCACAGAGAGACGGAACGATCTGCTCACCCTTTCCGACACGACGAAGCTTTCCACCGACAAATCAGTGATAAAGGACGCCGAAACTATCGTCATCAGCATCGGCTGTCAGGGGCTCCGCTCCCTTATGAAAGAACTCGACGAGCTGAAACTCGAAAACAAAAACTTCGTGCTCTGCATGAAAGGCGTCGAGATCGAGACCGGCTGCCGTCTCTCCGAAATAGTAAAAAGCGCAGTCTCCGTGACGAACCGCATCGCCGTTTGGCTCGGTCCCGGTCACGTTCAGGAATTCTATCGCGGAGTTCCCAACTGCATGGTCATCGACAGCGACGACGACGAGCTGAAACTTAAGCTTGTAAATGAATTTTCAAGCGAGCTCATAAGATTTTACTACGGCACGGACCTCATCGGAAGCGAGATCGGAGGCGCCGCCAAAAACGTGCTCGGCATCGCGGCGGGAATGCTCGACGGCCTTTCGATGACGACGCTGAAGGGCGCATTAATGTCGCGCGGAACGAGAGAGATCGCACGCCTTATGAAAGCTATGGGAGGAAACGAGCTTTCCGCTTACGGTCTTTGTCTTCTCGGCGACTACGAAGCGACTCTCTTCTCAAAGCACAGCCACAACAGAGCGTTCGGAGAAGCATTCGTCAAAGGAGAAACTTTCGGAGCGCTCGCCGAAGGATATTATACCGCCAAGGCCATGATGACGCTCAAGAATAAATATAAGGTCGATCTGCCTATCTGCACCGCGGTCTACGAGACGCTTTACGAGGGCGCGGATCCGAAGGCGGAGCTTACCGGACTTTTCAACAGAAGCCTCAAATGGGAACTTGAATGACAAGGACAGAAAAAATATGAAAAAAGTCATCCTTTGCAAATACGGAGAGATAATTCTCAAAGGCGCGAACAAATCGCGTTTTGAAGCGATGCTCCTCAAAGAGGTCAGACGCCGCGCCGCCTCTGTCGGAAATTTCAAAGTTTCCTACAGTCAGAGCACAGTAATGATCGAGCCGGAAGGAGACGACGTCTCCGACTTCGAACTCGAAGAAATGCTCTCCCAGGCAAAAAAAGTGTTCGGCTTCGCCGGAGTCACCGTTGCGGCGTGCGCGAAAAAAGATATGGACGACATTATCCGGGTGGCGAAGGAGTATCTGCCGGAAAGGCTGCGGGGATATACAAAATTCAAATGCAGCGCCAAGCGCAGCGACAAGAATTTCCCGCTGACGTCCCCCGAGATCGCAGCCGAAGTCGGAGGGGCGATCCTCGCCTCGGTGCCGAAAATCAAAGTTGATCTCACGTCTCCCGATATCGAGGTCAGAGTTGAAGTCCGCGAAAAAGAGGCGTTCATCCACGCCGGACAGGAAAAAGGCGCGGGAGGAAACCCGCCCGGAAGCTCCGGCCGCGGTCTTCTTCTCCTCTCCGGCGGCATAGATTCCCCGGTCGCGGGATTTATGATGGCGAAGCGCGGAATGTTCATCGACGCTCTCCACTTCGAAAGTTTTCCGTACACGAGCGAACTTGCAAGAGAAAAAGTATTCACCCTTGCAAAAGAGCTGACGGAATACACAGGGAGAATAAGAGTTCACGTAATATCGCTCACACGTATACAGGAAGTCCTTCGCGACACCTGTGATGAGGATTATTTCACGCTCCTTCTCCGCCGTTTCATGATGGAGCTCGCGGTGCGCGTTGCAAAAGAATTCGACATTCCGGCGATAATAACCGGCGAGAGCCTCGGACAGGTCGCAAGCCAGACGCTTCCGGCGCTCTGCGTGACGGATCCCGTATCCGACCGTCCCGTTTTCCGCCCGTGTATAGGTATGGATAAAGACGAGATCGTCGCGATAGCGAGAAAGATCGGCACGTTCGACACTTCGGTCCTTCCGTACGAGGACTGCTGTACGGTCTTCACGCCGCGCCATCCGAGAACGAACCCCGCGCTTGAAAAAGTCATCGCGCAAGAGCAGAGGCTCGACCGCAAGGCGCTGATCGAAGAGGCGTATTCCACAAGATATTCGGTACTGTTCAAGCAGTTTGAAGATTAAAAGCAAAAAAGCCGCGGACTCATATGCCCGCGGCTTTTTGTATTATCCTATAAACTGTTGACTATTTCTTTGAACGTATCGCCCCTGACCTCGAAGTTCGGGAACGAGTCGAACGACGCCGACGCGGGAGACAGGAGCACCGCGTCTCCGCTCGCGGCGTTTCCCGCCGCGGAGAGCACCGCATCTTTGAAGCTCTCCGCGCGAATGACCTTCACACCGGCTTTTTCAACGCCGAATTTTTCAAACGCGGCGAGTATCTTCGGTCCGGACTGCCCTGTCACTACGGCGCATTTCACGTTGCCGTGCGCCGCGATCGCCTCGGCGAGAGGATCGTACGGAATATTTTTGTCCGAGCCGCCGAGAATGATATTGATGGGCTTGTCGACGAGATTCGATATCGCGGCGATCGTCCTTGTAGGCGAGGAGTCGATAGAGCTGTTGTAATAATACACGCCGTTCAAAACGCGCACGAGTTCAAAGCGGTGTTTTACGCCTCCGAAAGATCTCGCGACCTCTCTCACGTCGTCGTCCGAAGCAAATCCCGCAACGGCTCCTATCGCCGCCATATAGTTTTCGCAGTTGTGGAGCCCGGGGATCAGAATATCGCTCTTCTTCATAACGACGCGGCGCGAACCCGTCTTCTTTTCAAATACGACGATATTTTCCCCGTCGAGCGTGATAAGAGAATCCTTTTCTTCGATATCGTCTTCCGGGATCGGATATTTTGAAAAATAAGTTACCGGGCACTCGCGCTTTCTGCCGAGTTCCCTCGTTATCTCACAGCCGTAGTTCAACACGGCGCGAGAGGCTTTTTTCAGGATACGCGCTTTTGCCCCGACGTACTCATCCATTCCGGTGTGCCAGTTGAGGTGGTTCGGCGTGATATTCGTTATCACGGCGACGTCGAACGGGGCGTCTATCGTCATAAGCTGAAAACTCGACAGCTCGCATGAAACAACGGAATCTTTATTCATAGACGTCACTCTGTCAAGGAGCGGATAACCGATATTCCCTCCGAGAAAAGCCGCGTCGCCGCGCGAACGCTTGATTATTTCATAGATCACCGTCGTCGTCGTGCTCTTGCCGTCGCTTCCGGTGACGCCGATAAGATGAGCCGGAGAGAGCTCGGTGAAAAGATCAGTTTCCGAAGTGAGAAACGCTCCGCGCGTTACCGCCTCTTTTATCTCCGGAAGATCCGGTCTGAAGCCGGGCGAACGGAAAAGATAATCGCATTTTATTCCGCTCAGATACTCTTCGCCGGTCACAAGGACTGCGCCTGCCGCGTCGAATCCGGATAGCGCCTCCGGTTTCATTTCATCCCTGCTTTTTTTATCTCTTATCTCAATCTTTGCGCCGTATGACGAGAGAAATTTTACGAGCGGAGTGTTTGAAACGCCTGCTCCGAGCAATACAGCCTTTTTCCCCGAGAACTTCTCTTTCAGTACGCTGTCAATACTGTTCATAGCCCCTCCGCGGCTCTGCCGCACGGTTTGTTTACTCTTATTATTATATCTGAATACCGCAGTCAATGCAACACCGAAAAATAAATTCGCCGGAATTTCGCGTTTTTTTGACGAAGGCATCAGAAGTCAACGGGATCCCTTTTTTGAAAAATATGTTTACAAATATAAAAATATTTGGTATAATGACTATGTATATATTGGAGTAGTGTTTCTATAATTCCATTTTGAAAGAGGTATTTTATGAACGGTGACGCGGATCGCTCCGAGCCGAAAAATGAAAAGAATTACGGCCTTGCGTTCTGCTTTGTCGCCCTCGCGGCGACGGTCGGATTTGCGGCGATCTCCGCCGCGGCGTCGCTGTATTTCACCCTTGCCGTCAGCGCGGCGTTCGGCGCATATCTCGCTTTCGGCTCGGAACGCCCGATCTTCGCGGCATGCGCCGTCGTGCTCTCTTTCGGAGTCATATATATCATTTCAAAAGACGTTCTCACGGCGGCAAAACTTACCGGTGCGATAATTCTCGCAGGAGCGTCGCTCGGAGTCTGTAAGAAATTCAAGCTCAACTTCTTCAAATCGTCTTTTGCCGTCGGCGCGGTTTCGGCGGCGGTGATGGCGTCGCTTCTTGCCGTTGCGCTCTATTCCGAATACGGCAGCGTTGCCGAAGGCGTGACGAAATACGGAGAGGAATTCAGATCCGCGCTGACGCTGTATTTAAGGACGTCCCTAACCGATTCTTCGGGAGTTCAGCTGATATCAGACAACCTGATCGAGGAGCTGGTGTCGCTTGCAATAGCGATGATACCGGGGATCGCAGCCGCGATATTCGAAGCGCTCGGCGCGGCGTCATATATGCTCTTCAAACTGATCTGCCGGTTCTTCAAAATTACGGTACGCGCCGCAAACGAGTATAAGATACCGCGAACGTCAGTCGTATTCTTCGCCGTTTCCGCGGTGCTCGCCGGCATCTTTTCGATATTCAATGCTACGGCTGTAGCGGAACTTGCCGCGCTGAATATATGCTTTGCGCTGTCGCTTCCGACTTTGTTTGACGGGATCGCAAGACTCGTCGACAGATTCAAAAATCCTCCCGTCGTGAATCTTCCCGACGGAAAGCAGATACGGCGATCTCCGGTCCTTCCCGTCGTTCTTATCGCGGGCTCGGCGATCATAAGTCCGATCTTTCCGATAATACTCACCCTTGTATATTCCGTTTGGGGTACCATAAAAGAGATCATTGTTAACTCAAAAAAAGGGAACGAACGTTAAACGTGCGCTATTCCCTTTGAAAGGCGGTAACAAGTGAACGTAAAAGATAAAAACAAAAAATCGCAAGGCTCGTTTTCGCTGCTGCTGATACCGGCGGCGTCGGCTGTTGCGGCTATAGTGATATACGCGCTTCTGACGTCGTTCACATCATTGTCGAAGCTTTACGCGGCGATCATCGTTGTTGCGGTTTATGCCGCGGCGATCGCACTTTACGCCGTATTCTCAAAGCCGAAAATCGACCTTGAAATAAAAGAATCCGAGCTTCATCCGCTCCTCGGCGAAATAATGCTGAAATCAATGTCGAAGATCGCCTCTCCAGTGCTGATAACCGATTCGGCAAGCGATTCGGTCATCTGGTACAACCACGCGGCTTCCTCCCTCGGCGGAAAAGACAAGCTGAAGGGAGCTTCCGTCGGCGACATACTTGAATTCGTGAAGAGCGAGGGAGAAACGTCCGGCGACGCGACCGCAAAAGCGGACGGAAAAGTTTACAGCGTCAGGTTTTCCGAGATCACCGCGGGTGACAAAAAATACGGTCTCTATTCTCTGACCGACGCAACCGAGCTTGACAGTGCAAAAGCGCTTCTCGCGTCGCGCGATCTCATCGTCGCATACGTAATGGTGGACAACCTCGACGAGCTGCTCCACCACGAACAGGAAGAATACAGAGTCGCCGCGGCAGGCACCGAGGCGATACTCCGCGCCTGGGCAGCGGAATCCGACGGCATATTGAAAGAATATCAGTCCGACAGATATATTTTCATTTTCGAAGCGGAAAAATTCAACACCTTCGTTGAAAAGAGATTCGACGTTCTCGATAAGATCAGAGAGATAAGAGTCGGCACCGGAAGTATCCCGATCACAGTCTCGATCGGCGTCGGCAACGTGGACGGTACGTTTGCGGAAAAGGAAAAAGCAGCGCAGATATCCCTTGAAATGGCGCTTCAGCGCGGCGGCGACCAGGTCGTCGTCAAAAACCGCGACGGCACGCAAAGCATCTACGGCGGCAGAACTAAAACGATACAGAAAAAGGCGAAAGTGCGCGCGAGGATCATCGCGAACGAGCTTCTCGTTCACATTTCAAAAGCGTCTAACGTCATTATTATGGCTCACAAGCGCCCGGATTTCGACGCGATCGGATCGTCCATCGGACTTGCCCGTCTCGTGATGTTCTGCGGCGTGCCGGTCAACGTCGTCACGGATTTCTCGTTCGGCGGTATCAAAAAATGTCTTGACCGCATAAAGGACGAGCCGGACTACAAAGGCGTTCTCGTCAGCCGCGACGCGGCGATGGATCTCGTTACTCCCGACACGCTCCTTATCATAACCGACGTCAACAATAAATACGTGTACGAAGAACCGCATCTCGCCGAGAGCTGCGACAAGATCATCATAATCGACCATCACAGAAAGACCGCAGAATTCCCGAAGGAGCCGCTGATCTCCTACATCGAACCGTCGGCGTCCGCCGCGTGCGAACTTGTGTGCGAGATGCTTGAACTTGTCCTTCCCGAAGACCTCCTTCTCAAGAGCGAAGCGGATCTCATGCTCGCCGGGATCCTTCTCGACACGAACCAGTTCAGAAAGAATACCGGCACGAGAACTTTCAGCACGGCGCTTTATCTGCGCGACCGCGGAGCGGATATCTCCTCGGTCCAGGAGTTTTTCAAAACAACTCTCGACGACTACGAGAGAGAAAACAAATTCCGTTCCAACGTCACGATATACAGAGACGTCACCGCGATCTCTGCGGCAGAAGAACCCGGAGACGAGGAGGATACGATCCCCGCTTCGCGCGCCGCGGACAAGCTGCTTGAGCTTGACGGAATAAAAGCGTCTTTCGTTCTGATCAAGATCAAAGATGCGATCCACGTGTCCGCAAGGAGCGCCGGATCGATAAACGTTCAGCTTATTCTCGAACAGCTTCGCGGAGGCGGTCACTTTGACTCCGCAGGCGCGCAAATCAAGGGAGCGACGACGGGTGAAGTCGTAGCGCTTCTGAAAGACGCGATAGATAAATATCTTGACGAGTCGAGTGACAAAAAATAAAGATACAACGTTAATAACTCAAAGGAGAACAATATAATGAAAGTCGTACTTCTCAAAGACGTAAAAAATGTCGGTAAAAAAGACGACGTAGTAAACGTTTCCGACGGATATGCAAGAAACTTTCTCATCCCGCGCGGACTTGCGGCGGAAGCGGATGCAAAGATGATGAATGACATTAAAAACCGCGAAGCGGCACGCCGGCACAAGATCGAGCAGGAAATCGCCGCGGCTAAAGAAATACAGTCAAAACTCGAAGGTATCGTCGTAAAGATCCGCGGAAAAGCGGGCAACGACGGTAAGCTCTTCGGCTCTGTGACTTCCGCAGACGTCGCCGACGAACTTCAGAAGCAGTACGGAATAGAGGTCGACAAGAAAAAGATCTCGATCGACGCTCCGATCAAAGCGTTCGGTCCGTACGCGCTGAGCGTAAAGCTTTACCCCGAGATCACGGGAACGATCAACATAGTAGTCTGCGACTGACTGTAATTTTCGATAATCATCGCGCCGGAGGTGGCAAATGAGCGATAACCTTTCAAGAAAAGTTCCGTTCTCTCTCGTCGCGGAACAATCCGTACTCGGCGCCGTGCTGATAAAGCCGGACAGTATGGATATGCTCACGGGGATGATAGGTCCGAACGATTTTTATATGCCCGAGCATCAGAAGATATTCTCCGTGATGCAGAGTATGTACATAAAGAGCCGCAATATCGACGTCGTAACGCTTATAGACGAACTCGTTAAAGAGGGCGTTTACGACGACACCGGCGGCAAAAACTATATAGGTCTTATTTCCGACATCGTACCGACTGCGTCGAACGTGAAGGATTACGCCAGGATCGTGAAGGACAAGAGCGTCCTACGTGCGCTGATCGACGCCTGCGAGACGACCGCGGAACAGGCTTACTCCGAGGAATGCGACGCGAAAACGCTGATCGAGCTTGCCGAGGACCGCATATATTCGATCTCATCGGGCAACTCGAACAACGATTTCGTCCACATAAGAGACGCCTTGATGATGTCGTTCAAAAGGATCAATGACCTTCAGACGAACTATGCGGAAACCGTAGGAATGAAGACCGGTTTTTCCGGCATCGACCGCACTCTCGTCGGAATGGGAAAAGGCGACCTTATCATAGTCGGAGCGAGGCCCGGCGTCGGAAAATCCTCGCTCGCCATGAATATCGTCGTAAATTCGGCGCTCAGATCGAACAAATCTGTCTGCGTATTCTCTCTTGAGATGACCGCGGAACAGCTTGCAACGAGACTTCTTTCCAGCGAGGCGCTCGTAAACTCCAATATGCTGCGCACAGGCAGCATAAAGACCGACAGCGAAGAGTGGACGAGGCTCTGCGAAGCGGCATCGCGCCTTGCAGGATGCGATATATATATCAACGATACCCCCGGCATCTCCGTCTCCGGAATGAAATCCCAGCTTCGCCGAATAAAGAATCTGGGACTCGTGGTAGTTGACTATCTCGGACTCGTTCAGAGCGAGTACAAAACGGACAACAAAGCGCAGGAGATCGAAAAGATCACGAACAATCTGAAGCGTATGGCAAAGGAATTCGGAGTTCCGTTCATCGTCTGCGCACAGCTCAACCGTGACTCCGAAAAGCGCTCCGGCGGAAGAGACGGCGCGCCCGGCGGAAAACGCCCGACGCTCTCAGACCTGCGCGACTCCGGCGCTATCGAGCAGGACGCCGACGTCGTTATGTTCATCTACCGTCCCGGCGAGTACGACAAGGAGGACCCCGAAAAGCAGACTCAGGCGGAGATCATCATCGCAAAGAACCGCCACGGCTCGCAAGGCATTATCAAGATGAACTGGCTCGGTCAGTACACCAAATTCATCACGGTGGAAAACGAAGAAAGCCTTCCGGAATAATAATATTTCGCCCGTTTTTCGATACGGAAAACGGGCGTCTTTTTATCTGTTTTTCACCTCAAAAATACTATTGACAAAAATGATAATGTTTGATATAATATCAATGCAAAAAAGCGCTACTATGGCTCAGTTGGCAGAGCACGTCATTGGTAATGACGAGGTCCCGGGTCCGAATCCCGGTAGTAGCTCCACCAAAAAATATGGCTCGCCAAATGACGAGCCATATTTTTTGGTGTGTTTGTGTCCGCAGAACACAACATCGTTTTGCGGCTTGCCGCAAACATCATTTGACCGCGCGTTTCGCACGGTCAACACCGTTCGGCCGAAAGACCGAATCGTTAATTCCGGACACAAAACGAGGTTGCCCATCCGGGACAAACGATGTTGCACTCTGTGCAAATGATGTTACGCCTACGGCGTAAATGATGTTTCAATCCGCACAACTGTATGGCACGCTGCATACTTCACTTCCCGATCGTTTCTTTTTCCTCCCCATACCTCAATTCGATCCCTTTCATCGTAAAGTCTCTCGTTCCTTTGAACGCGATTTCGGACGGTTCACCGCCAGGCGAGAGGCGGATCTCATAGTCTCCGTCGTCGCATGACACCCTCACCACTCTGACGTCGTCGCCGGAGGTCGAAGTCTTTGCTTTGTCGTCGGGGAGTGAAAACGCGCGGAAGATCGGCGACACGAGCGAAATGAGCGGATCCGGCAGTTCAAACTCCGCGTCTTCTGAGATAAGGCGGTATTCTCCGTCCTCGATCGCAAGCTCGATCCCTTCTATTCTGTCCGGCGATATTACTCTCAGCCGGTTTTGCATCGGAAAAAGCTCAACGGTAAACGAGGATTTGTCAAAATCAATTTCGAATACGGCGGAATCTATCCCCTGCTGATAAGCGAGAGGAGACACTTTCGCGCCGCACGACGGGATACAAAGCGCGAAAGCGATCAGAAATATACAGATAATTCTTTTCATACAATACTCCTTTACGGAAAATATATTCCGCAAAGGTTTTTTTAATTCTATTGAAGAAAATCAAATTATTTGATATACTGTAATAAATGATAAATTCTATAAAAAACCGTTTCGGAGGCGTATTTTGACACTTGCCGAATATATAAAAATCAACATAACCGATACATTCGCGGCGATCCCCCTCTCGTCGTGCCTGATAGTGAAAGAGCGGCTCATTACGGACGGTATGTCGCATGCGGTTATGATGGCGGTACCTTATCCGCACGGAGCGGGCCGCATCGCGTCTTTCGCGCGCCTTCGCGACTATCACGCCTTCTTCGCCTCGTTCGAAGAAGAGATACGTTCTCTGCTCGGCGAAAGGTACCCCGGATGCAGCGTTGGAGTATTCTCTGACCACTCTCCGATCGACGAGCGCGGCGCCGCGGTGCGCGCGGGGCTCGGCGTACGCGGCGACAACGGTCTTTTCATTACCGAAAAATACGGCTCGTTCGTCTTTTTAGGCGAGATCGTCTGCTCTCTCGGAAAAAAAGATCTTATATCAGAAGGAATAGAAGTTAAAGACGACGGCGACGGGGAATGTCTCCACTGCGGGATTTGCGCCTCGCTCTGCCCGGCAGAGTGCATCGGCGGGGACAAGTCTTTATGCATTTCCGCGCTGACTCAGAAAAAGGGACTTTTATCGGACACAGAATGCGATATAATAAGAAGCGGAAAGTCGGCATGGGGCTGCGATATCTGCGGCGCGTGCTGTCCGATGAACGAGGAAAAAACGGCGGCATATAACGAGTTCTTTCTTAATGAAACGATAGATCCGAAACACGCCTCGGACATTGAGACGATGTCGGATGAAGATTTTGCAAAATATCCCTTCTCGTGGCGCCGCCGCGAGACTATCATACGGAATTTCAACATTATTGACTCACATGGAGAAAGCGATGACTGAATTCATTTCCGGTTCTTCCGGAACGGGAAAAGGCGCCTATATCATAGAAAAGATAAGAGAGCGCCTCGGCAACGGAAAAAAGAAATATCTGATCGTACCGGAACAGCAGGCGGTCCTTTGGGAAGCAAAGATCTGCCGTACTCTTCCGGCCTCTTCTGCTCTCGAACTCGAGATCGTGAACTTCAAGCGACTCGCCGACACCGTATTCAGAACGACGGGCGGCCTGTCGCGCGTTTTCACCGGAGAGGCAAAAAAGATATTGCTGATGTGGAGCGCCGTCTCGTCAGTCAGAGACTCGCTCACGATCTACGTCTCATCCGAAGGTCACGATGAAAGATACGTTGCATCTCTGCTTGACACACTGTCGGAGCTTCGGAAAAGAGGCGTTACCCCGTCAGCGCTCGACAGTGCGAGAGAACAGCTTGATGACGGCGGAAATTCCGAGCTGATCAAAAAGCTCTCCGACATATCGCTGATCTTTTCCGCATACTCCGCGCTTGAAGAAGAGTCGGAAGATTCCGATCCGGATTTTGTGCTTGAAATGCTTGCGAAGGTGCTTCGTGAAAACAAATTCTTTGAAGGCACCGACGTGTTTTTCGACTCTTTTTATTCCTTGACACCGGTTGAATCGGAAATACTTTACTATATCATGAGAGACGCCGACGACGTTTTTATGACCTTTACTCTCGATGTGTCATCGCGCGGCGTTCATTTCGACCACATCAAAAAGTTTTACAATTCAGCGCTTTCATACGCCGCAAGATGTTCGAGAGAGGTTACGCGCGTCACGCTTGAAGGCAATAAAAAATGCGAGCGCGGCGACCTTCTGTATCTTGAAAAGAATCTTTGGGATTTCTCGGCTCCGCGGTACGACGGAAAATGCGATTCCGTAAAAGTGATACGCTGTCTTGACCGTTACGAAGAAGCACGAGCCGTCGGCGCTGAAATAGAGCGCGCACTGCACGACGGGATGAAATACTCGGAGATCGCTGTTATCGCACGCGATATTGAGGCATACCGCGGGATAATCGACGTCAGACTCGACGCGCTGGATATCCCGTACCATCTGTCAAAGCGCGTCGGTATCGCGACGTCGCCAGTTCTCACATTCGTCACGTCTCTTCTCGAGGCAGTCTCGGACGGAGCGAAAGCGGAAACCGTTGTAAAGCTTGTCAAGACCGGACTTTGTCCTGTCACAGATCGCGAGAGCGACGACTTTGAAGAATACGTTTTTACCTGGAATATCAGAGGCAAAAAAGCGTATCTCTCAGACGAAGACTGGAGGATGAATCCGGCAGGCTTCAGATGCGGTGTCTCCACCTGGGGACAAGTCGTACTTGAAGACGCAAACACCGTGAGGAAACTGATAAAAGGTCCGCTTGGCGAAATGTTTTCGCTTTTCTCGTCCGGCACTGCCCCCGTCGTTGAAATATGCAAAAAGATATATTCCGTCCTCGTTTCATTCAGAATAGGCGAGTCGCTGTCATCAGATGCCGAAGAACTTCGCCGTCTCGGAAAAGCGGATGAGGCGGACAGGCTTGACAAATACTTTTCCGCGGTAGTCGATGCGCTGAGCGCGATGGCTGTCACGATACCGGACAAAGAGGTCGCGCCGGACACGTTTTCAAGGCTGTTTTTCGCCGTCGCGTCTTCCTTTGACGTCTCGTCGATCCCCGCATCCCTCGACGTCATCACGCTTGGTTCCGCGACCGGGGTCCGCGCAGAAAACGTTAAACTGGCGATCCTCATCGGATGTTCCGAAGGAGAGTTTCCCGCTCCTCCGTCGCAGCGCGGATTTTTCACCGATAATGACAAAGAAACTCTCGAGAGTGTCGGCGTGATACTCTCGGACGGAAAAGAGATCGAGCAGAGCGAAGAGCTCTTCAGGTTCTGGAGATGCGTCACGATGCCGTCGGAAAAACTCGTCGTAACGTATCACGTCTCCGGCGAAGAGGCGACTTCTCCTCCGTCCGTCGGAGCGGGACAGATACTCCGTCTCACCGGCGCTCCGCTGTATGACTGGTCAGAAATATCAAAGAAAGACTCCGTCTGGAGCGTCCGCAGCGCAAAGGATGCCGCGGTATTCGTCGGAGGAAACACTGCAAAAGCGGTGCGCGATATTTCCGATGAATTTCCGGAGGCGTTCTTCAATAGCGATATGAACGCTCCGCTTTCCGCAGAAGGCGATCGCATTGACGGCGACGTATCGCGCGAGCTCGCAAAGCGCCGGCTGTATCTCTCGCAAACAAAAATAGACCGTTTCTCCGAATGTCCGTTCTCTTACTTCATGGAATTCGGGCTGAAGCTCGAGCGGTCTGAACGCGCAGCGATCACCGCCGTGAATATCGGCACGATAGTACACCGCGCGCTCGAACTGTTCTTCAGCAGGACTTCCGGGCTTGAGATCTCTCCCGACGACGAGAGGATCGAGAAGATGGCGGCAGACGCGATAAAAGACGCCGTAGCCGAGGCGACCGAAGGATCTTCCGCTTCTTCCCGCCAGAAATTCCTGTTCAAAAGGCTGAACAGAAACGTTCTGATCCTCATAAAAGATCTGATAACCGAATTTTCGGAAACGAAATTCCGTCCGTTTGCTTTTGAAGTCGGGATGTCCGAAGATGACGGGGCGCTCTTTCCGCTGGAATACACGGCGTCATCCGGAAGAAAAGTCGTTCTTTCCGGAACGATAGACCGTGTTGACACGTATACGTCCGGCGGAAAAACCTACGTCAGAGTAGTCGATTACAAGACGGGCAAAAAGCATTTCAACAGATCCGACATACAAAAAGGTTTAAACCTTCAGCTGATGATATATCTCTTCACTCTTTGGAAGGGCAAGGACTGCGGATTCAGGCGCAGTATTTCAAAGGACGGCGAGATAGTACCGGCGTCGATGATCTATCTTCCCGTCGTCAACGAGATCTCGTCAGACGTAATGCCCTCGGATTTCGGCGAGGCAAAAAAGCTCGCGTATTCCAAATCGAAAAGAAGCGGGCTTATCCTGCGCGATGACGACGCGCTTTGCGCCATGGGCTGTGAGGAAAAAGGAAAATACTGTCCCGGCAACAGCGATTCTCTCGTTTCTCTTGAAGAATTCGAGCAGCTTTACGAACAGGTCAAAGAAGTCATAGTCAAGATCTCGGACGAAATAACAGAGGGAGTGTGCAGCAGCGATCCGGCGGATATGTCAATGTATGGACCGTGTTCAAAATGCGATATGAAACCCGTCTGCCGTCACATTGGCGAAAGGAGGGAGAACGATGAGCAAGACTGACAGAAAGTGGACAAACGCCCAGCTTTGCGCGATCAATTCAAAAGAGCGCGACCTTCTGCTCTCTGCCGGAGCGGGAAGCGGTAAAACCGCGACTCTGACCGAGAGAGTTTGCCGTCTCGTGTGCGACGAGGGTGTCGACATATCGAGAATACTTATCGTAACTTTCACAAAAGCCGCCGCGAAAGAGCTTAAAGACAGAGTCAGGTCACGGCTTGAAGCAAAGATCGCCGATGACCCCTCCTCGACCAGATTCTCGCGCCAGATAGTCGCTCTCGAAGGAGCGGACATCTCCACGATCTCGAGCTTCTTTCTTAAATGCATCCGCCCGTACTTTTCCGAGCTCGGACTTCCTCCGAACTTCACCGTCGCCGATGAATCGGAGATCGCAGTGCTTCGCGAAAGGACAATGAGCGACGTCACCGACGACTTTTTCGAAGAGGGAAAAGACAGTTTCATAGTTCTTGCAGACACGCTTTCATCGTCGAGAGACGAAAGATCGTTCGTCTCGCTGCTGTTGTCGCTTGCCGGTTCGATCTCGGCAAAAGGGCTTTCTCCGGAGACGGTCTCCGAATGGGCGTCGTCGCTTGAAGAGAACGCCGAGCATGACTTTTTCGAATCGCCTCACGGAAAGATAATACGCGATTTTTCACTTGATCTGATTTCTCACTGGGAACAAAAGATCACAGATATAATTGAAGAGATCAAAGAAGATGAATTCGTTTTCGGAAAATACGGCGTTTCTGCTTCTTGTATTCTCGACGATCTTAACGGTATGCGCCGTGCGATCACACGCGGATATGCCGACGCGAAAGACGCAATAGAAAACTATAAACTGCCTCGTCTTTCTCCGATAAAGGAATCGGATAAGACCGATCTCTCCGTAAAATTCAGCGAATTCAAGGACGCTCTTTCAACAGCGTTAAAAAAAGAATTAAAGCCAAACTATCCTTTCACGCCCGCGGAAATTTCCGCCGCGCAGAAAGAGACGGCGTCCCTTCTTCGCGAACTGTCGCGCGTCATCGGTGAATTCGAGTCGCGTCTGTCTGCGGAGAAAAAGTGGCGCGGCGTCGTTGACTACGAGGATATGGAAAAATTCGCGGTGAAGCTTTTTGTCGGCGAGGACGGCAAAGCTACCGACAAGGCAAGGGAACTCGCAAAAAAATACGATTACATATTCGTTGACGAGTATCAGGATACCAACCGCGTCCAGGACGCAGTGTTCTCGGTGCTCGCCGAGAGCGCACCGAGATTTATGGTCGGCGATATAAAGCAGAGCATCTATTCGTTCAGAGGCGCGGAGCCGTCGGTATTTACCGCATACAGAAACGCGTATCCGACTCTCGATCCCAACGTGCCGGGAGACGGCGGCGGAAGGCGTACGCTTTTCATGAGCGACAACTTCAGATCCGACCCGCCCGTTATAGACTTTGTCAATATGATGTCAAGCTATATGTTTCCGGGAACGACGACTCCGTTTGAAGACGGCGACAGGCTTATCGCGTCAAAATCGCGCGGAGAAGATCACACGGATCAAAAGGTCGAATTAGCGCTTATCTCAAAGAAACTGCCGGAGACGGAAAACGAAGACGTCACACCTCCCGACACGTCGAAGACGGAAGCGGACTATATCGCGGAAAGAGTCGCAAAACTTCTGACCGACGAAAAGCGTTCAGACGGTTCCGCGATAAAAAAGTCGGACATCGCAATACTCGTCAGAAGCGGCGCCTCTGCTTCCGACATCGAAGAAGCGCTGACCGCGCGAGGAATATCCGCCGCTGATCTTGCAACGGAAGAGTTTTTCGAACAAAAAGAGATACTTCTCTCGCTCTGTATACTGAATGCGATCGACAATCCGCTTCGTGATATCTACCTCGCGGGTGCGCTGAAGAGTCCCGCGTTCGGCTTCACCGTCGGCGATCTTATGAAACTTCGCATAGGAAAGATCGGTGTGCCGCTTTGGTTCTGTATCAACGAATACGAAGGAAATGACGAACGTCTCGAGGCAAAATGTCAAAAAGCGAAGGCTTTTATATCGAAATACGGCAAGGCGTCGCAAAGAAGTGACTCCGCTTCGCTTATACTGTCGATATATAATGAGCTTTCTCTGTGGTCGTTGACCGACGGATCGTCTCCTGACAGCCGCCGCAGCGCGTCGATAAGAGACAATCTGACCGCACTGTACGAAATGGCAAGGACCTACGAGTCGTCATCCTTCGGCGGGCTTTACGGATTCATTTCATATCTCAACAAGAAAATGGAAAAGAAGACGAGCAAAGGAGCCGTCGATGCCGGAGATGCCGTTTCGATAACGACAATGCACAAATCCAAAGGACTTGAGTACCCGGTCTGCATCCTCGCGTGCTGTTCAAGGCAGTTCTACTTCAAAGATCTGTCATGCGACATACTGTTTGACCCCGACCTCGGTCCGGCGATGAGACTGCGCGATCCTTCCGGACTTGTCAAATACAACAACCCCGTCCGCAAAGCAGTGGAGATCAAAAAGAGGTACGAGCAGATATCGGAAGAGATGAGAGTGCTCTACGTCGCCATGACAAGAGCGATGGAGCGGCTCATCATCACGATGTCCTTTCCGGACGCCGACGACGCCGTCGCAAAGCGCCAAGAGGACCTCGGATGTCTTGACGGCTATTCGATCATGAGTATAAAAGACTTTTCGCGGGTCATACTTTCCGCTTCTCTTTCCGCTTCAAATGATAAAAACGCTCCGTTCGATATTTACACAGTCAGATATGACGACGTGGGATTCACCAAAATGTCAGCAATGACTGCAAACGACCCGAATGAAGACACGGACCTTACCTCGCTGTTCAGAGAGCGGCTGTCGTTCGTATATCCGTACCGTCATCTTGCGAACGTTCCTGCGAAGATAACGGTTTCAAAGCTTTCGCCCTCCCTTCTCGACGAAGGTGAAGCAACGCCGGAAGTAGAGCTCTCGCACCCGCAGAGTGAAAAATCCCGAAGCGTCCCGTACCCGACGCTCCGCGTTTCCGGCGAAGATCCGGGCGGTGCTGAGCGCGGAACGGCAACTCACGTCTTTATGCAGTTCTGTGATTTTTCACGCCTTGAAGAATCGGGATTTGACGCCGAGCTCGACAGACTTTTGAAAAATAAATTCATCACCGCCGGGATGTCGTCGCTCGTAAACAGAAAACAAATAGAAAAATTCGCGAAGAGCGAATTCTTTGCAAAAATTAAGAGCGCCGCAAACGTGAGGCGAGAGTTCAGATTCAACGTCTCTCTTCCTGCCGAAGGATTCACAAAAGACAGCGAGCTCGCAAAAAGACTTCACGATTCAGGAACGGACGTTACGGTACAGGGAGTCGTCGACGTGATCTTCGAGACTTCCGACGGCAAACTCATCCTTGCGGACTACAAGACGGATCACCTTTCCGATTTCGAGCTTGAACATCCGTACTTCGCAAAAAAGCTCCTCGCGGAGCGCCACCGTTCTCAGCTCACCTATTACAAAATGGCGTGCGAGAAAATTTACGGAAGAAAAATCGACCGGATCCTCATCTATTCTCTGCCGCTCGGAGATACCGCCGACATAGAATAGCGGTATAAATCCGGCGACACTCCAGTAATCTTTTACAAAAGCCAAAGGAAGTATTAGATATGGCAAGCATTTTAAGCGCCTTCGCTATGGTGTTTTTAGCGGAGATGGGAGACAAGACACAGTTATTTCTGATCGGACTTTCAACAAAATATAAGCTGAGAAGCATCATCCTCGGCGTCGTCGCGGCAGTCGCCGTTCTGAACGGAGCCGCGGTCGCGCTCGGTTTTCTCGTCGGGAGCAAGATCGATCCTACGATAATAAAGATCGTCGCCGGCGTGGCTTTTCTCGGATTCGCATACACCTCACTGCTCCCGAAAAAAGACGAGGAAGAGGACGTCAAGGGAGGGCGCGGAGCGTTTTTCGCGGTGTTCTTCTCGTTCCTTCTCGCCGAGCTCGGAGACAAAACTCAGCTGATGACGCTGACTCTCGCCGCGGAATCCTCGGCGGAAGGCGGAGGGATCGTCAAAGCGCTCGGTCTGTTTGCCGCCTGCTCCCTCGGACTTCTCGCCGCCGACGCGCTCGGGATTATCGTCGGTCACGTTCTCGCAAAAAAGCTGCCGGAACGCGCTCTCGGCTGGATATCGTTTGCGATCTTTACGTTTTTCGGCATATTCACTGTCTACGAAGCGGTCAACGCTCTCTCGAACGGATCTGTCTTTGTGATTGTAATAACGGTCGTCTCCTTGACGCTCGCTTTTGCGGCGCTCTGCGGCATAACGCTCGCCCTGCTTGAAAAGAAAAAGCGGCGCGAGGCGGAAAAGGAGGCACCGGATGAAAAAGGATAATCAGAGGCTCACGAATCCGTACGCGTACTCAGATTCGAACAAGAGATACCAGACGTACGACTACTATCTGAGGTCTCTGTTCGGAGGGAAGTGCGCCAAAGTCTCTCTCGACGCGGGATTCACCTGTCCGAACATCGACGGCACGGTGTCGCGCGGAGGGTGCATATACTGCAAAAACGGCTCATCCGGAGCATCGGGAGAAACTCTCTTTGAGCAATACCGGCGCGGAGCCGAAGTCGCAAAGAGAAAATGGGGTTGCGACAAATTTATCCCATACCTTCAGGCGCACACAAACACATACGCTCCGGCAGACGTTCTGAGAGATCTGTATTTCAGAGCCGCATCGTTCGACGGGGCGGTGATGCTCGCGATCGCAACGCGCGCGGACTGCCTGCCGGACGACGTCGTAGCGCTTCTCGACGAGGTGTCGAAAACAATACCGCTCACCGTCGAACTCGGGCTTCAGAGCACACGCGACGATACGGCGGAAAAGATAAACCGCGGTCACACTTTCAATGACTTCATCGCAGGATATGAAAAACTCCGGCGGAAAGCGCCGGACGTGAAGATCGCGATACACCTCATTAACGGACTCCCCGGAGAAAGCGATGTCGATATGGTAAAAAGCGCCGTCGATGTTGCCGCGCTCCGACCGGACGTCGTGAAGCTGCATCTGCTTCACATCATGAGTGAAACTGCGCTTGAAAAGATGTGGCGCCGGGGCGAATACGTTCCGATGGAGCAGGAAGAATACGTGCGCGTGATTTGCGATCAGATAGAGCGTCTGCCGCCGGAATGCGCCGTAGGCAGAGTGACAGGGGACGCGAGAGAGGACGATCTTCTCGCCCCGCTCTGGTGCAGGAGAAAGACCGCCGTAGCGAACGACATTGACAAAGAACTGTACCGGCGCGGAACGTATCAGGGAAAGTTTTTCAACGAATGATCACAGCAAAAGACCGCAGTATTCTGCGGTCTTTTGCTGTGATCATTCGTATTTTTTGAGAAGCGAGACGATCGCTTCGGCTTTGTGCGACCAGTCGTTTTCTCTCGCCTCGCGGTCGAGAAGTCCGAGGTAATCCGCGTCATCGCGAAGAGAGAGAGCTTTGTCGAGCTTTCTTTCAAATTCCCCCGCGTCTCCGATAAGGACGGATTTATACTTCCGGCATTCGTTCATATTTGTCGTCACGATCGGCTTTTGAAGCGCCATATACTCGAAGAGCTTTACCGGGTTCGTCGAGCGGGTGACGTCGTTGATCTTAAAAGGTATCGTCAGCACGTCGGCGAGCGCCGCGTAATATTTGAGCACTTTATAATTTCTCGATCCGAGGAAATAAACGTCGTCAAGATCCTTTGCGCCTGATTCGTCGAACGAACCGTCATACTTGACTCCGATAAGAACGGCGCTGTATTTTCCGGTCGACGCGATGCTCTTTAGAAGATCGTAGTCGAACCACGTTGCGAGCGCGCCGTAATACATAACGACAGGCTTCCCTTTTTCAACGATATCGAGGAATTCTTTATCCGGCTTCACGCCGTCCTCAAAAGTTTTGAAAAACGAGTAATCGACTCCGTTTGAAGAGAACGCAAGACGATCCGTCCCTCTCTTTGAAACGACGTCCTCATAAAGCAGATCGGCGGTCGCGACTATAAATGCATCGCGATCCTTCATCGCATAATCGTATTTGTCCGCAATGTTTTTCGGAAGCTCTTTCGTCCCGGCGATATCTGCGCTGATGTGGTCGATATATTCGTAAATGAATCCGAAGCCCGCGTTTTCATACGCCTTCACATCGTCCACGGAGAGCTTCCAGTCGGTCGAATAAAGCTGAAGATATTTCGGCTTGTCGGTTTTTTCAAGACACTTCATCAGTATCTTGTTCAGAGGGGCGTTGGTATAATTGAAGAGATACAGTCTGTCGCTTCTGCGCTTCAGTTTCTTTTCTCGGTCAGTCATCGTCGTGACCTCGTAGAAAACGAGACAGCCCTGCTTTGTCAGATTGTTTGCTATGTGCTGAGGACGCTGAAAAAGAGGCATATCGTAGCCGACGATGCTTCTCCAGAGTATCACTCTGTCGTATTCTTCGTCCTCAAGGATCTTCTCGATCATTCGTGTATATTTACCTTTGCGAAGCGACACCGAAGGGCTTAAGCGGTCGATATAGTTCGCCTTACCGTACGCCCACAGCTTTTTAAAAAAGCCGAAAAAGCCGTACTTTTTATACACGTTGGCAAGCTTGGAGCGCATACCGCCCAAATCCAACACCTTCCTTGCGTTTTATATTTCCGGTCTCACACCGGGACGGTAGTGAGGCATCTTCCACCCGGAATTCCACTTTTTCTCATAATACCCTTTGTTTTTTTCAAACAGAGCTTTATATTTTTCGTCCTCGAGTTTCTTGAACGACACGCTGCCGTAATGATGAACGAATACGTCCTCCGCCATAACGAGCCTGTAGCCCGCCTTCTTCGCCGATGTCGAATAGTCGTCGTCTTCAAACATTCCGACGCCGTACCCTTCGTCAAGCAGACCGATCTTTTCGGTGAGCTCTCTTGAAAAGATGACGCAGAACATCGCGAGGATCCCGTTGTGAGGATATTCATTCCCCATATTTTTCGCGGTGTATCCGTACGCGAGACGCGGCATCTTCCGGACCTTTTTGAAGTACCCGAGATTGATCATCGCCTCGTTGCCGATCGAATTGGTCACCGGTCCTGCGAGGCCGACGCGGTCGTCTTTCCTCGACACCCATTTGACAAGGCCGGTGAGCCACCCTCTTGTCACGAGAGTATCGTTATTAAGAAGCACGAAATAGTCTCCGTCCGACGCCTTGATCCCGTCGTTGTTGCCGCCCGCGAATCCGCGGTTTTCGCGGTTGACGACTGTCTTTATTCTGTCATCTCCCGACAGTGTGCCGAGCCATTCCGCAGTACCGTCCGTCGAGGCGTTGTCGACGAGAACGAGCTCGTAATTCGGGTAAGCGGTGTTCTCAAGCACGCTTTTAACGCACTGCTTCGTGTACTCGAGCTGATTGTAACAAAGAACTATCACGCTGACTTTCGGGAAAAGGTTTCGGCACTCCGCGACGAAGTTTTCCGCGCCGCGTGCTTTGACGTCGCTTTCCGATACGATGGAAAATCCGTATTTATCCTTGAGATATTCCGCGTTTTCCGATGCGCCGTCACCGATCACGAGCGCGTCGCGCACTCCCTCTCTTATCAAACGACTTTCAAGAGATTCTCGACTCTCCGCGACGCCGAAAGAATAAACCCTGTGACCTTTTTCCGTGAAAATGCCAAGCGCCTCTTTTACGGAGCTCTCCGTTTCGCCGCAGAGCGAAATGACGTCGAACTTCGTGTATTTTTCGTCAAGGCATCTGCATTCCGGCACGGATACGAGAGGTTCGTACTTTATCTCTCGCGTCTGATCGACGTCGCCGCCGGTCGCGCGCGCTATTTTTTCGGCGCGGCGCTTCAAAGGCTCTATTATATCCTCATACATAGGATCGTTTTGAGTCTTTCCCCGGCCGCGCAGTCTGTGAAGAAAGCGAGCGACTCTCATACCGCGAGAGCTTGAAAGGTTTACCGCCTTGGCTATGACCTCTTCGATATCGTCGCCGGCCTCTCTCAGTTCTTTCAGATAGAGATCTTTGCCGTCCTCTCTGACGTTCTTCTGTTCGTCCATTGACAGCTCCTTAAATCATTTCTTTCGCTCGAAGCTCCTCGATATACCGCAACAGCGCGTCGCGCCAGTCGGGAAGCTGCGAAAAACCGTTCTCGTCGAGTTTGCTCTTGTCAAGTCTGCTGTTGAAAGGTCTCTTTGCCTTTGAAAGTCCATACTCCGCGGTGGTCACCGGAACGACCTTCGTTTCGTACCCGGCAATCCGGAATATCTCGCAGGCGAAGTCGTACCAGCTTATAAATCCTCCGCTGTTGGTCGCGTGATACACCCCGTACTTTTCGCTCTGTGCCATATCGCAAAGGAGCGGCGCGAGGTCGAGCGTATAGGTAGGCGTTCCGATCTGGTCGGAGACGACGCGGAGTTCGGGATGAGTCTTCCCGAGTGAGAGCATTGTTTTCACAAAATTCTTTCCGTTTATTCCGAACACCCACGCGATGCGGACTATAAAATACTTTTCAAGTATGCGCTTTACTGCAAGCTCCCCTTCGAGTTTGCTCTCAGCGTATACTCCGAGAGGCGAGAAAGACTCGTCGTCGGGAAGGCGCGGTTCGGTTCCTTTGCCGTCGAAGACGTAGTCCGTACTTATATATATCATTTTACATCCGGCTTTGCGGCAGGCGAGTGCGACGTTTTCCGTCCCTTTTGCGTTCACGGCAAAGACCTTTTCTCTGTTTTCCGGATCCTCTGCGGCGTCGACCGCAGTCCATCCGGCAGGATGTATCACGCAGTCGGGCATTACGGATGATATGATTTTGTCAAGAGACGCCGCGTCCGTTATATCGGCAGGGATATACTTTGCCGTCGTCACAGAGGTGCCGTCGTCAAGTCCCGCATAAGCTGGCGTTATATCGCTTGCGACAACGTCGTGGCCTCTCGCGGCAAGCTCGTTTACGACGTCATGTCCGAGCTGACCGTTCACACCGGTAACAAAAACTCTCATTATTGCCTCCCGCAGCAGATAAAATACTTATCTGTTGCCGTACATTCTCTCGTAATAATCTCTGTACTCGCCGCTGATGATCTCCTTCCACCACGAGCGGTTGTCAAGATACCAGCGTATCGTCTTTTTGATACCTTCCGCGAACATCGTCTCGGGAAGCCATCCGAGTTCGGTATGGATCTTTTCCGGATCGATCGCATAACGCATATCGTGCCCTTTGCGGTCGGTGACGTGAGTTATGAGATCTTCGGACTTTCCGAGTTCTTTAACTATGAGCTTAACGATGTCGATATTCTTCATCTCGTTGTGTCCGCCGATGTTGTAGACCTCGCCGACGCGTCCGGAATGAACGATAAGGTCGATCGCCTTGCAGTGATCGTCGACGTAGAGCCAGTCGCGCACGTTCAGCCCTTCTCCGTAAACGGGAAGCGGCTTGTCCGAGAGCGCATTCGCTATCATGAGCGGGATCAGCTTCTCGGGGAACTGATACGGACCGTAGTTGTTGGAACAACGCGAGATCGAAACGGGAAGTCCATACGTTCTGTGGTAAGCGAGCGCGAGAAGATCCGCCGCCGCTTTCGAGGAAGAATACGGGCTCGATGTATGGATCGGAGTCGACTCCGTAAAGAACAGATCGGGCCTGTCGAGCGGAAGGTCGCCGTACACCTCGTCGGTCGAGACCTGATGGAACCGTTTGATGCCGTGCTTCCTGCACGCGTCGAGAAGTGTCGCCGTACCCATTATGTTGGTGCGAAGGAACAACTGCGGATCCTCAATGGACCTGTCGACGTGGCTCTCCGCCGCGAAATTGATCACGACGTCGGGGCGCTCCTCCTCAAACAGCGCGTCCATCGCCGCGCCGTCGCATATATCGGCTTTGACGAAGCGGAAACGCGGATCGTCCATCACGCCTTTCAGCGTCGAGAGATTCCCGGCATACGTCAGCTTATCAACGCAAATAACCCTGTCTTCAGGATGTTTATCAAGATAGTAAAAGATGAAATTTGAACCGATAAATCCGGCTCCTCCGGTTACGATCACGTTCATTTCTGCTCCTCCTTGAATGAAAAGTTCAGTTGTTTAAGCGTCGGATGACGTTTATCTTTTTCGCTGAGTATGAAAGGCGCGGCGTCCGGCCATTCGATCGCGACGTCCGGGTCGTTCCACATAATGCCGCCCTCGTCCTCCGGGTGATATACCTCGTCGCATTTGTAGGCGAACTCGGCGTAGTCGCTGACGACGACGAACCCGTGGGCAAACCCTCTCGGGATCATCAGCTGTTTATGGTTTTCAGCCGAAAGATACGCGCCGACGTACTGTCCGTAAGTGGGGCTTCCCTCGCGCAGATCCACCGCGACGTCGAACACCTCGCCGTTCAAAACTCTGACGAGTTTAGCCTGCGGATGAGTCTTCTGGAAGTGAAGTCCGCGAAGGACCCCGCGGCGGGAACTCGACTGATTGTCCTGGATAAAGCGGTAAACAAGCCCCGCTTCGTCGAAATCTTTTTCCTTGTACGTTTCGAGAAAATATCCGCGCTCGTCGCCGTAAAGCTTCGGAGTCACTATATATACTCCCTCGATCTTCGTTTTTTCAAACGTGAAATTCCCTACCGTCATATCAATACCTTATCTTTCCTTCGGCGACGTTCTTGAGGTGCGCGCCATAGGGTGATTTTCCGTAGCGTTCGGCAGACGCGAGAAGAGTCTCGCGGTCGATCCATCCTTTTATGTATGCGATCTCCTCGAGCGCCGCGATCTGGCTGCTCTGTCTCGTCTCTATCATCCTTACGAAATCGGAAGCGTCGGTCAGCGAATCCATCGTTCCGGTGTCGAGCCACGCGTATCCTCTTCCGAGAAGCTTTACGTCAAGCTCTCCTCTCTTGAGATACATATCGTTGAGAGTCGTGATTTCAAGCTCTCCTCTTGCGCTCGGCTTCACTTCCTTCGCGAGTTTCGAAACACCGGAAGGATAGAAGTAAAGGCCGGTGATACAGTAATTGCTCTTGGGATTCTTCGGTTTTTCCTCAACGGATATGACTTTTCCGTCGGCGTCGAATTCGACGATACCGAACCTTTCGGGATCGGTCACGTAGTATCCGAAAATGGTCGCTCTGCCGTCTTCCGCGTTCTTTGCCGCGGATGCAAGAACTGAGCTGAACCCGTTGCCGTAGTATATGTTATCGCCGAGAACCATCGCGCAGCTGTCGTCGCCGATGAACTCCTCGCCGATAATAAACGCCTGTGCGAGTCCGTCGGGAGACGGCTGTTCCGCGTATGACAGACTGATACCGAACTGACTGCCGTCGCCGAGAAGGTTTTTGAAATTCGGCAGATCGCGCGGAGTCGATATGAGCAGTATGTCGCGGATACCCGCGAGCATGAGCGCCGACAGAGGATAATATACCATCGGTTTGTCGTATACCGGAAGGAGCTGCTTGGACATCACCATCGTAAGAGGATAAAGACGCGTACCGCTTCCCCCTGCAAGAACTATACCTTTCATGTTCGCACCTCGTTTATATTAAAATTTGAATTCTCTGTCAAATCATCTGAGCTCTCAGATATTCGTCGCACACCTCGGTGCCGCCGACCGCGCGCATTGTTCCGTGATCGAGCCATATCACTTTATTGCAAAGCTTTTTTACCGATTCGAGCGAATGGGAAACGTAAAGTACCGTCGTACCTCCGTTTATCATATCCATCATTTTTTTCTCGCTCTTTGCCTGAAAGTTAATATCACCGACGGACAGGATCTCGTCAACAATGAGTATCTCGGGATCGACGACGGTCGCTATCGAAAACGCGAGACGTGCCGTCATACCGGACGAGAAGTTCTGAACCGGAACGTCGAGAAACTCGCGAAGTTCCGAAAAATCGACTATCTCATCAAATTTCTGATCGATGAATTCTCTGCTGTAGCCCATGATAGAACCGTCGAGATAAATATTCTCCCTCGCGGTCAGCTGGGTGTCGAATCCCGCGCCGAGCTCTATCATAGGACAGATATTGCCTCTGGTGATCACGGATCCGCCCGTCGGCTTCATAACTCCGGCTATGACCTTGAGCATCGTGGATTTTCCGGCGCCGTTCGCCCCGATAAATCCGACGACCTCTCCGCGCTCGACTTTGAAGCTGACGTCCTTCAGCGCGAGAAATTTGTTCTTCTCGCGGTTCTGCTTTTTTTCAAGTCTCTTTTTTCTGTTGAAAAGATTTATAAACCCCTGCTTCAGAGAGAAGCCTTTATCTATCCCGAGGTTGAACATCATCGAAACGTCGTTGACCTCGACCATGTAATCAGTTTTTTCGTTCACTTGCCGCACCTCCGATCACATATAATAGATGAACTTGTTCTGCGTCTTTTTGAATACGAAAGCGCCGATGCACAGAACAAGAAGCGCAGATACCGCGCAGCCTGCGAACTGCATAAGGCTCGGGACACGTCCGTACAGTATTATCGTTCTCGCAAAGGTGACGTACTGGTACATGGGATTGAGCTTCATAATAAAGAGCAGCACGCGGTTCGATATGAGACTGACGTCATACATAAGCGGCGTCATATAAGTCCAAATCGTTATGATGATCCCGTAGATATAAAACATATCGCGGAGAAATACCGAGACCGCAGAAAGCAGGAATCCCATTCCGAGCGTAAATAAAAACAGACACACGAAGCAGTACGGAAGCAGGAAATGATACCAGTTAAGTCCCGTACCGGTAAACAATATGACGAGATACATGGGTATCAGGGAGAGAAGGAAGTTTATGCCGACGAACAGCGCTTTAGACAGCGGGAAAATGTATTTCGGCATATACACCTTATTGATGAGCGGGAAGTTGGTGACGACGCTGCTCATCGCGAGGTTCGACGCTTCGGAAAAATAGTTGAAGAGCGTCAGTCCCGTGATAAGATACGCGACGTAATTCACTCCCGGCGTCGAGAATTTGAACACGTTCGAGAAAATGATCGCCATGACCGCGGTCATAAGGAGCGGATAGAGCAGGCTCCACAGAACGCCGAGTACCGAACGCTTATATTTAACCTTGAAATCTCTTATAATCAGCTGCTTTAAGAGAAACCCGTATTTCTTATAACTGAACCACAAGTTCTTTATCATTGTCTTTCCTTTCCGGTAAAACCGGCATCGCGGCATATTACTCCATTATCACTGCATTATACCATATATTATATAAAAAATCAATAGTTTTATAAGGTGCGCGTCCGCCTTGACATAACCGGAGCTTTATGCTAAACTTATCTTGATCTATAAATAATACGCGTATTTTTACGGAGAACCGAAATGAATTCAACGCTGAAACAGACGACTCTTACGATGATGAGCGCCAATATGCGGGGAGAATCCTCTCTTCCCGCGCTGTCGAATGTATGCTTCTGGCACAGAAGCGGAAACACGAACCTTCCTGAAGAGGACGGACTTTTCGTGGGTTACGGTCACGTTCCGAGTCCGTTTCCGTACAGGATGCAGGATATGTACACGAGGGAGCTTTACGAGACGAAGGTGAACGCCGTCGTTCTCGAGAACGAGCATCTTAAGGCGACCTTCCTTCCCGACTGGGGCGGTAAGCTGATGTCGCTTTTCGACAAAGACGCGGGGCGCGAGCTTCTGTCGGTGAATCCGGTGCTCCGTCCGTGCAACCTTGCGATTAGAAACGCCTGGACCTCGGGAGGCGTCGAGTGGAACTGCGGCTTTTTCGGTCACAACGTTCACACATGCGAGAGATTATTCACGGCGGTGACGAAATTTGACGACGGCACCCCCGTTCTCCGTATGTACGAATTTGAGAGGATACGCCGCGTTGTGAAGCAGATGGATTTCTTCATTCCGGAAGGATCGCGCTTCATGTTCGCGAGGATGAGGATAATAAATCCGCTCTACGACGTCGTACCGATGTACTGGTGGAGCAACATCGCGGTCCCCGAAACGAAGGGATGCCGCGTAATCGTAAACGCCGACGGCGCGTACGTTCAGGAGAACAACATTTCTCTCGTCAATATTCCCGAGCACGACGGATTCGACGGTACGCGTCCGTGCGAGATACCGAACGCGATGGATCACTTCTACAAGATCCCGGACAGGGCACGCAAATACGAAGCGCAGCTTGACGCCGACGGTTACGGATTGATACAGACTTCAACTTCCCTCCTGAAAGGACGGAAACTCTTCGCATGGGGCCAGGGCACCGGCGGCGACAGATGGCAGGAATATCTGACCGAGGACGGCTCCGATCTCAGATACACGGAGATACAGGCGGGACTCGCTTCGTCTCAATACGAGTGTGTTCCGATGCCGCCGAAAACAACGTGGGAATGGCTTGAGGCGTACGGCGCGATGAGCGCAGACCCGGCGGTAGTTCACGGCGACGACTGGGCAGCTGCGAAAAACGAGGTGGCGACAAAGCTTGAAGCTATGATAGGCGAGGAAGAGCTCGAAAATATGCTCGACGCGACGAGACCTATGGCAAAACGGCGCGCCGACGCCATTATCTTTGAAGGCTCCGGCTGGTGCGCGCTCGAAAACATACGCCGCGAAAGATCCGGAGAAGCGCTGATCGCTCCGCATCTCGATTTCGGCGCTCCCGGGCGCGAGCAGGAGGACTGGCTTCGCCTTATGAACGAAGGAACGACGGGTCATCACGACCCCGCAGACGTTCCGAACTCCTGGATGCTTCAGGGTGAGTTCGTAAAAATGCTTGAGTCGGCTGTAAAAGACAAAGACGCCGAAAACTGGTACACTTACCTCGAACTCGGCGCCGCATACTGCGCGACGGGATATGAGAAGCTTCAGGACGCTTACAACTGCTTTGAAAAGTCATTTGATCTTACGCCGTCTGCGTGGGCGATGTACGGCTTTGCGATGATCGCTAAACTTTGCGGGAACAACAAAGACTCTGCCGAAAAAATGATGAAGGCGTCAAAAATGATGCCGGGCGACGAATCACTCGCGAAAGAGGCAATGGCGTCTCTCGTCGCATCGGAAATGTACGGCGAAGTGATGGAACTTGCAAAAGCTCTTGAGCCCGAACTCCTCTCCATCGGCAGAATAAAGCTTTATCTTGTGATAGCAAGCATCAAGCTCGGCGATCTTGAATACGCTGAAAGCGTTCTCCGGGAAAACGGCGGTCTTGTGGTAGCGGACATCAGAGAAGGCGAGAACATCATCACGAATATCTATCTCGATCTCGAGGAAGCGAAGGCGAAGGAAGCAGGACTCCCGTTTGACAGAAACGAATGCGAAGTCCCCGCGATCTTTGACTACCGCACGTCGCAGAAGAAAAAGAAATAATACTGAAGGGTGAGCAAATCAAGAGGGACTTTCGAAAAAGTCCCCCTTAATAACCCTTCAAAACTTCCTGGAAGAAGTTTTGCGTGAAGCAAGGATTTTTCGGCTGGCAACGATAAGAGTATATTATTCATTCAGCCGTTGAAATCTTCACGCGGACGTGATATAATTATTTTATCGAAAAAAATAAAATACGGGACGGTCGTTATGGAAGAAAAAACCAAAAAGAGATTTTCCGTAAAAAAGAAGATGTATATTTTCGTCGCGTTCACTATCATCGTTTCAGCTCTGGGAACAGCGGCTATTGCGTTCTTTACGAGCGCCAACACAATAGACAACTACTACAAGCAGGCTGCCAGCGACAACGCCCGCAATATGGCGTCTCTCGTTGACGGCGATTTCCTCGCAAAACTTCGCAGCGCCGCAGAGACCGAAGAATACCAGCAGCTGCGCGAGGCGGCTGAGGAAAAAGACGACGAAGAGCCCGTCATTTCGTATCTCAAGGAACACGGCTTGTGGGATGAATACTCCAAGATCCGTCACATACTGACCGAATACATAGAGAACGTACAGGACATCAAATATCTCTATCTTACCGCACATGGAGACATAAACGCGGATAAGGATATGTATCTGATCGATGACGAAAGCGTTGAGGTCTATGAGACCGGATACTACGAGGAACGGGAAGAGGAACTTCTTGGTATGGATCTCGCCGCTATGACTGAGCCGACGATCTCGCACGGAAACTGGGGCTGGCTGTGTTCGGCGTTTTATCCGGTATACGATTCGAACGGCAACTGCGTCTGTGTCGCGGGATGTGATTTCGGTATGAATGACGTCATGGCGCAGCGCTATCAGCTCTTAGCGTACATCGTCATCGGTTCTCTTCTGTTCACTGCGGCTGTGATGGTCGGCGCGGTACTGCTCATCAACAAGGTCGTGGTCAAACCTCTTCACGCTATGACGCGCGAAATGAAGCGTTTTGAACCGTCAGAGCATCTCTCTTACGAGGATGCGGGCGTTATGAATCTTGATATAAAGGGCCGGGATGAGATAAACGAGATATATGAGAGCATACGGTCAATGCAGATCAACATCGTCGATTACCTCAAAGACGTGTCCTCGCTTCAGGAGGACAAGCTGAAGGCCCAGATCGAGATCGAAGACAAGGACAAGCAGATCGATCAACTCAGCATTGAATCATACAAGGATTCTCTCACCGGTGTCGGCAACAAGGCCGCGTACATCAAGAAATCAGAAGAGCTAAACAGTCAGATCATGAAAGGGATCGCCGAGTTCGCGTTCGTTATGATCGACATAAACGACCTGAAAAAGATCAACGACGACTACGGACACAAAGCCGGCGACATCTACATCAAGGGCTGCTGCGACATAGCTCTCAACGAATTCAAGAATTCGCCCGTGTTCAGAATAGGCGGCGACGAATTCATCATCGTGCTTCAGGGTGACGATTACACTAATCGTCATGCGATAGCAAACAGTCTCAGAGCCGAATACGAAAAGTCTTATTCAAAAACCGACGCGGATCCGTGGCTCAGATTCTCCGCTGCCGTCGGCGTCGCAGACTTCGCCTCCGACGACAACACGGTCGAGCTTGTCTTCAAACGCGCCGACAAATTAATGTACGAAAACAAAGCCGCATTCAAAAAAGAACACGGCAGCTACAGGTGATAAGAAACGAATATTTAAAGGGGGACTTTTGAAAAAGTCCCCCTTTTTGATCCCCTCAAAACTTCTCTGAATAAGTTTTCAGGACAACAGAGATATTATCCATGAAAAACCGTATGCAGACTTTATGAGTTTCATACTGCAAAAAACGTGGGCTCGGAAAATTCCGGGCCCGCATCCTGTTATCCGAACAAATAATAATTGCCGTCTTCGTCGAGAAGATACTCTTCCTCTTCGACAAGATCGCCTTTCTCGTCGTAGGTGTACTGAATATACGACGTCATCGTGCCTTCGAGATCGTAATTGGACTCTCTGTCAACTTTTCCGTTTTCGTTATACGAGAAAACCGAATAGGTGGACATCTCGCCGGAACCTTTTTTGTAAATTACCTTTTCGACTTTTCCGTCTTCCGTGTACTCGTATTCAGTGATAAGCCGATACGCGTTGTTTGAGCCGACGAGCGCTTCTTTGACGAGCTGGCCGCCGTCGTTGTATTCGTAAAGGTACGCTTCCACAAGCGCCCCTTCCGCATCGTACGTGTAGACGCTGTCGATCAGCCTGTCTTTGTTTAACTTTATGACGTCTTTGGTCGTCAGCGAACCCGCATCATAACTGTACTGCTCTACCGTGTAGTGATCCGGGGTGTCTCCACCGAGAAACGTATAATTGTAAACAGCCGCTACCGTACCGTCGGCGTTGTAGTCGGTGTGGTCGGTAACTCTGCCCTCGGCGTCGTAATACTCCTCAAAGCAGAGAGCGCCGTCATCATAAAATCCTTTTTGTCCGATGTTATTTCCTTCATCGTCAAGAATAAACTCGTATGTCAAGCCGGACATAATGGGCTCTGTGTCCTCCGAATCGGACGACACGGGAGTCGTTGAACTGTCGGCTGTATCCGAGGTTTCCGGTTCGTCATCATTTCCGCAAGAGGCGAGAGTGAACGCGACTGTAAACGACATAACAATTAATAAAACATAAAACCAAATGCGTTTTTTCATTTTCTTTTCCTTTGCCTTTCCAGAAACGGCGGGCGATCACGCCCGCCGTTTCATTTGAATATCCGCCATGCCGTGTAACTCCGCAATACAAACCCTGCTTACGCAAGGCGGCGCCCATCCGTAGACTTTGAGCTACCAGCGTCCGCGCAACCGTGTCACGAAAGGAGACGGAAGGCGGGAGGTCTGCATACCCGTAAACGGTGCGGGCTCCAATTTTATGATGTGGGTTTTAATGCCAAGTCATCACGCACAAGGCAGATATAAAACACGGTCACTTATCAACTTCTTCGTCGTAGTCGAAATCGTTGAAGCTGTCGTCAAATATATCCGCGATCCTGTCGAATTCATCGTCGTCTTCGATCGTTGCGAGATATACGTCGCCGTTTTCATCTTCTTCGCGGCGGAAAATGACGTATTCACCGTTCTGCTTTGATTCTTCGGCGGGAACGAGAGCGTTGTAAGTGATACCGTTCTCCATATACTTGCCGATAAGTTCGAACTCTTCCTCGTTGCCGTCTTCGTCGATCAAAGTGTATATTTCGGATTCAAAATATTCTTCTTCAAGGTTTTTTTCGTCAGCCATTTTCAAAACCTCCTTTGTATATTATATTGTAACTTGACGCAGATTATTTGTCAAGTGGTATTTTTCAGTCAGCTTTTCTTTATCCTCGCGAGAGAGCTTATACCGCGTTCGAGCACGTCGCAGAAAAAGTCGATCTCCTCCTCTGTGTTGAGATGAGAAAAACTGAGTCTCATCGTCGAGTCCACGTCCTCCTCGGTAAGCCCGAAAGCGAGAAGCGCGGCGCTGAGATTTTTCGATCTTGCCGAGCAGGCGGAGCTTTTCGAAACACATATCCCCTCGCCCGAAAGGTAGTTGAGCATCGTCTCGCTCTTGATCCCGGGAACAGTGACGCTGAGCACGTTCGGTATCCTCTCGCGCGGCAGATTCAGCCTCACGCCGTCGAGCGCGCCGACCTTCTTTACCGCGTATTCTCCGACGGTGCGGCACTTTGCGATCCTCTCCGGCAGTTCAGCCTGACCGAGCGACGATGCTTCGCCGAACGCGGCGATGGCGGGCATACTCTCCGTACCTGCCCTGAAACCTTCCTCCTGTCCGCCGCCGGCGGATGTGCGAACGAGCTTTTTCGTCTTGACGATCTCGTTTGTAAAACACAGCGCGCCCGCGCCTTTCAGAGAAAAAATTTTGTGTGCGCTGACCGTTATCATATCGGCGCCGAGTTCGAGAGGTGAAAGCTTCATTTTCATATACGCCTGGACGCAATCGGTATGAAATATCGCGCCGGGCGCTTTTGCTTTTATGATACGCGACGCCGTTCTCGTGTCATATACCGCGCCGGTCTCATTGTTGACTTTCATCACCGATGCAAAAATGACGTCGGAAGTCGCTTCTCTCTCAAGCGCGTCAAGATCGAGCGCACCGCCGACAGTCGGGACCCTGAAAACGCAAAAGCCCTCTTTTTCAAGAACGGGGATCGCCGCTTCGATCGACGCGTGTTCGCCGTCGCTGATAATTATCTTTCCCCTTGATGAGCCCTTTTTCGGTCTCTCTTTTGAATAGACAGAGCCGAAAACCGCAAGGTTGTTCGCCTCGGTCCCGCCGGACGTAAAAACGCATTTTCCTTCAGTGAGACGTCTTATCCCGAGGGATGCGGCGACATTCTGCCTTGCCGAATCGAGTATCCTCTTTGCTTCAACGCCCATCGCATGAGACGACGACGGGTTTCCCCAGCATTCGCTCATCGCTCTGTTTGCCGCGCCTATTGCTTCACGGCAGGGAGGCGTCGTCGCGCTGTTGTCAAAATAAATCATATCAGTTGAACTTGAAGTTATCGAGCATACTCTGCACGTCTGTCAGATGCTCGTCATAGACCTCCGGAGACGACGTATAAGTGAACACGTATACTTCGGGGGCGCTGAGCGTCTTTCTCTTTACCGCAGCGACCTGCATGAACTTGAACGTCACCTCTTCCTCTCCGTGAGAGAGCTTTCCGGTGAAAACGACCTTTTCGGCTTCAACTCCGTCGAGAGTCGTCGCCTCGCGGCTTACGACTTCAAAATCTGAGTAAACCTTTTTGAAATCCTCTTCGAATTCCGACCACCAGTCAGCGGCGCTCGCATCCGAATAATTCATTGAAAAAGTCATGACACTGACACTTGACGTATCTCTGTTTGAATAGTAAGCGCTTGTCGCGCCGGACGCGACGTCACACTGCCACGTTTCTGGAACGTAAAACAGATAGGAAGCGGCCTCGCCTGAAGCGAGCTTCATTCCGTCCGGAGTTCCGTCGGTGTTTTTCCCGCAGGATGTGAGGACCAACGCTGCAAATACGAGTATTGCCGCAATAACTGCTGATATTATTCTTTTCATTTTCACCTCTCGGGCGTCTCAGAACGAGAGCCCGTCAAATAATATTTTTTCTATTTCGGAATACGTTTCGGCGCGGTTTATCCGATCCCTGACGCCGGGTGCGCCGCGAAGTCCTTTAATGAAGTGAGCCGCTCTGCCTCTCGCTTCCCGGACCCCGACGTATTCGCCTTTTTCTTCAATTATATCCCTTATGAGACGAAGCGCCGTTTCGACCCTTTCGCGCTTTGTCGGAGGAACGAAAGTACTTCCTTCTCCCGCGCATTTTATCGCGGAAAAAATCCACGGATCTCCGAGCGCCGCGCGTCCTATCATAACGCCGTCGCAGCCGGTGTATTCCATAAGCTTTGCGGCGTCCTCGGCGCACTCAACGTCACCGTTTCCTATCACGGGAACATTCGGAAGCGCCTCTTTGACCGCTCTTATCACTTCACGGTCGGCAAAAGGCCGGTACATCTGTTCTCTCGTTCTTGCGTGGACCGTCACGGCAGATGCGCCGGATTCGACCATAAGAGATGCAAAATACGGGGCATTGATGCTTCCGGCGTCCCAGCCGGAGCGAATTTTCACAGTGAGAGGAACGCCGTACTTCGACAGAGCGTCGGCGGTTTTTCTGACGATTTTTGCCGCAAGTGCGGGATCCTTCATCAGTGCAGAACCGTCGCCCGACGATACAATCTTTTTGACCGGGCAGCCCATATTTATGTCTATTGCGACGGGTGTATGCGCGAAAGACGCGCCGGGAAGTTCACCCTCCGCGACCCGGGTCGCCGCTTCGGCGACAACTTCCGGTTCGTGACCGAAAAGCTGGAGCGCGACGTCTCCCTCTCCCTCCGTTATCGAAGCGAGAGAGCCCGTCTTCGCGTCGCCGTAACATACGGCTTTCGCCGAGATCATTTCCGTGACCGCGCCGTCGGCACCGAGCGAGAAGCAAAGTCTTCTCATAGAAGCGTCGGTCGCCCCTGCCATAGGCGCGAGTACGGCGGTATATTTAAAGTTCATTGATTCTCTCCCTTTCGGGACGTTTTACGGTATATACAGATTAGCACATTTTCCGTCTCTTTTCAAGAGGCGTCGCGAATTTGCGCGTTTTCACTCGAGCTCGAACGCACCGGTATAAAGCCTGTAATAGACTCCTTTTTCCTCGATCAGCTCGTCGTGAGTACCGCGTTCGATGATCCTTCCGTGATCGAGCACCATGATGACGTCTGAATTCATGACGGTGGAAAGTCTGTGAGCAATGACGAAGACCGTTCTTCCCTCCATCAGCTTATCCATTCCGCGCTGAACTATCGCCTCTGTTCTCGTGTCAATGGAGCTTGTCGCCTCGTCGAGTATCATGACCGGCGGATCGGCAACAGCGGCGCGAGCTATCGAGATCAGCTGACGCTGTCCCTGCGAAAGGTTCGCTCCGTTGCTCGTCAGCATCGTTTCATACCCTTCGGGAAGACGTACGATAAAGTCGTCAGCTCCCGCGAGTTTTGCGGCGTTGATGCACTCTTCGTCCGTCGCATCAAGCTTGCCGTATCTGATGTTGTCCATAACTGTGCCGGTAAAGAGGTTCGTATCCTGCAGGACTATGCCGAGCGAGCGGCGGAGATCCGATTTCTTTATCTTGTTTATGTTGATACCGTCGTAACGGATCTTTCCGTCGGCGATATCGTAGAAGCGGTTAATAAGATTCGTGATCGTCGTCTTTCCCGCGCCGGTCGCGCCGACGAAGGCGACCTTCTGACCGGGCTTGGCAAACAACGTTATATCGTGGAGCACCGTCTTTCCTTCGACGTACGCAAAATCAACGTCGGTCAGTCTCACGTCTCCGCGAAGGAGAGTGTAAGTGACGCTGCCGTCGGCGGAATGAGGATGTTTCCACGCCCAGTGCCCGGTGTGACGCTCCGTCTCCGTGACGTTTCCGTTCTCGTCAACTTCGGCGTTGACGAGAGTGACGTAACCTTCATCCGTTTCCGGTTTTTCGTCTACGAGCTCGTAGACTCTCTTTGCTCCCGCCATTGCCATGACGATAGAGTTGATCTGCTGGGAGACCTGGTTGATATTTCCCGTGAACTGCTTTGTCATCGACAGAAACGCGACAATAATGCTGACGGACATGGGAGCTGCGCCCTTGAAAATACTCTGTAAGCCGATATTCGTAACTCCGCCCACGAGAAGCAAACATCCGGTTATCGCGGCGATAACGTATATTACGTTACCGATATTCATAATGATCGGCCCAAGCATATTCGCGTTTGCGTTCGCCTTGTAGTTCTGTTCGAAAAGCTCTTCGTTTATCTCGTCATAACCTTCAAGGCACTTTTTCTCGCGGCAGAATACTTTTACGACCTTCTGACCGTTCATCATTTCCTGAACGTAACCTTCTGCCTTACCCACGGTTTTCTGATGCGAGATAAAATACTTTGCGAATCCTCCGCCGAGCTTCTTCGATACGAATATCATCAGTATGACGCCGATGAGTATCAGGAAAGTGAGAAGTACACTGTAGTACAGCATTATGAAGAACACGGAAATGACTATCATACCCGCTCTGACAAGAGTCGGGAAAGACTGTCCGACGAGCTGACGGAGAGTGTCGATGTCGTTTGTGTAATACGACATTATATCGCCGTGTTTGTGCGTGTCAAAATATTTGATCGGCAAATACTGCATACCGTCGAACATCGATTTTCTCATCTTGCCGAGAAATCCCTGCGTTACTATCGCGGCGAGCTGAGTTTCGATCGTGACGGAGATTATCGATAAAACGTAGAAGACGATAAGAAGTATTACTTTCGGGATGATATCGCTCTTCGCGATCTCCCACGGTATATCGTTTTTGAGGCTGACGTCGATCGCGTTCGTCACCTGCTGCAGGAATATCGCGGGTATTGATGACACTATCGCCGAAAAGATTATCCCGATCGTCATAAGCGGAGCCATCACCGGATAGAAGCGGAACATATCCTTCAGCACGCGGCGAAGCACTTTCATATCCATTCCGGGCTTTTTCGGCATCATGCCGTTCATTCCGTCCTGCCCGTTTATCCCGCCTTTGCGGAGGTTTTTATCTTTCTTCATCGAAATCACCTCCCGCCGTCTGCTGTTCGTAAACTTCGCGATATATCTCGTTGGAAGCGAGCAGTTCGTCGTGACGTCCGACGCCGACGACCTCTCCCTTATCCATTACGATTATCATATCCGCGTCTTCGACAGACGCTACGCGCTGTGCGATTATAATCTTTGTGGTCTCGGGGATATATTCCCTGAACCCGCGGCGAATGAGCGCGTCCGTCCTCGTATCGACGGCGCTCGTCGAGTCGTCGAGGATCAGTATTTTCGGCTTTCCGACAAGCGCTCTCGCGATACAAAGTCTCTGCTTCTGACCGCCGGAAACGTTAGTTCCTCCCTGCTCGATATACGTGTCGTAGCCGTCCGGGAACGACTTTATAAATTCATCCGCCTGGGCGAGACGGCACGCCGCTTCGAGCTCTTCGTCGGTCGCGTTCTCGTTGCCCCAGCGCAGATTGTCTTTGATCGTACCGGAGAACAGCAGATTTTTCTGAAGCACCATCGAAACGGAGCCGCGAAGGGTCGAAAGACCGTATTCTCTGACGTCCACGCCTCCGACTCTGACGTCTCCTTCCGTCACGTCGTAAAGACGCGGGATAAGCTGAACGAGCGAGCTCTTACCCGAGCCCGTTCCTCCGATGATACCTACCGTCATGCCGGATCTTATGTGGATATCGATATTCGAGAGCGCCGAGAGCTTGCTCTCTTTGGAATATTTGAAAGAAACTCCGTCAAAATCGATCGAACCGTCTTTGACCTCACACACGGCGTTGTCGGGCTGAGCAAGATCCGGAACCTCTTCGAGCGCCTCGCATATTCTCCTTGCGGACTCAGCGGAGATAGTCAGTATCACGTATATCATCGACAGCATCATAAGGGACATGAGCACCTGCACACCGTAAGTGAGGAGCGCTGACAGATGGCCGATGTTGACGCCGCCTATCTTGTTTATCGCAAGGTACGAACCGACGAGAAGTATGAACGCCATGTTGAAATACATGCAGAAATTCATCAGCGGCGTGTTGACCGCGACGATGCGTTCAGCTTTCGTAAAATCGTCGCGGATAGAATCAGCCTCGCGTCCGAATTTTTTCTTTTCGTATTCCTCGCGAGAAAAGCCCTTTACGACTCTCATTCCTCTGACGTTTTCCTCGATCGACTCGTTGAGCTTGTCGTACCTTTTGAAAACGCGGTGGAACGCCGGCATTGCCTTTTTGCCGACGATTATGAGACCGACGGCGAGCACCGGGATAACTACTACGAAGGTCGCGGCGAGCCATCCGCCCATGATCGCCGCCATAATGACGGAGAAAATGAGCATCAGCGGGCTTCTTACCGCAATGCGTATCAGCATCGCGTACGACATCTGTACGTTGGATATATCGGTCGTCATCCTCGTGACGAGAGAGGACGACGAGAATTTATCGATGTTCGAAAAAGAATAAGTCTGTATCTTGGAAAAAACGTCGTATCTGAGATTCTTGGCGAATCCCGCAGACGCTTTGGCTGCAGTAAATCCCGCAAGTCCGCCGCAGGTGAGCGAGCAGACAGCCATGGCGACGAGGAGAAGACCGGTGAGCAGTATGTCTCCCATCTCAAGGTCGGCGCCCTTCTCCTGTATGGTGTTTATAAGGCGGTTTGCCGTTATGAACGGTATCAGTGATTCTATGACTGCTTCTCCCACCATCAGAAGCAGCGTCAGGATAGACGGTCTCTTATACTGTCTGACGCTCTTGGCGAGCAGCTTTAACGTTTTCATTGTTCCCGTCCGTCTCCTTTCAATTCATTTCTTATTTTTTCAAGCACGGAAAAGAGATTTTCCGTCTCGTCGGGAGTCAGCCCTGCGAGTATCTTTTCGTCGAGCGACCTTCCGTCCTCGTAACAGGATTCGGCAAATCTCTTCGCCTCCTCTGTGAGGACTATTTTTTTGAGTCTCGCGTCGTAGGGGACCGAAACTCTCTCTATCAGTCCTTTTTCCTCCATAAGCCCGAGCACCGTCGAGGCGGTGGAGCGTCTGTATGAAAAAGCTTTTTCAATATCCTTCTGAAATATGTCGCGGTCATGATTTTTCGCAACGTACCCGATGATGAATCCGTGCATCGGCGTCACCGTATCGTCTCTCTCGGACCTCGCGCTGTCGAGTTCTCTTTTGATGAGGTTCGACAGACACATTATCTCTTTGACCGGGCTTTTCTCCCGTTCTCTGCTTTTTGTCACGTCAAGTCTCCTCGAAAATATGTTCTATATCTAACATTATCGCATTTATTATATACCCGCGCGCGAAGAAGGTCAATAGCATAATTAAACAAATTATAAAAATTTGCGCCCCGCGTTTTTTACAAAGATCGGGGGCAGGATGCCCTGCCCCGAAATGACTGGATTCAGTTTTATATTCAATACGTTCCCGTCACCTGTTCTCCGTTCAGAAACTTTTCGGTGTCCGACTCGATCCTGCTTACGATATCATTCAGTATACAGAAATCAAATCTGCCGTTGACCGATACGGCGCACCTTCTCGTCGAATATCTGTAAATATCGAACGTGTACTTATATCCGTTCAGAGTGACGCAGGTTATCCTCATAGTTCGGTTCGCCTCGTCCGCGAGGAAGCTCTCCATAGAGACGCCTTCCGACGCCTCCTCGGGAAGATAGTCGACTATTCCGAGCGCGAGCAGGTTTCCGTAATAGTGTCTGAAATTCTTGATATCGAAAGCGGAGGTAAACGCCCTTCCGCTGTCGGTCAGAATCTGGAACGACGCGGTCCCGTCCTCGGAGGTGAAATGCGAGAGATTGAACGTCTCGTCGACCTTTCCCGTCTGTACTCTTATCGAGGAGATCGTGGTGATGTTACGTCTGAAGAAATAAGGGCTCAGCCACGAGAGGAGATCGTAGTCCGCAAACGCGGCGTTCTCCTTGGAGATCCTCGTGATGATGTCGGGATAGATGCCGGAGAGCACGTAATATCCGCCCTCGCCGTCGTCGCTCATGAGGAAATAGTATTCGCTGCCGTTATACCTGAAGTAGACGGTGTGGTCGGGGTTTGTGAATCCGTACGTCTCAAGGTCCTTCTCTTCGACGCCGAGTTTGAACGTGGAGTCGGCGGTGAATGAAGAGAAAGCGAGAAGCAACGAGAGGTATTTTTCGGAATCCGGGGTGTACGGCGCCGGGTACGAGAGCACGTACTCTGCGAGCGCGTCCTCGCTGCTCCACTCGTTCTTGTCAACCATTCCGACGGTGATGAATCTCTGGTTACCGTTGTAGATCGTAAAATCTTCGACCGTATAAAAATCGTCCTGTGAAACTCCGTAAATGATGTACGGCGTAACGAACGTTTCTATCGGTTCGAGGATCGTCGAGGCGAGCGTGGTGTCGAGGACGTACACGCTGTTTCTGCCCGCAAAAGCGCAGTAATAACCGCCTCCGGTCAGAAGTTTTCGTCCGACGTAGACTTTGTATTGTTTGCCGCTATTATCCGTCAGTATCCAGTACGCCGTCGGGTTTTTCAGGCCGTATTCCTCAAGCTTCTCGTCGGACGCGTCCGCGGTGACTCTGAGCTTCGAAAGCGTCGAGCCGCAAGTCGTAACGAGCGACGACAGCAGCGTCCCGTCAACTTCGATGCCGCGGTATCCGTCGATATAAAACGAGCCCTCTCCGTCGGCGATGAATTTATAAGTCCCGTATTCGTTCGTGACCTCGATGGATCTCATCTCGCTCCTGTCGAGGTGGGAATACATATAATATCTGTTCGACGTGCCGATATCCTCGCCCGGAAGCGTCTCCGGCGGGTCTTCAACGACGGCGGAATTCTCGTCGATCATCGGCTTCACGAGAGCGAAATAAAGAACGGCGACGGCGACGAGCGCAACGACTGCTGCGATTATCGCGATTTTCTGTCTCTTTATCATGTTCTCTTTCTCCTGAAGCAGACCGCAAAGCCGAACACTCCGATCACGACCGGGATCGCTATCGAGAACACTGCGGTCCAGCCGTTCGTCTGCGAAGTGGTGACGTCGAGCTCGGTGTCGTCAAACACCTTTATATCGATATCCGCGACGATCTTTTCGCGCCCGGTAAGGCGGATCGTATTCACGAGGATATCGCTGTTGGCGTAAGAATTGCTGTTGAGATATTTATCCGAGACGAACGAGGGCGATCCGCAGACGGTGAGGTATGCGTAGATATAGTCGTTGTCGCGTATTCCCTCTTTTCTCGATATCGTCATAAGCGGAAGTCTGCCGCCGTCCTTGTTCTCGCCGCCCTCTCTGACGTACGACGAGGCGTGCGAATAGAGCACCGCACTCGCGAGATACGATGCCATCGGTGCCGACGACGTGTCGTAGAGCAGATTCAGCGGCATAGCGTCGGGAACTATCGTCTTCGGCATTGAAGACAGCGACGAGATAGCGTTGTAAAGGCTGGCGCCGAGCGTGTTCTCTGTCTCATATTCCGCGACGAGAGTTTTGCCGTCGACAGTCAGCGTATTGAGATCGTCGACGACAGTCTGTCCGGGACGGAACTCTATGCCCCATTCGATGAGCATTTCGGAGAGATTTTTGAGATTTTTCGATTTTTCGGAGTCAGCGAATATCATAACGCTGCCGTACTCGTCGAGGAACGCAGAAAGCTTATCGATCTCGTTTCCGAGCTCGCCCGCTTCGATCCCCGCGAAATCGTAAAGAGGATCGTTTATTATGATTATTCTGACGTCGTCGGCGATCTCGTCTTTAGAGAGATCTATCGTTTTGACTGCGAATCCCGCGCTCTCACAAAGCTGTTTGAAAGCAGGCGTATCGTCCGGCGCCTTTTCACCGTGCCCCTCCGTGAAGCAGATCACGGGGACCTCGGCGGAAGTCACCTGAAGTATCGCGGCGGCGAACTTCGCCTCTCCGTTATAGCCCCAGATATAAGTTCTGTCCTCGTCCCAGACGAAGAACGCGTCCGACGTGAAAAGTCTGAATTCTCCGCCGCTGTCGACTATGACCGAAGTCGAGAGGATATTAGTCGCGGCTGTGTTGTAATAGTACTCGAAAAACGCGGGGTGCTCGATGACGTCGACGCACTTGACGGTTATGTTCGAAAACTCGTTTTCAAGCTCTCTCGCGGTGCGGTATACATACTTCATATACTCGTTCGTGTTCTTTCCGCTCATCAGCGAATCCTCGTCTTTTGCAAAGATAATGCTGACCTCTGCGGTGACCGGCTCGAGGAGTTCTTTTGCCTCGTCGGAAAGCGTGAATACGTTATCTCCGGTCATATCGAAATACCAGAGATAGGAGTTTGCCATCGCCGAGAGCGCGGCGTTGAACGCTATCACCACGGCGATAACGACGACTGTGAGTACGACTGCGAGCGAGCCGTGCTTGAATTTTCTCGATCTGAGATCAAATTTCACGCGCTCACCCCCCTCACGCATACCGGCGGCGTTCTATCACGCGCACGGTGAGGAAAAGGAAGATCGCGGCGACGGAGACGTAGTATACTGCCGCCGACAGATCAAACAGACCGTATGTGAAATAGTTGAATCTCGAATAGATCGAGACCCAGCCGATTATCGTTTTGATAAAGCCGGAATTCACGTAATCCTCGACGAGTCCGAGCGCGAGGAAGAACGTTAAGATACCGATCGTTCCCATCGCCGCGACGAACTGATTCTGCGTCAGCGACGACACGAAAAGACCTATCGCAATGAAGCACACCGCGATAAGCGTCATTCCGACGAGGCAGCCGAATATCCTTCCGACGTTGGGGTCGCCGTAGATGAAAAGCGGTATGAAATAGAACGTCGACACCGCGAGCGTGATCGCGAAAACCGTAAAGCACGCAAGGAATTTCGACGCGACGAGCTTCACGATGCTGACCGGCGACGTCATAAGGAGCTGTTCCGTTCCCTGGCGGCGCTCCTCGGCGAAGCTCTTCATCGTGAGAAGCGGTATAATGACGACGTAGGCGAACATCAGCATTACGTAATAGCCGGAAACGTCAGTCGTTTTGCTCCTGAGACAGCTGAACGAGAACAGGAAGCCCGATGCCGCGAGGAATATCGCGGAAAAGACGTACCCCACCGGCGTCTTGAAAAACGCCCTCATCTCTCTTTTATAAATTGCAGACATTTTTATATCTCCGTTTGAAAACTCTACGTTAATCTTTGTCCGTCAGCTTGATGAAGACCTCTTCAAGGCTCATGCCCGACGGCTCGATACCGATAAGCGCATATCCTTTCGACGCGCAAGCGGCGAAAAGCGCTTTTCTGACGTCGCGTCCCTTGTCGCTTTCGACGATGTAGACGTTTGCGTCAAGGTCGCGCTCTCCGGTAGGCTCTACTCCCGAGACGCCCTCGACGTTCCTTATCATTCTTTGGACGTCGGCTACCGGACCGCAGACTCTGACGGTCCATCTTCTGCTGCGGTTGACGGCGGCGGTGATCTCGCCGGTCTTTTCGTCGGCAATTATCCTGCCGCGGTCGATTATCACGATCCTGTCGCAGACCGCCTGAACTTCCGACAGTATGTGAGTCGAGAGGATGACCGTGTGCTTTCTGCCGAGGCGCCTTATCAGCGCTCTCGTCTCGATTATCTGTCCGGGGTCGAGACCGACCGTCGGTTCATCGAATATAAGCACCTTCGGATCGCCGACGAGCGCCGACGCGATGCCGACTCTCTGCCTGTAGCCCTTCGACAGATTGGCGATAAGCCTTCCCTGTACGTCGGCGGTCTTCGTGACCTTCGCTATCTCGTCAAGATGCGCCTTTCGCGGAAGGTCGCACTTCTTGAGATCGTACACGAAATCCATATACTCCGATACCTTCATATCCGTGTAGAGCGGCGGTATCTCGGGCAGATAGCCGATCAGCCGCTTCACGCGGTCCGGCTCGTCAAGTATATCGGCGCCGTCGACCGTGACAGTTCCCGAATCCGACGACAAGTATCCCGTTATTATATTCATAGCCGTCGATTTTCCCGCTCCGTTCGGACCGAGAAGACCGACAATTTCACCTTCGCCGGCGGAAAACGATATTCCGTCGAGTGCGGTGTGCTTTCCGTATCGTTTGACAAGTTCCTTGACTTCAAGCATATCCTGACCTCAACACATACTTCCTCATTTTACACTATTATATCACAAATATTTACATATTTAAAGAGGAAAAATTATGCGGGGGAACTTTTTTGCAAAAAAGTTCCCCCGCGCATCTTCAAAAAACTTTTGAAGAAATCGTATCATTATTCTTTTTCTTTAAGGAATTTCTCAGCGGCGGCGCGCTTGATGCACAGACAGAGGATATCCATTGCCGTCTGAAGTTCGTCGTTATCGGGATATGTCGGAGCGATCCTGAGGTTGCGGTCGCGCGGATCGCGGCCGTAGGGGAACGTTGCTCCGGCAGGCGTCAGCTTAACACCGGTCTTCATCGCAAGGCGGTAAACGCGGCGAGCAAGTCCGTCTTCAAGATTGAGGCTGATGAAATATCCGCCCTTCGGTTCGTTCCACTCGGCTATGCCGAGCCCGCCGATCTCGCGGCGGAGAGTCGAGTCAACGATGTCGAACTTCGGCTTGATTATTGCGGCGTGATGCTTCATATGCTCGCGGATGCCGTCCGCGTTCTTGAAGTACTTGACGTGGCGCATCTGGTTGATCTTGTCGTAGCCGATCGTCTGCGTTGCGAGGAAAGGCTTTATCTGCTCGATATTTTTCTCGCTCGCCGCCATGATAGCGACGCCGCTCCCGGGGAACGTGATCTTTGACGTTGACGCAAAATAGAAAATATTGTCCTGTGTGCCGTATTTCTCGGCTGCGGTGAATATGTCCGCAAGCTCGACGTGTTCGTCTGTCAGCTCATGTACCGAATACGCATTGTCCCAGAAAATTCTGAAGTCGTTTGCCGCGGGACGGAGCGCCGCGAACTGTTCGACCGTCTCGTCTGAATACGTGATGCCCTCGGGATTGGAGAATTTCGGAACGCACCAGATACCTTTTACGGACGGGTCGGAGCATGCAAGGTCGTAGACCGCGTTCATGTCGGGGCCTTCCGGAGTCATCGGTACGGGAAGCATCTCGATACCGATTCTCTGGCAGATCGCAAAATGTCTGTCATATCCGGGGCTCGGGCAGATAAACTTTATTCTGCCCTGGCGGCACCACGGCTCGTTTCCTCCGGCGACGCCGAAAAGCATCGCACGGGTGATCGTATCGTACATCGCGTTCAGCGAAGAGTTTCCGAGTACAAGGATCCTCTGCTCCGGTATTCCGAGAAGCTCGGAGAAAAGGCGCTTCGTCTCCGGAAGTCCGTCAAGGATGCCGTAGTTACGGCAGTCGAGTCCGTTCTCGGAGAAGCAGTCATCGCGCGACGAAATAACGCTCAGCATATCGACCGTCAGATCGAGCTGCGCCTGGCCGGGCTTGCCGCGCGTCAGGTCGAGTTTGAGACCCTTAGCCTCCCACTCTTTCAGCGCGTTTCTCGCCTTGTTGTATTCAACTTCAAGTTCCTCTTTTGAAAGATACCTGTATTCCTTCATTTCAATGCCTCTTTTGCATTTTTTGTTTGTTAAAATCTCAAAATATATCAATTTGCGTTTAATATTATAGCATATCGGTTTTAGAAATGCAAGTATATTTTAAAAATAATTCAAAAAACGACAAAATGCGCCGCATCTTCCGATGCGGCGCACAAATAATATATTTATTTGAGTTTTATTACTGTTCCGTTTACATGGATCTCCGCTATCTTTTCGGGGTCGATCACGGTTTCACACTGCCATTCGATTGAGAATGTTACGCCGTCTTTATCTGTTCCGACACCATGCTTGCTTCCGAGCATTACCGTCTCTACCGAATCCGTTACTACATACGCCTCGTCAAGTGCGAGGTCGAGCTCTCCTAAACCGACACAAGTCCCAAGAAGGCGGATATAGGTATTAGTCATATGAGCGCTGTTCAAAACAATTTGTCCATTGTCGAGCGCTATGATCACCGGATCAAACGAAGTGTCTACAACCTCATTCTTAAAATCTGCACTTATTTTTACACCAGACGAAAAAGTACAAAGCGTTTCGCTGTCGTGCTGTACAGAACGCATTTCGTAAGCCTGCGAAAAACGCTCTAAGGTCATGTCTTCAACGGTATAAGAGTCATACACAACAAGTGTTTTGATGCCCGGCGCTGGGTCTGCGATCACCGCGCCGATATATGGCAGTTTCGTTCCGTCTGAAGAATAGAATTCGAAAGTAAGACCGTTGTCTTCATATCCTTTTATGTTAATATATAATGCCGTCAACTCACTGAGATCGGCATGATGATGGTGGTACGGACCGAAAGCACAGTTATCGACCGTTATGGATCCGTCCGCGGAAAACGGAATATCCATATTCCCAACGTCAAGGGAACACTCTAACTGATCAGACAACAGATACTTATTGCCGTAATTGTCGTAAACAAATCTGTCCTTGCTGTTTGGAACTGCAACTCCGGGTTCACAAGTTGACAACTGAGCATCTGCTGAAAGAGTGATTGCTTTTGTGTTCACCGTACGCGCCGCTATCATACCGGGAGCAAGGGTAGCTCCGTCAAGCAGCCCTTTTATCTCGTCCGCGTTGTAATACTTGTTGTCCTGATACTCGTCGTAGTTTGTACCCTCCGCCAAATGCTTTGCCATCAGCACCCAGCCTTCAATGTGATATTCCGTCTCGGTGGAATCCGACAAAGTAAAGAAAAGCACGGGACGCTCGTCGCCGTTCGTAAGCTTGACGCTTCCCGTAACGTCGATGATAGGCAGCTCGACACCGTCCGACGACAGTTCTGTTATGACTCCGCCGTCCTTTTTTGATAGAGTACAATCGAGATACACTCTCTCTTCGCCACCCGTCACGTTATTACACTTGAAAAGAAATTCCCCGTCATCGGACTCGATCACACATTCATCTGTCTGAAAGTCGATCAATTCGAAATCTATTCCGACGTGAGATTTGTTTTCACCCGGCGCACGTCGCAGATAAACTGCTGCTACAACACCGACCGTCAGCGTCAAAATCAGTATTGCCGCTGCGATAAGTGTCCATTTGATCCTCGGCGATCTCTTTGAAACTGTTAACTCGTAATCCCTGCAGCCGTATAAGATCCGCGCCTTCCCCGACTCAGTCAAACTCAGTTTTTGAACTGCGCTTTTTATCCTATTATTATTCATTTTTCTCTCCGTTTTCGCATAAATCGTCTCATTGTTTTATTTGCATAAGATCTCACGCAGACGCTCACGACCTCTTAACAGGCGCATTTTTACCGCGGATTCGCCGCACCCGACAATCTTTGATATCGATTTAATGTCGTAACCCTCAACGTAATGCAAGTATAATGCGTTGCCGTACTTTTCCGGAAGAAGTGACAGCGAGCGTATTATTTCAGTGCTCTCGGGATCGTCTTCTGCCAACTCTTCTAAAGAGTCAAGCGAAATGTACGACCTCACTTTTTTCTTTCTCGCGATATCGTGACAAATATTAATGGCTACACGGTACAGCCATGCTTTCAGATGCTCTGGGTTTTCAATATCAGGTTGCTTTTTTATGTATCTCAAAATTGTTTCCTGAACCGCATCTTCAGCATCGAATCTCTCGCGAAGCCGCAGAAAGCAGATGCGATACAACATATCGCCGTATTGTTCAACCAATGTTGTTAAATCGATCATTTTGCATCTCCTTTCATAAGCTATACGTTTTACATACGGAAGAAGTCACAAATAAAAAGACGCGAAACGCGCCTTTTCATTATTAAATAGTTCAAAAGAAATTCCAGAACGAAAGTAAAAATCCGGGGATTACGACTATTGCGAAGAACGCGAGGGAGATGAACGTGAAAGTCTTTAAGAACTTTCCTCCGTTTCCCGGGTACTCTCGAACGTAGATCCTGTAATTTATGACGGACGCGAGCGAGCCGATTATCGAGACGAGTCCGGCGGTATCGGCACCGTAGATAAGCCCCGCGAAATTCTCAGTGAAGGGATAGAGAACTATCGTCGAGGGCACGTTGGATATCGCCTGGCTCAGTCCTATCGACCACCAGTATTCGTTTCCGGCGACGGCACGGCGAAGCACTCCGGCGATCGCCTCGTTCGACGCAATCGACGATGAAAAAACGAAAAAGCAGAAGAAAGTGAGAAGAAGCACGTAATCCACTTTGAAAAGCAGTTTTGCGTCAAAAATGAGAATTATCAGCGCGATACCTCCGGCAAAATACGGCCAGAGAGTAGTCCTTGTGACTATCGTCGCAACGACGAAGATGAAAAGCGCGATATAAAGAATACGCCGCACCTTCGCGTTCTTCAAAACTCCGCTCTCTTCCCCATCCGCATCCGGCCGTCTTTCCTCAAGCTCCTCTTTCGTATTCTTTCTGTAAAGGAAGAAAATGAAGACGACAAGAAGCGCCGCGGACATCACAGAGAGCGGAAGCATGTGGAGCACGAACCTTCCCGCGTCAACTCCTGACTGTCCGAAAAGGAAGAGATTTTGCGGGCTTCCGAACGGAGTGAGAAGTGAGCCGCGTATCGCCGCGATATTTTCGAGAGTTATTACCGGAAGTATGTACTTTTCTTTGTTGCCGCCGCGGAATATCGCTATTGTCAGCGGTACGAAGATTATCAGTGAGACGTCGTTCGTAACGAACATCGAGGTAAAGAACACCCCGAAAACGAGGAACAACGTGATCGACGTCATCCTTCTGAACTTTGAGCCGAAGGAGACGAGCGGGCGGAAAATGTTCTCTTTCTTAAATCCTTCGAGCACGGCGAGCATCATGAACAGAGTACCGAGCGTTCGCCAGTCGATACCCGCGAGTGTCGTCTCAGACGGCGGCGTTATAAAAAGAGACGCGACGGCGGCGACAAGCGACACCGTCAGCATCATTTCCCGTTTGAAAAATCCGAAGATCTTTTTTGCCATGCTACACACTCATAGTTTCAAGATTGTCTTTCGACGACGCAACCTCTTCGCGAAGAGACGAATACATATCCCACAGCACAGGATTCGTGAACGACTTCCACGTCGTCTCGTCGTCGTCGATGAAATACTGTCTCATTCTGGTCGCGGAAATGTCTATCTTTTTCGGCACGTAAAGCTCCGCGACGAACTTTCCGCGCGGACCTTCAAGCCAGTCTGCGCGGCGCTCCTCTCTGCCGGAGATAAGAACGTCCGGGAGCGCTCCGAAGTATTTCACGACGTTGTCGAGAACGTACTCGCCCCATTCGGCGCAGTTTCCGACGCCGATGTCGGGAAGCGGGAATATTTTAACTTTTTCGCCGTAAACGCGCTCGATCATTCCGCGCCGCGTCTCGTATGAGAACGGATTGTTCGCCGTTCCCGATTCCTGCGACGAGCCGATGAATATCCCGACGATGTCGCAGATCGCTGTCGCCGCGTCGATCACCGTTTCGTGTCCCTCGTGGAGCCCCTGAAATCTGCCCACGATGACACCGAGCTTAAATTTGTTTTCCATCACCTGTCACCTCAAAGCCGGGATCGAACGACGGCATTGGAAGAAGCTTGAACAGATTTCCCGCGTGACGTCTGTCGATCTGCCGCTTCTTTTCCGCGTCGTCAATTTCTCCGGTCCTGATATATCTGTCGAGCTCGGCGTAAGTGAAACCGAGATTGTCCTCGTCCGTCTTTCCGGTCAGTCCGTCGGACGGAGCCTTTTCTATCAACGCCTCGGGAAGACCGAGCGCGCGTCCCACCTTTTTCACCTCATCTACCGTCAGATGAGAGCACGGAGAAAAGTCCCCTGCCGCGTCGCCGTAACGGGTGGAATACCCCACGTAGTCTTCCGACAGATTGCAGGTGTTTGCCACTCTGCCGTTGTGACTCTGCGAGACGGCGTACAGCGTCGCCATTCTGACTCTTGCCGGAAGATTTATCTCGCTCTGACGGCTGAGCTCGAAAGGAATACTCCGTCTGACACCTTCGACGGCGTCTTTTATATTAATAATGTAATGCTTTATGCCGAGATGTGTGACGAGAAGTTTTGCATAATCGATATCACTCTGCTCACCGCAGGGCATGAGTACGCCGATGACTCGCTCTTTTCCGAGCGCCTCGGCGCAGAGCGCGGCAACTACCGAGCTGTCCTTGCCGCCGGAAATACCGACGACGGCGACGCAGTCTTTGCCGTTCTTCTCAAAAAAATCTCTGATCCAAAGGATCGCTTCCCGCTTAACTTTTTCAGCGTCAAATTCAATCTTTTTCATTTCAAAAAGGCCTCAGATCCGTGTCCTCGGAAAGAGAACAGAGAAATTCCGCAAGGAGCTCTACACACCCCTCGACGTCCGACATAGCGGCGCATTCCGCGGGGCTGTGCATATAGCGCAGCGGTATCGACACGAGCGCGAAAGGAACGCCCTGTCCGGTCTTGTGCATGACGTCGCCGTCAGTTCCGGTCCTACCTTTCGCCGCCTCGAACTGGACCTTGACGCCCGCTCTCTTTGCCGCGTCGCAAAGCAAACGGTTCACTTTTTTATGTACGGACGGATTGTTGCAGAGCACGGGACCTCCCCCGAGTCTGACGTCTCCCGTCTCGGCGATATCGGTACCGGGGCAGTCGGTCGCATACGTCACGTCGACCGCGATCGCGATATTCGGTTTTACTCTCGACGCTGTGAAATACGCGCCGTTCATCGTCGTTTCCTCGCCGGTCGTCGCGGCGGCGAAAACTCCGACGGACGCTCCGCGCTCCTCCGCCTTCGCGGCGGCTTCCATAACTATCGCGGCGCCGAGTCTGTCGTCGAGCGCGCGTCCTGTGATCCTTCCGCCGACAAGTTCTCTGACGTCGGTATCAACAGTCACGGTGTCGCCGAGCGAAACGACGCTTTCCGCTTCTTCTTTCGACGACGCTCCGATATCAATCGAAAGCTCCGTCGCTTCTATCTCCGCTTTTTTGGCAAGCTCTTCCGAGTTGACGACAGCGCCGTAAACCACCCCGCGCTCGGTGTAGATCCTGACTTTATGCCCGGGATACTGATTTAAAAAGACCCCACCCATATCAGCGACTTTTAAAAAGCCCGACTCCGTTATGGCGCTCACCATAAGCCCTATCTCGTCGGCGTGACCTGTGAGAAGCACTCTGAAAGGAGACGCCGCGTTTACGTGCGCCGTGACGTTTCCAAGCTCGTCGACTTCGACGCCGTCGACCTTGTCCTTCATATAATCATAGATCTTACGTTCGATCGCGGTTTCGTTTCCCGAAACGCTTCCCGTCTTCAAAAGATCGTATAAAAAAACCTTATCCATAGTCACACCTCCGTCTCTTATATTTCAAGTATATCAAAAACGGAGGTGTAAAGCAATATTTTGCAATATAATAATGAAAAATCTCGTTTATCCGAGTACCGCGGATGCCGCGTTTCGTCCCGCAAGCGCAGCGTTCGGAACTCCTCCGGGCGATCTTGTCCATCCTGACGCGAAGTACACCCCGTCAAGCCCGCGAAGTCTCGTCGGAAAAGCGGCGGGCGCGGTTGCCGGAGTCAGCGCGAAAGACATATACGAACCGCAGACCGAGCCGAGATATCGCGAGTAAGTCGCAGGCGTCCAGGAGTCGATGAGTTCGGCGCCCGAAAGCGACGGAAATCTCTCCGCGATACGCGCTTTCACCTCGTTTGCCGCGGCGCTTTTCGCTTCGCGGTACGCCTCCCTGTCGGCGGAGAGCTTCATCCACTCTCTGCTCTTCGTCTCGTCTGTAAAAGCCATCGTCTGTATCACGCTCATTCCTTCCGGTGCAAAGGACGGTTCGTGAGAAAACTCCCGAAGCATCAGTCTGTCCCGGTTTACGCTGCCGACTTCGTGACGGCGGCACGGAACAAACAGCGTTCCACGGAACGGAACGTCGCCGCGCTTCGCTGAAAATGCAAAATGAACGCTCGAAAACAGCGGATATTTCTCCTTGTGTACCATCTTTTTCATATATCGCTGCGGCAGATATTCCGCGCCGAAAAGAGACATGACAGATTTTACAGGATCGGTGCAACAGATCAAGGAGTCGCCCGTCACAACGCTCCCGTCGGAGAGCGTCACCGTAAACTCGCCGCCGAGCCGCTCGACCTTCACCGCGCTCTTGCCGGAAATATATTCTCCGCCAAGACTTTTATACTTTTCTATCATCCTCGACGACGCGCCGCGAGAACCGCCGCGCGGCAGAAAACCGTTGCCGCTCGAATACGCCGCGTATGCGAAGATAAATCCGAGGGACGAATAGTATTCCCCCGTAAGATCGCAGATCGCTCGCTTTAAGACGGAGCTTTTGAATCGTTCCGCGACTTCTCCCGCCGAGAGAAGCGCAAAGGGCGCGAGGGCGAGCACGCACTCCGCTTTTCCGAGCGGCTCTTCCTCCGTTTCGGATAATGAGGACGCGGCTTTTATCGCGCGAAACATTTTTTTGATCTCCGCCGCATCGTCCGGGCATAACGAAGAGAGCTCCTCTTCCGTCTTTTTCGCATCGCGGTAAAAAGTCACGCGCTTCCCGTCCTCCTCCGACGAAAAGAAAGCGTCCGTTCTGACGACCTCTCCGTCGAGCATCCCGGTTTTCCGCCAGATACCGTAAAGCTCCGTTCCTTTTTTAGTCCCCGTCAGCCAGTGAAGACAGCCGTCGATCTCAAATCCTTCGCGTCTCCAGCCGCAAAGCGCGCCGGCGCCGTTTTCGTTCTTTTCTATCAGCACACACCGGGCTCCGGAGTCCGCGATATAGATCCCCGCCGTGAGCCCGGCGACTCCTCCGCCTATCAGAATTACATTTTTCATAACTTCTCCGTAATTTTTTAGACGAATTATTGACTAAATTTTTTAAATATATTCGTCCACAATATTTATCATTGATTTACAGTTTAGTCTTATTTGTGCTGTACAATATAAGCGTAAGGAACAGGGCGCGCTGCGGAGGCGGCGCGGTTCCGAATTAGCATAAGGTTTTGTCATTTTAACTTTATGTTTTCCGGTTCGGAGCGGCAGTGGTGACGCCGCGAAGACCAAAAGGAATTTTTCAGCGGTTTTGCCATGGGCTATAGCGTATCTCCCTTCGCAAAGAGCTCCGGGGGGTGCTCGGGAAACGCAGTAAGCCAACGACTGATAATTTTAGACGAAAAAAGCGCTCTTTGCGGTGAGCGCTTTTTTTCGTTGTCTTATGATATTGCGTTATTTGTTCAGTTCCTTTTCTGCTCTCTCAACGTGAGCGAAATGCCGTACGAGAGCTTTTGAACGGGACGCTATCTCGTCTACTATCCCGAACACCGCCTTTTCAAGCTCGCCGCCCTTCGAATAGTCCGCCTTTACGACGTAATCGATCCTTCCGTCGAGAAGCATCCTGTCCGCCTCGGCGCGATCTTTCTGATATACCGCGATCGAATGCCCGCCGTTCACCTTCGTAAGCTTCATCGACGGCACGTCAGTCATCCCGTCGCCTATGTAGATCATATTCCTGAACGGAACGCGGCGCCGGTCCTCAGGCATAAATTCGTTTACCTCGCGGTTTTCCGTCGTATCGAGAATGCCTTTGTTTATCCTGTAAAGAAACTGAGTCTTGCTCGTGTAGTTCACGGCGACAGCCGGCCAGAACGGCACTCCCTTTTCGTTGTAACAGAACGACGCGGCGTATATCTCCTTGAACTCGCCCGCGATAGACGTTCCTTCGATTATCTCCTTAAGACCGGACGAGATGATGTAGTGTTCCGGCTCAAGCCCGAGCGACGACGCGTACTCGTTCACCCTTGAGAACCAGGTCGCTACGCCCTCAAAAAGTTTCACCTTTTTCCCGAGAGCAGTCAGAGAATCTCTCGTCACAAGTTGTTTTCCCTCCGATTTTTCAAGCATATTATACATATATGAAAGGATCGGATCCATTCTGTGACGCTCCGCGGTCTTCGTACACTCTTTCCAGAACTCCCCGGCATCCATCCCGAGTCCGGGTATGAACGCGTACTCCTGCATATCCTTCGGCGACAGTGTGCGGTCAAAATCATACATAAACGCGACGATCGGTCTCTTTTTCATAATTGCACCTCCGCAGTTTTCAACTATATTCTACCACTTTTTTCGTACCGTTTCAACACCGCAGATTGAAAAAGCGCCGCAAATTGCGGCGCTTCAGTTTTGCGATTTGTTCTTTTTTGTCATTACTCCGAGAAGTTCTACAACGACGTCTCTCTGTGAAGGTGTCAATTTACGAAGCTGCCATACAAGCGCCATTTCCTTTGCGTTCAGATTTATCCCCTCATCCTCGCATTCGAGGAGATAATCCGTCGTAACTCCGAGTGACAGCGCGATCTTTTTCAGCGTCTCGAGATCCGGTTCGCGTTTATCGCTTATGTATCCGTTCAGAGTGGTGGGCGCTATATTGAGTTTTTTCGCAAGATCTTTCTGTGTGACCTTGTTTTCGGCAAGAACGATCTTGAGCTTTTCACCAAAAGACGTTGAAATCACTCCTTCCCTTTTTCAATTATCTATCAAAACTATTATAAATGATGATATGAAAAATGCCGATATTATGCTCAAATAGAAACAAATATATTTTTTCATACTCATATTGAGAACTGCGCCGCGGGATCGTACCAAAAAATTGCCCGCCGTACGGCGGGCGATTATCATTATTTGGAATTTACCGCTTCTCTCGCCTTCTCCGCGATCGACGAAGCGTCGAGCTTGAAGTAGGAAAGAAGTTCCTTCGCGGGACCTGATCTGCCGAACGTGTCGAGCACGCCGACGCGCTTTACCGGGACCGGGAAGTTTTCCGCAAGACACTCGGATACGGCTCCCCCGAGGCCTCCGATCACGGAGTGCTCCTCGGCGGTGACGACGGCGCCGGTCTGCTTTGCCATTCTGACGACGAGCTCCTCGTCGAGCGGTTTGATCGTCGCCATGTTGACGACCGCGGCGTCGATCCCTTCTCCGGCGAGTATCTTTGCGGCCTCAAACGCTTCGGAAACTTCAACACCGTTAGCAATTATCACTACGTCTTTGCCGTCTTTGAGAAGACAGCCCTTGCCGATCTCGAACTTATATCCCTCGGGGGAGACGTTCGGAACCGCCATTCTGCCGAATCTCATATAAACCGGACCTTTGTACTTGATCGCCGCTTCCACGACCTGACGCGCTTCAACGTCGTCGGCGGGAGAGATGACCGTCATACCGGGAATAACTCTCATAAGCGCGAAATCCTCGCAGCACTGGTGAGTCGCGCCGTCCTCGCCGACGGTGATGCCGCCGTGAGTCGCTCCGATCTTCACGTTGAGGTGAGGATAGCCGATGGAGTTTCTGACCTGCTCAAAGCTTCTGCCCGCGGCAAACATAGCGAAAGAACTTGCAAAAGGGATCTTGCCCGAAAGCGCAAGGCCCGCCGCAACGCCAATCATATTGTTTTCCGCGATACCGCAGTCGAAAAATCTGTCCGGATGAGCTTTCTTGAATATACCTGTTTTCGTAGCCGCCGCGAGGTCCGCGTCGAGAACCACGAGATTTTCATATTTGTTGCCGAGCTCTGCGAGAGCTTCGCCGTACGATTGACGGGTAGCAATTTTGTCTGCCATCATCTGCTCCTCCTTACGCTTTCAGATCAGCCATCGCGATATTGTACTGCTCCTCGTTCGGAGCGGCGCCGTGCCAGGATACGTTGTTTTCCATGTAGGAAACGCCCTTGCCCTTGACACTCTTTGCGATGATCACGGAAGGTTTGCCCTTGAATGCTTTTGCCGCCTTGACCGCGCGGTCGATGGACTCAAAATCATGCGCGTCGGCTTCGAGTACGTTCCAGCCGAAAGCCTCGAATTTTTCACGGTACGGCGTGGGGTTCATGACGTCTGCGATCGGCCCGTCTATCTGAAGTCCGTTCCAGTCGAGTATGTAACACAGATTGTCAAGTTTATAGTGAGCGGCGAACATTGCCGACTCCCAAACCTCGCCTTCTTCGCTCTCACCGTCGCCCATCAGAGCCCAGACGCGGCGGCTCGAGTTGTCGAGCTTTGCTGCGAGCGCCATTCCGCAAGCTGCGGAAACGCCCTGACCGAGAGAACCCGTCGTCATATCGACGCCCGGCGTCTTCTTGAGATCGGGATGCCCCTGCAGATAGCTCGTAGTCTGCCTGAAGGTTTTAAGGTCTTCCACCGGGAAATATCCGCGGTGTGCGAGTACGGAATAAAGTCCGGGGGAGATATGTCCTTTCGAGAGAACAAAACGGTCGCGGTCGGGAGCGTCGGGAACCTTCGGATCGATGTTCATTTCCTCAAAATACAAATACGTGAGAATGTCCGCCGAAGAGAGCGATCCGCCCGGATGGCCCGATTTCGCGGAATAAACGGCGTCAATGATGCCGATCCGCACGTTCCTTGCGATCTCTTTGAGTTCGCCTATTCTTTTTTCATCCATATCAAAATACCTTTCTTTCCCCGTGTCGCAGGGAAAACGGATTGATTTAGTCACCAACTTATATTTTAATATATTTTTATTCCTTTGTCAATGACAACAAAGCATTTTTGACCCGCGCGCGAATCATAACTTTTTGCGCTAAATATATTGACAAAAACACTATCTTCCTATATAATGTTAGGGCAGACGGAAAGAAACGGCTCCGT